>NZ_JBLIYU010000018.1:0-105903 GCF_057480815.1 Pseudomonas sp. P106(2024) | reverse complement strand
CGGGGTTCCCTCACTCCGGCCTTGCTCCCGGGAGGACCGCGCTGCAGGGCCCATCCTGGGCCCCAGCGCTTGACGGGCATCCATGCCCGTCACCTCCCTGCGCAAGGCCTGCGTTCGGCCTCCTGAAGTCGCGAAGTTACGGGCGGCGCCTGGACTGGCGTAGCTGTCGCTAGTGGGGAAGGGGTTAACCTTGCGATCAAGATCAAGATCAAACAACGGCTATACCCGGAACTGCTCCATCAACACCTGCTGCTGGTTGGCCAGACGGTTCAGCGCCTGGCTGATCCGCGCCGACTCGTCGGCCTGTCCGGCCAGCGACTCGGTCACATCACGTATCCCCGCCACGTTGCGGTTGACCTCCTCGGCCACGGCGCTCTGTTCCTCGGCCGCCGAGGCGATCTGCAGGTTCATGTCGGTGATCACCGCCACCGCCTCGCCGATCCGCTGCAGCGCCGGCAGCGTCTGTTCCATCTGCGCGGCGCTGTCCTGGGCCTGACGCTGGCCGGCGTGCATCGCGCCGACCACGTCCTGGGTGCCTTGCTGCAGCCCCTCGATCACCTGGCGGATCTCCTCCACCGAGACCTGCGTACGCTGGGCCAGGTTGCGCACTTCGTCGGCGACCACCGCGAAACCACGCCCTGCCTCTCCGGCGCGGGCGGCCTCGATGGCGGCGTTGAGCGCCAGCAGGTTGGTTTGCTCGGCGATGGCACGGATTACCTCGAGCACCGAGCCGATCTGCTCGCCGCGGCTTTCCAGGGCGCGCGCCTCTTCCATGGCCGCGTCCATGCCGCCGGCCAGTGCGCCAATCGCTTCACGGGTGGCGGACACCCGCGCCAGGCCGTCGCGGGTCGCCTGATCGGCGCCGCGCGCCGCTTGCGCTGCCTGGGCGGCATTGTGGGCGACGTCGTGGGCAGTGGCGCTCATCTCATTGGCGGCGGTGGCCACCTGCTCGATCTCGCGGTGCTGTTGCTGCATGCCGTCGCTGGTCTGGCTGGCGATCAGCGCCGACTGGTCGGCCGTACCACGGGCCTCTTGCAGGGAGCCCTTGAGCTGGGCGATCACCGGCTGGAGCTTGTCGAGGAAACGGTTGAACCAGCCGGTCAGCTGGCCCAGTTCGTCGTCGCGGGCGTAGTCCAGGCGACGGGTCAGGTCGCCTTCGCCACTGGCGATATCCTGCAGGCGGGCAGCCACGGCCAGGATCGGCCGGGTCACGCCGCGGGCAGTCAGCCACACCAGCAGCAGCCCCAGCACGGCGGCGCCCAGGCCGATCAGCAGGCTGACCAGGTTGGCGCTCTGGTTCTGGCTGTCCAGGCGCAGATTGAGGGCGACAGCGGGGGCCTGCAGCACTTGTTCAGGCAGCTCGAGCAGGACCTGCCATGGCGCCGCGCCGGGGATCGGGGTGAAAGGCCGGGAAATGCGCATGGTGCCGCCGTCCAGGCGCTCGACCGCCTGGCCGGCGCGCAGCGGGCCGAGCAGCGCGGTGGCGCTGGCGCCGAAGGCCTGCTGCAAGGTCTTGCTCAGTTGGCTGGCGTCCTGGCTGTGGCCGGCGAGCAGGCCCGAAGGGCTGACAATACTGACCTGGCCCTGTCCATCGAACAGCTCCTGGCGACCGGCCAGGCTCAGTTGCTGCAGGTTGTCCAGGCCGATGTCCAGGCCGACCACGCCCACCACCTTGCCGTTTTCCAGCAGCGGCAGGGCGATGCTGGTCATCAGCACCTGGTGGCCGTTGACCTCGTCGAAGTACGGGTCGAGCACGCAGGCCTTGGCGGTCTCCAGCGGGCAGGTCAGCCAGCGGTTGTAGGGCGAGCCGTTGGCACCGATGCTGGTGTCGGCGAGCATCGACTCCGGCATTGCCTCCACCTCGAGGGTACCGGTGCCGGGCTGCGACCAGTACAGGGAGAAGCGGCCGCTGTCGTTGCTGCCGTTGTCGGCCTGGCCGACGAAGCGAGCATCCTGATGATCCAGGGCGTTGGGCTGGAACACGAGATAGAGGCCGATCAGGTCGGCGTTGCCAGCCAGGGCGGCGCGCGCCTCGCGGCTGAGGTCGGCGCGCAGGTCACTGCCGCCACGGGCCTTGAGCGCCTGCACCAGGCGGGCGAAGCCGTTGCCGTACTGGTAGGCGTCCATGAAGTAGCGCTGGATACGCAGGGCCTGGGTCTCGCCGTGGGCCTGCAGGCGCAGGCGGGCGCTGTGGTCGAGCAGCTCGGTGTTGGCCAGGAACACCTGCTCGGCGCTGCGTCGGGCCTGGGTGAGCGAAGTGGCCACCAGCAGGGCGACGATGGCCAGCAGGCACAGACCGGCGAGCAGGGTGATCTTCCACTGGATGGAGAGACGGCGCAGCAACATGGGCTTTTCCTTCTCGGGCAAACAGGACGCCCGCGGTCAGGCGGGCGTCGGCGGGGTCAGTCGGCGATGCAGTTCGGTGGCGCTACCCTGAAGGCCTTGGTCAGCCAGGCCAGGTAGAGCACGCCAAGCAGGGCCCAGACACCGCCGAACAACAGCGAGTGTTCGTTCAGGTCCAGCCACAGCGAGACAATGATGCAGAAGCCTATCGTCGGCGCCACCAGATACTTGAGGTTGTTCGTCAGGCCCTTGTTCTGGCCCTCGCGGATGTAGCAGTGGTTGATCACCGACAGGTTGACGAAGCTGAACGCCACCAGCGCGCCGAAGTTGATCACCGAGGTGGCGGTGACCAGGTCGAAGAAGATTGCCGACAGCGAGATCAGGCCGACCACGGCGATGTTCAGCACTGGGGTCTTGTAGCGCGGGTGCAGGCGGGCGAACACACCGGCCGGGATCACGTTGTCACGACCCATCACGTACAGCAGGCGCGACACGCTGGTCTGCGAGGCCAGGCCCGAGGCGATGGTGTTGATCACCGTGCAGGCGATGAAGATCGACTGGAACAACTTGCCGCCGACGTACAGGGCGATTTCCGGCAGGGCCGCCTCCTGGTCGTGGAAGCGTGCCATGGTCGGGAAGTAGGCCTGGATGAAGTAGGACACGCCGATGAACACCACGCCGCCGATCAGCGCGGTGAGGAAGATCGCCCGTGGGATGGTCTTGCCCGGGTCGCGAGTCTCTTCCGACAGGCAGGTCACCGCGTCGAAGCCCAGGAACGAGAAGCACAGGATGGTCGCACCGGCGGCGAGGGCGGCGAACTGGGTCTGGTCGTCGGCGAACGGCACCAGGCTCCAGGCGGTGCCCAGCCCCTCGCCGTGGCCCAGTCCACGCCAGCACAGGTAGATGAACACGCCGATGATCGCCACCTGCACGGCGACGAACAGCAGGTTGAAGTGCGCCACCAGGTTGACGCTGCGCATGTTGATCAGGCTGATCAGGGTGACGAACCCGGCCACCCATACCCAGGCCGGTACCTCGGGGAACATTGCCGATAGGTAGAGCTTGGCCAGCAGCGCGTTGACCATGGGCAGCAGCAGGTAGTCCAGCAGCGACGACCAGCCCACCAGGAAGCCCACGTGCGGGTTGATGGCGCGTTGGGTGTAGGTATAGGCCGAGCCCGACTGTGGGAAGCGCCGCACCAGGGTGCCGTAGCTCACGGCGGTGAACAGGATACCGGCCAGGGCCAGGAGGTAGGCGCTGGGTACATGTCCGGCGGTGATGCCGGAGACGATGCCGAAGGTGTCGAAGACGGTCATCGGGGTGAGGTAGGCCAGGCCGATGATCACCACATGCCAGAGGCGCAGGGACTTGCGGAACTGGGTGTTGCCGGGGGCGCTGTGGTCAGGCTGCATGCGGGCGCTGCTCCTTGATCGAAACAACGGGCACGGCAGATGACGGGCACGACAAGGTCGAGCGGATGGGCTCCATGTTGTTCACCTTTTATGTTGGAGCTGCGGGGTGCGCGAAATAAACAACGATGGTCGTTTGAGTGTCAAGTTAAACATGACAGAGTGCCAAACGGATGGGAGGTTAATCGGTTTATTTGGCCGTTATGCAGCGCTTTTGGCCGATTGAGCAGATCGTAAGTCGATTTTGATGTTCGTAAAAATTTACAAGCCTTGTTCCGGTGAGCTCCGTGCCCGGCGGTGTGGCGACAGACAAAATGCCTCACGCATTACCGCGTGGGCCGGGTGCCAGTGGTATTCTTGCCATCTCCAGCGCGGCCTCGTTTCCGTGGACCGCTCCAACGATCTCCCTATGGACAGCAATCGGTTCTATTCATGAAGAAATCAGTAGGCATCCTTTCCGGTCTGGCCGTGGCCATCGCCGTCGCAACCACCGCTGGCGCCTGGTACACCGGCAAGCAGCTGCCCGCGGAGCTGGAACGCTCCGTCGCCCGCGGCAACGAAGAGCTGAAGAAAGCCCTGGCCGGCAACGGCGGCAGCATGACCATCGAACTGGTCTCGCTGGACCAGCACTTCTTTACCAGTACCGCGCACTACCGCCTGAAGGCCGAGAACGTCCAGCTCGGCGAAGCCGAGGCATTGAACTTCCAGGTGGGCGTGACCGACCAGATCGAGCACGGCCCGTTCCCCTGGTCGCGGGTCAAGGCCTTCAAGCTGATGCCGGTCATGGCCACCAGCAACAGCGCGCTGGACAAGGATGACTTCACCAGCGGCTGGTTCACCGCCGCCGGCGACAAGTCGCCGGTCACCGCCCAGGTCAGCCTCGGTTACGGCGGCAGCGTCGACAGCGACATTCGCCTGGCGCCGGTCACGCTCAAGGAAGACGGCGGCAATGTCCTGGACTTCTCCGGCCTGCAGCTCAAGCTGCGCGGCGACCGTGAAGGCAAGGCGGTGGAGATCCACAGCAGCGCCGAGCACCTCGAGCTGAACTTCGTCGACGAGCAGCAGGCGCCAGTGAAGATCCTGCTCAACGGTTTCAAGGCCGGTGGCAAGCTCAGCGAGACCGCCCATGACATGGTCTATGTCGGCAACTTCGATCTGGCCCTGGCCGACACCCAGGTGACCTTCGGGCCGAAGCAGGAAGTGCTGGTGCTCAAGGGCCTGCAGCAGAACAACCTGTACAACGCCGAGGGCGAGGCCAAGGACAAGCTGGCCGGGCGCCTGGAATACAAGGTCGATGAGATCAGCTACGCCGGTCGCAAGGTGGGCAGCGCGGAAATGGTCCTGACCATGAAATCCATCGACATCCCGGCCATGCAGGCGTTGATGGAGTGGTACCAGACCCAGCTGCCGCAGATGCAGCAGGCCGCCGCCGATGGCGAGGCGCCGTCGCTGGAAATGACCCCCGAGGAGCAGGCCAAGGTTCAGGGTGACCTGCAGAAGCTGCTGGTGGCCAAGCCGCAGGTGGCGGTGGAGAAGCTGGCGTTCAAGACCGCCAATGGCGAGAGCCGCTTCAACCTGGCGATGGACTTTGCCAGCCCGAGCTCGTTCGACCTGCCGCCTGATCAGTTGGGCAAGCAGTTGCTGACGCAACTGAAGGCCAAGCTCAGCGTTTCCAAGCCGATGGTCGCCGACCTGGCCACCTTGCAGGCGCTGCTTGAGGGTGAGACCGATGCCCAGGCCATCGCCCAGCAGTCCAGCCAGGCCGGTGAAATGGTCGGCATGATGGCGCTGCAGAGCGGCATGGCCACGGTGCAGGGCAGCGACGTGGTGTCGAGCCTGCAATACGCCGACGGCATGGTCGACTTCAACGGCAAGAAGATGACTGTCGAAGAGTTCGCCATGCTGATCAGCGGCCACCTGGCCGCGCTCCAGCCGCAGGGCTGATCCCTCAGGCAGACCCGCTCCCGTCGTCTTCGTGGGAGCGGGCTTGCCCCGCGATGGGCCCTCCCCGCAAAAACCCCTTTTGCATCCCTCCGATTGCCTGTAGCCTTCGCGTCCGATAAGAATCCGCGCCCGCAGAGGGGCCGAGACGCTGGCCGTCCGGCACCATTAGCCGATCTGCCAGGGCCGGGTGATACACTCGACTGACGCGCTCAAGCGCCCCGCAGGTCCAGCGATCATGACCCAGATTTCCGAACGCCTGTTGGTCCAGGCCCACCTCGATGCCAAGCAGCCCAACCCGCTGACGCCCGCGCAGGAGGCCGAATACCGTGCGGCCATCGCCTCCGAGCTGAAAAAGCAGAATGCCGTGCTCGTGGCCCACTACTATTGCGACCCGGTGATCCAGGCCCTGGCCGAGGAAACCGGCGGCTGTGTGTCCGACTCGCTGGAGATGGCGCGCTTCGGCAAGAACCACCCGGCCGAGACCGTGGTGGTGGCGGGTGTGCGTTTCATGGGCGAAACCGCGAAGATCCTCACCCCGGAAAAACGCGTGCTGATGCCTACCCTCGAGGCGACCTGCTCCCTCGACCTCGGTTGCCCGGTCGAGGCGTTTTCGGCGTTTTGCGACCAGCATCCCGAGCGTACCGTGGTGGTCTATGCCAACACCTCCGCTGCGGTGAAGGCCCGTGCCGACTGGGTGGTGACCTCCAGTTGCGCGTTGGAGATCGTCGAAAGCCTGATGGACAACGGCGAGACCATCATCTGGGGCCCTGACCAGCACCTGGGCCGCTACATCCAGAAGCAGACCGGTGCCGACATGCTGCTGTGGGACGGTGCCTGCATCGTTCACGAAGAGTTCAAGTCGCGCCAGCTGGCCGACATGAAGGCGCTGTACCCGGACGCGGCGATCCTGGTCCATCCGGAGTCCCCGGAAGCGGTGATCGAGCTGGCCGACGCGGTGGGCTCCACCAGCCAGCTGATCAAGGCGGCGCAGACCCTGCCGAACAAGACCTTCATCGTCGCCACCGACCGCGGCATCTTCTACAAGATGCAGCAGCTGTGCCCGGACAAGGAGTTCGTCGAGGCGCCGACCGCCGGCAATGGCGCGGCCTGTCGCAGCTGCGCGCATTGCCCGTGGATGGCGATGAACACCCTGGAGCGCACGTTGGACTGCCTGCGCAAGGGCAGCAACGAGATCTTCGTCGAGCCTGCGCTGATTCCCAAGGCGATCAAGCCGCTGAACCGCATGCTCGATTTCACCCAGGCGGCGCGGTTGAAGTTGTCGGGCAACGCCTGAAGCAAGGTGAGCATCATCCTGTGGGAGCGGCCTTGTGTCGCGAAAGGGCCGCACAGCGGCCACAAGATGTTCAGGTTCACGCAGGAAACAGGGGCCGCTTCGCGGCCCTTTCGCGACACAAGACCGCTCCTACAGCGTGATCAGTGCCAGGCCTAGCGCCCCATCATCTCCTTGACCATTCGCTGCTGCTCCATGATCTCGCGCTGGCGCTGGTCGATCTGCGAGGCCAGCGGGAAGTTGCTGCCCGAGCGGCGCTTGGCGTAGTCGAGCTGCTGGATCGCCTGGTCGAAATCGCCGACCAGGGTGAAGTACTCGGCGCGGGCACGGTGCAGGCCGATGGTGTTGCCCGACAACCCGCGCACTTCGGCAACGTCGTACCACACGTCCGGGTCGTCGGGTCGATTCTTGACCAGGTCGTCCAGCACCTTTTCCGCTTCGGCCGGCTTGTTCTGCTTGATCAGCAGGTCGGCGCGCACCTGTTTCAACGGATAGTTGGCCGGGTACAGCGCCTGCATGCGCTGGGCGCGTTGCTGGGCATCGGCCAGGCGGTTGTTGGTGATGTCCAGGTCGATCTGCGCGAGGTTGTAGGTAATGTCGTTGGGCGCCTTGGCCAGCAGCGGCTTGAGGTTCTCCCGCGCTTCGTTGAGCTGGCCGCCCTTGATCTGCGCCAGCGCCAGGCCATAGCGCGCGGCGTCCATCTGTGGATTCTCGTCGAGCTGGGCGCGGAAGCGCTTGGCGGCCAGGCCCGGGGTGCCTTCGTAGGTGAGCTGTACCCGCGCACGGATCAGCTGGTAGCGCAGGCTATCCTCGACGCCACCTTTGGGCGCCTGCTCGGCGCGGTTGCGGGTGTCGGCAATACGTGATTCGGTGACCGGGTGAGTCAGCAGGAACTCCGGCGGCTTGGCATCGTAGCGGTACTGGCGGGCCAGGCGTTCGAACATGCTGGGCATGTTGCGCGGATCGTAGCCGGCCTTCTCCAGGTTGAGGATGCCGATGCGGTCGGCCTCCTGCTCGTTTTGCCGTGAGAAGCGCCGCTGCTCCTGGATCGCGGCGGCCTGGGTGCCAGCGATCACGCCGATGCCGGCATCGCCACCACCACCCGCGGCCAGGACGATACCGGCCAGCAGGGCCGCCATCATCGGCAACTGCATGCGCTGCTGGGCCTCGACGCCGCGGGCGAAGTGGCGTTGCGACAAGTGCGCCAGTTCGTGAGCCAGTACCGAGGCGTATTCACCCTCCGATTGCGCATTGAGGAACAATCCGCCGTTGACGCCGACGATACCGCCCGGGGCAGCGAAGGCGTTGAGCTCCTTGCTGTCGATGAGGATGAACTCCAGGCGCCTGTCCTGCAGCTGGCTGGTCTCGGCCAGCTTGTACACGGTGGTCTCGACGTAGTCCTTGAGCTGCGGGTCGTTCAGCTGGTTGACCTGGCCGCGCAACAGGCTCAGCCAGGCGCGGCCGAGCTGGTGTTCCTGTTGCGGCGAGACGATCGCGGAGCTGGCGTCGCCCAGTGACGGCAGGTCGTCGGCGTGGCCGGGAAGGGCCATCAGGCAGGCCAGCGTCAACAGGGTGGGGCGCAGTAGATTCATGCAGAAGCTCGCGTCGGTCAAAAGCCTTACTGTAGCCGGGTCGCGCGATGCCGACCAGTGGCGGTATCCTACCGGACCTTTCTATCCATACCCCGGAGACGCGCCCGATGAGTGATACCCCGACCAGCGACGCCGAGCTCGACGCCAGCGGGCTGAACTGCCCGTTGCCGCTGCTCAAGGCCAAGATGGAACTCAATCGCCTGGCCAGTGGCGCGGTGCTCAAGGTGATCGCCACCGACGGCGGCTCCCAGCGCGACTTCCGCACTTTCGCCCAACTGGCCGGCCATACGCTGCTGCATGAAACGGCCGAGGCCGGCGTTTACACCTACTGGCTGCGCAAGGCCTGAGTCTTTTCCAAGGATCGTCAATGTTCAAAGTGCTTCGCGACTGGATGCAGCGCTACTTCTCCGACGAGGAGGCCGTGGTGCTGGCGGTCCTGCTGTTCCTGGCCTTCACCGTGGTGCTGACCCTGGGCGGCATGCTCGCGCCGGTGCTGGCGGGCATGGTCCTGGCGTTTCTCATGCAGGGCCTGGTCAATGCCCTGGAGCGCTTGAAGGTGCCGTCCAGGCTGGCGGTCTGGCTGGTGTTCGCCCTGTTCATGGGTGCGCTGGCAGTGTTCATGCTGGTGCTGGTGCCGCTGCTCTGGCATCAGCTGATCACCTTGTTCAACGAGTTGCCGGGGATGCTCGGCAAGTGGCAGTCGTTGTTGCTGCTGTTGCCCGAGCGCTATCCGCACCTGGTGTCGGATGAGCAGGTGCTGCGTGCCATCGAATCGGTGCGCGGCGAGATCGGCAAGTTCGGCCAGTGGGCGCTGACCTTCTCGCTGTCGAGCCTGCCGTTGCTGGTCAATGCGATGATCTACCTGGTGCTGGTGCCGATCCTGGTGTTCTTCTTCCTCAAGGACCGCGAGCTGATCGGGCGCTGGGTCAGCGGCTACCTGCCGCGCGAGCGTACGCTGCTAAACCGGGTGGGCGACGAGATGAACCGGCAGATCGCCAACTACATTCGCGGCAAGGGCATCGAGATCCTGATCTGCGGGATTGCCACCTATATCGCCTTCATCAGCCTTGGCCTCAACTATGCCGCCTTGCTGGCGCTGCTGGTGGGCCTGTCGGTGGTGGTGCCGTATGTCGGCGCGGTGGTGGTAACGGTGCCGGTGACGCTGATCGCGCTGTTCCAGTGGGGCTGGGGCGATCAGTTCATCTACCTGATGGCGGTGTACGCGATCATCCAGGCACTCGATGGCAACGTGCTGGTGCCGCTGCTGTTCTCCGAGGCAGTGAGTCTGCACCCGGTGGCGATCATCTGCGCGGTGCTGCTGTTCGGCGGGCTGTGGGGGTTCTGGGGGATCTTCTTCGCGATCCCGCTGGCGACGCTGTTCAAGGCGGTGCTGGATGCCTGGCCGCGGCAGGACAGGTCTGTGGCGCCGATGCTGTAGGTCTGGGGCTGCTTTGCAGCCCCAACGATCTCAAGCCTTGTTGAGGTTCTGCGCCGCCACCAATACGGCATCCACATGCCCCGGCACCTTCACTGCGCGCCATTCCTGGCGCAGCACACCGTCCTTGTCGATCAGGAAGGTGCTGCGGTCCACGCCCAGATACTCCTTGCCGTACAGCTTCTTCAGCTTGATCACGTCGAACAGCTGGCACAGTGCTTCGTCCTTGTCGCTGATCAGCTCGAAGGGAAACGCCTGCTTGGCCTTGAAGTTCTCGTGCGACTTGATGCCATCGCGCGACACGCCGAACACCACGGTGTTGGCCGCCTGGAACGCCGCGTATTGGTCGCGGAAGCCCTGGCCTTCGGTGGTGCAGCCCGGGGTGCTGTCCTTGGGATAGAAGTACAACACCACCTGCTGGCCCTTCAGGTCGGCAAGGCTGACGGTCTGGCCGCTGGTGGCCTGGACCTGGAAATCGGCGACGGGTTGGTCGAGTGCTACGGCCATGGGAGCTTCCTTACATGGGGTTCTGTGGGCGCCACGGTTCGATCAGCGCGTCCAGGTTCAGGGCGTCGGCGAAGTCGAGGAACTGATCGCGCAGCCAGCTGATCTGGGTGCCGGCCGGCAGGATTACGGTGAACTGGGCGTTGAGCATGCTGCTGCCGGTCTGCGGCGCGAGGTAGGTGTCGCAGGTCATCGCTTCGAGCTCGACGCGGTGGTCGAGGAAGAACTGGCACAGCTCGTTGATGATGTCCGGGCGATAGGCGGCGCTGACGTAGGCCACATAAGGCAGGGCCTGCGGGCGTACTTCCTGGTCGGCGCTGCGCACCACGTCCAGGGTCAGGCCGTGCTTCTTGCCCAGGCCCGGCAGGGTGGCTTCGAGGCGGGCCAGGGCATCCCAGCTGCCGCCGACCTGCAGCACCAGGGCGCTGGTCTCGCCGTGGCGCGACAGACGCGAGGTGACTACCGCGCAGCGGTTGTCGAAGGCCGCGCGGCTGAGAACGTTGGCCAGCTCCATGGGGTTGGGGCCCAAGGCGCTGATGACGAGAAATTGTTCGCGAACGGTGGGGGTGGACATGCAGCATTCCTAAAGCGATGAGCGGTCGGTGCAGGACGGGGGCAAGCCTCCTGCATCAGCAGGGCCCGGGCCGGTTTTGGCGGCTGTGGACGCAGGCCGGTAGCACTGTCGACGGCCCGGCGGGCCGTGCTGCACCGATCAAAGGATCAAGGGTAGCGAAAAGCGGCGCGAAGGGGAATGCTCCGCCCGCCTGCTTCGCTTGTGCAAGGCCGATGGCGCCAGTACCATTACCGCTCTCTTTTTCCGGCAGGAGCAGTTACATGATTGCGGGCAGTATGGTGGCATTGGTCACTCCCATGGATGCACAAGGGCGTCTGGACTGGGACAGCCTCGACAAGCTTGTAGACTTCCACCTGGAAAACGGCACCCACGCGATCGTAGCTGTCGGCACCACCGGCGAGTCCGCCACGCTGGATGTCGAAGAGCACATCCTGGTCATCAAGCACGTGGTCGAGCGGGTCAAGCACAGCAACAAGCGGATCCCGGTAATCGCCGGTACCGGTGCCAACTCCACTGCCGAAGCCGTGCACCTGACCAAGAACGCCAAGAATGCCGGCGCCGACGCCTGCCTGCTGGTGGTCCCGTACTACAACAAGCCGACCCAGGAAGGCCTGTACCAGCACTTCAAGCACATCGCCGAAGCCGTCGACATCCCGCAGATCCTCTACAACGTCCCCGGCCGCACCTCCTGCGACATGCAGGCCGACACCGTGATCCGCCTGTCGAAGGTCAAGAACATCATCGGCATCAAGGAAGCCACCGGCGACCTGGTCCGTGCCAAGGCCATCCTGGACGGCGTCGACAAGGACTTCATCGTCCTGTCCGGCGACGATCCGACCGCCGTCGAGCTGATCCTGATGGGCGGCAAGGGCAACATCTCCGTCACCGCCAACGTCGCCCCGCGCGAAATGGCCGATCTGTGCGAGGCCGCCCTTGAGGGCAATGCCGAGAAGGCTCGCGCGATCAACGAAAAACTCATGCCGCTGCACAAAGACCTGTTCTGCGAAGCCAACCCGATTCCGGTGAAATGGGCGCTGGTGGAAATGGGCCTGATGCAGCAGGGCATCCGCCTGCCACTGACCTGGCTGAGCGAAGGCTGTCACGAAAAAGTCCGTACTGCCTTGCGCCAGTCCGGCGTACTGGTTTAATCGAGGAAGTACACCGCATGAAGCGACTGGCTGGTCTTTCCGCTCTCGCCCTGATCATCTCCAGCACCAGCGGGTGCGGCTGGCTGTGGGGCGAGGATGGCTATTTCCGCGACCGTGGCAGCGACTACCTGCAGGCGCAACCGACCGCGCCGATGCAGCTGCCGCCGGACGCCAGCAACGTCAAGCGCCTGGATCCGCTGCTGCCGATCCCGCGCAACGTGGCCGACGATCGCGCCACCGGCGAGTTCGAGGTACCCCGTCCACAGCCGCTGTCGGCCACCGCCGACATCAGCGATTTCAGCCTGCAGCGCAGCGGCAACAGCCGTTGGGTGCTGGCCCAGCGCTCGCCCGCCGAAGTCTGGCCGGTGACCCGCCAGTTCTTCGAGGACAACGGTTTCCGCATCGCTGAAGAGCGCCCGCAGACCGGTGAATTCAACACCACCTGGCAGCGCTTCGACGAGCTGTCGGCCTCCCTCGGCCAGCGCTTGGCCAGCACCTCCAGCAGCCCGGACAGCGAAGTGCGCGTGCGGGTGCGCATGGAGCCCGGCGTGCAGCGCAACACTTCCGAGGTGTATGTGGTCAGCGTCGAGCGTCCGGCCGGCAGCACTGCCGAGCCTGATTTCCCGTCCGCCTCCAGCAACACCGGCACCGACGCCCTGCTGGTCGACGAAATGCTCGCCAGCATGAACCGCAGCGCCGAGAAGGGCGGTTCGGTCTCGCTGCTGGCCGCGCGCGACTTCGATGCCCCGAGCCAGGTCAGCCTGAGCGAGGACGGCAGCGGCAACCCGGTGCTGTTCCTGGGTTCCGACCTGGACCGCGCCTGGTCTGGCGTCGGCCGCGCCCTGGAGCAGGGCGAGTGGCGTGTCGAGGACATCAACCGCAGCCTGGGCCTGTACTACATCAACCTGTCCGAGAAGCCCGACGACAAGCAGAAGGAGCCTGGCTTCTTCAGCCGCCTGTTCGGCAGCGAGCCGAGCAAGGAAGAGCGTGAAGCCCGTGCCGAGCGCTACCAGGTGCGCCTGAGCAAGGTCGGCGAAAACGTCCAGGTGACCGTCGAGAAGAACATCAACACCGTGGCCCCGGCCGATGTCGCCCGCCGCGTGCTGAGCGCGATCCAGGACCACCTGGGCTAAGTGCGCTTCGCGGTTCTAGGAAGCGGTAGCCAGGGAAACGGCACGCTCGTCGCCAGTGGTGATACCTTCATCCTGGTCGATTGCGGCTTTTCCCTTCGCGAGACCGAGCGGCGCCTGGCGCTGCTCGGGGTGGCGGCCACGCAGTTGAGCGCGGTGCTGGTGACCCACGAACATGCCGACCACGTGCATGGGGTGGGGTTGCTCTCGCGCCGCTACAATGTACCGGTCTATCTCAGCCAGGGCACATTGCGCGGCATGCGCAAGCCGGTCGAGGTGGCCGGTTTTCTCGGTTGTGGCGATGTGCTGCAGATCGGCGATCTGCAGGTCAGCGCGGCACGGGTCGAGCATGATGCCTACGAGCCGCTGCAGTACGTGATCAGCGATGGTCGTCGGCGCTTTGGCATGCTCACCGACCTGGGTAGTTACGACGCGCGGCTGTTGGAGCGCTATCAGGGGCTCGATGCCCTGCTGATCGAGGCCAACCACTGCCGCGACCTGCTGGCCCGTGGGCACTACCCGCACTTTCTCAAGCTGCGGGTCGGCGGCAGCCAGGGACATTTGAACAACCACCAGGCCGCGAGCCTGGTGGCCGAGTTGGGCTGGCAGAACCTGCAGCACCTGGTGCTGGCCCACCTCAGCAGCAAGAACAACCTGCCACATCTGGCCCGCCAGTGCTTCGTCGACGCCCTCGGGTGCGACCCGGACTGGCTCCAGGTGGCGAATCAGGATCATGGGCTCGACTGGCGTCAAATCGCCTAGCCCACCCACTCAAGCAAGCGGAGCCCATCATGGAAAAACGCGACGAACTCTACCGCGGCAAGGCCAAATCGGTTTACAAGACCGACGACGCCGACCGCTTGATCCTGCTGTTCCGTAACGACACCTCGGCGTTCGACGGCAAGCGCATCGAACAACTGGATCGCAAGGGCATGGTGAACAACAAGTTCAATGCCTTCATCATGCAGAAGCTCGAAGAAGCCGGCGTGCCGACCCAGTTCGACAAGCTGCTGGGCGACAACGAGTGCCTGGTGAAGAAGCTCGACATGATCCCGGTCGAGTGCGTGGTGCGCAACTACGCCGCCGGCAGCCTGGTCAAGCGCCTGGGCGTGGAGGAGGGCATCAAGCTGGAGCCGTCCACCTTCGAGCTGTTCCTGAAGAACGACGAAAAGGGCGACCCCTTCATCAACGAATCCCACGTTGTCGCTTTCGGCTGGGGCACCGCCGAGCAGCTGGCCGAGATGAAGAAGCTGTCGCTGAAGGTCAACGAAGTGCTGAGCAAGCTGTTCGACGACGCAGGCCTGCTGCTGGTCGACTTCAAGCTGGAGTTTGGCGTGTTCCACGGCCAGATCGTCCTGGGCGACGAATTCAGCCCGGACGGCTGCCGCCTGTGGGACAAAGAGACCCGCAAGAAGATGGACAAGGACCGCTTCCGTCAGGGCCTGGGCGACGTGATCGAAGCCTACGAAGAAGTTGCCAAACGCCTGGGCGTGCCGCTGTAAGCGGCGCGTTCACGCAAGCGCCTGATACCACGCGAATTTTTTTCAAAAAAGGTTTGCCAGAAACGAAATCGCTGGTATGATGCGCGCCATTGGAGAGATGCCGGAGTGGTCGAACGGGACGGATTCGAAATCCGTTGTACTGGCAACAGTACCTAGGGTTCAAATCCCTATCTCTCCGCCATACATGGAAAAGCCCCGAGATTAATGTCTCGGGGCTTTTTTCATTGCCCGTGTTTTTTATGGCAACTTGCTGATAGCGTGCGTCAGCACCGGGTCCGCGGTCCTGAAAAAAGGAATACCGGCAGCAGGAAAACCGCGGGCCTTCGGCGCTTGCTGGCAACCTGCCATGATTTGCAGCGGCGCTGCTCTCGTAGAGAATCGCGACCTTTGTTTCGTAAGGACGCGTGCAATGAAGTTCGAGGGTACTTTTCAATACATGGGTAATCACGGGATCGTCTTCAACGTCTCGCAGATCACCCTGACCGACAGCGAGCGCGGGCGATTGCGCGAGCTGCATTTTGGCGAAGCGAAGAGTGCCCACTACGAGGTCAACAGCAAGGTGGTCGAGGTGTACGACAAGATGCTGGCCAAAGGGCTGCCGTGCGTGATGAAGATCGGTATCTCCAAGCCGCTGACCCGCCAGCAGGGCGATACCCTCAATGCCCAGCGCACCAAGGTTGCCAACCTTGCCGCCTCGGCGTTCGCCGCCGCCGCCAGCTCTGTAGCCTCTCCTTACGTTGGCGTGCCGGTGGGCGCGGGGGTGCGTGCCTATGCCAATGACGTCTTGCCTACCTACCATGCTGGCGATGTGCTGGTCAGCATCGAGGCGCAGGTCAATGGCGGCATCGGTCCGCAGCACTCCACTTCGACCCTGATCATCAAGACCTGAGGGAGGCGCCTGTGTCCGAAATTACCTATGCGGTCATCGGCCTGTTGCTTTATGGCATGCTGGATCGGTTCCTCAGGCCTTACCCGTTGCGCAAGTGGCTGGGGGTGGCGCTGGTGGTGATTGGTGTCGTCGGTTGCATCATTGTTAGCCAAGCCCGTTTGTTCGGGTTGGACCTGGGATTGCTGTCGGTCCTTGCCACGGGGTTGGGCGTGGGCCTGTTCGTCAGGCGGCGGCGATTCGAACAGCTTGGTTGATGCGATAAAGGTCTTTACCGATATCTTTGCTGAAAGCCCCGTAGTTCGCGCTACGGGGCTTTTTGCATCAAACAGCGGGGCAGTTCGTCACTGCGTGAGAGACATCTTGCGACAGTGCTTTGGCCATGCCGGTGAGGTAGTGGGCGGCGGCTAACAAAGTAGGCGCGTTCTTCAGATCCTGAGTCAGTGCGATATCGCTCAGGGTGTAGGCGCAGGTTATCAAGTGGGTGGATTGTTCCAGGGCATAGTCCATGGGGTGGCCAGCAACGACCTGGAACAGTGGAGTTTCGTTGTCGACTTCACCGCTTTCGCCAAAGCTGCCGATGCCCACGGTGGTGATGCGCTTGTCTTGAGTCATGCCGGTTCTCCTTGTTCTCAGGGCGCGATCAATGCCTTGCCTGTACACGGCTCAGGGCCATTTCGACCAAGCTGCGTGCGCTGTCGATTTCGTGCACGGCGGTCAGGGCCATGACCTGGCCCGGCGGCTTGGTGTGGATCATGGCGGCGTGCTGGGCGGCGGTGAGGGCGCAGACGAGATACTCGGCGATCTGGACGAGCAGGTCCTCGAGGGTATGAGGGGAGTCGGATGCTTGTAGCGGAGGGTCGGGGACAATTTTTATCATGGTAGTAACCTGAGCAATTAGGGGCGTCCACCACAAGCTGTCAAACCAATGGAGGCAGCTGTACGTAGGTTGACAGACCGAGGCTCAGGTTCCCGGCGCACACGAATGTGCCCCACGCACAACTGCCATAAAGCAGCCATTGCGTTCTGAGCTACGGCCTGTCAAAGCCGGTCGTTGAGTTGGCAACGACGGGTCGAGACTAAGTCGCAGATCGAGCAGCTGCAACGGCTTGAATGGGGAAAAAGTGTGCTTGGGAAATGGACTACAGGGAATCAGGAAAGTCTGATGAAAATCTGTAGGAAGCTGAAAGGAATTACCCGCCTGTAACGTTTTAGCAAATAGTTCAACCCGCTAGTTGCCGTGCCAACAACTTGTTAGTTGACCCCTGTCAACTAGTGCACCTGTACTAACGCCTTTCATTCTCACCGCCCTTTCCCGTATGATCCGCGCGCCATCCGTTTGATGGTGGATCATGGACTTAAAGGATTTTTATGAAAAAGCTGATCAAAGCTACTGTCGCTGTTGCTGTCGTTTCGGGCGTTGCCCTGCTGTCCGGTTGCACTGGCCAAGTCTACAACCAGCCTAAGAACTGCTCGTACGACTACCTGTTCCACCCATCGGTTTCCATCTCCAAGATCATCGGCGGCTGCGGCCCGATCGATAAACTGCCTCAGCAGCAGTAACCTTGGAAATACCCTGATCGGGTCGTTCACGGCCTGATCCAAGACCCCCGACCATGGATGTGGCCGGGGGTTTTTGTTTGGGGGGGGCGCGGTGGCTTGTCGCGTGGCAACCTGTCGTCTTGACGCCCCGACCCGCGTTTGTTTGTGCTGGCAATTCGGTTACAATCCGTAAATCGTTTCAGCCTTGTCGGTCAATCCGACCAAAGGCTGGCGCGTCCAATGTCTCTCTGGCTGCTGAACAATGATCACAACAAGCCTGCGCTGAAGAACATGGAATACCTGGGCCAGCCACAGGCCCACCCTCCGTTCTACTGACTGGAATCGATCAATGTTCAAGAAAGCTGGCAAGACCTTGCTGGGTCTGGCAGTCGCGGCGAGCTTCATGCAAGCGCACGCCGAAGACACCAAGAAAGTCGACGTGCTGCTGGTTGGCGGCGGCATCATGAGTTCCACCCTGGCGGTCTGGCTCAACGAGCTGGAGCCGAGCTGGTCGATGGAAATGGTCGAGCGCCTGGACGGCGTCGCCGAAGAAAGTTCCAACGGCTGGAACAACGCCGGTACCGGCCACTCCGCGCTGGCCGAGCTGAACTACACCCCGGAAGACAAAGACGGCAAGGTCAACATCACCAAGGCCATCGAGATCAACGAGTCGTTCCAGATCTCCCGTCAGTTCTGGGCCTGGCAGGTACGCCAGGGCGTGCTGAAGAACCCGCACTCGTTCATCAACACCACCCCGCACATGAGCTTCGTCTGGGGCGATGACAACATCAAGTTCCTGAAGAAGCGCTACGACGCCCTGCAGGCCAGCCCGCTGTTCCGTCCGATGCAGTACTCGGAAGACCACGCGCAGATCGCCAAGTGGGTCCCGCTGATGATGGAAGGCCGTGACCCGAACCAGAAGCTGGCCGTGACCTGGACGCCGATCGGCACCGACGTCAACTTCGGTGAGATCACCCGTCAGTTCGTCGGTCACCTGAAGACCAAGGAAAACTTCGACCTGAAGCTGTCCAGCGAAGTGCAGGACATCACCCGCAACGAAGACGGCTCCTGGCACGTCGAGTACAAGAACCTGAAGGATGGCACCGAGCACGCCACCGACGCCAAGTTCCTGTTCATCGGTGCCGGCGGCGGCGCGCTGAAGCTGCTGCAGAAGTCGGGCATCCCGGAAGCCAAGGAATACGCAGGCTTCCCGGTGGGCGGCTCGTTCCTGGTGACCGAGAACCCGACCGTTGCCATGCAGCACATGGCCAAGGCCTACGGCATCGCCTCGACTGGCGCGCCACCCATGTCGGTTCCGCACCTGGACACCCGCGTGCTGGACGGCAAGCGCGTGATCCTGTTCGGGCCATTCGCCACCTTCTCGACCAAGTTCCTGAAGAACGGTTCGTACCTGGACCTGCTGAGCAGCACCACCACCCACAACGTCTGGCCGATGGCCCGCGTCGGCATCGATCAGTACCCGCTGGTCGAGTACCTCGCCGGCCAGCTGATGCAGTCCGACGACGACCGTTTCGCCGCCCTGCAGACCTACTTCCCGAACGCCAAGAAGGAAGACTGGAAACTGTGGCAGGCCGGTCAGCGCGTGCAGATCATCAAGCGTGATGCCGACAAGGGCGGCGTGCTGAAGCTGGGCACCGAGGTCGTGGCTTCCGAAGACCGCACCATCGCCGGCCTGCTGGGCGCCTCGCCAGGTGCCTCGACCGCCGCGCCGATCATGCTCAACGTGCTGGAAACCGTGTTCAAGGAGAAGGTCGCCACCCCTGAGTGGCAGGCCAAGATCAAGGAGATCGTCCCGAGCTACGGTACCAAGCTGAACGATTCGGCCGCCGCCACCCAGAAAGAGTGGGACTACACCGCCGAAGTCCTGCAACTGGAGAAGCCGCCGGTGATCGACCAGAGCGTCAAGACCAGCGTGGCGCCAGCCGCACCGGTCGAGAGCAAGCCTGCGAACGACATGGCGCTGTAAGGCCCCTACTTGCCGGGCTTGCCCGGCAACACCCACCACGAGGATCGCCCCTGGCGGCCTCGTGGTTTTTTTGTGCCTGGATTCAGGGGCTCAACGCTGCTCGAGGATACTGCCCAGCAACCCCGGAAAGCGGCTTTCGAGTTCTTCGCTGCGCAGTGAGTTCATGTGCGTGGTACCAACGTTGCGAGTGTGCACCAGCCCTGAATCGCGCAATACGCGAAAGTGATGGGACATGCTCGACTTGGGCCGGCCGCCGTCCAGCTCACCGCAGCTGGCTTCGGCAACACCGGCCAGATGGCGGACGATTTCCATGCGCACAGGGTCGCTCAGGGCGTAGAGCAGGCGCTCCAGTGTCAGGTCTTCGGGGTTGGGGTGGGTATAGGCTCGCATGGACGACATGATAACGGGGGTTTCACAAATTGCCATAGTTCGAATATGATCGAACAATCGTATCCAACCCCCGTCCCTGGAGTGACCTCATGGCCGCCTTGTTCGAACCCTACACCCTCAAAGACGTCACCCTGCGCAACCGCATTGCCATTCCGCCGATGTGCCAGTACATGGCCGAGGATGGCCTGATCAATGACTGGCACCAGGTGCATTACGCGGGCCTGGCCCGTGGTGGCGCCGGCCTGGTGGTGGTCGAGGCCACGGCGGTGTCGCCGGAAGGGCGCATCACCCCCGGCTGCGCCGGCATCTGGAACGACGCCCAGGCCCAGGCCTTCGTGCCTGTGGTCAAGGCGATCAAGGCCGCCGGTTCCGTGCCGGGCATCCAGATCGCCCACGCCGGTCGCAAGGCCAGTGCCAACCGCCCCTGGGAAGGTGATGACCATATCGCCGCCGACGATGCCCGTGGTTGGGACACCATTGCCCCGTCTGACATCGCCTTTGGCGGCCACCTGCCGAAAGTGCCCAAGGCCATGACCCTGGACGATATCGCCCGGGTCAAGCAGGACTTCGTCGATGCCGCGCGCCGTGCCCGCGATGCCGGCTTCGAGTGGATCGAGCTGCACTTCGCCCACGGCTACCTGGGCCAGAGCTTCTTCTCCGAGCACTCCAACCAGCGTACCGACGCCTATGGCGGCAGCTTCGACAACCGCACGCGCTTCCTGCTGGAAACCCTGGCCGCGGTACGTGAGGTGTGGCCGGAGCACCTGCCGCTGACCGCTCGCTTTGGCGTGGTGGAGTACGATGGGCGTGACGAGCAGACCCTGCTGGAGTCCATTGAACTGGCCCGTCGCTTCAAGGCTGGCGGCCTCGATCTGCTGAGCGTCAGCGTCGGCTTCACCATTCCCCAGACCAACATCCCGTGGGGCCCGGCATTCCTGGGGCCGATCGCCGAGCGGGTGCGCCGCGAGGCGAAGTTGCCGGTGACCTCGGCCTGGGGCTTTGGCACGCCGGAGCTGGCCGAGGGCGCGTTGCAGGCCAATCAGCTCGACCTGGTGTCGGTGGGGCGTGCGCACCTGGCTGATCCGCACTGGCCATATGCCGCCGCCAAGGCCCTGGGCGTGGACAAGGCGGCGTGGACGCTGCCGGCGCCTTATGCGCATTGGCTTGAGCGGTATCGCTGAGTGAGGCTGGGGCCGCTTTGCGGCCCTTTCGCGACCCAAGGCCGCTCCCACAGGGAACGCGCAGGCCTTGCACCGCGAAAGAGGCGCAAGGCCCCGGCAATCTCAGAACCGATCCAACTGGTATGCTTGTTCCACTTCGGCCCCCGCAGCCAACCGCCCCACCCACTCCGCCGTCACCGCCGCCTGGGTCAACCCCAGGTGCTGATGCCCGAACGCTAGCAGCACCTTGCCATCGGCCACTCGGTCGATCACCGGCAGCGAATCCGGCAACGAAGGCCGGAACCCCATCCACGGCGTCGCCCCCTCGGCATCCAGCTCGCGCCGGAACAAGCCCTTGCTCAACCGATGCAGTTGCCACGCCCGCTGCATGCTCGGCGGCGCCTCGAGTCCGGCGAATTCCACCGTGCCGGCCAGGCGCAGGCCGTCGGCCATGGGCGTCATGATGAACTTGCGCTCCAGCGAGGTGACGGCGAACGGCAGGCGCTGGTGCTCCGCCGGCAGCATCAGGTGGTAGCCGCGCTCGGTATCCAGCGGTACCCGCCGACCGGTCAGGGCGGCCGTGAGTCTCGCCGAATGTGCCCCGGCACTGATCAACACCTGGCGGGCCTCGAGGGTGCCCTGGTCGCTGGCGAGGCTGATGCCCTGGCCATGCACCTGGCCGCCATCGACCTCGGCGCGCAGGAAGCGTACGCCACTGGCCCTGGCGGCGCTGAACAGTTCGCAGACTACCTGGTAGGGGTCGAGGAAGTGACCGGTGCGCGGGAAGAACAGGCCACCCAGGATCGACGGACTCAACTGCGGTGCCGCTTCGCTTACCGCCTCAGCCGACCACAGGTCCACGGGCACGGCCTGTGCCTGCAGGCGGGCGCGCAACGCCGCGAGCGCCTGGCGCGATGCGTGGCGTTCGAACACCAGCAGTGAACCGTCCTCCTTGAGCAGGTGGCTGCGCTCGATGGAGGCGAGCAGCCGTTGCCAGGCGCCGAGGCTGCTTTCGTTCAGCGCACGAAGGCCCGCGACGCTGCGCTGGAACGGCGCCGGTCGCAGGTTGAGCAGCAGGCGGGTGAACCAGGGAAGGGCCCGTGGCAGGTACTTCCAGTCCAGGCGCAGCGGGCCCATCGGGTCCAGCAGCATGGCCGGCAGGCGCTTGAGAATCGACAGGTCGGCGATGGGAAACACCTGCTCGGTGGCCAGGTGCCCGGCATTGCCAAAAGACGCACCGTGGCCCGGTGCCTGGCGATCGATCAGCAGCACCCGGTGGCCCTGGCGGGCCAGCTGCAGGGCGCAGGCGACGCCGACAATGCCGGCGCCGACCACGGCGATGTCCGTGTCAGTGGCGGTCATGGTTCAGCCTTCCCGCCGGCCATCGAGCAAGCGGCGCAGGTGCAGCGGGTTGCCCTGTTGCAGCGCAGTGGGCAGCAGAGCATCGGGGAAGTCCTGGTAGCACACCGGGCGCAGGAAACGCAGGATCGCCGCGGTGCCCACCGAGGTGCCGCGGGTGTCGGAGGTGGCCGGGAACGGGCCGCCGTGGACCATCGCGTCGCACACCTCGACGCCGGTCGGCCAACCGTTGATCAGGATCCGCCCGGCCTTGCGTTCGAGGGTGGGCAGCAGTTGGCGGGCGCAGTCGAGGTCGGCGGCGTCCAGGTGCAGGGTGGCGGTCAGTTGCCCTTCCAGATGCTCGGCAACCTGACGGACTTGCTCGTCGCTGTCGCAGGCGACCACCAGCGAGGCGGCGCCGAACACTTCGGCCTGCAGCGCCGGATCGGCGAGAAACGCCTGGGCCGAGGTGACGAACAGGTGCGCTTGGCACTGGTTCGGGCCGTGATGGGGCTGGCCGCTGGCGATCTGGCGGGCATTGCCGTTCTCACCCAGCGCGGCGACGCCATTGGCATAGGCGCTGGCAATGCCCGGGGTGAGCATGGTCTGCGCCGCGGCTTGCCGGACATGCTCGGCGGCGGTGCTGATGAAACGTTCGAGTGCTGGACCCTGGCGGGCGATCAATAGCCCGGGGTTGGTACAGAACTGGCCGGCACCCTGGGTCAGCGAAGCGACGAAGGTTTGGGCCAGAGATTCCGCTCGGTCCTGCAGGGCGGCGTCGAAGAGGAACACCGGGTTGATCGAGCTCATTTCGGCATAGACGGGGATTGGCTCGGCACGTTCCTGGGCGGCCTGGCACAGCGCGAGGCCGCCACTGCGCGAGCCGGTGAAGCCGACGGCCTTGATGCGCGGGTCGCTGACCAGACCGATACCGACCTCGCGGCCGGCGCCGTACAGCAGCGAGAACACGCCTTCGGGCAGCTCGCACTTCGCGACTGCCCGGGCCACGGCCTGGCCGACCAGCTCGCTGGTGCCGGGGTGGGCGCCATGGGCCTTGACCACCACCGGGCAACCGGCGGCCAGTGCCGAGGCGGTGTCGCCGCCGGCCACCGAGAAGGCCAGCGGGAAATTGCTGGCGCCGAACACCGCCACCGGGCCCAGGGCAACCTGTCGTTGGCGCAGGTCGGGACGTGGCAGTGGCTGGCGCTCGGGCAGGGCGTTGTCCACCCGTACATCCAGCCATTCACCGGCCCGCACCACGCGAGCGAAGGTGCGCAGTTGCGCGCAGGTGCGGCCGCGCTCGCCCAGCAGACGCGCCTTGGGCAGGCCGGTCTCGGCGTTGGCGCGGTCGATCAGGGCATCGCCCAGGGCTTCGATCTGCTCGGCGATGGTGTCGAGAAAGTGGGCGCGTTGTTCGGAGGTGGTTTCGCGGTAGGCATCGAATGCCGCCCAGGCCAGGTCGCAGGCCTGGGTTAGCTGTTCGGCGCTGGCGCCGGCGTAGGGTGGGGCGAGCGGGGTGTCGGTGGCCGGGTCGATGGCATGGATCGCGGCCTGGGTGCCTGTGACGGCGCGCTGGCCGATCAGTAGATTGCCGGTGAGGGTCATGGGGCGTCCTGGAGAATCTGGATAAGGTCTGGACCTGTTGGGGGCGCCATGCGCCCCTTTCGCGACACAAGGCCGCTCCCACAGGAGTTGCGGTGATCAGGCGATGTTCTGCTCGGCCGACCAGCTGGCGTACCAGGTGCGGAACAGCGCGTACTGCTGTTCGGCGTAGTGCCGCTGGGCGTCGGTGAGGGCGTCGGTTTCGTTGAAGTGCAGGCGGTACTCGCTGTCGCCGTTGAGCACCATCAGGTGCTTGTAGTACAGCACCAGGTCGCAGCCTTCATCGAACGACGACAACACCGCCAGCGCCGACTCCAGCTCCCGAGCCTGGCGCCGGGCCTTGGCATCGCCCTTGGCGGCGCGCTTGCTCAAGCTGACCAGTTGCAGCACTTCACGGGGCAGCGCGTTGCCGATGCCGGTGATGGCGCCGGTGGCGTTGCAGTTGACGAAACCGTGCACCACTTGGGTGTCGACGCCGACCATCAGGGTCACATCATCGTCCTGGGAGGTGATGTGCTCGGCGGCGTAGCGCAGGTCGGCGGCGCCGCCGAACTCCTTGAAGCCGATCAGGTTGGGGTACTCGCGACGCAGGGCGAAGAACAGGTCGGCGCGGGTGGCGAAACCGTAGTAGGGGCTGTTGTAGATCACCGCTGGCAGCTTCGGCGCGGCGGCGAGGATCGCCGAGAAGTGGTGTTGCTGGGCGGTCAGCGATGCGCCACGGGACAGCACCCGGGGGATGACCATCAGGCCGGCGGCGCCGACCTTGGCGGCGTGGGATGCGTGGGACACAGCCTCGCGGGTGTTCACCGCACCGGTGCCGACGATGGTCGGGATGCCGGCGGCGACCAGGCGCGCGACGCCCTCCTGGCGTTCGGCCTCGTTCAGCAGCGGCCAGTCGCCCATCGAGCCGCAGTACACCACGGCGCTCATGCCGGCGTCGATCAGTTCGCGGCCCTTGCGCACCAGGGCGTCGAAGTCCGGTTTTCGCTCGGCGGTGCAGGGGGTCATCAGGGCGGGCATGGTGCCGGTGAAGATGTTGTCGGTCATGGTTGTCACTCCTGGCGGTATTCAGTGGGAAATGAACGGGGTCAGATGCCCCAGGCGAACGGGTCCTGCTCGTCGATCAGCAGGGTGCTGTCGGCGGTCATGTGGGCACGGCCGGTGATGAACGGGCGAATGCGTTCGCCGTCGCGCTCGTAGCGGCCATGGAACTGGCTGCCGGTGATGCTGGCCTGGACCCAGGTCTGGCCTTCGGCGAGCTTGCCGTCGGCGGCCAGGCACGCCAGCTTGGCGCTGGTGCCGGTGCCGCAGGGCGAGCGGTCGTAGGCCTTGCCGGGGCACATGACGAAGTTGCGGCTGTCGGCGTTGGCGTCGTCGGCGAACAGTTCGACATGGTCGATCGGGGCGCCGTGTTCGCCGGTGATGCCTTGGGCCTCGAGGGTCTTGAGCAGGGTCCAGGCGTAGTCGGTGAGGGTTTCGCGGTTGTCCAGCGCGATGCGCTGGCCGTGGTCGGAAACCAGGAAGAACCAGTTGCCGCCCCAGGCGATGTCGCCGCGCACCAGGCCGTGCCCCGGCACGTCCACGGCAACCTGCCGGCGGTAGCGGTAGGACGGCACGTTGCCGACGGTGACGGATCCATCGTCATGCAGGGTGGCGCTGACCTGGCCGACCGGTGTATCGATCTTGTGCACGCCCGGCTCGATCAGGCCCAGGTGGCGTAGCGAGGCAACCAGGCCGATGGTGCCGTGGCCGCACATGTTCAGGTAGCCGGCGTTGTTGAAGAAGATCACCCCGCAGGTGGCATCCGCAGAGACCGGCGGGCAGTACAGCGCGCCCACCAGCACATCGTTGCCACGTGGCTCCAGCAGGCAGGCGCGGCGCCAGTGGTCGTGCAGCTCGCGCAGTTCGTCGCGCTGCTCGGCCATGCTGCGACCGTGCAGGGGCGGGAAACCCTTCATCACCAAGCGGGTCGGTTCGCCGCCGGTATGGGAGTCGATTACATGAACCTGTTTCATCAGCGTGTCCATTCGGTAGTGGGTCAGGAGGCGACGGCGGCGGGGTGCTGGCCGGCATGGGGTTCGCTGCCGGCTTCGCTTTCATCGTCGCCATCGAGCCGCACCAGCCGGGCCGGCACGCCAGTGGCCGCGCCCCAGTAGTAGATGCCCAGGGCAGTGGCAGCGACGATCAGGGTGTCCAGCGGATGGCCGATCACGCCCAGACCGCCGAAGCTGCCCAGCCAGGAAAGGAAAATGGTCACGGCGTAGAAGCCGATCAGCCAGGCCGACGAGCGCACCTGCTGGCCCAGCGACAGGTGTTCGGTGGGCACGAAGCGGCGGCACAGCAGGTACAGCACGAACATCACGATCTGCAGCGCCAGCAGCCAGGACACGGTGTTCCAGCCCGACCAGTAGACGATCAGCGCGGCGATGATGAACGACAGCGGGCCGAGCACGCCCATGCCTTTGACCCGGAACGGCCGGGCCATGTCGGGGGCGCTGCGGCGCAGGGCGGCGACCGAAACCGGGGCCACCGCGTAGCTGAGCACCAGGGCGGCAGAGACCACGTTGATGAGCGCTTCCCAGGACGGGAACGGCAGGGTCCAGAACACCGCCAGGCCGAAGGTCAGCCACAGCGCCGGGCGCGGGATGCCGGATTGCTCGTCGATGCGGGTGAAGTACTTGAAGAAGGTGCCGGTCTGCGCCCAGCCATAGATCACCCGTGGGGTGGCATTCATGTAGATGTTGCCGCAGCCGCTGGGCGAGATCACCGCGTCGGCCACCACCAGGTAGGCCAGCCAGCCGACGCCCAGGGCCAGGGCGATGTCACGGTAGGGCAGGGCCAGCTCCTTGGTCACTCCGGCCCAGCCGTTGGCAATCATCTCGGTCGGCACGCTGCCGAGGAACGCCAGTTGCAGCAGGGCGTAGATCGCGGTGGACAGCAGCACCGAGAGAATCAGCGCGATGGGGATGGTGCGCTGCGGGTTCTTCACCTCGCTGGCCACCGAGATGATCGGCGTGAGCCCCAGGTAGGCGAAGATGATGCCGCCGGCCGACACCGCCATTTCCACGCCGGACAGGCCGAACGGCGCGAAGCCCTGGACCTCGAAGTTCTCCGGCTTGAAGAAGGTGAACAGCACGCCGATCACCAGCAGCGGCACGATGAACTTGAACACGCTGACCAGGTTGTTGGCCTTGGCGAAGGTCTTCACGCTGCGGTAGTTGAGCAGGAAGAACAGCCCGAGCAACGCGAACTGCACCAGCCAGCCGAGCACCGTCGGGTCGCTGGAGCCGGTCTTGGTCAAGGCCGGAAACCAGGCCGCAGCGTACTGGCGCGAGGCGACCACTTCGATGGCGATCAGGCTGGAGAAGGCGATCAGGGTGATGAAGCCCATCAGGTAGCCCAGCAGCGGGCCGTGGGAGTACACCGGGTAGCGCACCACGCCACCGGCCCGCGGCAGGGCGGCGCCGAGCTCGCAGTAGACGATGCCCAGCAGCAGCACGGCGAAGCCGCCGAGGAACCAGGAGAGGATGCCGGCCGGGCCGGCGATGGCCGAGACGTGGCTGGCGGCGAACAGCCAGCCGGAGCCGAAGATGGCGCCCAGGCCGATGAAGGTGAGGTCCAGCAGGGACAGCTGTTTCTTGAATTTGCCTGACATGGTTGCGCCTTTTTGTAGGTTTTGGATAGGCAGGTCTGATGTCACGATGCGGCTTGGTCGGCCGCGCTCTTGTAGGTCGTGGGGCGGCTTGCGTGGGGCATAGAGTGGACCGATCGAGGCCGGCGTTCTTGATGGTTTTCTGCAAGGTGGGTGACGAAATCGGCATAGTCGGGCGCGAGTGCTGGCGCCCGGCGGGGGCTGCTGACTAGGCTTGCAGGGCCGCGAGAGCCACGAGGGATAACCGCATGCCCGAGCAACCATTGACTGCGCTGTACCAGCACCTTGACCAGCATCGCCCTGAATCCCTCGAAGCCTTGCTGGCCGGCGTGGTCTGGCTGCTGCCGATGCTCGACGTCCTTGCCAACGCGGCGATTTTCATCAAGGACGACCAGGCCCGTTACGTCCTGGCCAACCGCACGCTGGTCCAGCGCTGTGGCCTGAAGCACCTGGCACCCTTGCTGGGCAAGACCAGCGCCGAGGTGTTCCCGGCGCGCCTGGGCCCCGGCTATACCGAGCAGGACCGCCGGGTGCTGGAGCAGGGCCTGGTGCTGGAAGACCAGCTGGAGCTGCACCTGTACGGCAGCCGCGAACCAGGCTGGTGCCTGACCCACAAGCGTCCGTTGTACGAGCCGGCGGGGAGGATCATCGGCCTGGTGGGCATTTCGGTCGACCTGCAGTCAGCCGCCGACACCCACCCCGCCTACCAGCGTCTGGCGGCGGTGGATGCGCATATCCGCGCGCACTTCCACCAGCCGATCAGCATGGGCGAGCTGACCCGCATCGCCGGGATTTCGGTGGCGCAGCTGGAGCGTTACTGCAAACGGGTGTTCCACCTCACGCCCCGGCAGATGATTCACAAGGCCCGCCTGGAGCATGCACATCAACTGCTGCACAGCGACCTGCCGATCATCGAGGTGGCCCTGCGCTGTGGCTACACCGACCACAGCGCCTTCAGCCGGCAGTTCAGGCAGCTGACCGGTTTCACCCCGCGACAGTACCGCCAGGCGACGGCTCAGGAGGGTTGAAACAGGGCGCGGGCCTCGTCGAAACACTGCTCGGCGATGGCCGAGCGCGGCTCGCTGCGGCGCAGCAGCAGGCCGACCGGGCTGTGGATGCTGGCTTCCTGCACCGGGATGATGCGCATGTGCTGGCTGAGGTCTTCCAGGCCGCAGTCCAGTGGCATGATCGCGCAGCACACGCCGGTGCTGATCGCCTGGATCAGCTGGAAGGTCGAGTCGCTCTCGAGCACGGCATTGGGCGCAAGGCCCCGGCTGCGCAAGCTCAGGTCGAGGGACTGGCGGTAGTGCATGCCCTTGCTCAGCAGGCCCAGCGGCAGCTCGCCGAGGTCTTCCCAGCGCAGGCTGTCGGCCTCGAACTGGAAGTGCCGGGTGTCGTGCAGCAGGCCCATGGTGGTGGTGCTCAGCTCGATCACTTCGAAGAAGCTGGTGTTGACCTGGTCGAGGTAGCAGATGCCCAGGTCGAGCTGGTTGCGGCTCAGGCCATCGATCACCTGCTCGGAGCTCAATGACGACAGCTGGAAGTGCAGCTCGGGGTACTTCTCACGCAGTGGCATCAGCAGTTGCATGGGGTTGAAGCTGGCCAGCGGCACGGTGCCCAGGCGCAGGCTGCCGACCACCTGGCCGCGGCAGCTGGCGGCCTCGGCCTGCAGGCCGTCATGGGCGGCGAGCAGGGTGCGGGCCCAGGCCAGGATGCGTTCGCCGGCTTCGGTGAACCCTTCGAAGCGCTGGCCGCGCTTGACCAGCACCAGGTCCAGTTCGTCCTCGAGGTTGCGCAGGCGCATGGACAGGGTCGGCTGGGTGATGTGGCACAGCGCCGCGGCCTGGCCGAAGTGGCGGGTCTGGTCGAGGGCGATGAGAAACTTGAGCTGTTTGATGTCCATGGTGCGGCCTGGGGTTGCGGGGTGGGTAGACCTTAACCAAGAGTGAAGCACCTGGCTAATCCTTGATGAACATTCAGCCGGTCCTGCAGCAGCGATAGAAAGCGTCGATCATCCGGTACGCCCTATCGATTGGACGCTGCCGGGGCTTGTCTCTAACGTGGCCGCGAAGCCAATCCTGGAGCAAAGGCCATGAGCGTGAAACCGGACGCGGTGTTCGTACCGCTGAACATCGCGGTGCTGACCGTCAGCGACACTCGCACCTACGACACCGACACCTCCGGCGAGCTGCTGGCCAGCCGCGCCGTCGGCGTGGGCCACCGCCTGGTGGCGCGGGAGCTGCTCAAGGACGACCTGTACAAGATCCGCGCCCAGGTCGCCACCTGGATCGCCGACGACCAGGTGCAGGTGGTGCTGATCACTGGTGGCACCGGCTTCACCGGGCGCGACAGCACGCCGGAGGCGGTGGACTGCCTGCTGGACAAGCGCATCGACGGGTTTGGCGAGCTGTTCCGCGCCCTGTCGATCCTCGATATCGGCACCTCGACCGTGCAGAGCCGGGCCCTGGCCGGCCTGGCCAACGGCACCCTGGTGTGTTGCCTGCCGGGTTCGACCGGCGCCTGCCGCACGGCCTGGGAAGGCATCCTGGCCGAGCAACTGGATGCGCGGCACCGGCCGTGCAATTTCGTCGCGCACCTCAAACCAAACGGGGCCTGCGAAAGCCGAGGCTAGTGCTTTCCTGTACCGACTGTTCAGCTCAGCACATGATCCACCGGCACCAACGCCGGTGGCAGCGGCTCATGCCCCAGCGCCGACAGCACATCGCGTTCTATGGTGCGCACCAGCGCATCGGTCGGCAGATCGTTCTCGTCCCGGCCGAACGGGTCCTCCAGCTCGTTGCCGATCGCATCCAGGCCGAAGAAGGTGTAGCTGACGATGGTGGTGAACAGCGGTGCCAGCCAGCCCAGCGGTTCTGCCAGGGCAAACGGCAGCAGCAGGCAGAAGATGTAGATGGTGCGGTGCAGCAGCAGGGTGTAGGGGAACGGCAGCGGCGTGCCCTTGATCCGTTCGCAGGTGGCCTGCACGTCTGACAGGCCGGCCAGGCGCTGCTCCAGGAGCGTGTAGCGGAACTCGCTGATCGCGCCGTCCTTCGCCAAGCGTGAGCACTGGGCACCGATATCGCGCAGGATGCCGTCGCACACGTTGTGCGCGGTGATCGGCGCGCCCTCGGCCAGCCAGGTGCGCGCCAGGGGCAGCTCGTCTTCGTTGCGCAGCCGGGCATTGAGGGCATGGGCGAAGCCGCACAGGCCACGCAGCATCTGCGCGCGCAGCTGCTGATCCTCGATCGCCACGCTTTCACGCACGAACGAGCGCACCTCGATGATCATCCGTCCCCAGGCCTTGCGGCCCTCCCACCAGCGGTCGTAGCAGGCGTTGTTGCGAAAACTCATGAAGATCGACAGCGACAGCCCCAGCAGGGTGAAGGGCGTGGCGCTGACCGGGTAGAACAGCGCCGGGTAGTGCCGCTCGATCAGCACGATCAGTGCCGCCAGCAAGGTCACCGCCAGGCAGCGCAAGGCGATGCGCTGGACGATCGAGCCCTTGAGGGTGAACAGCACGCGCAGCATGTCGGGGCGTGAGTGGACGATCAAGACGGTTCCAGAGGCGGGCGATCAGCCGCCGGTCATGTTCATGAAGCGCAGGATCTGCACCTCGCCGCCCACTTCGAAGTGGTGGCGGTAGGGCTTGAGCTGCATGGCGTCGCGCAGGGTCTTTTCCAGGCGGGCGCTGTCGCCGGGGTGCTGGCGCAGGACCTGCTTGAGGTCCACCGAGTGCTCGTTACCCAGGCACAGCAGCAGGCGGCCTTCGACGGTCAGGCGCACGCGGTTGCAGGTGGCGCAGAAGTTGTGGCTGTGCGGCGAGATGAAGCCGACCCGGGTGTCGGGCGCTTCGGCCAGGCGCCAGTAGCGCGCCGGGCCCTGGGAGGACTCGGCCGACTCGACCAGGGTGAAGTGCTCGGCCAGGCGGGCGCGCACGTCGTCGCTGGAGCAGAAGGACTCGCCGCGCTCGTGCTCGCTGATGACGCCCAGGGGCATTTCTTCGATGAACGAGATGTCCAGCTCGCGGTCGATGGCGAAGCGCACCAGGTCGACGATTTCGTGGTCGTTGCGGCCCTTGAGCACCACCGCGTTGAGCTTGGTGCGGCGAAAGCCCGCGGCGCGCGCGGCGTCGATGCCCGCGATCACCTGCGTGAGGTCGCCGGTACGGGTCAGGGCGCGGAAGCGCTCGGGGTCAAGGCTGTCGAGGCTGATGTTCAGGCGCGAGACGCCGGCATCGAACAGCGGCTGGGCCAGGCGGCCGAGCTGCGAGCCATTGCTGGTCAGGCACAGTTCGCGCAGGCCGGGCAGGGCGGCGATGCGCGCGCACAGCCCGACGATGCCCTGGCGCACCAGGGGCTCGCCACCGGTCAGGCGGATCTTGCGGGTGCCCAGGGCGACGAAGCGCTCGGCGACCAGGTACAGCTCCTCGAGGCTGAGAATCTGCTGGCGCGGCAGGAACTGCATGTCTTCGGCCATGCAATAGACGCAGCGAAAGTCGCAGCGGTCGGTGACCGACATCCGCAGGTAATCGACTTTGCGGTTGAAACCGTCGATCAGGGCCTGGGGGTTCTTTTCCACGTTCACGCTCGACCTGTGCAGTGGCTGGGGGCGGCGAAAGGCCGCAGACAAGGTTCAAGCTATAACCTGCGCCCAGTGACGTCAAATTGCTTTCCCCGACCGCTCGATAAGTCTCCTCTATCACCACCGCAGGCCACGCAGCACAAGGGCTCTGCCGGGTGATCGAGACGGTTTATCACGCTGTCGTTTATTTCGATTGGACGCACTGGGAGCGGCTTCTTAGGCTGGAAAAAACACCGTGCGGAGAAGCGCAGCATGAGCCAGGACGAACACATCAGGGACTACAAGGGGCCGGCCGCCGGCTGGGGCGCGCTCAAGAGCGTGACCAAGAGCTGGCTGGGCAGCGAGAACGCCTTCAAGAACCTGCGGGCCATGCTCAAGACCAACCAGAACGGCGGTTTCGACTGCCCGGGTTGTGCCTGGGGCGAGTCGCCGGAAAGCGACATGGTCAAGTTCTGCGAGAACGGCGCCAAGGCGGTCAACTGGGAGGCCACCGGCCGCTCGGTGGATCCGGCGTTCTTCGCCCGCTACAGCGTCAGCGCCCTGCTCGAGCAGACCGACTACTGGCTCGAATACCAAGGCCGCATCACTCACCCGATGCGCTATGACGCGGCCACCGACCATTACGTCGAAACCAGCTGGGACGAGGCGTTCGCCCTGATCGCCCGGCACCTCAACGGCCTCGAATCGCCGGACCAGGCCGAGTTCTACACCTCGGGCCGGGCCAGCAACGAGGCGGCGTTCCTCTACCAGCTGTTCGTGCGCGCCTATGGCACCAACAACTTCCCCGACTGCTCGAACATGTGCCACGAGGCCAGTGGCGTGGGCATGGCCGAAACCCTCGGCGTGGGCAAGGGCACCGTGGTGTTCCATGACCTGGAGCTGGCCGATGCGATCTTTGTCATCGGCCAGAACCCCGGCACCAACCACCCGCGCATGCTCGAACCGCTGCGCGAGGCGGTCAAGCGCGGCGCCCAGGTGGTTTGCTTCAATCCGCTCAAGGAGCGGGGCCTGGAGCGATTCCAGCATCCGCAGCACCCGTTCGAGATGCTCAGCAACGGCTCCGAACCGACCAACACTGCCTATTTCCGCCCGGCGCTGGGCGGCGACATGGCGGCCATGCGCGGGATCGCCAAGTTCCTCCTGCAGTGGGAGCGCGAGGCGCAGCTCAATGATGAGCCGCCGGTGTTCGACCATGCCTTCATCGCCGAGCACACCAGTGGCGTCGAGGCCTACCTGGCCGTGGTGGACGCCACGCCCTGGGAGCATATCGTCGAGCAGTCGGACTTGAGCAAGGCCGAGATCGAGCTGGCCGCGCGCATGTACCGCAAGGCCGAGCGGGTGATCATGTGCTGGGCCATGGGCGTGACCCAGCACCGCCACTCGGTGCCGACCGTGCAGGAGATCGTCAACCTGCAGCTGCTGCGCGGCAACGTCGGCAAGCCCGGCGCCGGCCTGTCGCCGGTGCGCGGACACAGCAACGTGCAGGGCGACCGCACCATGGGCATCGACGAGAAGCCCAAGGCGGCGCTGCTCGACGCCATCGAGAAACGCTTCCAGTTCAAGGTGCCCCGCGAGCACGGCCATAACGCTGTGCTGGCGATCCAGGCCATGGAAGAGGGGCGGGCCAAGGTGTTCGTCGCCCTGGGCGGCAACTTCGCCCAGGCGACTCCGGACACCCCGCGTACCCACGCGGCGCTGCGCAACTGCGAACTGACCGTGCAGATTTCCACCAAGCTCAACCGCTCGCACCTGGTCACCGGGCGCGATGCGTTGATCCTGCCGTGCCTGGGCCGCACCGAAATCGACATCCAGGCCGAAGGGCCGCAGGGCGTCACCGTGGAAGACACCTTCAGCATGGTGCACATCTCCCATGGCCAGCTGAAGCCGCGCTCGCCGCTGCTGCGCTCGGAACCGGCCATCGTCGCCGGGATGGCCAAGGCCACCCTGGGCAACAAACCGATCGACTGGGACTACGCGATTGCCGACTACGGCCGCATCCGCGGCATGATCGCCGATGTCATCCCGGGCTTCAGCGAATTCAACGCGCGCCTGCAGCATCCCGGTGGCTTCCACCTGGGCAACAACGCCGCCGAGCGCAACTTCCGCACGGCCACCGGCAAGGCGCGCTTCACCCCCAGCCCGCTGCCGGAGCAGCTGGTCAACGCCCAGGTGCTGGCCCGTGGTGACAAGCCCGACCTGATCCTGCAGACCCTGCGTTCCCACGACCAATACAACACCACGCTGTACGGGCTGGATGACCGCTACCGTGGCGTGTTCGGCCTGCGCGAGGTGGTGTTCGTCAATGAGGCGGATATCCGTCGACTGGGCTTCGAGCCGGGCGAGGAGGTGGACCTGGTGTCGCTCTGGGAGGATGGTCGCGAGCGGCGGGTCTCGGGGTTCCGCCTGGTGGCCTATGACGTGCCGCAAGGCCAGGCGGCGGCCTACTATCCAGAGACCAACCCGCTGGTGCCGCTGGAGAGCTATGGCGAGGGGACCTACACGCCGACCTCGAAGTTCGTGGCGATCAAGCTGGAGAAGGCCAGGGCCGGAAACCGGATCGAGGCGACAATCACAACCGACTGATGTTGGTGCCAGCGTGGGAGCGGGCTTGCCCCGCGATATCCCAGTCCATGCCTACTCAAGCGGACCTGCCGACGCCATCGCGGGGCAAGCCCGCTCCCACGCCACCGCCTCCGCCCGCTCCTAGCGCCCCACCGGGTACGCCGTGGTGTACTTCATCTGCTCCATGGCAAAGCTCGAGGTGATGTTCGACAGCCCGTCGGTGCTGGTGATCAACTTCTTGTAGAAGCGGTCGTAGGCGGCAATGTCGCCCACCACCACCCGCAGCATGTAGTCCCAGTCGCCAGACATGCGGTAGACCTCCATCACCTCCTCGAACGCCGTCACCGTGGCGGCGAACTGCGCCAGCCAGGCGCTGTCGTGGCGCTGCGTCTTGAGCTGGACGAACACCGTCAGGCCCAGGCCCAGGCGCTCGGGGTCGAGCAGGGCGACGCGGCCGCGGATGTAGCCTTCCTCTTCCAATCGCTTGACCCGCTTCCAGCACGGCGTGGTGGACAGGTTGACCGCCTCGGCCAGGTCCTTGAGTGACAGCGACGCGTCGCGCTGGAGCAGGGTGAGGATATGCTGGTCGAAACTGTCCATGATGTCGTCAGGTGGGGTGGAGGAAAGTTTTCCAAGGTTAGCCGCATGCTGAGAACGTTGAAACCCTTTCAGGCGCTTCGTCGACAGCAACGTTCCGTTGGCGCCGGGGCCCGGCGGATATGAGATAGTGGCGGTTTTCCATCCTCAGTCAATGGACCCGACCATGTCCGACAAACCGCGCAATTTTGCCACCCGCACCATCCACGCCGGCGAGCAGTCCAGCGTCGCCGACAACGCCATCTTCCCGGCCATCGTCACTTCCAGCTCGTTCATCAAGCGCGGCCTGGACGACAACCCCGAATACGCCTACAGCCGGGTCAGCAACCCGACCCGGCATGCCTACGAGACCTGCGTGGCCGCACTGGAGGAGGGCGTCGGCGCGGTCGCCTGCGCCTCGGGCGTCAGCGCCACCGCCACGGTGCTCGAACTGCTGTCCAAGGACGCCCATGTGGTGGTGATGAACGGTGTCTATGGCGGCACCTTCCGCCTGCTGGAAGACTACCGTGGACGCACCTCGGGCCTGACCACCACCTATGTCGACCTCAACGACGTCGAGGCCGTGGCCGCGGCGATCCGCCCGGACACGCAACTGATCTGGATCGAGTCGCCGACCAACCCGCTGCTACACCTGGTGGACATCAAGGCGGTCTGCGACCTGGCCCGCGCCCGTGGGGTGATGACCTGCATCGACAACACCTTCTGCTCGCCCTGGAACCAGCAGCCGATCACCCTGGGCGTGGACCTGGTGATGCATTCGGCGAGCAAGTACATCGGCGGCCACTCCGACCTGACTGGCGGCGTGGTGGTGGCGGCCAATCACGAGCTGCTGGGCCGTTTGCGCAAGATCAGCATGGCGGTCGGCGCGATCCAGGGGCCGTTCGACTGCTACCTGGCGCTGCGCGGGCTGAAGACCCTCGATGTACGCATGGAGCGCCAGAGCGCCAATGCCCTGCGCGTGGCGCAGTTCCTCGAACAGCATCCGCAGGTCGAGCAGGTCTACTACCCGGGGCTGGAAAGCCATCCGCAGCATGAACTGAGCAAGCGTCAGATGCGCACCGGCGGTGCGGTGGTGGCGTTGCGCATCAAGGGAGATCGGGCCGCGGTCAACCGCCTGGTCGAGGCGCTGTCGATCTTTGTCCTGGCCGATTCGCTGGGCGGCGTGGAGAGCATGATCAACCACTCCTGGAGCATGTCGCACAACTCCCTGAGCCCGGAGCAGAAGGGCGTGATGGGGATCAGCGAGAACCTGGTGCGGTTGTCGATCGGGATCGAGGACTACCGGGATCTGATCGAGGACCTGGATGCTGCGTTGAAGGCGTCCGCGTAACGACCGCCGACGCTATCGCGGGTTTGCCCCGCGATGGCGTCAGTGAGGGGAATCAGGATTTGGGCGGATGGACGATCCGTTCGATCTTGTCCTTGAGCAGCAGGCGTTCCCTGCGCAGCAGGTTGACGGTGTCGTCGTTGGTGGCGTTGCCTTCGGCGGCCACCACTTCCTTGTCCTTGGCGTTGTATTCCTTGTGCAGCTTGTGCAGGTCCTGGTTCTTGTCGATGAGGGCCTGGAACTGGTCGGCGGTCACGTGCAGGTCTGCGAGCAAATCATGCGGAACTGGCATTTCTTCACCTCTCTCAGGGTTGGTAAACGAGCCTGAACCAAGAGGATAGTCGCCTTTGCCGCATTGCGGGACTGGGTTAGGCTGTCGCCCATCCCTGCGTAACCGGAACCTGCGCCATGCCTCACCTGAACCTGGAATACAGCGAAAACCTGCGCGAACTCAACGTCGACGTGCTGCTGCTGCGACTGAATCACGCCCTGGTCGGCAGCGGCCAGTTCGCCGAAGAGCTGGACATCAAGAGCCGTGCCCAGGCCTTCGCCCAGTATCGGGTCGGTACCGCGCCGAGCGAGCGGGCCTTCGCCCATGTGCGCCTGGCGATCCTCAGCGGACGCACGCCGCAAGTGAAACAGCAGTTGTCCAACAGCCTGCTCGAGGTACTGCGCGAAGCGATCCCCGGCCAGCCCGGTCTGGACATCCAGCTGTGCGTGGAGGTCCTGGACATCGATCGCGAGCCGTACGCCAAGCTTCGCCTGCCTGGCTGAATGGCAGCTGAATGAAAGTTGTTTAACCGATGAAAGTTGTCGACAGACTAATTGTTGGCGTCTTTTTCACAAAAAATTGATGCTAGGCTTTCTAGAGTTCGGCCAACTTTCCAACCTGCCCGTCCGGGCGCGTTGGCCGCTGATGAACTCTTATTGCGAACGCCATGCTGAAACTCAAATCCCTGCGGACCGAATGGGTCACGCTGCTGGCCAGCCTGTACCTGTTGATCGGCTTCAACACCTTGCTTTGGCAACACCTGGAGTCCATCGTGCCGCCGGGCATGGTGGGGTTGTGGCTGAGCCTGGCATTCGCCGTGCTGATGCTGTTCGCCTTCAATCTCATACTCACCTTGCTGGCGTTTCGTTATGTACTGAAGCCGGTATTGATCGTGTTGTTCATCAGTGGCGCAAGTGTCGCTTACTTCATGAATCAATATGGTGTGCTTATTGATGCCGGCATGTTCCGCAATGTCGCTGAAACCAATGTCGCGGAAGTGCGCGACCTGCTCTCGCTGAAGTTTGCCGTTTATATCCTGCTGCTGGGTGTGCTGCCGTCGCTGCTGGTATGGAAGGCCAGGATCGACTATCGCCCCTGGCACCGCGAGCTGCTGGGCAAGCTGGTGGTCAGCGGTGCCTGCGTCGCAGCCTTGGGTTCGGTAGCGCTGGTCAACTATCAGGGGTTGGCGTCGCTGTTTCGCAATCACCATGAACTGCGCCTGATGCTCACGCCGAGCAATATCGTCGGGGCTTCCATCGGCTATGTCAGCGAGCAAGTGGGCAGCGCCACCCGGCCGTTCCAGCCATATGGCGAAGATGCCCGTCGCGACAGCGCCTGGCAGCAGCACGCACGCAAGTCACTGACCGTGCTGGTGGTCGGTGAAAGTGCCCGGGCGGATAACTTCGGCCTGCTCGGCTATGCCCGCGACACCACGCCACGGCTGGCCAAGGAGCAGGGCCTGCTGAGCTTCACCGATGTCCATTCCTGCGGCACCGAGACCGCCGTGTCGGTGCCCTGCATGTTCTCCGGCATGCCGCGCAAGGACTACGACGCACGCGTGGCCAAGAACCGTGAAGGGTTGCTCGACATCCTCCAGCGCGCAGGGTTGGCGGTGCAGTGGCGTGATAACCAGTCCGGCTGCAAGGGCACCTGCGACCGGGTGCAATTTATCGATGTGAGCAACCTCAAGGACCCGGCGCTGTGCGCCAGTGGCGAGTGCCATGACGAGATCCTGCTGCAGGGCCTGGCCGAGCTGCTGGACAACCTCGACCAGGACACCGTGCTGGTGCTGCACCAGATGGGCAGCCATGGCCCCGAATACTTCAAGCGCTACCCCGCGGGCAACGAAGCATTCACCCCGGTGTGCCGCAGCAACGCCCTGAACCAGTGCAGCCAGCAGGCGATCGTCAACGGCTACGACAACACCGTGGCCTACACCGACAAGGTGCTGGCCACCCTGATCGACACCTTGCGCAGCCGGCAGGACAAGGTCGACACCGCGATGATCTATCTTTCAGACCATGGCGAATCGCTGGGCGAGTACAACCTGTTCCTGCACGGCACGCCCTACATGATCGCGCCGGACCAGCAAAAGCACGTGCCGCTGCTGGCCTGGTTCTCCGACAGCTACCGCCAGGATTTCGGCCTGGACACCGAATGCCTGGGCAAGCTGCGTGATGCGCCGCTGTCCCAGGACAACCTGTTCCACTCGATGCTCGGGCTGTTGCAGGTGCGCACCGAGGTCTACCAGCGATCGCTGGACATGTTCGCCAGCTGCCGGCCGTGGCTGGCGGCCAAACGCTGAGCGGTCGACCGCCCGGCACCATGGATGGCGCGAGGTTTCACCCCCAGGGGCCGCGCCGTATATACTGCGCGCCAATGTTAGTGGGAGAGCCTCGTGGCCATCGAAATACACTGGATCCGTGACGACCAGAACCTGGCCGAACACTGCCGAAGCTGGCGCGAACAGCCCTTCGTGGCCCTCGACACCGAATTCATGCGGGTCGACACCTTCTACCCAAAGGCCGGCCTGATCCAGATCGGTGTCGGCCAGTGCGCCTACCTCATCGACCCCCTGCTGATCCGCGACTGGCAGCCGCTGGCCGGGCTGCTCGAGGACAGCGGCGTGGTCAAGGTGCTGCATGCCTGCAGCGAAGACCTGGAAGTGCTGCTACGCCTGACCGGCAAGCTACCCCAGCCGTTGTTCGACACCCAGCTGGCCGCCGGCTACCTGAACATCGGTTTCTCCATGGGCTATTCGCGCCTGGTGCAAGAGGTGCTGGGGCTCGAGCTGCCCAAGGGCGAGACCCGCTCCGACTGGCTGCAGCGCCCGCTGTCCGACACTCAGGTGAGCTACGCCGCCGAGGACGCCGTGCACCTGGCCGAGCTGTTCGATGCCCTGCGCCCGCGCCTGTCGGATGACAAGTACGCCTGGGTGCTGGAAGACGGCGCCGAACTGGTCGCCGCGCTGCGCCGTGAAGTCGAGCCCGAAACCCTGTACCGCGACGTCAAGCTGGCCTGGAAGCTCGGTCGCCAGCAACTGGCGGTGCTCCGTGAACTGTGCGCCTGGCGCGAACGTGAGGCCCGCAGCCGCGATGTGCCGCGTAACCGCATCCTCAAGGAACACTCGCTGTGGCCCATGGCCAGGAGCCAGCCCGACAGCCCGTCGGCACTGGCGAAAATCGAAGAGATGCACCCGCGCACCATCCGCCAGGACGGTGAGCAGCTGATCCAGCTGATCAAGCGTGCCGCCAGCCAGCCGCAGGAGCAATGGCCAGAGCCGCTGCCCGAGCCGCTGCCGATCGAAGCCGCCGGCATCCTCAAGCGCCTGCGCGCCATCGGCCAGGCCGAGGGTGAGCGGCTGGGCATCGCCCCGGAACTGATGCTGCGCAAGAAAGCCCTCGAAGCCCTGCTCAAGAGCGGCTACCCCGACGGTCCCTATCAACTGCCCGATTCGCTGCGCGGCTGGCGTCGCGAACGCATGGGCCAGGCCCTGCTGGACGACCTGGCGGGCGCCGGAGATTCCCGATGAAACGTATCTGCTCGATCTACAAGAGCCCACGCAAGAATGAAATGTACCTCTACGTGCTCAAGGCCGAGGGCCTGGAGCGTGTGCCGGAGGCGCTGCTGCCATTCTTCGGCAAGCCGGTGCATGCTTTCGACCTGGTGCTGACGCCTGAGCGCACACTGGCCCGCGAGGACATCGCCAAGGTGCTGGAGAACCTCGACAAGCAGGGCTACCACCTGCAGATGCCACCGCCGGAAGACGACTACATCGAGCACTTGCCCGAAGAGCTGCTGCGTCGCAACGACCCGGCCTGACCCAGGCGCGCTCGGTTCCCTTTCTACCTGCGGCCCGCCTGGCGGGCCGCTTCCGTTGTTTGCCAAGGTTGTGTGTCACATGCGCGTTCTGATCGCTGAACAGGATCATGCCAACTATGCTCGCCTGCTGGGCGAAGCGGCACCGGACCTGGAAGTCCTGACCAGCGGCGACTCCGCCGAACTGGCACGCCTGGCCCCCGATTGCCCGGTGTGGCTGGGCCAGCCGGACCTGCTGGCCAGTCTGTTGCGCCAGGGCCACAAGCCTCGCTGGATGCAGTCGACCTGGGCCGGGATCACCCCGTTGCTGGCCGACGGCCTGCCACGCGACTACCGCCTGACCCGGGCGGTGGGCATCTTCGGCCAGGTGATGGCCGAGTACATGCTCACCTACATGCTCGGCCATGAGCGCGATGTGCTGTCGCGACTGGTCAGCCAGGTCGAGCGGCGCTGGGATGACCGCCCGGGGCGGACCCTGGAAGGGCGGCGGGTGCTGATCGTCGGTACCGGCGATATCGGCCAGCGGGTGGCCGAGTTCCTCGTGCCGTTCGGTGTCATCCTGCACGGTGTGGCCAGCAGCGCCCGCAAGCAGGCGCCCTTCGTCGAAGTGGCGGGCCTCGACCAGCTGCCGCGCCTGGTCGGCCAGGCCGACTACGTGCTCAACCTGCTGCCCGATACCCCGGCCACCCATGACCTGTACGATGCGGCGCTGTTCAAGTGCTTCCGGCCCAGTGCCTTGTTCATCAATGCCGGGCGTGGCGTGGCGGTAGTCGATGCCGATCTGGTCGAAGCGCTCAAGCAGGGCCATCTGGCTGGCGCGGTGATCGATGTCTGCCGCCAGGAACCATTGCCCCAGCGCCATCCGTTCTGGACCGCCTGGGGACTGCTGCTGACCGGGCACAGCTCAGCGCCGACCTCGCCGGCGGCGATGGTGCGGTTGTTCGTGGAGAATGCGCGGGCCTATGCGGTGGAGCAGGCCCTGCGGGGCGAGGTGGATTTCGCGAGGGGTTACTGAAAGAGGTTTGCCTGATGCGACCTCATCGCGGGGCAAGCCCGTTTCCACGGGCACCTGCCTCGCGATGAGGCGATCACAACCTTAGAGGCTGAACTCACCTTCGGCCGCCAGCTCGCTCAGCGGTCGGCGCGGGCTCGGCACTTCGCGGGCCTGCAGGCCTTCGGCCAGGGTCGCCTTGTCGCCCAGCTTGCCGATCGCCACCATCGCATGCAGCGCGTAGCCCTCGGGGATCTTCAGCTCGCTGCGCGCCAGGTCCTGGTCGAAGCCGGCCATGCCATGGCTGTGCCAGCCGCTGATGCTCGCCTGCAGCGCCAGATGGCCCCAGGCTGAGCCGGTGTCGAAGGTGTGCCACAGCGCAGGCTTTTCTTCATCGGAGCCGGGCGCTGCGAAGGTGGTCTTGGAGAGGATCAGCACCAGCGCCGAAGCGTGCTGCGCCCAGCTGCGGTTGAACTCGTTGAGGATGCCCAGGTAGCGTTCCCAGCTCGGCGTGTCGCGGCGGGCGTAGAGGAAGCGCCACGGCTGCGAGTTGTAGGCCGACGGAGCCCAGCGCGCGGCCTCGAGGAAGCTCAGCAAGGTTTCCTGGCTGATCGGCTCGGCGGTGAAGGCGCGGGGCGACCAGCGATTGATGAACTGCTCGTTGATGGCATAGTCGGCGATGCGTGGGGTGGCGCTCATGGGTGCTCCTGCAAGGGCGGGGGAAAATACCGCACGCTACTGCGTCCGGTGAGCACTGACAAGCGGTCTGGCGTTGCCGCCGGACTGCCTCTAGACTGGCGCCGCCGCGCGCCGCGGCTTGACGTTGACTGCAGGAAACCGTGTGATGATCGCCGATACCGCGCCCTTCTGGCGGCGCAAGACCCTCGACCAGCTCGATGACCAGGAATGGGAGTCGCTCTGCGACGGCTGCGGCCTGTGCTGTCTGCAGAAACTTGAGGACGAGGAAGACAACAGCGTCTATTACACGAGTATCGCCTGCAAGCTGCTGGACCTGCAGACGTGCCAGTGCAGCGACTACCCCAATCGCTTCGAGCACGTCCCCGACTGCATCCAGCTGACCCCCGGCAAGGCCGACCAGTTCAAGTGGCTGCCGCCCACCTGCGGTTACCGCCTGGTCAGCGAGGGACAGGACCTGCCGGCCTGGCACCACCTGGTCAGCGGTGATCGCCAGCAGGTGCACGAGCAGCGCATTTCCCGGTCGGGGCGCATGCTCAGCGAGAACGATGTGGATGAAGACGACTGGGAAGACCATCTGATCTTCCGCGCAGGTTGAGTGTCCGGGAAACAAGGAGTTTTTATGCGTCGCCTGTTGTTGCTGGTTGTCGGCCTGCTGGCCAGTTCGCAGGTCCTGGCGAAGAAGGTCGACCTCGATTACCAGGTGCGCCTGCTGCCGCAGAGCGGCCAGGCCGAGGTGCGCCTGACCCTGGCCGACGGCAGTGCGGTGCGCAGCCTGGACTTCGACTTGGGCAAGCCTGGTGCCTACAGCGACTTTCTCGCCGATGGCCAGTGGCAGGTGCAGAACGGACGTGGCGTCTGGCACCCGGCGGCGGGCAAGACCAGCCTCAGCTACCGCGTGCTGCTCGACCAGCAACCCCGTGGCGGCGCCCATGAGGCGCGCATCACGCCGCACTGGGCGCTGTTCCGTGGTGACCAGCTGGTGCCGCCGGCGCGCCTCGACCAGCAGGATGGCACCGAGCTGGTCTCGCGGCTGACCTTCGACCTGCCGACGGGCTGGAAAAGCGTCGAAACCGCCTGGCCACGTATCGGCCGGCAGAAATTTCGCATCGACGATGTGTCGCGGCTGTTCGACCGGCCCACCGGCTGGATGCTCGCCGGCAACCTGGGCAGTCGTCGGGCGCGCCTGGGCGTCACAGAGGTGACCGTGGCCGCGCCGCAAGGCCAGGGCATGCGGCGCATGGACACGCTGACCCTGCTGACCTTTATCTGGCCGCAGTTGCAGGCGGTGTTCCCGCGCAACCCACCGAAGCTGCTGCTGGTCGGTGCCCGTGACGAGATGTGGCGGGGCGTGCTGGCCGGCAACAACTCGCTGTATCTGCACAGCACGCGCCCGCTGGTCAGCGAGAACGGCACCAGCCCGGTGCTGCGTGAATTGGTGCAGCTGTTCGCCCAGATCAACGATCGCGACGGCAGCGACTGGCTGGGCGAGAGCCTGGCCGACTATTACGCCACCGAGCTGCTGCGCCGCGCTGGTGGCATGAGCGATGATCGCTACGAGGCGCTGCAGGCCCGTCAGCACAAGCTGGCTGCCAAGGTGAACCACCTCAAGGGCGCCAAGGCCGATGCCGCGCAGGTGGCCCGTGGCGTGCTGCTGCTGCAGGCGCTGGATCGCGAGATCCGCCTGCACCACCACGACAAGCGCTCGCTGGACGACGTCGCCCGTGCGCTGATGCGCCTGTCGAGCGTCAGCACCGAGGAGTTCGTGCAGATCAGCGAGAACGTGCTGGGGCGGCAGTCCGAAGCATTGCAAAGCAAGGTATTACGCTAAGCGCAGGATCTATCGCGGCAAGCCCGTTCCCACGGCCCCGGACATCATTTTGAACGCGGGCTCGTGGAAGCGGGCTTGCCCGCGATGCTTTCAACCGCCAGTCACCGTCGCGGTACGGGTCGCCGCCTCGGCGCTGGCCTTCAGCGCCTTGAGCTCGGCAGCGCCTCGTTCTATGTCGCGATGCAGGCGCAGGTATTCGGCGCGATGCCGCAACCACCATGCCTTGGTCGAGCAATGCCCGCTCACGCCACGGGCCAGCGCCAAGCCGCCTACGGCAACCTGCAACATCCCCAGCAGGCCACCGTGGCGCAGCCCCTTGCTGATCATCAACGCGCCCCCAGCCAGGGAGCTGACGCGCTCCAGGCCGTGGACATTATGTTTCGGTGCGTCCGTTGTCCAATGGATATCGTGCATTGCCAGGTCTCCTCAGGTGGGTGATATCCAGCAGACTTTGACCAGCGTGCAAGCGTTCAGTGTAATTTCCCGCGTGGTTGACCCGGTCAACTTCGAGGCTATCCTGAGCAAGGTGGGTTTATAACATTTGGGTGTGGGTGCCGTTGGCGAGCATGTTGGTTGTAATTAAAATTTTGATCAGCGTATTTAATCAGTCGTGACATGGTTTGGCTGCCGTGGCTGAACGACTGTGGAGAACTTCTAAGTCTCGATGTTGCTGTTGCTGTTGCTGTTGCTGTTGCTGTTGCTGGTGTTCTTTTGCTTTTGCTTCTAAGCGCGCGGTAGGTCAGGCAACACCAATTGCGACTTCAGGAGGCCGAACGCAGGGCTTGCGGAGGGAGGTGACGGGCATGGATGCCCGTCAAGCGCTGCGCCCCAGGATGGGGCGTTCAGCGCGGTCCTCCCGGGAGCAAGTCCGGAGTGAGGGGACCCCGGAGCGAAGCGTAGGGGCCGGATGAATGGAGCGAGGATTTTTTGGTTCCTTTTTGATCCTTCAAAAAGGGACCCGCCGTAAGGGCGGAAAGGTGACTATGCGTCACCATCGCAAATGAATGCGCATATAACTTTCAAAACTCATGCTCTAAAAGTCAAAGTCAAAGTCAAAGTCAAAGTCAAAGTCAAAGTCAAAGTCAAAGTCGGTCGGCGCTGGTTTTAATGGTTGTAAGTGCATTCGTTTGCGATGTCGACGCATAGTCACCTTTTCGCCCTTACGGCGAGTTCCTTTTTGAAGGATCAAAAAGGAACCAAAAAATCCTCGCTCCATTCATCCGGCCCTGCGCTTCGCTCCGGGTCCCCTCACTCCGGCCTTGCTCCCGGGAGGACCGCGCTGCAGGGCCCATCCTGGGCCCCAGCGCTTGACGGGCATCCATGCCCGTCACCTCCCTCCGCAAGGCCTGCGTTCGGCCTCCTGAAGTCGCAATTTGTGTCGCCTGGAATATCGCGCGCTTAGAAGCCAAAGCAAAAGCACAACGGCTTCGCCGCGTAGACGCCAGGCTTGCACGGGAGCCGGATTGAGGGGCGCAAGGCGTGATGGCTACTTGAACTTCGGCCCCGAGCGGGTGTTCAAGCCTTTGGCCATGCGGTCGTACAGCACCACATTCACCGTCGCCGCCAGGTTCATGCAGCCTTCTGTCGGGATGTAGATCGTCTCTTCGCACCAGCCGCGCACGTCTTCGCTCAACGAGCCATCCTCTGGCCCGAAGATGTAGATCGCCCGGTCCGGGTGGGTGTACTCAGGCAATGGCCGTGCGCCTTCCACCAGCTCCACGGCCACCGGGGTGCAGCCCAGGGGAATGATGCGCTGCAGGTCGTCGATGCCGATCAGCGGGATGTCGTAGTGCACGCGCTTGGTATCGGTGACGAAGTCGCGGGCGCGCTCATAACGCTTGCCGGTGTAGAACACCGAGTTGACGCCATAGCAGCCCGCGGCGCGCATCACCGAGCCTACGTTTTCCGCGGATTTGGGGTTGAACAGGCCGATGCAGCTGTACCGTTTGTTCGCCACGTGTCGGGGCCCTTCGTAAAAAAAGAGCGCGATTATACGGGCTTGCCGGCACGCCGGGGGCGCGAATCGACGTTCAGTCCTTCTTCATCAGCGCGGCCAGGCCGGCGAACGGGTTGTGTGTGGCCACGGCGACTTTCGGCGTGCTCAGCGAACCTTCGCTGAAATACTGCTGGTCGGTGTAGCGGGCGTGCTCGTTGTCGTGGCAGTACAGGCACAGCAACTCCCAGTTGGAGCCGTCCTGGGGGTTGTTGTCGTGGTTATGGTCGCGGTGGTGCACGGTCAGTTCCGACAGGCGTTTGCCGGAGAACTCGCGGGTGCAACGGCCGCAGACGTGGGGATACATCTTCAGCGCCTTGTCGCGGTAGCCCATTTCCTTGTCGCGCTTGGCGTCGGCGAGGATGCGGTCGAGACGGGCGGTGGCGTCGGAGGTGGAGCTCATGGTGTTACCTTTTTTCTGATCAGGGCAATGACGGTTATGCCGTTGAGTCTAGCGCGCCTGTGGGCCGGGCGGACAGGCAAAATCGCGCCATTGGGCGTAGCCTGTAGGGAGGTTTCTGACAGGAGGCTGCCGATGTTGCATGCGATCCTCGCCGCGTTGTTGCTTGGCGCTGTATCCACGGCCGACGCCGCGGGCCAGCAACGGCCGCTCACGACGGTTCCCGGGGCGCCCGGGACCGCGACGCCGACCCCTTACCCGCAGATCACCCCGAGCACGCCGCCCAAGGCCGGCGCCAACCGGCCGGGCGCGCCGCTGTTGCCGCCAATGCCGCTGCCGGGGCCACCCAAGGACCAGCCGTTGCCCGGGCTGAGCCAGGACCCGCCGAAACCGCCTGACAAGGGCCGCTAGACTTGCTGCGCCAGGCGCTGGCCATCCTGCATGCGCAGGCGTTTTGACAAGGCCACGGCGAGGGCGCGGATGATCCGTGCGGCGATGCGCGGCGCTTCGTTGAGCATCTTTTCCAGCGCGTCCTTGCCCAGGGTCAGCAGCTGGCAGTCGCTGGCGGCCACGCAGGTGGCCGAGCGGCGTTCGCCGTCGAGCACGGCCATCTCGCCGAAGGCCCGGCCCTTGCGCAGGGTGGCGATCTCCACCTGGGCGCCGTTGCCGTCGGTCTTGCGCACCGAGACCACGCCGCGATGGAGGATGCACATGAAGGTGCCGGCGTCGCCTTCGCTGAACAGGGTCTGGCCCTGGGCCACGGCGGCGAGGCTGAAGTAGCCGGCGGCGGCGAGGAAGTCACCGGGCTGCAGGGTGTCGAACAGGCCGCAGTCCATGAGCATGTCGCGGATTTCGGCGTTCAGGTGCTGGGTGTCGGGCATGTGTTGTTCTTCTTCGAATGTCTGGAAAGCGCCACATACTGCTGGGTAAGTAGTGAGGCAGCGGGCTTGACCCGCGATCAGGTTCGACCAGGCGATGACGCTGCCTGGTCTGTCCTCATCGCGGGGCAAGCCCGCTCCCACGTCAGCTTGACGCTATGACAACGAAAATCGCGTTTTACGCCACGCCCAGTTCATTGAAGACGAACGCATACTCCAGCGCCACATCGCGCAGCCCCTGGTAGCGCCCGCTCATGCCGCCGTGGCCCGCGCCCATCTCGGTCTTGAGCAGCAGCAGGTTGTCGTCGGTCTTGCGCGTGCGCAGGCGCGCCACCCACTTGGCCGCCTCCCAGTACTGCACGCGGCTGTCGTTGTAGCCGGCGACCACCAGCAGCGCCGGGTAGGCCTGCGCCTTGACGTTCTCGTAGGGCGCGTAGGCCTTGATCCGCTCGTACACCTCGGGCTCCTCGGGGTTGCCCCATTCGTCGTACTCGGTGACGGTCAGCGGCAGCTCGGGGTCGAGCATGGTGTTGAGCACATCGACGAACGGCACTTCGGCGATGGCGCAACGGAATAGCTCGGGGCGTAGGTTGAGCACCGCGCCCATGAGCAGACCACCGGCACTGCCACCGCTGATCGCCAGGCGTTCGCGGGTGGTCACGCCTTCGGCGATCAGGTGCTCGGCGCAAGCGATGAAGTCGTCGAAGCTGTTGTGCTTGTGCTCCTGCTTGCCGGCCCGGTACCAGGCCTCGCCCAGCTCGCCGCCGCCGCGCACATGGGCGATGGCGAAGGCCACGCCGCGCTCCAGCAGGCTCAGGCGGGCATGGGAGAACCACGGGTCGAGGCTCTCGCCGTAGGCGCCGTAGCCGTAGAGATAGAGCGGCACCGTCTTGCCTTCGTCAGCGCGACGGCGCACCAGGCTGATCGGTACCCGAGTGCCGTCCTTGGCCACCGCCCACAGACGCTGGCTGATGTAGTCGTCGGCGTCGAAGGCGCCGAGCACCGGAGTCTGCTTGAGCACCTGCTGGGCGCCCGTGGCCAGGTCCAGCTGGCGCACCTGGGCCGGGCGGTTGAGGGCTTCATAGCGCAGGCGGATGCGTGTGCTGGCGAATTCCAGGCTGTCCTGCACGTAGAGGCTGTAGGCGGCGTCCGGCAGCTCGACGCGGTAAGCCGGCAGGCCTTGCGGGTGCACTTCGATGATCGGCAGGCCGCCTTCGCGCAGGCTCAGGGACAACGCCGTGGCATTGAGGCTGAGCCCTTCGAGCATGACGTCGTCACGGTGCGGCACCAGCACCTGCCACTGCGCGCGGGTCGGCACGCTGTCGGCCGGCGCGTGGAACAGGGCGAAGTTGATGCCGTCCTGGTTGCTGCGCACGAACCAGCGCCACTGACCGTCGAGCTGGCCGTGGTCGGGGAAGTACTCATGACCTTCGACCCGCGGCGCCAGGCAGGTGAAATCAGCCTGTGGCGTGGCGGCATCGAGCACCCAGGCCTCGCTGGTGGTCTTGCTGTTGAGCAGCAGCACCAGTTGGCGCTCGGAGCTGGCGCGGTAGCAGTGCAGGAAGAAGCGCCCGTCGGGCTCCTCGAAGACCGTGGCGGCGTCGGTCTCGCCCAGGGTGTGGCGGCGCAGGCGCCAGGGGCGGTGGGTGTCGTCCAGTTCGGCGAAGAACAACGTCTGGCTGTCGTTGGCCCAGGTCATGCTGCCGTCGCAGTCGTCGAAGGGCAGGGCGGTCAGCGCGCCGTTGGCCAGGTCCTTGACGTACAGGGTGTAGATCTCGTCGCCGCTGGTGTCCAGGCTGTAGGCCAGCAGGCGGTGGTCGGGGCTGACGCTGAAGGCGCCGAGGGAAAGAAAGCCGCCATTGGCCAGGGCGTTGGGATCGAGCAGCAGCTCCTCGCGGTTTTCATCGACGGTGTTGCTGTCGTCGGCCGGGCGCGGGCAGCGGTAATGGCGCGGGTATTCGTCGCCCGCGGTGGTACGGGTGTAGTAGAGGTACGGGCCCCAGGGCGAGGGCAGCGACAGGTCGGTCTCGAGGATGCGGCCCTTGATCTCTTCGAACAGCTGTTCACGCAGCGGCGCCTGGTCGGCGAGGACGGCTTGCTGGTAGGCGTTTTCCGCTTCCAGGTAGGCCAGGACCTCGGGGGTGTCGCGCTGCTGCAGCCAGGCGTAGGGGTCTTGGCCTTCGGCTTGATGGGCGATCGGGGCGGGAAGGGGTAGGGGCATGGGTGATCTCATCGATTGTGGACCCCATCGCGGTGCAAGCCCGCTCCCACGCCTGATCGGGGTCTGGACGTGGGAGCGGGCTTGCCCCGCGAAGGGCCGCTGCAGGTCCCTTGCGGGGCGGGGGCAGCCTGCGCCGGGAAAAGTGTTTATCATAGGCATCTCTTTGCCTGGCTTGCACCCACACCATGACCGAACACGACTATACCCTCGCCTGGGGCCTGTACGCCGTTGCCGCCCTGGGCTGCCTGCTGGTGGGCTTCAAGCTGACCGGCTGGATGTGGCGCTGGTTGCGCGAGCCGCTGCGGGTGATCATCGCCGTATTGCTGTTCTCGCCGACCATCGTCGACCCGGTCAAGGAAAGCTTCGCCCCGGCCATTGCCATCACCGCGCTGGACGTCGCCTTCAAGGTCGGCAACAACGCCTGGCGCGCCGCCTCCGACCTGGCCATGTACGGCATGCTCGCCTTTGCCCTGTACATCGTCTTCGTGCTGATCCGCTGGCCGCTGGAAAAGCGTGCCCGCGAGCGCCGCGCCCAGCGTGAGGCCGCCGCCCAGCGCCAGGCCAAGGAAGAAGACGAGGTCGTGGCCGAAGCGTCCCTGGCCGCCAACCGTCAAGACCGCTACCGCGACGATCCGCCCCCCGCCCCCGTGCGCCGCTCCGGGCCCGGGCAGGGCCGCGTCGAACCCCGACTTTAAGCCAGGAGCCGCAACATGTGCGAACTGCTTGGCATGAGCGCCAACGTCCCCACCGACATCGTCTTCAGCTTCACCGGCCTGATGCAGCGCGGCGGGCGCACCGGCCCGCACCGCGATGGCTGGGGCATCGGTTTCTATGAAGGGCGCGGCCTGCGCCTGTTCCAGGACCCGGCGGCGAGCAGCGAGTCGGAAGTGGCCAACCTGGTGCAGCGTTACCCGATCAAGAGCGAAGTGGTCATCGGCCATATCCGCCAGGCCAACGTCGGCAAGGTCTGCCTGTCCAACACCCACCCGTTCGTGCGTGAGCTGTGGGGTCGCAACTGGTGCTTCGCGCACAACGGCCAGCTGGGCGATTTCACCGGCCAGCGCACGTTCTACCGGCCGATCGGCGACACCGACAGCGAAGCGGCCTTCTGCGACCTGCTCAACCGCGTGCGCGAAGCCTTCCCCGAGCCGGTCGAGGTCGAGCAACTGCTGCCAGTGCTGGTCGAAGCCTGCGCCGGGTACCGTGGCCAAGGCGTGTTCAACTGCCTGCTCAGCGACGGCGACTGGCTGTTCTGCTTCTGCTCGACCAAACTGGTGCACATCACCCGCCGCGCACCGTTCGGCGCGGCGCGGCTGAAGGATGTCGACCTGATCGTCGATTTCCACACGCAAACCACCCCCAACGACGTGGTCACGGTGATCGCCACCGAGCCGCTGACCGAGAATGAGACCTGGAACCGCTACGGGCCGGGTGAGTGGGGCTTGTGGCGGCATGGCGAGTGCATTGCCCACGGCCAGAGTTAAGGAAGCTGCATGTTCAGAAGTTACCTGCGTTTGCTGTTGTTCACCTTCGGCCTGCTGGCCGGTCTCCAGGTGCCGGGGTTGGTCAAGGACTACAGCCAGCGCGTCGAGGCGCACCTGCTCGAATCGCGCCAGGCGCTCGACGGCTTCCGCCAGACCGCGCAGCGCTTCTTCAACGGTGACCTGCAGGCGCTGGTGCGGCATTACCGGGGCAGCGACGATCCGGTGTTCAACAGCGATGCCAACAGCATCGAGAGCCTGCTGATCCGCAACCAGTTGCTCGAGCATGAATGGCAAGCCCTGCAGGGCTCGTGGGTGAGCCGCACCTGGCATGTGCTGGTGCAGCCGGAGCCGGCACTGCGCGAGGAGACGCTCAAGGGCTACAGCTACCAGATCCTGCTGGTGCCCGAGGCGATCGGCTGGGGGATCGGCAGCGGGTTCGTGCTGGCGTTTGTGGTCGAGAGCCTGTTGCTGGTGATTGGCTGGGTGATTCTTGGTGGACGGCGCAAGGCGGTGAAGGAAAGCTGGCGCTAGCTTTTCCGGCCCTGCGGCAGCTCAGACCAGCACGATCCGCTGCCCGCCCACATCCCGCGCATAGCGCTCCAGCACCTGCCGGCACACGCCGACCACCTCGTCCACCAGCGCCACGCCGGTCTGCCAGGCCACCACCAGCTCCAGGCTCGGCGGTGGCTGCAAGCCCTCCAGCAACACCAGCTCGCCGCGGCTCAGTTCGCCATCCACCAGCGCCGGCGGCAGTGCGCCGATGCCGAAGCCGTCGCGCAGCAGGCGGGTAATGGCCGCCACCGAGTTCACGCAGTTCAGGCGCGGCGCCTCGGCCCCGGCAGCCTGCAACAGGCCTAGCACCTCCTGGTGCGGTCGCGAGTTCTTCGAGAAGGTGACGATGCGCTCGCGGGCCAGTTCCGCCAGCGAGGCGTAGGTGCGGTGGTGCGGGGAGCCGGCGGCGACGATCCAGCCCATCGGGTAGCGCGCCAGGTCGTGGCTGCGGATCGACTGCTCGCGCAGCAGGTCGGTCTGCAGGATCACGTCGAGAAAACCCTTCTGCAGCTGCTCGCGCAGGTTCAGCGCGGTATCGGCCACCAGCTCGATCTCCACCTGCGGGTAGCGCTCGCCCAGCTCCGCCACCAGGGCGCTCATCCAGGTGTGGATGACCGTGTCCATCACCCCCAGGCGGATGCGTCCGGTCTTGGCCCGGTCGCTGTCCAGTGACTGCTTCATGGCCTTGGCGGTGTCGAGCATGCGCTCGGCGTACTCCAGCACCTTGGCGCCTTCCGGCGTCAGGCTGACCCCGCGGGAGTCGCGCAGCAGCAGTTTCACGCCCAGGTCGGCCTCCAGCGCGGCGATGCGGCTGGACACCGAGGCCTGGGTGGTGAACAGCTTCTCGGCGGTGAGGCGGAAGCTCCTGAGCCGGGCGACCCAGACGAAGGTTTCGAGGAAACGGAGGTTCATGATCAGTTTTTCTTGTTCCAGACCGGCGGTTTTTCTCGTTGGACGCAGGCGGCGCGGCCTCTGAACATGAAGCCCAGGCCGCGACGCCCGACGTCGCCCATAGAACAATACCAACAAGCCGAGGCAACCATGAACCCGACCGGCGTGCAGCAGCAGGCCCCCGCCCGAACCTCGAGCGGCCCCTTCGCCTGGTACCGCGACATCGACTCCCAGCAACGACGCACCTTCTGGAGCTGCAAGATCGGCTACGGCCTGGACGGCATGGACACCCAGATGCTGAGTTTCGTCATCCCCACCCTGATCTTGGTGTGGGGCATCAGCACCGCCGAGGCCGGGTTGATCCACACCAGCACCTTGATCGCCTCGGCCCTGGGCGGCTGGATCGCCGGCATTCTGTCCGACCGCATCGGGCGGGTGCGCACCTTGCAACTGACGGTATTGTGGTTCGCCTTTTTCACCTTCCTCTGCGGCTTCGCCCAGAGCTACGAACAACTGCTGATCGCCCGCACCCTGATGGGCTTCGGCTTCGGCGGCGAATGGACCGCTGGCGCGGTGTTGATCGGCGAGGTGATCCGTGCCCAGGACCGCGGCAAGGCGGTGGGCATGGTGCAGTCGGGCTGGGCCATCGGCTGGGGCCTGACGGCGATTCTCTATGCCCTGTTGTTCTCCTGGCTGCCGGCCGAGCAGGCCTGGCGCGCGCTGTTCCTGTTGGGCCTGCTGCCGGCGATCTTCGTGATCTTCGTCCGGCGCCTGGTCAAGGACCCGGAGATCTACCGTCAGGCCAAGGCCGTGGAACAGGCCGAGGCGCCTGCGCAGTTCTACGAGATCTTCGCCCCCTGCATGCTCTGGACCACCCTTCGCGCTTCGCTGCTGACCACCGGCGCCCTGGGCGGCTACTACGCCATCACCTCGTGGCTGCCGACCTTCCTCAAGAACGAGCGCGGCCTGAGCGTGCTGGGCACCGGCGGCTACCTGGCGATGGTCATCGTCGGCTCCTACATCGGCTACGTGGTCAGCGCCTACCTGTGCGACCTGCTGGGGCGCAGGAAGAACTTCATCCTGTTCGCCGTGGGCTCGTTCGTCATCGTCCTGCTCTACACGCAGATGCCGGTCAGCGACGGCGTGATGCTGTGGCTGGGCTTCCCCCTGGGCTTCTTCGCCTCGGGCATCTTCAGTGGCATGGGTTCGTTCCTCACCGAACTGTTCCCGACCCGGATACGCGGATCGGGGCAGGGCTTCTGCTACAACATCGGCAAGGTGGTCGCGGCGATGTTCCCGTTGCTGATCGGCCTGCTTGGCGAGAAAGTGCCGTTGGGCCTGGGGATTGGCGCCTTCGCCGCGGTGTCCTACGGTGTGGTGATCCTGGCGGCCCTGAGCCTGCCGGAAACCCGCGGCAAAGCGCTCCAGGCGCGCTAAGGTAGGCACCATGAACATTGATACGGAGGTCCGCCAGGTGAAACGCCTGCTACTCAATTGCGACATGGGCGAGAGCTTCGGCAACTGGCGCATGGGCCAGGACGCCAAGGTGATGCCATTCATCGACTGCGCCAATATCGCCTGCGGCTACCACGCTGGCGACCCGGGCACCATGCGCCGCACCGTGGCCCTGGCCCTGGAACACCGGGTGGCCATCGGCGCGCACCCGGCCTATCCGGATCTGATGGGCTTCGGCCGCCGTTCCATGGCCTGCAGCAGCGACGAGATCCGTGACCTGCTGCACTACCAGATCGGCGCCCTGGACGGCATCTGCAAGGTGCTCGGCGGCCGGGTGGCCTACGTCAAGCCCCACGGCGCGCTGTACAACGACATGATGGCCAACCCGGACATCCTGCGCACCGTGCTCGAAGCGGTGGCGGCGTTCGACAGCGGCCTGCCGCTGATGCTCATGGCCACCGCCGACGACAGCGCCGCCCAGGCCCTGGGCGATGAAGTCAGCGTGCCACTGTGGTTCGAGGCCTTCGCCGACCGTGGCTACACCGCCAGCGGGCACCTGATGTCGCGGCGCCTGCCGAACGCTGTGCACCACGACCCGGCGCTGGTGGTCGAACAGGCCTTGCGCCTGGCCAAGGGCGAGGCCCTGGTGGCTGACGACGGCAGCGATGTGCGCTTGAACGCCAGCACCCTGTGCGTGCACGGCGACAACGACGGCTCAGTGGCCGCCGTGCGCCAGATCCGCCAGGCCCTGGATGCACTGGAGCAAGCATGACGCCACGTATCGAGGTGGTGGCCATCGACAGCCTGATGGTGCGGCTGTTCGATGCCATCGATGAAGGCAACATGCCGTGGATCCTCGCCGCCAGCCAGCGCTTGCGGGATGCTTTTGGCCAGCAGCTGATCGACCTGGTGCCGTCCTATACCACGCTGATGGTGCAGTTCGACCTGGCGCCGGGCGAGGCGCGCCAGCGCATCCTGCAGGCGCTGGAGGGCCTGCGGCCGGATGCCGGCCAGGCCGGGCGCCGGCACGAAATCGCGGTGTGGTACCACGCCAGCGTCGGCCCCGAGCTGCCGGTGCTGGCCGCGCGCGGCGGGATGAGCGAGGCCGAGGTGATCCGTCTGCATTGTGGCCGCGACTACCCGGTGTTCGCCCTGGGGTTCGCGCCGGGCTTCGGCTTCATGGGCCTGGTCGATGAACGCCTGGCCACGCCGCGCCTGAGCACCCCGCGCAAGCGCGTGGCGGCGGGCAGCGTCGGCATCGCCGAGCGCCAGACTGCCGCCTATCCGGCCGTGTCGCCGGGCGGCTGGAACCTGATCGGTCGCACGCCGGTGCGCCTGTTCGACCGCGAGCGCGAGGGCTACAGCCTGCTGCAGCCTGGTGATCGGGTGCGTTTCGTGGCCGTCGAACGGGCCGAATTCATCAACCTGGGCGGTGACGACAGCCCGCTGGAGGCCCAGGCATGAGCCAATTGAGAATCGAGGCCAGCACCGCGCTGTGCCTGTTGCAGGATGCCGGGCGTTTCGGTGTGCGGCACCTGGGCGTGACCCAGGGCGGCGCGCTGGACTGGGTGGCGATGCGCTGGGCCAACTGGCTGCTGGGCAATGCCCTGGACAGCGCCGTGGTGGAGATTGCGCTTGGCGGCTTCAGTGTGGTTGCCGAGCAGGACTGCGTGCTGGCGCTGGCCGGGGCCGACCTGGATGCGCAGGCCGACGGACAGGCCGTGGCGCCCTGGACCAGTTTCAACCTGGGCAAGGGCCAGCGCCTGACGCTGCGCCAGCCTCGCCAAGGGGTACGTGCTTATCTGGCGGTGCCGGGCGGGTTCGTGGGCGAGTCGGTGCTGGGGAGTTGTTCCACCGTGGTACGGGAAGAACTGGGTGGAGTAGACGGCCAGGGCCGGGCGCTGCTGAAAGGGGAGGTACTGCATGCTGCCGGGGCCATCGCGGGGCAAATCGGGGCGCCGAACCGCCGCTCCCACGTGCCCGAAGCGCTGCGGCCGGAGTATGCCGAGAAACCGGTATTGGATCTGGTGATGGGCGCGCAGATCGGTGACTTCGGCGGCACCAGCTTGTTCGAGGCGTTCAACCGTGACTGGACGCTGGACAGCCGTGCCGACCGCATGGGCATTCGCCTGCTCGGGCCGCAACTGGTCTACCAGGGTGCGCCGATGATCTCCGAGGGGATTCCCCTTGGCGCCGTGCAGGTGCCGCCGGATGGGCAGCCGATCGTGTTGCTCAATGACCGGCAGACCATCGGTGGATATCCGCGGCTGGGGGCGTTGACGCCGTTGGCGCTGGCGCAGCTGGCGCAGTGCATGCCGGGGACCGCGGTGCGGTTTCGGGCGGTGGTGCAGGACGAAGCGTGGCGGGAGCAGCAGGCTTATCTGAGCCGTTGGGGATGAAGGTGCCGGCCCCGCGACAGGGCCGGCCCTGAAAACATTACTTGGACAGGTAACGCATCCCGTCTTCCAACCCCTGCAAGGTCAGCGGAAACATCCTGTCCTCGATCAGGTCCCGCACCAGATGGGTCGAAGCGGTGTACTCCCAGGCGTGCTTCGGATAAGGGTTGATCCAGATGATCTTCTTGAACTTCTCCATGAAGCGTTGCATCCACACATACCCGGCCTCTTCGTTCCAGTGCTCGACGCTGCCGCCGGGCTGGGTGATCTCGTAGGGCGCCATGGCCGCGTCGCCGACGAACACCACCTTGTAGTCGTCGCCGTACTTGTGCAACAGGTCGAAGGTGGAAAAGCGCTCCGAGGTGCGGCGCAGGTTGTTCTTCCACACCGACTCGTAGATGAAGTTGTGGAAGTAGTAGTACTCCAGGTGCTTGAACTCGGTCTTGCAGGCCGAGAACAATTCCTCGCAGACCTTCACGTGGGCGTCCATCGAGCCGCCGATGTCGAACAGCAACAGCAGCTTGACCGTGTTGCGCCGCTCGGGGCGCATCTGGATGTTCAAGAGGCCTGCGTCACGGGCGGTGTGGTCGATGGTGCCGTCGATGTCCAGCTCCTCGGCGGCGCCTTCGCGGGCGAACTTGCGCAAGCGGCGCAGGGCCAGCTTGATGTTGCGCGTGCCCAGCTCGACCTGGTCGTCGAGGTTCTTGTACTCGCGCTGGTCCCACACCTTCACCGCCTTGCCCTGGCGCTTGCCGGCCTCGCCGACGCGGATGCCTTCGGGGTTGAAGCCGCCGGAGCCGAACGGGCTGGTGCCGCCGGTGCCGATCCACTTGTTGCCGCCGGCGTGGCGCTCCTTCTGCTCTTCCAGGCGCTTCTTGAACTCTTCGATCAGTTTGTCCAGGCCGCCCAGGGATTGGATCTGCGCCCGTTCCTCGTCGGTCAGCGAACGCTCGAACTCCTTGCGCAGCCAGTCGTCGGGGATCAGGGCCTCGATATGCCGGTCGAGGTTCTCCAGGCCCTTGAAGTAGGCGGCAAACGCACGGTCGAACTTGTCGAAATGGCGCTCGTCCTTCACCAGGATGGCCCGGGCCAGGTAGTAGAACGCGTCCATGTCGGCGAACACCACGCCCTTTTGCAGGGCGTGATGCAGGTCGAGCAGCTCGCGCACCGACACCGGTACCTTGGCCGCGCGCATTTCATTGAACAGGTTGAGCAGCATGGCCCGGCTCCTGTCAGCGGTTGCCGCGCCGGCTCATGAAGGCCAGGCGCTCGAGCAGTTGCACATCCTGCTCGTTCTTGACCAGGGCCCCGGCCAGCGGCGGAATGGCTTTGGTCGGGTCGCGTTCACGCAGCACGGCTTCGCCGATGTTGTCGGCCATCAGCAGCTTGAGCCAGTCGACCAGCTCGGAGGTGGAGGGCTTCTTCTTCAGGCCCGGGACCTTGCGCACGTCGAAGAACACATCCAGCGCCTCGCTGACCAGCGACTGGCTGATGTTGGGGTAGTGCACGTCGACGATCTGCTGCAGGGTGGCGCGATCTGGGAAGGCGATGTAGTGGAAGAAGCAGCGGCGCAGGAAGGCGTCGGGCAGTTCCTTCTCGTTGTTGGAGGTGATGATGATGATCGGGCGCTGCTTGGCCTTGATGGTCTCGTCGATCTCGTAGACGTAGAACTCCATCTTGTCGAGCTCTTGCAGCAGGTCGTTGGGGAACTCGATGTCGGCCTTGTCGATCTCGTCGATCAGCAGGATCACCCGCTCGTCGGCCTCGAAGGCCTCCCACAGCTTGCCTTTCTTCAGGTAGTTGCGCACGTCGTGGACCTTGTCCACGCCCAGCTGCGAGTCGCGCAGGCGGCTGACCGCGTCGTACTCGTACAGGCCCTGGTGGGCCTTGGTGGTGGACTTGATGTGCCAGGTGATCAGGCGGGCGCCGAAGGAGGCGGCGAGCTGTTCGGCGAGCATGGTCTTGCCGGTGCCCGGCTCGCCCTTGACCAGCAGCGGGCGCTCCAGGGTGATGGCCGCGTTGACCGCCAGCTTCAGGTCGTCTGTGGCGACGTAGTCGCGGGTGCCTTCGAACTTCATGAACCGATCCTCTGGGTGGCTGGGCTCGCCTCATTGCGGGGCAGCCGACGCATGTTTATTGATGTGCCAGCGACTATAACCCCGCACCCGCCGCCTGCAAACGCAGACCGGGTATTCAGTCCCTGAATGGTCCGTCACTGTCGGCTTAGTCGGATTGGGGCGGGGGTTGTTCGTAACGTGCGTTGAATGCCTGGATGAACCCGTTGCGCAGTATCTGCAGGAACGCCTCGAATGCGCTGATATCCTGCTGGTGCACACTGCCGCTCAGTTCCACGCGGGTGGCGAACTGGTTCTTCGGCTGGTTCTTCAGCACGGTCTCAGTGGCGCCTACCAGCGCCTCCCAGATTGAGCGCAGGAAACCTTTGTCCTTGTCTTGCACATCCTGCCGCCAGTTGAACACGTCGACATCGCGCAGCAGTGGCTTGATGTAGCCATGCAGTCGGCCATTCGCGGCTTCGGCCTCGATCACCACGTCGCCGTGTCCGGCATTGAAGTCGAACTTTCCATAGGCGCTGGCAAAGTCGTTGAGTCGGCGCAGTTCGATGCCCTTGGCGCGCAGGCGGAACTGAAAGTCGTCAAAGTCGCTGAACGGGTCGAAGGTGGCCTTGCTCTCGACCCTGGCGTCGCCCGTCAGCAACGCCGTCCCTTCGAAACTGGCGTCCCGCCGGCCCTTTTCATCGCGCACGTTGGTCAGGTTGCGAATGCTGGCGTCGAGCTGTGTGGCCTTGAGGTCGACCGGCGGTTGGGAGTTGAAGTTGCGAAAGCTCAGGGTGCCCTGTTCGATGCGCACATCGTTGAGCGTGATGGGCAGCAGTTTCTCCAGTTGCTGGCGCCAGTCAGTACCCTGGCCGGTCTGTGAGCTCTGCCTGGTGCCGCCATCGACGAAGTTCAGTTCGGGGTGCAGGAAGGTCACTTCGCCAACCACTGCATGGTCGTACCAGAGCGCATGCCAGCTCACCGACAGGTCGATCAGCGGTGCGTCGAGCAGCGGTACCGGCACCTTGCCGCTGACCTTGGCGATCTTCAGGCCATTGATCTGATAAGCGCCGCGCCACCAGGCCAGATCGACGTCGGTGACCTGGCCACGGTAGTCGCCCATGTCGGCCAGCTTGTCGTTCAGGTAATCGCGAACCAGGTAGGGCAGGGCCAGGTGCAGGGCCACAAGCAACCCAACCAGGCTGGCAAGGCCGACCAATGGCCAGCGATAACGTGCTTTCATCGTGGTTCTCCGCACCGGCTTTTGCGGTTGACCGCAGGCCGCTTCGCCGAGTTCGAACGGGCTTTACGCTCCTGCATTGCGGGCTTACCCTCATGGTTTTCCCTGCTTTTTCATGTTCAAGGACACCTGCCATGAGCCGTATCTACGCCGACAACGCCCATTCCATCGGCAACACGCCGCTGGTGCAGATCAACCGCATCGCCCCGCGTGGGGTGACCATCCTGGCCAAGATCGAAGGGCGCAACCCGGGTTACTCGGTGAAGTGCCGGATTGGCGCGAACATGGTCTGGGACGCCGAGAGCAGCGGCAAGCTCAAACCGGGCATGACCATCGTCGAGCCGACCTCGGGCAACACCGGTATCGGCCTGGCGTTCGTCGCCGCCGCCCGCGGCTACAAGCTGCTCCTGACCATGCCGGCGTCCATGAGTCTTGAGCGGCGCAAGGTGCTCAAGGCCCTGGGGGCCGAGCTGGTGCTCACCGAGCCGGCCAAGGGCATGAAGGGCGCCATCGAGAAGGCCAATGAAATTGTTGCCTCCGATCCGGCCCACTACTTCCTGCCTGGTCAGTTCGACAATCCGGCCAACCCGGCCATCCACGAGAAGACCACCGGCCCCGAGATCTGGAACGACACCGACGGCGCGGTGGATGTACTGGTGGCGGGCGTCGGCACCGGTGGCACCATCACCGGCGTGTCACGCTACATCAAGCACACCCAGGGCAAGTCGATCCTGTCGGTGGCGGTGGAGCCGGTGAGCTCGCCGTTGATCAGCCAGACCCTGGCGGGCGAGGAGCTCAAACCCAGTCCGCACAAGATCCAGGGCATCGGCGCTGGTTTCGTGCCGAAGAACCTCGACCTGTCGATTGTCGACCAGGTCGAGACGGTGACCGATGACGAGTCCAAGGCCATGGCCATCCGTCTGATGCAGGAGGAGGGCATCCTCTGTGGTATCTCCTGTGGCGCGGCGATGGCGGCGGCGGTGCGCCTGGCCGAGAAGCCCGAGATGCAGGGCAAGACCATCGTGGTGATCCTGCCGGACTCCGGTGAGCGCTACCTGTCGAGCATGTTGTTCAGCGACATGTTCAGCGAGCAGGAGAACCAGCAGTAAACCCGGGCCTGCTGTGCAAGCCTTTCGCCGGCGAGCCGGCTCCCACATCGCTTGTGTTGCCTTGTGGGAGCCGGCTTGCCGGCGATGGGGCGAGCAGCGGCCCCGGGATATCCGCACCACCGCTGATCCGGCGCAATGTCGGCCGCTTTCGTTTATTGCACAATCCTTAACACTGCGATCCGGCACCGGTTGTTTTTACCCGGCCCGGATGGGTTTATGATGTCCGGCTATCTGGGGATGGCCTGATTTCCCCTCCAAGGAGTGTTGCATGACCTTTTCCTTCGTCGCCAAGGCAGGTGTCCTGCTGGTGTTTTTCGGCAGCGTGCTGTTCGTGCACCTGCGCGGCAAGGCGCGCCTGCCGGTGCTGCGCCAGTTCGTCAACCATTCGGCGCTGTTCGCCCCCTACAACAGCCTGATGTACCTGTTCTCCGGCGTGCCTTCCAAGCCCTACCTGGACCGCCAGCGCTTCCCCGAACTGGATGTGCTCAAGGACAATTGGGAGGTGATCCGCGAAGAAGCCATGCGCCTGTTCGACGAGGGCTACATCCGTGCTGCCGAGAAGGACAACGACGCCGGCTTCGGTTCGTTCTTCAAGAAGGGCTGGAAGCGTTTCTACCTGAAGTGGTACGACAAGCCGCTGCCTTCGGCCGAGGCGCTGTGCCCGAAGACCGTCGAGCTGGTCAGCGGCATCCCCAACGTCAAGGGCGCGATGTTCGCCCTGTTGCCCGGCGGCAGCCACCTGAACCCGCACCGCGACCCGTTCGCCGGCTCCCTGCGCTATCACCTGGGCCTGTCCACGCCGAACTCGGACAACTGCCGCATCTACGTCGACGGCCAGCCCTACGCCTGGCGTGATGGCGAGGACGTTATGTTCGACGAAACATTCGTGCACTGGGTCAAGAACGAGACCGACGTCACCCGGGTGATCCTGTTCTGCGACGTCGAGCGCCCGCTCAACAGCCCGCTGATGACCCGCATCAACCGCAAGGTCAGCGCCTTCCTCGGCCGCGCCACCGCGCCGCAGAACACCGATGACGAGCGCGTCGGCGGGATCAACCAGGCCTACGCCTGGAGCAAGCGCTTCAGCAATGTCATCAGCACCCGGGTCAAGCAGTTCAAGCGCGCCAACCCCAAGGCCTACCGCGTGCTGCGGCCGGTGCTGGCGGTTGTCGTCGCCTACGCGCTTTACCGCTGGCTGTTCTGATTCGCCTGGGCAGGCTCGCTCCTCAACGGAGCGGGCTTGCCCCGTGATGATTCCCCCGCTATATTCCGAAACACTCTCTTCCCAGAAGACCTGCTCATGCCCGCCATTGCTGCCACCATCGCTTACGTTCTCGCGCCTGTCGCGGGCGTGGTCGTGCGTGGCAGCCAGCAGCCGGCCATGATCAGTCACTCCCCACCACCTGTCAGTGGCGTCGTAGGCGGCGTAGCTCCGCCTCCTTGCGCAGTCGTGGTGCTGGGCTGATCGGCCGCTGGCCGCTCCCCACCGCACTCGCAACCTACTGAACACGGTCGGCTATCCCCGCAAGACGCGATAGGTCCTCCGTACGGTTCATTTGCCCGTATACAGGTGGCAATACATGTCTGTTTTCAACAAAGCATCCGTGGCCTCGGCGGCCACTACCAGCCTGTTCGTCCTGCTGTGGAGCAGCGGGGCGATCGTTTCCAAGCTCGGCCTGGCCCAGGCCAGTCCTTTCGCCTTCCTGCTGCTGCGTTCGGCCTTGGCGCTTTTTGGTCTGTTGCTGATCGGTCCTTTACTCGGCTTGCGCTGGCCAGGTACTCGGGGCGGCATTGTCCGCGCCCTGGGGACTGGCTGCGTGCTACTGGGCGCCTACCAGATCTTCTACCTGCTGGCGCTTGATACCCATGTCACCCCTGGCGTCATGGCCACGGTCATGGGCGTGCAGCCGATCCTTACCGTGGTGCTGATGGAGCGCCAGCGTTCCTGGAGCCGGCTGTTCGGCCTGGGCCTGGGGCTTGGCGGCCTGGTGATGGTGGTCTACCAGGGCATCAACCTTGGCGGGGTGTCCCTGGCGGGCATGCTGTTCGCCTTGCTGGCGCTCACCAGCATGACCTTCGGCTCGATCCTGCAGAAACGCATCACCGACAACCCGATGGGCACATTGCCGCTGCAGTATCTGGCCGGATTTGCCCTGTGCGCGCTGTTTGCCCCGTTTCAGCCGTTGCATGTCGAGTGGAACGCCAACTTCGTCGGCGCGCTGCTGTGGATGGGGCTGGTGGTTTCGCTGCTGGCCACGCTGCTGCTGTACCGGCTGATCGCCCGTGGCAACCTGGTCAATGTCACCAGCCTGTTCTACCTGGTGCCGGCGGTGACGGCGGTGATGGATTTCGCCATCTTCGGTAACCGCCTGGCGACGCTCAGCTTGCTGGGAATGGGGTTGATCGTGATCGGGCTGCTGTTCGTGTTCCGCAAGCCGGCGTTGCGTGCGGCTGAAGCCTGAGCCAAAGGGGGCCGCTATGCGGCCCCTTCGCGACGCAAGGCCGCTCCCACAGGACGCAGCACCAGCCAGAGTGCCGCGCCGATCAGCAGGCCGCCGTACAGGTGCGCCATCGACAGCGGCTCATCCAGCAGCCACGCCCCCCACAGCACGCCGAACACCGGGATCAGGAAGGTCACGGTACTGGCCTTGACCGGCCCGATTTCGTTCAGCAAGCGGAAGTACAGGATGTAGGCGAACGCCGTACACAGCAGCCCCAGGCCCAGCAGCGACAGCCACACCTGCCAGCCGCCCCAGCTGGCCGGCGGCTGGGTCAGCGCGCTCCAGGCGAACAGCGGGCTCAACAGCAGGGTGGCGCCGAGCATGCTGCCAAGGGCTGACAGGCGACTGTCCAGCGTTCCCACCCAGCGTCGTGCCAGGAATCCCGCGAAACCGTAGCAGGTGGTCGCCGCCAGGCACGCCAGGGCGCCTTGCACCAGGGCCATGTTCAGCGCCACCGGTCCGGCGCCGCTGAGAATGCCGACGCCGAACAGGCCGAGGAAGATCCCGCAGAGCTTGGGCAGGGTCATCGCTTCGCGGAAGAACAAGGTGCCGATCAGCACGCCCATCAGCGGCGTGGTGGCGTTGAAGATCGCCGAGTAGCCGGCCGGCAGCACCTGCGCCGCCACCGAGTAGAACGTCGCTGGAATACCGGAATTGATCATGCCCAGCACCAGGCAGGCGCCCAGCTTGCCTTCGAAGTTCCAGCGCACGCGGGCGGCGGCGAGTATGGCCATCAACCCCAGGCAGGCGATCGACACGCGAAAGAAGGCGGTCGGCACGGTGCCAAGCTCCGGGGCGATGATGCGCATGAACAGAAAACTGGCGCCCCAGACGGCGGCAAGGGTCAGCAGGCGGGCAAGGGCGATGGGGCTCACGGGTGGTCTCCGGCGTTGGGGGCAGTGCGCGAGTCTACGTCAGTGGGCAACCGGGATTCTTGTGCTTTCTTGCTGTGTGAGCCGCTTGCGGACGACTAAGCTGTCTAACGCCACCCACCTTGAGATCCCGCGCATGACCCAACCCTGGCCCGCCGCTGACATCGCCCGGATGATCCTCGATGGCTTCGACGACTACCGAGAGCATTTTCGCCGGATAACCCTCGGTGCCCGCGAACGCTTCGAGCAGGCACGCTGGCAGGACATCCAGCGTGCAGCGGCGGCGCGGATCAACCTCTACGAAGAGAAGGTCGCCGAGGTCAACGGCTGGCTGCGCCAGGGCTTCGAAGCCTCCCAGCTGCTGGACGTGGAGCAGTGGCCGTTGGTGAAGAGCGCCTACATCCGCCTGATCGACCCACGGCTGGACGATGAACTGTCCGAGACCTGGTACAACTCGCTGTTCTGCAGCCTGTTCAGCCATGAGCAGATCAGCGACGGCTGCATGTTCATCCACACCACCCGCCCGTCCATGCGTGGCCACGAACGCGCGGCGCAGACCCGCACCTATGCGCTGGACGGTGGATTGAAGGGATTGCTGCGGGCCATCTTCGCCGATTACGGTTTTGACGTGCCCTACGCAAACCTGGAGGGCGACCTGTCGCGGTTGCAGGACCAACTGCGTGAATGCCTGCCCGACTGGGTGTGCAAGGACCCGGCGCTGGCGGCGGAGCTGTTCACGCCGGTGCTCTACCGCAACAAGGGGGCCTACCTGGTCGGGCGCCTGTACACCCCCGACGAACAGTGGCCGCTGGTGATCCCGCTGCTGCACCGTGAAGACCACGGCATCGAGGCCGATACGCTGATCACCGACGAGGCGGAGGTGTCGATCATCTTTTCCTTCACCCGCTCGTACTTCATGGTCGATGTGCCGGTGCCGGCGGAGTTCGTCAACTTTCTCAAGCGCATCCTGCCGGGCAAGCATATCGCCGAGCTGTACACCTCGATCGGCTTCTACAAGCACGGCAAGTCAGAGTTCTACCGCGCACTGATCAACCACCTGGCCAACAGCGACGACCGCTTCATCATGGCGCCGGGGGTGCGCGGGATGGTGATGAGTGTGTTTACCCTGCCGGGCTTCAACACGGTGTTCAAGATCATCAAGGACCGCTTTTCGCCGTCCAAGACCGTCGACCGTGCCACGGTGATCGAGAAGTACCGCCTGGTGAAGAGCGTGGACCGTGTCGGGCGAATGGCTGACACCCAGGAGTTCGCCGATTTTCGCTTCCCCCGCGTCAAGTTCGATCCCGACTGCCTCGCCGAGCTGCTGGAAGTGGCGCCCTCCACCGTGGCGCTGGAAGGGGACACGGTACTGATCCGCCACTGCTGGACCGAACGGCGCATGACCCCGCTCAACCTCTACCTCGAACAGGCCAGCGAAGCCCAGGTGCTGGAGGCGCTTGAAGACTATGGGCTGGCGATCAAGCAGCTGGCGGCGGCGAACATCTTCCCCGGCGACATGCTGCTGAAGAACTTCGGCGTCACCCGCCATGGCCGGGTAGTGTTCTATGACTACGACGAGATCAGCTTCCTTACCGAGGTCAACTTCCGCCATATTCCACCGCCGCGCTACCCCGAAGACGAGATGTCGGGCGAGCCGTGGTACTCGATCGGGCCGCATGACGTGTTCCCCGAGGAGTTTCCGCCGTTCCTGTTCGCCGATATGGGTCAGCGCCGTTTGTTCAGTCGTCTGCACGGCGAGCTGTATGACGCCGACTACTGGAAGGACCTGCAGGAGACGATCCGGGCGGGGAAGGTGATCGATGTGTTCCCGTATCGACGCAAGGGGCGCTGACTGGCGCGCCTACGCGGGAAATGCGTATGGCTCGAGCAGTCCGGCCAGCTTTAACCTTTCAGGCACTTGAGCTCACTGAAATCCGCCCGCACCTTGCTCAGGCGCTGCTGCAGGAACTGTTTCTGCGCAGGGCTGCTCTGCCTCATCAGGTCGATCAGCAGGCTGCGCGCCTGCTGTTCGCTGTTCTCATAGGCCTGGCGGTACTCCGCCGTCCACAGGCTCTCCTTGCGTTGCAGCAGTTGCGCCAGGCGCGCTTCGAAGCCCGGTGTGGCGCGCTGGTCCATTGCCAGCACCAGTTGCTGCTGCCAGTGCGCGCGATTGGCGATCGACTGGCGGTTCTGGTCGCCCAGGGCCTGGGACCAGCTCATCACCCGCAAGCGTTGCTGGGCGCTGAGCTCACCCAGCCAGGGTTCCAGGCGTTTCTGCATGCGCGCGGCGCGCTGTTCGATCTGTTTGGGCAGCGGGGTTTCGTCATAGGTCTTGCGACGCTTGCTGATGTCGGCACGAAACGCCTGGCGCATTTCGGCGACCTGGTCGTCGCTCATCCCGCGCAGCAGTTCGCTGGCTGAGGGGGTGATCGCCGTGGCCACCCGGCCGATGGCCTGGCGGGCTTCGAGGGTGCGTTGTTCCAGGGCCTGGTCGGTGACCGCGTCGTCGGCCACCATCAGCCGCACCCGGTCGAGCCAGTCGAGGTAGCCGGGCAGCTGTGTTTTGCAGTGCCAGGCCAGTTGTTGCTTAAGCCGTGCGTCGAGCAACTGTTTCTGCTCGCGGTTCATGTCCAGGTAATCGCCAAGCGACCAGGGCACCAGGCGGTCGAGGTTGCGGTAGGCCAGGTCGATGCGGCTGCAAGCCACAAGGGCCAGGGCGAAGCCAATGACGAGCAGTAGGGCGTGGATCAGGCGTCGGGGCATGAGCGAATCCTTGCACAGGCTGGCCAGGCGGTGGACGCAAGGTGGGCCCGAGGGTTCCGGCGCATGCGCGCTCGGGCGGACGGGCGGGTCAAGTGTTAGAATAGCCGCCTTGTCTTGAGGATCTTCGGAAATGGCTCTGCTTGGGCGTTACAACAGTTTGCAAATCGTGAAACACGTGGAATTTGGCCTGTACCTGGACGGCGGCGCCGACGGCGAAATCCTCCTGCCAAGGCGCTACTTCCCCAAGGATGCCGAGCTCGAACTGGACGACTGGCTCAACGTGTTCATCTACCTCGACAGCGAGGACCAGCTGATCGCCACCACCGAAAAGCCGAAGATGCAGGTGGGCGAGTTCGCCAGCCTCAAGGTCAAGGACATCAACGGCGCGGGCATCTTCCTCGACTGGGGCCTGTCCAAGGACCTGCTGATGCCCTACTCGGAGGAGTCCCGGCCACTGAAGATCGGTGACTACTGCGTGGTCCACGCCTATCTGGACAAGCGCACCCGGCGCATCACCGCTACCGCCAAGCTGGACCGCTACCTCGACCGCACCCCGGTGGACTACCAGGTCGGCCAGCCGGTGGAGCTGCTGGTGGCCGGCGAGACGCCGATGGGCTTCAAGGCGATCATCAACAATCGCCACTGGGGCCTGATCCACAAGAACGAAGTGTTCAAGTTCCTGCGTTCAGGCATGCACGAGAAGGGCTTCATCAAGGAAGTGCGCGCCGACGGCAAGATCGCCCTGAGCCTGCAGCCGGTGGGCCAGGCCCTGGCCGACGGCTTGCCCGAGCAGATCATGCAGCGTCTGGAGGCCAATGGCGGTGTGCTGGCGGTGTGCGACAAGAGCGATCCGGCGCTGATCAGCCAGATGTTCAATGTCAGCAAGGGCAACTTCAAGAAAGCCATCGGCGCACTGTTCAAGCAGGGCCGGATCGTCATCCATGACGATCGCATCGAGCGGGCCTGATCAGGCCTGCACGAAGGTGCTGAAGTCCAGCTGCTCGCCACCCGGGCGGCTGTCGCGCAGCAGCGAGTCGCGGTCGGCGCTCAGGGCCAGGCTGATGGTCGAGCGGCGCTTGCCGGCGTTGCGCACTTCCATCTGCTCCTGGTGAGCGCGCAGGAAGTTGGTCGGCACCTTTAGGTGCTGCAGTTCATCGGTCTCCGGGGTATGCAGCAGCAGGTTGACCCAGTCGGGCTGACCTTTGCGCAGGAGCGCCACAGGCACCTCGAACCACCACAGGTTGCGCTTTTTGTCGAGGATGGCGAACAGGGTATTGTCGCGGTTGAGCACCGGCCGGTTCAGCGCTTCGTTGCGCCGAGCGATGGCGGTGGGTTTGTCGAGTTTCATGCAGGTTCCTGCGGGTTGACGCTAGATTGGCCTGGTATTGTGCGGGTGGGCTCATCGCGGGGCAAGTCGCATCGGCATGCCGCCGCGCCCGCGGGGAACGCTTTGAACCGTTGGGCCGGGTCCAGGCGAACTAATTGAAACTCTTGCCGATGACCTAGGGTCGATCAGGTGTCGACACGATTTTCCGTGTCTTTTCGGCAAGGAGACATCCCATGAGTGGCACCAAGGATAAAGCGAAAGGCCTGGCCAATGAGGCCGTGGGCAACATCAAGCAGGGCGTCGGCAAGGTGACCGACAACGACAAGCTGCGCGCCGAGGGCAAGGCCCAAGAGCTGAAGGGCGAGGCGCAGCAGGCCGTGGGCAAGGTCAAGGATGCCGTGAAGAAGCCTTGATCGCAGTGGTAATGTCGCGGGGCAGTGCGCGCTCATCCGGTGGGAGCGCACTTGCCCCGCGATTGCTTTGTGCGTTCGGCAACGCGCCAGCGAACAGCACGCCCGCCGCCTGGTCTATTAGACTTGGTGCTATGCCACCCCGATCAAGCGGCGAAAGGAGACGCTATGATTTTCCCCGACCTGCGCGGTCTGCCCCTGCACCGCGTGCTGGTGCGCACCGTCAAGGAATTCATTGACGACGAGATGTCCACCTATGCTTCCGCGCTGGCCTACCAGATGCTGTTTTCGCTGTTCCCGTTCCTGCTGTTCCTGATCGCCCTGATCGGTTTCCTGCACCTGCCTGACTTCTTCTCCTGGCTGCGCCTGCAGTCCGAGCTGGTGCTGCCGCCCCAGGCCCTGGAGCAGGTCAACCCGGTGATCGACCAGTTGCAGCAGTCCAAGGGCGGATTGCTGTCGGTGGGTATCGTAATCGCCCTGTGGACCGCCTCGGCGGGGGTGCGCCTGATGATGAGCGCGATGAACGCCGCCTACGACGTGCCTGAAGGGCGGCCGGTGTGGAAGCGCATCCCACTGTCGATCATCTACACCGTCGGCATCGCCGGCATGCTCCTGGCGGCCGCCGCGTTGATGGTGCTGGGGCCGCAGGTCATGGAGTGGATCGCCTCCCAGGTGGGGCTGGAGGAGGCGGTGGTGGTCGTCTGGACCATCCTGCGTTGGCCGGCGATCATCATCCTGATGATGGTGGCGGTGGCGCTGATCTACTACGTGATGCCCGATGTGAAGCAGAAATTCCGCTTCATCACCCCAGGCTCGGTGCTGGCGGTGGTGGTGTGGATCGTTGCGTCGCTGGGCTTTGCCTACTACGTGAAGACCTTTGCCGACTACAACGCCATGTATGGCAGTATCGGGGCGATCATCGTGTTGCTGCTGTACTTCTACATCTCCGCCGCCGTACTGCTGCTCGGGGCCGAGATGAACGCGGTGATCGAGCACATGTCCGCCGAGGGCAAGAACCCCGGTGAGAAAGCGTTCGCCGAAGACAATCCGCAACAGAGTATTACCGTGCTTGGGCATGAGCACCCGGTGCCCCCCGAACCCCAGACCCGCGAGCCGAATACCTGATGATCCGCGACATTCTCAAAATGGGTGATGAACGCCTGCTGCGCATCGCCCCGCCCGTGCCGGAGCACATGCTCGGTAGCCCCGAGCTCGAGCAACTGATCGACGACATGTTCGAGACCATGGCCCATGTCGGAGGCGTCGGCCTGGCCGCGCCGCAGATCGGCATCGACCTGCAACTGGTGATCTTCGGCTTCGAGCGCAGCGAGCGCTATCCGGACGCCGAGCCAGTGCCGCGGACCATCTTGCTCAACCCGGTGATCACGCCGCTGGCCACGGAGCTCGAGGATGGCTGGGAGGGCTGTTTGTCGGTGCCGGGCCTGCGTGGCGTGGTGCCGCGCTACAAGCACATCAGCTATTCGGGCATCGACCCGCAGGGCAACCCGATCAACCGCTTTGCCGATGGTTTTCATGCGCGGGTGGTGCAGCATGAGTGCGATCACCTGATCGGCCGGCTATACCCTTCGCGCATTCAGGACTTCAGCAAGTTCGGTTATACCGATGTGCTGTTCCCTGGGCTCGACGTGGCCGACGACTGATCCCGCACCAGCGCCACCAGGGGCTTGCTGCGCTGGTAGCGGGCCAGGCGCGAGGCCAGGGCTTCGGGCAGCGTGGTGGCCGGGATGAAGGCCAGGCGTTGGTAGAAGGGCGTCAGGTCCGGATGGCAGAACAGCCAAGTCGGGGTGGTGGCAGCGCCCAGCGCGGTTTGCAGCAGCTGTGAAGCGACCTGCTGTCCACGCCATTGCGGGGCGACGAACAGTCCGGTCAGCCAGTAGCCGTCCTCGACAGGGGACAGATTCATCCCGCCAATGATTTCACCGCTGCGTGCCACCCATTGTTCGCCATCACCGGCGGCGCGCATGCGTGAACCATGCTGGCGATAGAATTGCTCCAGCAGGCGGCGTTGGATCGGAGGCAGGCGGGTACAGGTCAGGGGCGGCATGCGTGGCTCGTAGGGCGCTGCAAGAAGCAGGAAAAATGACGGTGCTTTGTCGCAGATTGTTGCAAATCCGGCAAGGGTGAATATCCGACTCCGGGGTTCAACTATTCCGACTGCGGAGTAGACTTTCACTCATCCCCCCGGCAGTACGATAAAGCGGGATCGGTACTTCGTGTCATCTTCGCAGTCGATGACAACTTCTCCGCGCCATTGACGGCATCAGAAGTCACGCGATCAGCTTGATAGCCATCAAGGTCGTTATCCATGAAAGCCTTACTGATTCTTGCATTGGTCGGTATGTCCTCGCTCGCCTTCGCGGACCAGGTCAAGACCGCAGACACCCAACCCGTGGTCGAGCAGTATGACTATTCCACCAACCTCGACATCAAGCGCGTGATCAGCCTGTCGACGATCCCCAACGTCTGTGAAGTGGTGCCCGCCACCATGACCTACGAGGACCATCAAGGACAGGTGCACACCCTTCAGTACCGTGCCTTGGGCGAGGGTTGCCGGCTGAATTGAGCCTGTTGGCCCCGTCAGGGCCTGTGGGAGCGGGCTTGCCCCGCGATGGCGATCAGTTGCAATCGCGGGTCAAGCCCGCCCCCACAAGCTCCAGCCCCTGCTTCAACTGCGCCCGGCTGTGCGCCGCCGACAGGCTGACCCGCACTGCCCGCACACGCTCCGTGCCCACCGCGAACACGCTGGCCGGCACGATCTCCACCCCTTGCGCCCGACACCGGGCAACCAGCGCCTCGGCCTCTCCAGGCGTGGCCAGCCAGACATGGGGCGAAGGCACGCCATCCACCGGCAATGCATTACCCAGCAACGCCCGCGCCAGGCGCCAACGCTCGGCCAGTTCCTCCCGCTGCCAGGCCAGTCGCCGTGCGGCGGTCCCGTCCGAAATCCACTGGCAAGCGATGTCCAGATTCAACGGCGAAACCGACCAGTGGGTGGCCTGGGCATAAGGATCGATCTGCTCCAGCAACGCTGGCCGCGCCACGATCCAGCCCAGGCGCAGGCCGGCGGCCACGGTCTTGGACATGCTACTGATCAGCACGCCGCGGCCTTCGAGCAAAGGGTAGAGCGGTGGCCGATCAGTCAAGGCGCCGTACACGTCATCCTCGATCACCAGCAAGTCGTGGCGCTTGGCGACTTCCGCCAGCGCCTGACGCCGGGCCTCGCCCATGCAGGCCCCGGTCGGGTTATGCAGGGTCGGGGTGGTCACCAGTACTCGCGCGCCACTGGCCCGCACGACGCGGTCCAGTTCGTCAGGGCGCAAACCCTGTTCATCCAGAGCCACCCCCTGCACCGGCAGGCGCAGCTGGCGACAGGCCGCCTTGATGCCCGGAGCGGTCAGCGCTTCAACCATTACCGGCTCGCCTGCCTGGCACAGCGACTGCAGTACCAGGAGCAAGGCCTGTTGGGCGCCACCGCAGAGCAGCACCTCTTCTGGCCTCAGGGCCAGGCCACGACTGGCCAACCAGCGAGTGCCCTGGATCCGCCCCAGCAGCAGTTGCTCCGGCCCCAGGTAATGGTCGAGCAGGGCGGTTTCACCCTGTTCGAGCAACCTGCGCAGGCTGTACTCGAGGTCAAGATTGTGCGGGTCGGCCACCGGCACGTTGGTCGACAGGTCGATCACCTGATGCTGGCGGTCGGGCTGCTTGAGGCGAAACAGCGTCGCCTCCTTGCTGCTGGCCAGCACATAGGTGCCGCGCCCCACCTCCCCGGACACCAGGTGCCGCGCCGCGGCTTCGCGGTAAGCCTGTTGCGTGGTGCTCGGGTTCAGGCCCAATGCCCACGCCAGGCGACGCTGGGGCGGCAGGCGTTCACCAGCTTTCAGCTCACCCTGTTCGATGGCGCTGGCAATGGCCTCGACCAGCGCCAGGTAGCGCGGCTGGTCGTTGTCTGGCAGGGCGGGAATCCACACGAAATTGCTACCCATGCAATATATATTTGGACCCATACAATGACCGGCGCTTAGGATCGGATCAAGCCCTACCGATGAAGGAAGATCGCCATGTTCGACTTGCCCGCCCTGCGTGAAGCCGCCGATTTTGTTCACCAGCACGTGCCACCGACCCCGCAGCATGCCTGGCCGCTGCTGGCCGAGCGGTTGGGTTGCCAACTCTGGGTCAAGCACGAGAACCATGCCCCCACCGGTGCCTTCAAGGTGCGTGGCGGGCTGGTCTACGTGCGTTCCCTGCTGGCCGGCGGCGACGTCCCGCGCGGGCTGGTCACCGCCACCCGCGGCAACCATGGCCAGAGCATGGCCCTGGCCGCGCGCCAGGCGGGCTTGCCGCTGGTGATCGTGGTGCCTGAAGGCAACTCGCGAGAGAAGAACGCCGCCATGCGTGCCCTGGGCGCGGAACTGGTGGAGCACGGCGTGGACTTCGACGTCGCCCGTGAAGAGGCGGCGCGCGTGGCCGAGGCGCGCGGCTACGCGATGGTCCCGTCGTTCCACCCGGAACTGGTGCGTGGCGTGGCCACTTATGCGCTGGAGCTGTTCGAGGCGGTGGCTGGCCTGGATTGCGTGTACGTGCCGATCGGCATGGGTTCGGGCATCTGCGGGCTGATCCAGGCGCGCAACCTGCTGGGGCTGGACACCGAGATCGTCGGCGTGGTCTCCAGTGCTGCGGATGCCTATGCCCAGAGCTTCGAGCGGGGGCGCATCGTCACCACCGCCAGCGCCGACACTTTCGCCGACGGCATGGCCTGCCGCGTGCCGCACCCCGACGCCTTCGCCCTGGTGCGCGAGCATGCCGCACGTATCGTGCGGGTGAGCGATGACGAGATCGCCGAGGCCATGCGCCTCTATCACGAGACCACCCACAATACCGCCGAAGGTGCCGGTGCCGCTGCCCTGGCCGCATTGATGCAGGAGCGTGGGCGCCAGGCCGGCAAGCGTGTCGCTGTGGTGCTCAGTGGCGCTAATGTGGATCGCGGGCGCTATGCGCAGGTGTTGGCGGGGCCTGTCTGAGCGAGTGAGCTTTCTTTCTGTACGGCAAGCGTCCCCTCGGGTTCAATGTGCACCCCTGAATATGCCCAGAGTGCGCCATGCCTTTCTCCAACGGTTTTCTGCTCAGTCTTTCCCTTTGCCTGGATATCGGGGTGGCCAATATCGCCATGATCACCCTGGCCATGCAGCGCGGGTTTCTCCAGGGGTTCTGGCTGGGCCTGGGTACCTGCGTCGGCGACCTGGTCTATGCAATTGCTGCTTTGGCCGGGATGACCGTGCTGTTGCAGTTCGAAAGCGTGCGCTGGACCTTGTGGCTGGGCGGCTCGGCGCTGCTGGTGTGGTTTGCAGTGAAGATGTTGCTGGCGGCCTGGCGCGGCGGGCATCTGGAGTCGCGGGGCGAGGTGGTGGTGGAGTCGGGCTGGCGCGAGTTCCTGCGTGGGATCTTCCTGGCCATGTCATCGCCCAGTGCGATCCTCTGGTTCGCGGCGGTGGGTGGGGTGCTGATCTCAAGGTCCGGTGGCGGCAGTCTGCTCGATGCGGGACTGTTCCTCGGGGGCTTCTTCGCCGCCGGGTTGGTCTGGTGCGTGTCGCTCTGCGGCATCGCCAGCCATGGTGGACGTCTGCTTGGGGATCGGCTGCTGACGTGGTCCTACCTGCTGTCGGCGGCCATTTTCTGTTATTTCGCTGTGTATGTGATTCTCTCCGGTTATCGTGAGTTCATCTTGTCTACACCTGTTTGAGTCATGGAGTTCCCAGAAGTGGCAATGATCCAACCCTGCACTGACCCGGGCAGTCCGGCCTGGCTGCACTTGCGCAGCGCCTTGTGGCCCGACAGTGCGGCGACTGACCACCTGGCGGAAATGGTCGATATCGCCGGCCGCCCCGCAACCTTCGTGGCCCTGCTGGCGTATGACGAGCAGGGCAGGGCGCAAGGGCTGGCCGAGGCGTCGGTGCGTCATGACTATGTCAATGGCAGCAACACTTCGCCGGTGGCGTACCTTGAAGGCGTCTTTGTCGAACAGGCTTCACGCGGCCAGGGTGTCGCCCGCCAGCTGATCGCGGCTGTCGAACGGTGGGCCGATGGCAAAGGTTGCCGCGAGCTGGCCTCGGACGCCGCGCTGGACAACCTTGGCAGCCAGCGCATGCACGCGGCCCTGGGCTTTGCCGAGACCGAGCGTGTCGTGTACTTCCTCAAGCCAGTCGCGCCCCTCGACTGAAAATTTCCGGGCAGTTGTCGATTTGCCGTTTTCCCGTTCGACCAGTGTTGAAAGCGTCACCACCAACCCTGATGAATCTTCGGAGCAAACACCGATGAACACTGAAGCCGAGCGTGAACTGGAGCAACTGATCGAGCAGTGGATGCAAGCCGTGCGCGAGCGTGACGTGGACCGTATCGTCGCCCCCTACGCCGACGACATTCTTGCCTTCGACGCCATCCAGGCCCTGCAATTCAAAGGCAAGGCCGCCTACCGCGCCCATTGGGAAATGTGCATGGGCATGTGCACCGGGCCGATGGTGTTCGAACTGGCGCAACTGACCGTGCACGCCGACGGCGACCTGGGCCTGGCCCACTGGCTCAACCGCTGTGGCCCGGGCGACGATGAGAGCCAGTGCGGTTTCATGCGCGCCACCGTCGGCTACCGGCGCAGCGCCGGCCAATGGCAGGTCATCCACGAACACTGGTCGGCGCCGTTCGACATGGAAACGCAAAAAGCGCTGTTCGATCTCAAACCCTGAATGCCCTCGACCGCCTATCGCCACCTTGCCCCGGAGACGATCATGAAATACCTGTGCCTGGTCTATTGTGATGAAGCGCTGTTGCACAGCCTGCCCGACAGCCCCGAGGACGCCGAATGCATGGCTTACGCCGAGTCCATCCAGGGCTCCGGGCGGATGATCGCCGCCGAGGCACTCAAGCCCGTGCAGACGGCCACAACGGTACGCGTGCGCGCCGGTCGGATGAGCCTGACCGATGGCCCGTTCGCCGAGACCAAGGAGCAGTTGGCCGGTTTCTACCTGGTCGATGCCCGCGACCTCAATGAAGCGTTGAACATCGCCAAGGGTATTCCCGCGGCGCGGGTCGGCAGCGTCGAAGTGCGCCCGGTGCGAGAGCTGCAACCCTGACGTGAATGGAGAACCACGATGAACCAGGTATCGCCGGGCTGATGAACAGCGAAGGGCAAATCCGTGATGAAGTGGCGGCGGTCTACCGCCGCGACTCCCGGCGCATCCTGGCCACCCTGATCCGCCTGCTGGGAGACTTCGACCTGGCCGAGGAGGCCTTGCATGACGCGTTCTTCATTGCCGTCGAACGTTGGCAGCGCGATGGCATCCCGGACAATCCGCGGGCCTGGCTGGTCTCCGCCGGCCGTTTCAAGGCCATCGACGCCTTGCGCCGGCGTGCCCGCTTCGACCGCTCCCAGGCGGACCTGATCATGCTGCTGGAAGGCGAGGCCCAGGATCCGGGCGAGCAGGAACTGCTGGTCGATGATCGGCTGCGCCTGATCTTTACCTGCTGCCACCCGGCCCTGGCCTTCGATGCCCAGGTGCCGCTGACATTGCGTGAGGTCTGCGACCTGACCACCGAGCAGATCGCCCGCGCCTTCCTGCAGAGCCCGGCGACCATCGCCCAGCGCATCGTGCGGGCCAAGGCCAAGATCCGCGATGCGAAGATCCCCTACCAGGTACCGGAGCTGGGCGAATTGCCGGAGCGGCTGGAGAGCGTGCTGCGGGTGATCTACCTGGTGTTCAACGAGGGCTATTCGGCATCTTCGGGCGAGGATGTGACCACGCGTGCGCTGACTGACGAAGCCATCCGCCTGGGCCGGTTGCTGGCGCAATTGCTGCCGGATGCCGAAGTGCTGGGGCTGCTGGCGTTGATGCTGTTGCAGGCCTCGCGGCAGAACGCGCGCAGCGACGCCCACGGCGAGCTGGTGCTGCTTGATGAGCAGGACCGCGGTCTGTGGGACCGGGCACAGATAGAGGAGGGCAGCCAGTTGGTGCGCCAGGCACTGGGCAGTCGGGAGTTCGGCCCCTACAGCGTGCAGGCGGCGATTGCCGCGCTGCATGCCGAAGCGCCCAGCGCCGAGGCCACCGACTGGGACGAGATCGTCGGCCTGTATGATGTGCTGCAGCGCCACTGGCCGTCACCAGTGGTGGAGCTGAACCGGGCCGCAGCCCTGGCCCGGCGTGATGGCGCACAGGTCGGGTTGCGCGCGGTTGAAGCAATTCTCGAGCGGGGCGAATTGGGCGACTACCACCTGGCCCACGCCGCGCGCGCCGAACTGCATCGTCAACTGGGCAATACCGAACAGGCCCGCAAGGCCTGGCAGCAGGCGCTGACGCTGACCCGGCAGGGGCCGGAGCGTCGTCATATCGAGCGACGCTTACGCGAGCTGGGGTAAGCGCTCAGGCCGAGTGCAAGACCTGTAGGAGCCGCTGTACTTTCAGCTGGCAACGAATTCCGGCGGGCTCACCAGCTCGACGGTCTGCTGTTTGCGCGGCGCGAGGATCTCGGCTTCGCCGGCGACCACCAGCTCGTCGTTCTGGTTGTATACGTTGGTGGCGATACGCACCTTGAACTTGGGCAGCTTCTCGAGGATTTCCAGGCGCACGGTCAGTTCGTCACCGATCTTCACCGGCTTCTGGAAGCTCATTTGCTGGCCCAGATAGATGGTGCCAGGGCCAGGCAAGGTGCAGGCCACCGCGGCGCTGATCAGCGCGCCGCTGAACATGCCGTGGGCAATGCGCTCCTTGAACATGCTCTTGGCGGCGAACTCGGCATCCAGATGCACCGGGTTGTGGTCACCGGACATGGCGGCGAACAGCTGGATATCGCGTTCTGCCACGGACTTCTTGTATTCAGCTTTCTGGCCGACTTCGAGGGCTTCGTAAGGCGTGTTGGTGACCTGGGTCATCAGGGGCTTCCTTGTGGGGGGGCGAGGCTGCCGATCATTCACTGCGGGCGGGGCGGCCAAGGGCCAGCGCCTGCTCCAGCCAGCCGATGATCTCGGCGGTGACCTCGTCGCGATGGGTTTCGTTGAGCACTTCGTGGCGTGCGCCGGGGTAGATGCGCAACTGTACATGACGGTTGCCGGTCGCGCGCAGGGCGTCGGCCAGGTGGGTGAGACGCTTGCCGGCACTCACCGGATCACATTCGCCGCCCACCACGAAGATCGGCAGGTTCGGATCGATCTGCGCCAGGTTCTTTTTCTGACTGATCTGCGCCAGGCCCTGCAGCAGGTCGAGCCATAGCTGGTTGCTGCAGCGAAAGCCGCACAGCGGGTCGGCGATATACTTGTCCACCTCCGCGTCATCGCGGCTTAACCAGTCGAAGGCGGTGCGGTTGGGCTTGAATGCCTTGTTGAACGAGCCGAACGACAGCCAGTCGATCAGCGCGCTCTTGCCCATAGGGCCCTGGCGCCAGGCCTCGAGACGGGCGATCAGGCGCGCCGCGCGGTACAGCGCCACCGGCTGGAAGTTCGAGCCGCTGAGGATCGCGCCCTGCAGGCTGGCACTGTGGTGCAGCAGGTAGGCCTGGGCGATGTAGCTGCCCATGCTGTGGCCGAACAGGAACAGCGGGGTTCCTGGAAACTGCTGGCCGATGTGCTGGGCCAGCAGGCCCAGGTCGTTGAGTACGGCATTCCAGCCATTTTGCCGGGCGAACAGGCCCAGGCTGCCCAGCTCGGCGGTGCGGCCGTGGCCGCGCAGGTCGGGGGCGAGCAGCCCGTAGCCGGCGGCGTTGAGCGCATGGCCCAGGCGCTGGTAGCGCCCGGCGTGCTCGGCCATGCCATGGGCCAGCAACACCACGGCCTTGACCGGTGTGGCCGGCAGCCATTGGTGGACATAAAGGCTGCAATGCTCGCTGGCGGGGAGCCAGAAGGCGTCGTGGGGCATGGCGGGTCCTTGCGCGCGGAGGTTGCCCAACAGTGTATGCGCAAAGCCGTCAATTGCAGGAAGGGCAGAAAAGAGATTCACAATGTTAATGGCGGCACTTGGCGTATTTGCCACCCTCAACAGAGCTGCTAACGTCGGCTGAACACCTTTTTGCCAGCAGGCGATCAGGTCAGGGATGTCCCGTTAGAGGAACAACAATAAATGCAAGCCGACTTCTGGAACGACAAGCGCCCGGCGGGCGTACCTTCCACCATTGACATGAAGGCCTACACATCCGTCGTCGACGTCTTCGAGCGCTGCTGCAAGCGCTTCGCCGACCGTCCGGCGTACAGCAACCTCGGCGTCACCCTGAGCTATGCCGATCTCGAGCGTCATTCGGCGGCCTTCGCCGCCTGGCTGCAGCAGCACACCGAACTGGTGCCGGGCGACCGCATCGCGGTGCAGATGCCCAATGTCCTGCAATACCCCATCGCGGTGTTCGGCGCCATGCGCGCCGGCCTGATCGTGGTCAACACCAACCCGTTGTACACCGAGCGCGAGATGCGCCACCAGTTCAAGGACTCCGGCGCCCGCGCCCTGGTGTACCTGAACATGTTCGGCAAGCGTGTGCAGGAGGTGCTGCCCGACACCGGCATCGAGTACCTGATCGAGGCGAAGATGGGCGACTTGCTGCCGACGGCCAAGGGCTGGCTGGTCAACACCGTGGTCGACAAGCTGAAAAAGATGGTGCCGGCCTACCAGTTGCCCCAGGCCGTGTCGTTCAAGCAGGTGCTGCGCCAGGGGCGCGAGCTCCCTCACAGGCCGGTGGCGCAAACCCTGGAGAACATCGCGGTGCTGCAGTACACCGGCGGCACCACCGGGCTGGCCAAGGGCGCCATGCTCACCCATGGCAACCTGGTGGCCAACATGCTCCAGGTACTGGCCTGCTTCGGTCAGCACGGCCCCGACGGCCAGCCGCTGATCAAGGAAGGGCAGGAAGTGATGATCGCGCCGCTGCCGCTTTACCACATCTATGCCTTCACCGCGAACTGCATGTGCATGATGGTAACCGGCAACCATAACGTGCTGATCACCAACCCCCGGGATATCCCCGGCTTCATCAAGGAGCTGGGCAAGTGGCGATTCTCGGCGCTGGTGGGCTTGAACACGCTGTTCGTCGCGCTGATGGACAACCCCGGTTTCAAGTCGCTGGATTTCTCCGCGCTGAAGATCACCAACTCCGGCGGCACCGCGCTGGTCAAGGCCACCGCGGAGCGCTGGGAGGCCCTCACCGGTTGCCGCATTGTCGAAGGCTACGGCCTGACCGAAACCTCGCCGGCGGCCAGCACTAATCCCTATGGCCAGTTGGCGCGCCTGGGGACCGTGGGGCTCCCGGTGCCTGGCACGGCGTTCAAGGTGATCGACGACGAAGGTCACGAGCAGCCGCTGGGTGAGCGTGGTGAGTTGTGCATCAAGGGACCGCAGGTCATGAAAGGCTACTGGCAGCAGGTTGAGGCCACCAACCAGGTCCTGGATGCCGAAGGCTGGCTGAAGACCGGCGACATCGCCGTCATCGACCCGGACGGTTTCACCCGCATCGTCGACCGCAAGAAGGACATGATCATCGTCTCGGGCTTCAACGTGTATCCCAACGAGATCGAGGACGTAGTGATGGGCCATCCGCAGGTGGCCAGCTGCGCGGTGATCGGCGTGCCGGACGAGCGCACCGGCGAGGCGGTGAAGCTGTTCGTGGTGCCGCGTGCGGGCGGGGTGAGCGTCGATGAACTCAAGGCGTTCTGCAAGACCAACTTCACCGGCTACAAGGTGCCCAAGCACATCGTGCTGCGCGAATCGCTGCCGATGACGCCGGTGGGCAAGATCCTTCGTAGGGAGTTGCGCGACATCGCCTGATGGTAGGCCCGCGATTGTGTCATCTCTGACAGCGTCGTCGCCCAGGCTGACGCAATCGCAAGGCCTATCTAGGGCAGGGCTTTCAGGCGGATTTGCGACATTTTGTATAATTACTCTAAAAATGACCTGTATAGTTCATTGAGTCATTTTAGTGACCCGTTAGCCCATTTCGGCCTCTAGGCGACCCCTTGCAAAGCTGTTACTCTCGGCGCGCTTTCAGAGGATCCGGTTTGCAATGAGCCGGCCTCTCATATCAATAATAAGCGCATCGACGCGTACCGAATTCGCTGTTGCTGAAGGAGCGGGCTTCCATGATCGAACATTTTTGGAAGGATAAGTACCCAGCCGGGGTCACGGCGGACATCAATCCTGACGAATTCCCCAATATCCAGGCGGTACTCAAGCAATCCTGCCAACGCTTTGCCGACAAACCTGCCTTTAGCAACCTGGGCAAGACCATCACCTACGGCGAACTGTATACCCTGTCCGGCGCCTTCGCCGCCTGGTTGCAGCAGCACACCGACCTGAAGCCGGGTGATCGCATCGCGGTCCAGTTGCCCAACGTCCTGCAGTATCCCGTTGCCGTGTTCGGCGCCATGCGTGCCGGCCTGATCGTGGTCAACACCAACCCGCTGTACACCGCGCGGGAGCTGGAGCACCAGTTCAACGATTCCGGGGCCAAGGCCCTGGTATGCCTGGCCAACATGGCGCACCTGGCGGAAAAGGTGGTGCCCAAGACCCAGGTCAAACATGTCATTGTCACCGAAGTGGCCGACCTGTTGCCACCTCTCAAGCGTTTGCTGATCAACAGCGTCATCAAGTACGTGAAGAAAATGGTGCCGGCCTATCACCTGCCGGGCGCCGTGCGCTTCAATGACGCCCTGGCGCTGGGCAAAGGCGGCGCGGTGACCGAGGCCAACCCGCAGTCCGGCGATGTCGCCGTGCTGCAGTACACCGGCGGTACCACCGGCGTGGCCAAGGGCGCGATGCTCACCCACCGCAACCTGGTCGCCAACATGCTGCAGTGTCGCGCGCTGATGGGTTCGAACCTGCACGAAGGCTGCGAGATCCTTATCACCCCGCTGCCGCTGTACCACATCTACGCCTTCACCTTCCATTGCATGGCCATGATGCTCATCGGCAACCACAACGTGCTGATCAGCAACCCACGCGACCTGCCGGCCATGGTCAAGGAACTGGGGAAGTGGAAGTTCAGCGGTTTCGTTGGCCTCAACACGCTGTTCGTCGCCCTGTGCAACAACGAGACGTTCCGCAACCTCGACTTCTCGGCGCTGAAGATCACCCTGTCCGGCGGCATGGCCTTGCAACAGAGCGTGGCCGAGCGCTGGAAGACGGTGACCGGCTGCGCCATCTGCGAAGGCTACGGCATGACCGAGACCAGCCCGGTGGCGGCGGTCAACCCGACTTCGGCCAACCAGCTGGGGACCATCGGCATCCCGGTGCCGTCCACCCTGTGCAAGATCATCGACGACAACGGCCAGGAGTTGCCCCTGGGCGAGGTGGGCGAGCTGTGCATCAAGGGGCCGCAGGTGATGAAGGGCTACTGGCAGCGTGAAGACGCCACCGCCGAGATCATCGACAGCAACGGCTGGCTGAAGACCGGCGACATCGCCCTGATCCAGCCGGACGGCTACATGCGCATCGTCGATCGCAAGAAGGACATGATCCTGGTGTCCGGCTTCAACGTGTACCCCAACGAGCTTGAAGACGTGCTCGCCGCGCTGCCGGGCGTGCTGCAGTGCGCGGCCATCGGCATCCCGGACGAGAAGTCCGGCGAGGTGATCAAGGTGTTCATCGTGGTCAAGCCGGGCATGACCCTGACCAAGGAGCAGGTGATGGAGCACATGCGCGCCAACGTCACTGGCTACAAGGTGCCCAAGGCCATCGAGTTCCGCGACGCGCTGCCGACCACCAACGTCGGCAAGATCCTGCGCCGCGAGCTGCGCGACGAAGAGCTGAAGAAGCAGGGCCTGAAGAAGATCGCCTGAGCCGCAGCGCGCTTTGGGATTGAAACGTGGGAGCGGGCTTGCCCCGCGATAGCGTCGGCTCAGGTAACGAGTCGAAGCCATCGCGGGTCAAGCCCGCTCCCACGTTTGCGATACAGGAAACTCAGCGCAGCTTTTCCAGCATCTGGTAGTACCACATCCCCGCCGCCAGCAGCGGATTGCCCAGCAAGTCGCCCATCGGCACCTTGATGTGCCGGCAGCCCGCGAACGTATCGAACTTCTCCAGTGTCCCGGTCAATGCCTCGGCCATGATCTCGCCCATGATATGGCTGGTGGCGATGCCGTGCCCGGAATACCCCTGGCAGTACCAGACGTTGTCCGACAGCTTGCCCAGCTGCGGGATGCGGTTGACCACGATGCCCATGGCGCAGCTCCACTGGAACTCGATCGGCACGTCCTTGAGCGCCGGGAAGGTGCGCTCGATGCACGGGCGCAGTTCGCCTTCGATGTCCCGTGAATCACGCCCGGAGTAGTTGGCGCCGCCGCCGAACAGCAGGCGCTTGTCGGCGGTCAGGCGGTAGTAGTCGAGGACGAAACGGCAGTCGTACACCGCCAGGTCCTGCGGGTTGATCTGCTCGGCCAGATCGCCCAGCGGTGCGGTGGTGACGATACCGCCCATGGCCGGGAAGATCTTGCCCTTGAGCTGGCGCTTCTCCAGCTTGTGATACACGTCGCCTGCCAGCATCACCTGGCGTGCCTCGATCCGTCCCTGGGCGGTGACCACCGCCGGGCGCGGGCCGTGGACGATCTCCAGCACCTCGGAGTTCTCGAACACCAGGGCGCCCAGCCCGTGGGCGGCGCGGGCCTCGCCCAGGCACAGGTTGAGCGGGTGCAGGTGCAGGTTGCGGCGGTTCTTCAGCGCGCCGAGGTACAGCGGGCTCTGCAGGTGCTGCTGCATGGTGTCGCGGTCGAGCAACTGCACCAGGTCGCCCATGCCACGACGCCGGGCCTCGGCCTCGAAGGCGCGCAGCTCGTTCATGTGCGACGGTTTCATCGCCGCGTGCAGGTGGCCGTGCTTGAGGTCGCACTGGATGCCGTAGCGCTCGACGCGCTGCTCGATGATCTGGTGGCCGCGCCAGCGCAGCTGCCAGATGAAATCGTCCACCTCGGCGCCCAGCCGGTCGCGCATCTGCGTGCGCATGGCCTCGTCGCCCGACAGGCTGCCGGTGACCTGGCCGCCGTTGCGCCCGCTGGCGCCCCAGCCGATGCGGTTGGTCTCGACGATGGCCACCTTCAGGCCACGCTCGGCCAGTTCCACCGCGGTGGCCACGCCGGTGAAGCCGCCGCCGATGATCGCCACGTCCACCTGCACCGTGCCCTTGAGCGTGGGGTATTCGGTCGTGTCGTTGAGGGTGGCGCTGTAATAGGACGGCGCGCGCTGGGCCGGGCCGTTGTTCACTGCTGCGTTCATGCTTGTTCCTTCTTGTAATCTCGTGGGCATCAGGCCTGGTGCAGGTACCAGCGCCAGTCCTGCTCGCCGACCTCGGCCATGAACTGGCGGTACTCGGCGCGCTTGACCTTGAGGTAGACGCCGAGGAAGGCCTCGCCCAGCGCCTCTCGGGCCCAGCTCGAATTTTCCAGGGCCTCGAGGACGGTGAGCCAGTCGGTGGGCAGGTGTTCGCCGGCCTGGGCATAGCCGTTGCCCTCGACCGGTGCGCCGGGATCGAGTTGTTCACGGATGCCCTGGTGGGTGGCGGCGAGAATCGCGGCGGCGGCCAGGTAAGGGTTGGCGTCGGCGCCGCAGATGCGGTGCTCGATATGCCGGCTGTTGGCCGGGCCACCGGGTACGCGCAGGCTGACGGTGCGGTTGTCCACGCCCCAGGTCGGTGCCAGCGGTGCATAGCTGTTGGCCTGGAAGCGGCGGAACGAGTTGGCGTTGGGGCAGAACATCAGCAACGATTCGCGCAGGTGACGCAGCATGCCGGCCACCGCCTGGCGCAGCAGCGGGGTGCCCGCCTTGTCCTCGCTGGCGAACAGGTTGTTGCCGGCGGCGTCCGCCAGGCTCAGGTGCATGTGCATGCCGGTGCCGGCCAGCTGGGCGAACGGCTTGGCCATGAAGCAGGCCTGCATGCCGTGGGCGTTGGCGACGCCCTTGACCAGGCGCTTGTAGCGCACGGCCTGGTCCATCGCCTCGAGTGCGTCGCCGTGTTCCAGGGTGATCTCCACCTGGCCGGGCGCGTATTCGGAGATCGCCGTGCGGGCCGGGATGCCCTGGGCCTTGCAGGCGGCATAGAGGTCGGCGAGGAAGGGTTCGATCTGCTCCAGCTCGCGCAGGCCATACACTTGGGTACCGCGCGGACGTCCTCCGTCGCTGTCCAGCGCTGGCTGCGGCCGGCCTTGGGCGTCGCGCTGCTGGTCGAGCAGGTAGAACTCCAGCTCGCAGGCCATCACCGGGTGGAAACCATCGGCCTTGAGCGCGTCGATCACCCGCAGCAGCACATGGCGCGGATCGGCCACGCTGGCCGGCAGGCCTTCGCTGGGGTGCATGCTGACCTGCACGGCGGCGGTCGGCACCCGGCGCCAGGGTAGGCGTACCAGGCTGCCGTCCAGCGGATAGGCACGGCAGTCGATGTCGCCGACGTCCCAGACCAGGCCCGAGTCTTCGACATCGTCGCCGTTTAGGGTCAGGCCGAGGATGGTGCTGGGCAGCGGGCGGCCGCTTTCGAATACTGCCAGCAGCTCCTCGCGGTGCAGCAGCTTGCCGCGTGGCACGCCGTTGGCATCGAGGATGAACAGTTCGATCAGGTCGATATCGGGGTTGTCGGCCAGGAAACGCCTGGCTTGCTCTGCGGGGGCAAAGTGCATGGTGGATTCGCTCTGGGGCACGCAGGACCGCCGCGCAGGTGGGCGGTCAGGCTGAGTCAATCGGCCAAGGGTGGCCGGGTCGGGTCAGGGATGCGTGAGCGAAGTGTCCGGTGGGCGCGCGTGGCGGCAATGCCACAGGGCCCAGAACGCCAGAATGATATGGACCAGCGGATTTTCACCGGCACGGGCCCTGGCCTTCGGCAGCGAAGGGTGGGGCAGCGGTCGGGCGATCATCGGGTCGGGAAGCATCCCTGGATACTCACATGGCCTGTAAGGTTGATTAAAGCAGTGAATGGCGACGTTCATTCCGGTGAGAGCTAAACATTGGCAAGTCTGCCCCCCGCGCTGCAGCAGCTTAGGACGCTTCCCACAGTTTTAGGCTAGTTGGCAGGTGGCTGGTCAGCTTTTTTCGTCGCAATTGCTACCCCGTTGTTGTTCAAGCGCTCCCGCTATTTCGAGCGTGATCGCGACTGAACGGCGGGCACAGGCAGCATCGATTTCGCAAATCTGCGACAATCGCGCCTCTTACGCCTGCCGATCATGAAAAAGCAGCACTCGCCTGCATCATTAAAAAGCCCCATGACAGATCACGCCATCGACCAACTGCTGAAGAACCTCGACCACGCCATGATCGCCGACCGCCATCGGTTGCGCCGGCAATTGCACGAGCTGCGCAAGCGCCCCGACGAGGGCAAGCTCGCGCAGTGGGTGGAAAAGGTCCAGGCCTCCTGCGCCCAGGTCACCGCGCGCCAGCAGAGCGTGCCGAGCATTCGTTACGACGACAACCTGCCCATCGCCGCCAAGCGCGACGAGATCAAGAAGGCCCTGGCCGAGCACCAGGTGCTGGTGATCGCCGGCGAGACCGGTTCCGGCAAGACCACCCAGCTGCCGAAGATCTGCCTGGAGCTGGGCCGCGGCAGCCATGGCCTGATTGCCCACACCCAGCCCCGGCGGATCGCCGCGCGCAGCGTGGCGGCGCGGGTCGCGGAGGAGCTGGGCACGCCGTTGGGGGCGCTGGTCGGCTACCAGGTGCGCTTCGAGGACCAGAGCGATTCGAACACCCTGGTCAAGCTGATGACTGACGGTATCCTGCTGGCCGAGACCCAGCACGACCGCTTCCTCGAGCGCTACGACACGATCATCGTCGACGAGGCCCATGAGCGCAGCCTGAACATCGACTTCCTGCTCGGCTATCTCAAGACCCTGCTGCACCGCCGCCCGGACCTGAAGCTGATCATCACCTCGGCGACCATCGACCTGGAGCGCTTCTCCAAGCACTTCGACGGCGCGCCGATCATCGAGGTGTCCGGGCGTACCTACCCGGTGGAAACCTGGTACCGACCGCTGACCAGCGAGCACGACGAGGAGGGCAACCAGGTCGAGGAGGACCTTTCCGTCGACCAGGCGATCCTCGCCAGCCTCGACGAGATCGCCCAGCACGAGCGCAGCCAGGGCAAGGGCCCGGGCGATGTGCTGGTGTTCCTGCCCGGCGAGCGCGAGATTCGCGACGCCGCCGAGATCCTGCGCAAGGCGCAGCTGCGCCACACCGAGATCCTGCCGCTGTATGCGCGGCTGTCGCCGGCCGAGCAGCAGCGGATCTTCCAGTCCCACAGCGGCCGGCGCGTGGTGTTGGCGACCAACGTCGCCGAAACCTCGCTGACGGTGCCGGGCATCCGCTACGTGATCGACAGCGGCACCGCGCGCATCAGCCGCTACAGCTACCGCGCCAAGGTCCAGCGCCTGCCCATCGAGGCGGTGTCCCAGGCCAGCGCCAACCAGCGTAAAGGCCGCTGCGGCCGGGTCGAGCCGGGCATCTGCATCCGCCTGTACAGCGAGGACGATTTCAACGGCCGGCCGGCGTTCACCGACCCGGAGATCCTGCGCACCAACCTGGCCGCGGTGATCCTGCAGATGCTGCACCTGCGCCTGGGCGCGATCGACGCCTTCCCGTTCATCGAGCCGCCGGATGGCAAAGCCATCAGCGACGGCTTCAACCTGTTGCAGGAACTGTCGGCGGTCAACCGCGAGAACCAGCTGACGCCGCTGGGCCGCCAGCTGGCGCGCTTGCCGATCGATCCGCGTTTGGGCCGCATGCTGCTTGAAGGCGCCCGCCAGGGCAGCCTGCAGGAAGTGCTGATCGTCGCCAGCGCGCTGTCGGTGCAGGACCCGCGTGAGCGCCCGCCGGAGCGCCAGCAGGCCGCTGACCAGGCCCATGCGCAGTGGAAGGATGTCGATTCCGACTTCGCCGCGCTGGTCAACCTGTGGCGTGGTTTCGAGGAGCAGCGCCAGGCGCTGACCGCCAGCCCGCTGCGCAACTGGTGCCGCAAGAACTTCCTCAACTACCTGCGCCTGCGCGAGTGGCGTGACGCCCATCGCCAGCTGGCGCTGATCTGCCGCGACCTGCAATTGGCGGTGAACAAGGACGCCTGCGACTACCAGCCCCTGCACAAGGCGATTCTCAGCGGCCTGCTCAGCCAGATCGGCCAGAAGACCGAGGAGGGCGACTATCAGGGCGCGCGTCAGCGGCGTTTCTGGGTTCACCCGTCGTCGGGCATCGGCCGCAAGCGACCGCAGTGGGTGATGGCCGCGGAACTGGTGGAGACCACCAAGCTGTATGCGCGCATGGTGGCCAAGATCGAGCCGGACTGGATCGAGCCGCTGGCCACCCACCTGATCAAGAAGAACCACTTCGAACCGCACTGGGAGAAGAAGCGCGGCCAGGTGGTGGCCTACGAGCAGATTACCCTCTACGGGCTGATCCTGGTCGGCCGTCGACCGGTGCATTTCGGCCCGATCGACCCGGTTACTTCCCGCGAGCTGTTCATCCGCGACGGCCTGGTCGGTGGCGAGATCCAGTCCCGGGCCAAGTGCCTGGCGGCCAACAAGCGCCTGCTCGAGCAGCTCGACGAGCTGGAGGCCAAGGCCCGCCGGCGCGATATTCTGGCCGACGAGGAGACGCTGTACGCCTTCTACGAGGCGCGCCTGCCCGAAGAGATCCACCAGACGGCGACCTTCGACAGCTGGTACCGGATGAACAGCCAGAAGGATCCGAACCTGCTGATCATGCGCGAAGAGGACGTGCTCGCCCGCGAGGCCAGCGAGGTCACCGCCGCGCAGTATCCGGACCACCTGCAGGTGGGCGATCTGCGCCTGTCGCTGAGCTATCACTTCGAACCGAACCACCCGCGTGACGGCGTGACCGTGCGGGTGCCGGCGCCGCTGTTGCCGAACCTGCCGGGCGAACGCCTGGAATGGCTGGTGCCCGGCCTGCTTGAGGCCAAGTGCATCGCCCTGGTGCGCAACCTGCCCAAGGCCCTGCGCAAGAACTTCGTGCCGGTGCCCGACTTCGTCAAGGCGGCCCTGTCGCGTATGGCGTTCGGCCAAGGGGCATTGCCGCAGGCGCTGGGCCAGGAGTTGCTGCGCATGACCGGAGCGCGGGTGTCGGACGAGGCCTGGGCGGAGGCGGCCGGGCTGGTGGAAGGCCATCTGCGCATGAACATCGAAGTGGTCGACGCCCAGGGCAAGTTCCTCGGCGAAGGTCGCGACCTCGCCGAGCTGACCGCCCGCTTCGCCGCCGCCAGCCAGGCGGCGCTGGCCCTGCCGCGCAGCGAGAAGGCCGAGCAGCCGGTACAGGCCAAGGCCTTCGCGCAGGTGGCGCAGACCGCCCAGCAGAAGATCGCCGGGCTGTCGATGACGGTCTATCCGGCGCTGGTCGAGGACAACGGCACGGTGCGCGAGGGGCGCTTCTCGACCCAGGCCGAAGCCGAGTTCCAGCACCGTCGCGCCTTGCAGCGCCTGTTGCTGCAACAGCTGGCGGAGCCGGCCAAGTTCCTGCGCGGCAAGCTGCCGGGGCTGACGGAGCTGGGGCTGCTGTACCGTGAACTGGGACGGGTCGAGGCGCTGGTCGAGGATATCCTCCTGGCCAGCCTCGATAGCTGTGTGCTGGAAGGCGAAGACCCGCTGCCGCGTGATGGCGCGGGCCTGGCCTCGCTGGCCGAACGCAAGCGCGGCAACTGGACCGAGCACGCCGAACGCCTGGCCCGCCTGACCCTGGAGGTGCTGAAGCTGTGGCATGGCCTGCAGAAGCGCTTCAAGGGCAAGATCGACCTGAGCCAGGCGGTGGCGCTCAACGATATCAAGCAGCAACTGGCCAACCTGGTGTACCCAGGCTTCGTGCGGGAGACACCGGGTGCCTGGTTCAAGGAGCTGCCACGTTATCTCAAGGCGGTGGAATTGCGTCTGGAGAAACTGGGTTCGCAGGTGCAGAAGGACCGGGTGTGGAGCGCCGAGCTGGCCAATTGCTGGGCGCAGTACCGGGCCCGCGCCGACAAGCATGCCCAGGAAGGCAAGCGCGATGAGCAGCTGACGCTGTACCGCTGGCTGCTGGAGGAATACCGGGTATCGTTGTTTGCCCAGCAACTGGGGACGAAGGTGCCGGTTTCCGACAAGCGACTGAGCAAACAGTGGAGTCAGGTGGAAGCCTAAACTCCCCAAGTTGTGGCAAACTTGGTGGAATTTGCGGCCGCTGTGCGGCCGATCGCGGCACAAGGCCGCTCCTACAGAAGAACGCCGATGCTGTAGGAGCCGCCTTGTGCCGCAAACGAGGGCGCAGCCCTCGCCTCAAAATTGGTACCAAGGTGCCATTAAGTTGCCCTTATTCCGGCCAGCGCCTTGTGGCGATGGCCCCAGACCAGAGGAACGACCGTGCACAACGTCGTCATCAGCGGCACCGGCCTGTACACCCCGGCCCAAAGCATTTCCAACGAAGAACTGGTGGAATCCTTCAACACCTGGGCACAGCGTTTCAACCGCGACAACGCCGCCGCCATCGAGCGTGGCGAGGTCGAGGCGGCGCCGCTGTCCGACGCCGCCTTCATCGAGAAGGCCTCGGGTATCAAGAGCCGCTTCGTCATGGACAAGGCCGGTATTCTCGATCCGCAGCGCATGAAGCCGCGTCTGCCCGAGCGCGGCAACGACGAACAATCGATCCTCTGCGAGATGGGCGTGGCAGCCGCTCGCCAGGCCCTGGAGCGTGCCGGGCGCACCGCCGCCGATGTAGACGGGGTGATCGTCGCCTGTTCCAACCTGCAGCGCCCGTACCCGGCCATCGCCATCGAAGTGCAGCAGGCACTGGGCATCCAGGGCTTCGCCTTTGACATGAACGTGGCCTGCTCGTCGGCCACCTTCGGTATCCAGACCGCCGCCAACAGCGTGCAGCTGGGCCAGTCGCGCGCGGTGCTGGTGGTCAACCCGGAGATCTGCACCGGCCACCTGAACTTCCGTGACCGCGACAGCCACTTCATCTTCGGCGACGCCGCCACCGCCGTGCTGGTCGAGCGTGCCGACCTGGCGACCTCCGAACATCAGTTCGACATCGTCAGCACCAAGCTGCTGACGGCGTTCTCCAACAACATCCGCAACAACTTCGGTTTCCTCAACCGCGCCGCGGAAGAGGGCATCGGTGCCCGCGACAAACTGTTCGTGCAGGAAGGCCGCAAGGTGTTCAAGGAAGTCTGCCCGATGGTTGCCGAGCTGATCGGCCAGCACCTGGCCGAGAACGACCTGCAGCCGTCGGACGTCAAGCGCTTCTGGCTGCACCAGGCCAACCTGAGCATGAACCACCTGATCGTCAAGAAGCTGCTGGGGCGTGAAGTGGCCGAGGAAGATGCGCCGGTGATCCTGGATCGCTATGCCAACACCAGTTCGGCGGGTTCGGTGATTGCCTTCCACCTGTATCAGGATGATCTGGCCAAGGGTTCGCTGGGGGTACTGAGTTCATTCGGTGCTGGCTATTCGATTGGTAGTGTGGTTCTGCGTAAACGCTGATACCTACTTTTACTTCTCTATCGGGGCTGCAAAGCAGCCCCGGCTTTCTGACAGGCAAAAAAAGCGGGAAACGCTGGATGGGGTCAGCATTTCCCGCTTCAGGGTGGAGCAAGGGTGCGTAGCGCTTAGAACTTGGCTTCCAGGTCGACCTGCAGGGTGTCGACGTCGGCGTTGTTGTTCGGCAACTGCGACAGGTCGGTCTTGGCCATCAGGTAGGCCGCGCCCAGGGAGAAGTTCTTGTCGATCTCGTAGCCGACCTTGAACTTGTGACCACGCGAACCCGTGAAGCCTGCGCCGAAGTCGGAGTCGGTGAACAGGCTGACCACGGCGTTGCGCTGCACGTCGCGGTAGTTGTAGTCCAGGCTCCAGGCGCCCACCTTGGTCTTCAAACCGGCCAGCCAGGCCTTGTCCTCGCCGTCGGTGCTGTCGGTGTTCTTGACGAACTGGCCATAGGCCGACAGCGGGATGGCGAAGCCGGTGAAGTCCACCTGGCCGAAGCCTTCGGCCAGGTTGAACTCGGTGGTGGTGTTGCCGAAGCTGCGCAGCACGGCCGACTTCTTGTCGTTGTCGAAACCGTAGAGGCTGCCGCCGACGGTGACCTTGACGCTGTCAGCCAGGTTGAACTTGGTGCCCAATTGGCCGTGGTACAGCTGTGCGTCGTGCTTGAACTGCACGCCGTCGCCGTCGACGTTGTCCTTGAGGGTGTAGTGACCGGCGCTGCCGAACACTTCGGCGCCGCCCAGGTTGGTCTTGTAGGTGACGGCCACGCCTTCCGGGTTGATGTCGCTGTCCCAGATGATGTCGCCCATGCTCACCCACGGCTGCAGCATCTTGCCGCCGATCAGGTGCAGGTTCGGCACGGCGGTCGGGTGCCAGTCGAGGTAGGCCAGGTCCACCCACAGCGATTTCTTGTCGAAGTAGTTGTCCAGGCTCTGGTTGGTCGAGCGGGCGTCCGAGCTGCTGCCGGTGGCCACGCGAATGCCAGCGTCGACCTGCGGGTTGATCTCGCTGTAGAAACCGACGCGGGCACGCACACGCTCGCGGTCCTGGTTGCCACTGCGGCTGTTGGGGTTGTCGACGTTGACGTCTTCGTAGCGCAGGCGCACATCACCCTTGATCTGGGTCTTGGCGGCCCATGCCACTTTCTGCTCGAAGGAGCTCAGGCGCTCGGACTGGGCTTTCTGGTCGGCCTTTTCCTTGGTTTCCTTTGCCAGGTCGCCCTGCAGTTCGGTGTACTGCGCCTGGTTGATCGAGCCGTTGGCGCGGAGTATTTCGAGCAGCTTGGCGTCGACAGCAGCACTGGCCGGAGTACTCAGAGCCAGCATCATGCCGGTGAGGCTCACTCCAGTAAGTGTAGAAACAAGACGCATAAGGTTCTCCCTGTTGGAAAAAGTGGGGAGGCTCAAGCGCCCGCCCCCGAGTTGGCATGTCTTCGGAAAGGGCCTGAATAGACAGGTTCTGGGGTTCCGGAAAACAGGCGCAAGTATCGCGGGGGGGAATGACAGAATAATGTCTGAATAGTGGCACTGTTGTTAAGTAAACAGGCCGTCATTTGTGTGTCACGGCGGCTTTGGCAATACTGGCGCCCTGTCCATAGCGAGTTGCAACCGTGATCAGCCTTCACAGCCTTGCCCACCTGCGCGACCTGCCGGCGACCACTTGGGACGCGCTGGTGCCCGACGGTCAGCCGTTCCTGCGCCACGCCTTTCTCAGTGCCATGGAAGACAGTGGTAGCGTGATGCCCGACACCGGCTGGGCCGCCGAACACCTGGTGCTGGAGCGCGATGGCGAGGTACGGGCGCTGCTGCCGGCCTACCGCAAGTGGCATTCGTTCGGCGAGTACGTGTTCGACCATGGCTGGGCCGATGCCTGTGAGCGCGCGGGCATTGCCTACTACCCCAAGCTGCTCGGCGCGGTGCCGTTCAGTCCGGTCGCGGGGCCGCGTCTGCTGGCCGCCGATCCAGCCGATGGCCTGCTGCTGTTGCAGGCGATTCCCGAGTACCTGGGCAAGGGTGGGCTGTCGGGGGCGCACATCAACTTCACCGACAGTGTGCTGGACGCGGCCATTGCCGGCCAGCCGGGCTGGTTGGAGCGCCTGGGCTGCCAGTTCCACTGGCGTAACCGGGGTTACCGGGACTTCCAGGACTTTCTCGACACCCTCAGCTCACGCAAGCGCAAGCAGATGCGCAAGGAGCGTGAACAGGTGGCGGGGCACGGGATCGATTTCGCCTGGTACCGCGGCGATGAACTGAGCGAGGCACAGTGGGACTTCGTCTACCGCTGCTATGCCAACACCTATGCCGTACGGCGACGAGCACCGTACCTGACTCGCGAGTTCTTCAGCCTGGTGGCCGAGCGCATGCCCGAGGCGATTCGCGTGGTGATTGCCCGGCAGCAAGGGCGCGAGGTGGCGATGGCCTTCAGCCTGGTGGGGGGCGACAGCCTGTACGGCCGCTACTGGGGTTGCCTGGACGAATTCGACCGCCTGCATTTCGAGACTTGTTTCTACCAGGGCATGGACTTCGCGATCGGCGAAGGCCTGCAGCGCTTCGATGCCGGGGCCCAGGGCGAGCACAAGCTGATTCGCGGGTTTGAGCCGGTGATCACACGGTCGTGGCATTACCTGCTGCACCCGGGGTTGCGCCGGGCGGTCTCAGACTTTTTGCGTCAGGAGCGCGAAGGAGTACTGGCCTACGCCGAGGAGGCGCGGGGGATGTTGCCGTATCGCCAGGTTTGAAGTGCCTGGCCACACGCTATCCCTGTAGGAGCGGCCTTGTGTCGCGAAAGGGCCGCAAAGCGGCCCCAGGATTTCAGCGTTGATGCAAAGATTGCCGGGGCCGCGTTGCGGCCCTTTCGCGACACGAGGTCGCTCCTACAGGGGCCGCGTCTAACTCAGTCGACGCCGACGAATCCCCCGGTCTGGTGATGCCACAACCGCGCATACAACCCGCGCTGTGCCAGCAGCTCGGCATGGCTGCCGCTTTCGACGATATGCCCCTTGTCCAGCACGATCAGCCGGTCCATGCGGGCGATGGTCGACAGGCGGTGGGCGATAGCGATCACCGTCTTGCCCTGCATCAGCGTCTCCAGGCTCTCCTGGATTGCCGCCTCGACCTCCGAGTCCAGCGCCGAGGTCGCCTCATCCATGATCAGGATCGGCGCGTTCTTCAGCAATACCCGGGCAATGGCGATGCGCTGGCGCTGGCCGCCGGAGAGCTTGACGCCGCGCTCGCCGACATGGGCGTCGAAGCCGGTGCGGCCCTGGGCATCGGACAGCTGCGGGATGAACTCGTCGGCCCGGGCCCGGCGCACTGCTTCCCAGACTTCCTCGTCACTGGCATCCGGCCGGCCGTACAGCAGGTTGTCGCGGATTGAGCGGTGCAGCAGCGAAGTGTCCTGGGTGATCATGCCGATCTGCGCGCGCAAGCTGGCCTGGTTGACCTCGGCGATGTCCTGGCCGTCGATGAGGATGCGCCCGCTGTCGATGTCGTACAGGCGCAGCAGCAGGTTGACCAGGGTCGACTTGCCGGCGCCGGACGGACCGATCAGGCCGATCTTCTCGCCAGGACGGATGTCCAGGCTCAGCGCGTCGATCACCTTGCCGCCCTTGCCGTAGTGGAAGTCGACATGGTCGAAGCGCACCGCCCCGCGGCTGACCTTGAGTGCCGCGGCGTTGGGCCTGTCGCTGACGGTGACCGGCTGGGCAATGGTCTGCAGGCCGTCCTGGACCATGCCGATGTTCTCGAAGATGCCGTTGACCACCCACATGATCCAGCCGGACATGTTGACGATGCGGATCACCAGGCCTGTGGCCAGGGCGATGGCGCCGACGCTGATCAGCGACTGGCTCCACAGCCACAGGGCAAGGCCGGTGGTGGTAACCACCAGCAGGCCGTTCAGCGAGGTAATGACCACGTCCATGCTGGTGATCACCCGCGAGGCCAGCTGGGTCTTCTCGGTCTGCTCGCTGATCGCCTCGCGGGCGTACTGCTGCTCGTAGTCGGTATGGGCGAACAGCTTGAGCGTGGCGATGTTGGTGTAGCCGTCGACGATGCGCCCCATCAGCTTGGAGCGGGCGTCGGAGGAAATCACCGAGCGCTCCTTCACCCGTGGCACGAAGTAGTACAGCGCACCGATATAGCAGGCGATCCACACCAGCAGCGGCAGCATCAGCCGCCAGTCGGCCTCAGCGAACAGCACCAGCGAACTGATGGCGTAGATCAGCACGTGCCACAGCGCGTCCACCGCCTGCACCGCCGAATCGCGCAGGGAGTTGCCGGTCTGCATGATGCGCTGGGCGATGCGCCCGGCGAAGTCGCTCTGGAAGAAGTTCAGGCTCTGCTTGAGCACGTAGGTGTGGTTTTGCCAGCGGATCAGGCTGGTCATGCCCGGGCTGATGGTCTGGTGCACCAGCAGGTCATGCAGGCCGAAAAACACCGGCCGCAGCAACAGCACCACCACCAGCATCCAGATCAGCTCGCCGCTGTGCTCGCTGAAGAAATTGGCGTTGGGCGTGCCCTGGGCCAGGTCGATGATCCGGCTCAGGTAGCTGAACAGCGCCACCTCGATCAGCGAGGCGACCAGGCCGACGATCAGCAGGGCGAGGAAGCTCGGCCACACCTGGCGCAGGTAGTAGAGATAGAAGGGCCAGACCTTGCCGGGAGGCGCCTCGCTGGGCGCCTCGCGGAAAATGTCGATCAACTGCTCGAAACGACGGTACAGCATGGGTGACGACACTCCTGTTCGACCCGACTCACGTCCCTGTGCGGCGCGGGATCAGTCGATGCGTTTGGCCGACTTGATGTAGACCGGATCGGCCGGCACATCGCGCATGCCTTTCTTGACGGTGGTCGGCGAGTTGACGATCTGGTCGACCACCTCCATGCCCTTGGTGACCTTGCCGAACACCGCGTAGCCACGGTCGCGGCCCGGGTTGAGGAAGTCGTTGTCGGCGACGTTGATGAAGAACTGGCTGGTGGCCGAGTTCGGGTCGGAGGTGCGGGCCATGGACAGGGTGCCGCGGGTGTTCTGCAGGCCGTTGCTCGCTTCGTTGCGGATCGGGTCCTTGGTGCTCTTCTGCACCATCTGGTCGGTAAAGCCACCGCCCTGGACCATGAAGCCCGGGATCACGCGGTGGAAGATGGTGTTGTTGTAGAAGCCGCTGTCCACGTACTGGAGGAAGTTCTTGGTACTGATCGGCGCTTTTTCTGCGTTCAGCTCGATCTCGATCTTGCCGAAGCTGGTGACCAGCTCAACGTGCGGGGTCTTGTCGGAGGCCATGACGCTGGTGGCGAAGGCGACCGAGCAGGCGGTGAGCAGAAGTTTTTTCAGCATGGGCTCAAAGATCCTTGAGAGGTGGAAGCGGCTGCGAGGAACTGCAGCACGGTACGGTTGAAGACTTCGGGTTGATCCAGGGGCGTAGCGTGCCGCGAATCGTCGATGACCGCCAGCCTGGCGTTGGGCATCAGGGCGACGTAACGCTCCTTCAGTTGTATCGGTGTGTAATCGTGGTCGGCGGCGATCACCAGGGTGGGACAGCGGATCTGGCCGATGCGTTCCTGCACGCCCCAGTCGACGATGGCGTCGAAGCTTTTCAAATAGGCACGCTTGTCGTTGCGCGCCCAGCGCTCGGCCATCTTGCGCCGCAGTTCGGTCTGCTCCGGCTTGGGAAACAGCCGCGCAGCCAGGCCCTTGCCGACGGTCTCGACGCTGAGCAGGCGTGCCAGGCCCCAGCGCTTGAGCCACCAGATCCAGTCGCTGCGGGTGCGTCGCTTGACCTCGGGGGCGCTGTTGACGATGCACAGGCTGCGCAGCCAGTCGGGGTGGTCGACGGCAAACTGGAAACCGACCATGCCGCCCATGGACAGGCCGACGAAGTGCACCGGGCCGGTGTCCAGATGGCGCAGCAGGGCCAGCAGATCAGCGCTGAAAGTCTTTATCTGGTAGCCCTTGCGCGGCTTGGAGGATTGCCCGTGGCCGCGGATGTCCATGAGGATCACCCGATACTGGCGGCCGAGCTCGGGCACCTGCAGTTCCCAGTCCTGGCTGCTCGAACCCAGCCCGTGCAGCAGCACCAGGGGCTCGCCCTGGCCATGTTCCTCGTAATGCAGCAGGCATCCGTCATGTTCGAAACAGGCCATGGGCGCGGTCCTCTCAGGCTTGCGGGGGGGCTGCGAAGGGCACGTCCAGCGGCGCGGTGTCGAAGTTGCGCAGCAGTTCGATGAGGATCTGCGTGGCCGGGCCCAGGGTCTTTTCCTTGCTGGAGTAAAGGTAGAACAGCGGATGGCGGCTGCCACCCTGATCCAGCGGCAGGGGCTTGAGCACGCCTTCGCGCAGCTCGCGCTCGATCATGTGCCGGGGCAGCCAGGCAAAACCCAGGCCGCTGCCGACGAAGGTCGCCGCGGTGCCCAGGCTGCCGACCGTCCAGCGCTGCTCGGCGCCGAGCCAGCCGACATCGCGCGGCTGGGCCCGGCCGGAGTCGCGGATCACCACCTGCAACTGGCTTTCCAGATCCTGGAAAGTAATTTCGCGGCCCATGCGGTGCAGGGCGTGCTCGGGGTGGGCGACGGCGATGAACTCCACCGGGCTCAGTTCGGTGCCCAGGTAGCCGCCGATGTTGAAGCTGCTGATGGCAAGGTCGGCGATGCCTTCGTGCAGCACTTCCTCGACCCCGGACAACACTTCTTCGCGCAGGCGTACCCGGCAGCCGCGGCTCTGCGGCATGAAGGCGGCCAGGGCGCGTACCAGGCGGGCGCTGGGGTAGGCGGCGTCGACCACCAGGCGCACTTCGGCCTCCCAGCCCTGTTCCATGTGGTGGGCCAGGTCTTCCAGCTGGCTGGCCTGCTTGACCAGTTGCCGCGAACGGCGCAGCAGCACGCTGCCGGCCTCGGTCAGCACCGCCTTGCGCCCATCGATGCGCAGCAGCGGCACGCCCAACTGCTCCTGCATCCGCGCCACGGTATAGCTCACCGACGACTGCGAGCGGTGCAGGGCCTCGGCGGCCTGGGCGAACCCGCCGTGGTCGACCACTGCCTGCAGGGTCCGCCACTGATCCAGGGTAACGCGCGGTGCTTTCATCCAGGGCTCCTGTTGTCCTAAGCTGCGCTCTTCCCAAGGAGAGCGCCCGTATGAAGAAATGTTGTGCGGCTTTGCTGTTGTGCCTACCCCTCGGGGCCATGGCATACCCGATCGACGTGGAAAAGGACCTGACCGGGGTCAAGGTCGATTACACCGTCTACGACACGGCCTATGACATCGGCTCGATCAGCCTCAACAACTATGGGCAGGTGCCGGCGGCGTGCAAGGTCACCTTCCGCAACGGCCCTGAGGCGCCACGGGTGCGTCGGGTCAATGTGCCCGCCGGCAGGAGCGTGGATGTCACCGCCAAGTTCAACCGGCAGATCATCAAGCTGCGCATCGTGCTCGACTGCAAAGCCGAATAAACAGATTAATCGATAGGTTGATCCCACTTTTTACGCTTTTTTATCGATAGGTCAACCACTAATCTCACCTCCATCGAATCGCCACCCTTTACCGCCGATGGAGGCAGCCCATGTCCCGCGTACTGATCATCGAAAGCAGCGCCCGCCAGCAGGATTCCGTTTCCCGTCAACTGACCCTGGACTTCATCCAGCAATGGCAAGCGGCGCATCCGGCCGACGAGATCAAGGTGCGCGACCTGGCGGTGAACCCCGTGCCGCACCTGGACGCCAACCTGCTTGGCGGCTGGATGAAGCCTGAGGAACAGCGCAGCGCCGCCGAGCGTGAGGCGCTGGCACGTTCCAACGTGCTGACCGACGAACTGCTGGCCGCCGACGTGCTGGTGATGGCCGCGCCGATGTACAACTTCACCATCCCCAGTACCTTGAAAGCCTGGCTGGACCACGTGCTGCGCGCCGGCATCACCTTCAAGTACACCCCGACCGGGCCGCAGGGCCTGCTCAACGGCAAGCGCGCCATCGTCCTGACCGCCCGCGGCGGCATCCATGCCGGCGCCAGCAGCGACCACCAGGAACCCTACCTGCGCCAGGTGATGGCCTTCATCGGTATCCACGATGTGGACTTCATCCACGCCGAAGGCCTGAACATGAGCGGCGAGTTCCACGAGAAGGGCCTGAACCAGGCCAAGGCAAGACTGGCCGCGGTGGCCTGAGCCGCGACGAATTCCCAACCCTGACACCTTGTTGCTCCTTTGGGTGTGCCTGCCCGGCCAGTTCATGGCCGGGCTTTTTTATGCCGACCTCATGCCTTGCGCTCCCACAAGGGCAAATGCAAACCATGAATGTTCTGCAAGGCAGTTGCTCTCACAGAGAAAACACTGCTTTCAAGGCCTGTGGTAGTGGGCTTGCCAGCGAAGAGGCTTTTACTGCCCCCACAATCCCCATGGTTGAACTGCCCAGGCCCAACCCGCTAAGGTCCCCGCCTTGATCCACGAGGGCCAACCATGGGCTACCTGATAATCGTCGCGCTGATCCAGGCGTACTCCTTCAACCTGATCGGCGAATACCTGGCCGGCCACGTCGACAGTTACTTCGCCGTGCTGGTCCGGGTGCTGCTGGCCGGGCTGGTGTTCCTGCCACTGACCCGCTGGCGCCAGGTCGAGCCGCGTTTCATGCGCGCGATGCTGCTGATCGGCGCGCTGCAGTACGGCATCACCTATGTCTGCCTGTACCTCAGCTTCCGCGTGCTGACGGTGCCGGAAGTACTGTTGTTCACCATCCTTACCCCGCTGCATGTCACCTTGATCGAGGATGCCCTGAACCGGCGCTTCAACCCCTGGGCGCTGCTTGCTGCCCTGGTGGCGGTGGCCGGCGCGGCGGTGATCCGCTTCGACACGGTCACCGGTGAGTTCTTCATCGGTTTCCTGTTGCTGCAACTGGCCAACTTCACCTACGCCGCCGGCCAGGTGCTGTACCGCCACTTGGTGGCCCGCCACCCCAGCGACCTGCCGCACTATCGCCGGTTCGGCTATTTCTACCTGGGCGCGTTGCTGGTGGTGTTGCCGGCCTTCCTACTGTTCGGCAATGCCCAGCACCTGCCGAGCACCGACACCCAGTGGCTGGTGCTGCTGTTCCTGGGCCTGTGTCCGACGGCGCTAGGGCTGTACTGGTGGAACAAGGGCGCTTGCCTGGTCTCTGGCGGCACCCTGGCGGTGATGAACAACCTGCATGTGCCGGTGGGCCTGCTGCTCAACCTGCTGATCTGGAACCAGGACGAACCGCTCGGGCGCCTGGCCATTGGCGGTTCGGTGATCCTGGCATCGGTGTGGCTGAGCCGCTTGGGCGGCCAGCGCGCGAGGCTGCCTGGAGCGGCCTGAGGGTCATTGCCGGCGCGGCAGGCCAGTGTGCACGATCAGGCACAAAGGCAGTGTCAGCAGCAGCGTGCCTGCCAGCGCCATCAATCCCTGTTCCACTCCCGTGTGGTCGGATATCGCGCCGATCAGCACCGGCGCCAGCGCGCCGCCGCCGACGGTGCCGGTATAGAAGCAGGCGAACACCCGTTCCCGCTGCTCGCGGCCGGCGAAGTCCGGCACCAGCCCGGTCAGCACCGATGAAGTGCCGTTGAGTGCAACGCCGATCAGAGGCATCACCAGCATCAATGGCAGATAGGGCAACAGCAGCGCTACCAGGATCAGCGCGGCGGTCAGCAGCTCGGTACAGACCACAGTGCGTACCGGCCCCAGCCGGGCGCCCAGGTAGCCGCAGAACAGCTTGCCGAAGGCGCCGCCGATGAACAGCAATGTCAGGGCCAGGCCGATCTGCGCAGTGGTCGCGCCCTTGCCCTGCAGCAGGAATGGCAGGAAGGTCAGAAAACCCATGCGCACGCCACTGTCGAGGGTGCCGGTGGCGATCAGCGCCGCGAGCCCCGACCTTGAGCCAACCTGGTCGTGGGCTGTGGCCTTGTGCGTTGATCGCCCTGCGGGTGGCGCCTGACGCAACAGCCACCACAGCGCCGCTGCCGCCCCCAGGCCGAGCAGGCCAAGCGCGGTGGCGTTGGCCTGCCATGACACATACACCAGCACCAGGCCGACCAGGCCGGGGATCAGCGCCTTGCCGATATCCCCGGCGAAGTTGTACTGGGCCAGGGCCTGTTTCACCTTGCCACTGCCTTCGTAGGCATCGGCGACCAGCGCGCTGGCCAGCGGGTGCTGGGTGCTGGCGCCGAGGCCGGCGAGCATCAGGGCCAGCAGCAGAAGGCTCAGGTCACTGGCCTGGGCGGCCAGCAGGTAGGCCAGCCCGGCCAGCGCCGTGCCGCGGACCAACAGGGCCTCGCGACCCCAGCGCCGGGCGCCTTTGCTGGCCAGCAACTGAAAGCCCGCCATCATGCCGGCGTAGGCGCCGCGAAGCAGTCCGACCTGGGCGTAGCTGAGGCCGAAGGCGAACTGCCAGAGGGGCAGCAACACGTAGATGACATCGGTCAGCCCGTCATGCACGCCATGGGCGAGGCTGGCGGCGGCAAGCGCCTTGCGCCGAGGCGATGGCGGGGCGTCGTGCAGTGAAACGCTGGAAATGTCCTGAGGCATGGCTCGCTCACGAGGGCTGTGGCAGGCGTCTGTCGAGCGTCAGGGATGGGCGTGGCGAGTGGGCCGTCGATCTTCCGTGATGACGTCGTCCTGGATGGCCCTAGGTTAGAGCGTCTTGGGGGCGCAATGCAAAGGGGCGCCCGCTCGGGCGCCCCGATTGGACGGTCAGGCTTCGCTCAATGCATCCAGGCTGCGTGGCTGGGTCTGAGGCAACGGCCTGGTCGCCAATCCCACCCGCATGTCGTTACCGCTCGGTTGCTGGTACAGGCTCAGCCCGAACTCCGGCAGCACCGCCAGCAGGTAGTCGAAGATATCGCCCTGGATGCGCTCGTATTCGGCCCATACCGTTGTGGTGGTGAAGCAGTAGATCTCCAGCGGCACGCCTTCGGCGGTGGTCTGCATCTGGCGGACCATGCAGGTCATGTTCGGGTGCACGTTGGGGTGGTTCTTCAGGTAGGCCAGGGCGAAGGCGCGGAAGGTACCGATGTTGGTCAGCTTGCGGCGGTTGGCCGAAAGCTCCGCCACCGGGCCCAGGGCCTCGTTCCAGTGATGCAGTTCCTGGCGCTTCTGCGCCAGGTAGTCGCCCAGCAGGCGTACCTGGCCCAGGCGCTGTTCTTCGTCCGGACTGAGGAAGCGCACGCCGGCGGCGTCGATGAACAGGCTGCGCTTGATCCGACGCCCGCCGGACTGCTGCATGCCGCGGTAGTTGCGGAACGACTCGCTCATCAGGCGCCAGGTGGGGATCGAGACGATGGTCTTGTCGAAGTTCTGTACCTTGACCGTGTGCAGGGTGATGTCCACCACGTCGCCATCGGCGCCGGCCTGGGGCATCTCGATCCAGTCGCCGACGTGCAGCATGTCGTTGCTGGTCAGTTGCACGCTGGCGACGAACGACAGCAGGGTGTCCTTGTACACCAACAGCAGCACCGCCGACATGGCGCCCAGACCCGACAGCAGCAACAGCGGCGAGCGGTCGATCAGGGTGGCGACGATGACGATGGCGGCGAAGATCCACAGCATCATCTTGGCCAGCTGCATGTATCCCTTGATCGAGCGGGTGCGGGCGTGCTCGGTGCGGGCGTAGATGTCCAGCAGCGCGTCGAGCAGGCAGGACAGGGCGCGGGTCATGAACAGCAGGGTCACCGCCAGTGCGACGTTGCCGAGGAAGTGCTGGGTGGTGGCCGACAGCTCCGGCACCAGCTTCAGGCCGAACTGCACCACCAGCGACGGGGTGGTCTGCGCCAGGCGGTGGAACACCTTGTTGTGGCGCAGGTCGTCCAGCCACCTGAGTGCCTGTTGGCGGCCGAGCAGGCGGGTGGAGTGCAGGATCAGGAAGCGGGCGAGGCGGCCGATCAGCAGCGAGACCAGCAGCAGCACGATCAGGCCGAGGGCGGCATGCAGCAGCGGATGTTGGTCGAGCGTGCCCCAGAGGTCGAGGGCGTCGCGCCAGAAGCGTTGGATGTCCATGGGCGTGAAAGCGGTCTGTGTTGCGGTATGAAGGGGTATTAGAGCGTGGATCGGCGCAAAGTTGCCAAAAGAAATTCGGTTCTGGCCACGGAAAACGTTACCCTATGCAACTGAATTTTTCGCACTTGCCCGAGGTTACCCCGTGTTTTCCCAATTCGCCCTGCACGAACGCCTGCTCAAAGCCGTGGCCGAGCTGAAATTTGTCGAGCCGACGCCGGTGCAGGCAGCGGCCATTCCCCTGGCCCTGCAAGGGCGTGACCTGCGGGTGACGGCGCAAACCGGCAGCGGCAAGACCGCCGCCTTCGTGCTGCCGCTGCTCAACCGCCTGGTCGACCGCAGCGGCCCGAGCGTGGAGATCCGTGCGCTGATCCTGCTGCCGACCCGCGAGCTGGCCCAGCAAACCCTCAAGCAAGTGAAACTGTTCTCGCAGTTCACCTACATCAAGTCGGGCCTGGTCACCGGCGGTGAAGACTTCAAGGAACAGGCCGCCATGCTGCGCAAGGTGCCGGATGTGCTGATCGGCACCCCTGGCCGTCTGCTCGAGCAGCTCAATGCTGGCAACCTGGACCTGTCGCACGTGGAGGTGCTGATCCTCGACGAAGCCGACCGCATGCTCGACATGGGCTTTGCCGAAGACATGGAGCGCCTGTGCAAGGAGTGCGAGAATCGCAAACAGACCCTGCTGTTCTCGGCCACCACCGGCGGTGCGGCCCTGCGCGATATCATCGGTAAAGTGCTCAAGGACCCCGAGCACCTGATGCTCAACAGTGTCTCGCAACTGGCCGAAGGCACCCGCCAGCAGATCATCACCGCCGACCACGACCAGCACAAAGAGCAGATCGTGCAGTGGCTGCTGGCCAACGAGACCTACCAGAAGGCAATCATCTTCACCAACACCCGTGCCCTGGCCGACCGTATCTACGGTCACCTGGTGGCCAAGGAGGTCAAGGCTTTCGTCCTGCACGGCGAGAAGGACCAGAAGGACCGCAAGCTGGCCATCGACCGCTTCAAGGATGGCGGCTCCAAGGTCTTGGTGGCCACTGACGTCGCGGCTCGCGGCCTGGACATCGACGGCCTGGACCTGGTGATCAACTTCGACATGCCTCGCAGCGGTGACGAGTACGTGCACCGTATCGGTCGCACCGGCCGTGCCGGTGGCGAAGGCCTGGCGATCTCGCTGATCACCCACAACGACTGGAACCTGATGTCCAGCATCGAACGCTACCTCAAGCAGCAGTTCGAGCGCCGCGTCATCAAGGAGGTCAAGGGTATCTACAGCGGGCCGAAGAAGGTCAAGGCCTCGGGCAAGGCAGCCGGCAGCAAGAAGAAAAAGGTCGAGAAGAAGGCCGGTGGCGACAAGAAGGGTGCCGCCAAGAAGAGGCCTACCGCCAAGCCCAAGGCCAATGCGCCTCTGGCCAGCTCCGACGGCCTGGCACCACTGAAAAAGCGCAAGCCAGCCGCTGAGTAAATATCACCGGCAATGAGCCCGCCACTGCAACGGTGGCGGGTTGCTTCACCTCCTTCCCCAGGGCGCGTAGCCCATTTCCCAAACCCTGTTCAAGCCCGGGCATTTTGTCGCCTACCCGCCACACTCCTCTGGCATGTGCAGTCAAGGAGGAGTAGCGTATGTACAGCTGTAAATACGATTGTCCCGTACGATTTGAATGGGACGAGGAAAAGAACCTGCTCAACATCCGCAAGCACGGTATCGACTTCAACGACGTGCCCGAGATGTCCCGCCAGCCGATGCTGGCGTTGCGCGATGAGCGATTCGAGTACCCGGAGGCACGCTGGATCGGCATGGGCTGGATCAATGCCTGGGTCAGCCTGGTCGCCTACACCGAACGGCAGGGTGATGTGATCCGCATCATTTCCGCCAGAAGAGCCAACCGACGTGAGGTAACGCGCTATGTCGAAACCGTCCATAAGCAGTGAGCAAGACCAAGCCCCGGTCGATACCTCGGACATCCCCGAACTCGACGATGACTTCTTCCGCCGCGCCGAGCTGCGAGTGCCGGCCAAGCAAACGGTGACCATCCGCCTGGACGCCGACGTGCTGGCCTGGTTCAAGGAACAGGGCGCCGGCTACCAGACCCGCATCAACCAGTTGCTTCGCCAGTACATGCAGGCCCAGCAGCGACGCTGACACTGGCGCGGTCAGGTTTTCCTTTCCGCTTCTTTAAGTTCCTGGATGCGCTTGTCGATCAACTGGCATTTGTCCGGCAAGTCCTTGCTGGCCGTTCCGAGCTCCATGTGCTGGAGCTCGTCGTTTATCTCCTTGGCCTTGCGCGGGTTCTGTTCGGTCAACTGACTGACCAGCCCTGCCAGTTCTTCTCTTTTTTGCGTGGCCTCTTCCGGTGTGCAGGCCAAGATGGGCTGTGCACAGAGCAGGGTGGCCGCGCAGATAAGGCATGGCAACGGTTTCATCCCTCGACTCCTTGTTACCAGTGGATTCAGTCCGGTGGAGGCGCCGGTCTGCCTGGAAGTTCAGTCGAGGTGATTGCTGGAAGGGTTCCTTGAAGATTTCACGGTTTTTTGGCGATATTAATTTGATGTCATGGTAGTGGCTAAATAATATCTCGCGCTCTTTTTCCGTGGTCCAGGGACTGGATGATGTCTATGCGTTTTAACCGGGGGCGAGCTTGCGTGCTTGCCGCCTTGTTGGCCTGCACGGCCATGAGTACGGCCCGTGCTGCCTCGCCTGGGGAAGTGTCAGATTTTTTGTGTGCGGGCCGGTAACGGCCTGCCGTCAGGCAGGCCCTGACTTTCACCAGGTCGGCCTGATGAACCGATCTCCGTACA
>NZ_JBLIYU010000017.1:0-109324 GCF_057480815.1 Pseudomonas sp. P106(2024) | reverse complement strand
CGCTTCGATCTTGAATTCTTCGGGGTAACGCTGACGACTCATGGCACCTCCTATTTGGGCCTCATTATGAGGCTTGGAGGTGTCTACGAAACCAGGGGCTATTCACACCATACATTGGCCTGATGTAGTTATCGTAGGTTTTCGTATAATCGCCAATAGTGCTTTTAGCAAGTTTAGTTTTATTAGCAATCATCGATTCAAAGGCTTCATTAACAGTAATGCTTTCCCTCAGACTCTTTTTATGCTCCTCAACCAAAATCACATCCAGGTTAGCGTAGCTCTTTTCCGCAACCCCCCTGATAACTGGTAGTTTCGTAGACTTGTAGTCGAAGACGTCAATCTTGCGCCGCTGATCTTTGCCCTTGACCTTTCGGATGACATAAAAGGTTTTTCCACCGGCCTTAGTGACGCGTACAGCCAAACCTTTTGTATGAGTGTCATACACATAAATCTCAGACTTACCCTCAGGGCAAACCAGGTCTCTAAGCGCATCTTTAGTAAAATTGATCTTCAATGCCACGCCCACACTCCTTCCTGGCTCTAAACCGTTGATTTCCGCAAGATTTTCGTGTCTAATCGCCAGCTCACATCGCGCCCCGATGGTGAAATTGGTAGACACATCGCACTTAAAATGCGCCGCCGAAAGGTGTGCCGGTTCGAGTCCGGCTCGGGGCACCACTAAACACCCCTTCCGTCGCAAGACCCGGCCATCAGCGCCACATTCCTACTGATCTGTCTCTCGTGCCTAAGCTATGTGAGCCTTCACATGCCTTAAAGCTGACTAAAAAACGATCAATTCATTCAACTCGATAGCTTGGTAGCTTTTGGTAGCTGGCTTGGTAGCTGCGCCGGCAGCTCAACTCAGCACCCAACAGCCCTGCTCAGCTCTCACAAGCCCTCGGCAGCGGTGCAATACTCACCTCAAGACCTTGATTCTCAAAGCTTTTAAGCTCAAGTAAGCCGAGTTCAGCTCTCGTAAGCTCTCAACAGCTCTCGTAAGCGGAATGAGGGGCAGAATGACTTAAAATCTGTCGGCGTGAGCCTTGCCGGTTCGAGTCCCGCCACTCGCACCATCTTCTGTCGATCAAGGCGCCCTTGCGGCGCCTTTTTCATGCCCGCCGGAAAACCGCCACACAACTGCTAGAGTGGAACTTGTCCCTGTCCACTGGAACGCCGCCATGCGCTATAGCCTGCTCGACGGTCAACGCGACGTCATCCTGCTGCTCGCTCGCATCCTGCTGATGATCCTGTTCGTGCTCTCCGGCTGGAGCAAACTGAGCGGTTTCGAAGGCACGGTCGGCTACATGACCTCCCTGGGCGCGCCCGCGCCCATGCTGGCGGCGGCCGTCGCCGTGATCATGGAGCTGCTGGTCGGCATACTGCTGATCCTGGGCTTCTACACCCGCCCGCTGGCGTTGCTGTTCGCCCTGTTCGTGCTGGGTACCGCGCTGCTCGGGCACCCGTTCTGGAACATGGTCGAGCCCGAGCGCAGCGCCAACATGACCCAGTTCCTGAAGAACCTCGCCATCGTCGGCGGATTGCTGCTGCTGGCCCTCACCGGCGCCGGGCGCTTCTCCCTCGACCGTCGCTGAGCGTGACGGCGGCGACATCAATCGTCGCAGTCGTCGTGCCAGGCCGGGTGGTCGTCCTCATCGTCGAAGTCGTCGAGTGACTCTTCATCCTCTTCGACTTCATCCAGCGCCCCGTAAGCGTCGGCCTCAGGGTCGTAGTCTTCGTTGAATTCGGGATCGAGCAGGTGATCGTGCTCGGGTTCGGGCAGATCGTCTTCGTCGTGCATTGCAGGCTCCGGTAACAACGGCACGCCTGTATAGGCGCATCGGCGCGGGCGGTCAATGCTCGCGGCACTTAACCTCAGCTTAACCGACAAGGTGCAAGGTACAGGCTCTCCCTTCAAAAACGCACTTCGCCCGCCGCCCTGGCGGGCTTTTTTTGCCCGGACCTCCCTGGCTCACTGAACCCGACGCCGTTCAACTGCTCGCATAGGTGCAGGATCTTTTTATCCAGGAGGTTTCCGTATGGCCGTGAACATCGACACGCTGATCATCACCACACCGCTCGCCAAATCCGCTAGCGACCCTCTGGCCCTAGAGGTCACCGGGGCACAGGCCCTGGCCACCCTGCCACAGGTGGTCAGACGCCTGGACGATGGCGCGGTACGCATGACCGCGCCGACCAAGGGCGCGTCGAGCAAGAGCACACATCGCACTCGCTGCGAGTGGAAGGAAGCCACCTATTGGGCCATGAACAGTGCCAACCGACATTTCAGCCACCAGCGCATGGTGCTCGAGCAGGTCAACTCGGCGCAGAAGGTGGTGATCGCGCAGATGCATGTGAAAGACGACGACAGCCCGGCGATCAAGGTGTTCTGGAACAAGGGCAGGATCACCCTCGGCTTTCGCCGGGACTTCGATCAGGTGACGCCGATCAACAGCGAAGTCCTGGCCAATGTGCCCCTGCACACCCCCTTCGACATTACCCTGGAGGTTTCTGCAGCAGGGGCCGCGTTGGTTTCAGCCACCTGCAACGGCCGCACAGGCAGTACGGGGCTGCTGCAAATGGCCAAGACCTGGAACAGCCGCACCTTCAACTTCCACGGCGGAGTCTACAACCAGGTGGACTTCAGCGACCGCACAGCACCAGAGGATGCCTCGGTCTGTGTGATCAGCCAGCTCGAACTGCACCATCGATGATGAACAGACAACCAAGACGCGACTGCAGGGTCGCCCATTCATCTGAATGTAATATTTCGAGGCAAAGTGCCATCATGTCAGGTAGGATTCCACCGCCTCGCCCTGGATTGCGAGGTAATTCACTGAAATTCCAAGGAATCCGCAATGCCATTCGCTCGTCACCTGATCGCCGCCGCCCTTGTCGTCCTGACCACGGGGTGCGCCAGCGGCCTGAACTCCGTGCAGGAACAGGAGCTCGGCTACTACCGTGCGCAAAACCTCGAGGTCAGAGAAAAGAGCCCGGGCGCTGCTGCGGCACTCGGCCTGCTGCCAGGCGGCGGCTCGTTCTATGGCCGGGCCTATGGTTATGGCGTTGCCAACCTGCTGCTGTGGCCGCTCTCGATTCTCTGGGACCCGGTCAGTGGCTACAGCGCCGCCGAGTCGATCAACTACCAGGCCACCCGTGCCCATGTCTCGCGCATGAAGAAAAGCCAGATGGATACGCTCGACAACAAGCTGATCGCGGAAGAGATCGATCCGAGGCAGTACGCGATGGAGAAGCGCAAGATCGAGGAAAAATTCAGTAACGGTTACTGAGCCCCTTCCAGCATGACCTTCACGAAATTCTGACATCTGCGTAGGCAGACTGACCTGGCTTCGATACGTTCTGTTCAACCCGCCTCTTTAGGCGGGTTTTCTTTTTTGGGCGCTCCGATCACGAGAAAGCCACGGCAATTGACAACATTTTCACGTCTGCCGTGCCAAGGTAGTGACTCATCCGTGAAACACTTGGCCCGCCCTCCCCAGCGGGCCTTTTCTTTGCCTGCGCGCTAGTCGAAAGCACCGTTGAGTACTTCGTAGATCACCCCCGTGGCGACTGCCACCAGAATCAGGTCGACACCCGCCTGCATCCATTCGTAACCGTCATAACGCGGCAGTTGGCCCAGCAGCCGGCCATCGAGCTTCTTTGCAATGCCAGGGGGCAGAGGCTTGCCACGCGCCAGGTTCTTCTGGATACCCGGAGGAAGCGCTGGCCCAGGACTCCAGTAGTCACGGTGCCCCCCCAGGATACCGAGCACATCGCCACGGTCGATCACGGGGCCGCCATGACCACCATCGTGCTTGCCCGCCCCCGGGTTGCCATGGTTCTGCTGGGATTTCCCCTTGCCATTCCCCGGGTCGGCGAAGGATATGCAGGGCGCCAGTACCAGTGCGATGGATGTCAATGTGGCAATGACGGTGCGGTATTTGCTCATTGCTGCTTGCCTCTGCAGATTGGGGTCTGTGCAATCCTAGCCCACGACAACGACAAGAAGCTTTCTCATACCCCTACTTGAGCGATCAGGCATATCAACACCACGGCGGATGCGCACTCTCCCGTTGCGACTTGGTAAAGTGGCATACGGCCGGTATTGAAGGACCATAGGTCAAAGGAACGACATGCTGAAACTGCTCACCGACATCGCCTTTCTGTGCGCTGGACTGTTGGTACTGATCGCCCTCTTCTGGGCATGCACCTACGAGCGCAATCGCTGGCGCGCAGCCTTAGAGGCAGACTTCACGGCCAGGCTGGGCAGTTTGGATATCGACGGCTACGAACTGATGGTCGATAAAGTCACGCTACCAACCCCCCATAGAGCTGCCGATGTTTACCGGATCTTCCACGACCTGCAGGGCAACTATTTTCTTTACATCAAGAACGGCTATGCAGCAGGGGCACTCACGCCCTTGGCCAGGGAGCGTGCGCTGCAGGCCGCGAAAATGAGTGGATATCCCTGCAAAGGCCCGCAGGTCTAGAGGGCGCTGGCTTTCCTGCAAAATCCGGCAACACTTGCAGGCCACCCCGTTGATGAAACTCAATGGAATCGATGCTGTCCCATTGCCATCGGTTACTGCCGAGGCCGTCCGATAGCGCTCACAGGCGTGGCAAGGTCCACATCGCGAAGCGATCCTGAAACGGTCTCGATATCCCAGTTTACCGGCGCGCGCATCCCGCCTGTCGAGGATGCCGCCCCCCACTTTTCAAGGCTGAAAGAGCGAACCATGAAACAGAATATTCTCCTCGTTGCCGTCTGCGCCGCCCTGCTCCAGGCGTGCGCTCCGGCTTCCACTTCCCATGAAGGGACGCCTTCCATGCCTGCTACTGCCGCCTCTCCCGCAACCCAGCCCAAACTCTCGGCCTACTACTGGAACTTGGTCGCTGCCAACGATGCGTCGGGCAAGGCCATCGCCGCCATGGCGCCTGGCATCGAGGGCAAGCTGCGCCTGAACTTCGCCGAGCGTAACCTGAACATCAATGGCGGCTGCAACAACCAGTTCGGCGGCTATTCCTACAAGGACGGCGTATTGAAGGTGCAATCACTGGCCTCGACCCTGAAGGCCTGCGATAAGCCCCTGATGGAGTTGGACGCCCAGGTCGGGCGCCTGTTCAAGGGCGACCTGCGCACCACCTTCTCCGACGATGCCGGGGAGCCGGTGCTGCAACTGACCACCCAGGACGGTTCGGTGCTGAAATTCCAGGGTGAAGCCATCCCAGAGACCCGCTATGGCAGCAAGGGCGAGATCAAGTTCCTGGAAGTGGCCGCCAAGACCGTCAAGTGCAGCCACCCGCTGATCCCCAACTACCAGTGCCTGCAAGTGCGCGAGCGTCGCTATGACGACGCCGGCCTGCAACTGGCGACCCAGGACAGCTGGCACCCGCTGTACCAATCCATCGAAGGCTACGAGCACCGCGACGGCGTGCGCACCGTGCTGCGCGTGAAGCAATACGAATGGAAGAACCCGCCGGCCGACGCCTCGTCGCAGGTCTATGTGCTTGACCTGGTGGTCGAGCAGGACGCTTCGGGCAAGTAATTGCCTGTCGGCGCAGGCCGCTCTGCGGCGGCCTGCGCCTTAAGCCAACGGCGACCGTGAAACGGCTCAGGTGAGCGCCGCGTTGACCTGCGCACTGTCGACGTATTGCTCCATGCTGACAATTTTGCCGTTCGTCAAACGGTACAGATGGGCAAAGGTTGCGGTCATCGCTTTCCCGGTCTTGCGATAGGTACCTGAGTAAACGCCAAAGGCGGCAACTCGGTCGTCCTCGGCCACATAGGTATGCACCTTGGCCTGGTAGCCATCCCATTCGGTGGCCAGGCGATGGAACACACCCTCCATGATCGCCTGGGGGCCGACATAGGTACCGGCATAAGGAAAGCCGGCCGCCTCGGTCCAGGTCACGTCCGCAGCCAACGCCGCCAGCAGATTCTGGCCATTCTGTTCGGCTGAGCCTTCGTACGAGGCTCGGATGATGTCCAGGTTGCCCTTGCTCATGATTTTACCCCCGCGTTCAGCTCGCGAATGAAGGCCCGTGGATCTGAAAAGATAGCGCTGCCAGGCAACAACTGCAGGGCATCGTCCGCTTGTTGCAGAACGAATGTCGGTACGCCTTGGCCGCCCACACGACGCAGCAAGGCACGCCCCTGCCCCACACGATCGTCGTTGACCTGCAGCAAGGCCGAATCCGGGCGCGTCAGGCGCTCGGCGGCGGTATCCAAGCCCAGGTTTGCCAGGACAGCGGTCAACGTCTCCACTCGAGTCACGTCCAGGCCATCGACATAGCGCGCCGCCTGGATCGCCTTGAGCGCTTCGAACTCGCGCTCAGGCGCTGTCAGGTTCACTGCACTGAGCGCCAGGGTAGATGGGCCGCTGTCGAACGCCTGAAGACGGTCGGCGAGTACATGGTCGCGATAGCGTTCACTGAAGACTTGCCCGGTCAGGCGTTCGATACGCTGGTCGTTGCTCCAGGCATAGGCCGCAAAGTCGTCATCCATGACGCGCGCACCGCTACCGGAAAACAGCCCCGTCGGTATCAGGCGCAACGCAAGGCCAGTGGACTCGAGGACCTGAGGCAGCGGTCCAGCTGCGCCGTAGCACCAGCCGCACAGTGGATCGAAGAGGTAAACCAGAGTCCTGCTCATAGTAGATCGCCTTAAATGGAATGCCTCAAATCCTACCGCGCAGGCATTGACATTTAAATATATACGAAATAAACACACCGTATGCTATAAACATACATTGAGGATCTATCAATGACCGGCGCTTCTAGCCTGAACAGGCTTGCGTACTTCACCGCAGTGGTCGAGACCGGCTCCTTCACCGCCGCTGCCGAACGCCTCGGCATCACCAAGGCCGTGGTCAGTCAGCAGGTAGCGCGGCTGGAAAGCGACTGTCGCACCACACTGCTGGTGCGCAGCACGCGAAAAGTCCGCACCACCGAGGCAGGCCAACAGTTCTACCACCGCTGTGCTCTGATCCTCAAAGAGGCGGAAGAGGCTTTCGAAGAATTGTCCGAGGCCGCCAGTGAGCCGACGGGCACCCTACGCCTGACCGCCCCTTTCGATTACGGCATCGGTGTCGTGGTGCCGGCCATCACCGCATTCTCGCAGCGATATCCGCAGTGCAAGGTCGAGGCCCATTTCAGCGACCAAACCCTGGATCTGGGCGCCAACGATCTGGACCTTTCCATTCGCGTTGGCTGGATTACCGAGCAACATCTGCAGGCCCGACGAATCGGCCAGTTTGCGCAACGATTGGTGGCCGCCCCTCAGTGGCAAGCGCGGGTAGGCAAACTGCAGACCCCAGCGGAGCTGGCCGAGTTGCCGATCGTGGCGAACCTGGCGCTGCGAGAACCAACCCGCTGGGTATTTGCCAAGGACACCTCACAGCGCGAAACGGTTGAGATGAGAGCCAGCCTGTCGCTCAACGCCACCTTGGCAGTGCGCGAAGCCACGCTGCTCGGGGCCGGGCTATCGGTCCTTCCGGACTATGTGGCGGAACCTGACCTGCAAGCAGGCCGGCTGATCGAGGTGCTGCCGCAATGGTCGCTACCCCGAGGCGAGATCCATGCAGTCTTTCCAACGGCTCGCTTTCGACCGGTCAAGGTGCGGGCGTTTGTCGAGCTTCTGGCAAGCCGCCTGGCTCAATGAGACGGCACTGACCATCAGGTGAGCGCACGCCCGCACAGCCGCAGACAGTGCTACGCTCCGAGGATCATGGCCATCCAAGGGAATGAAGATGAGCTTCGACTGGCACGCTGGGCCGATCACCCGCACCACCCCGCTGGACAGGCACTACCGGAATACGCAGAAGGTCCGACAGTTCCTGGTTAGTGAATGTGGCGAGGCCTTCAAGTTCAACCGTACCTTCATGGCCTGGATCAAGAGCGCTGCGCCTGCCACCATGGGGGACGTCGCGGATGAGTGGCTGCGCAGACGCGGCTGATCAAGGCGGTTCGCTGTCCAACGTTGGCCGCCCTTGCTACCACCCAAGACCACTACCCAGTAGCTGCCTTCAGGATTGGCCCTTTTTAGCGTGGAACGGCGCGAAGGTCATACCGAAGAACCAGCCGCCAATCATTGCCAGCCAGATCGATTTGTATCCCTCTACGTTGTAGGCGCACCAATAGTTGATCGCCGTAATCACAACGAAAATCGAGAAAAACTGCTTGCGGGAGTACCTGCTCAGGTAACGGGTGGCGGCTGCGTCCAGCTCTTTGAGCTTCTTCATTGCGTTTCATCCTTGAATAACCAGTAGAAGATCACCGCGGATTTACTGGTGGTCACACACTTTCCTTAGTGTCCCACGATTTGTCCCAGATAGTGGGACGACGAATAATTCGCAGGCATTAAAAAACCCCGCAGACCTGCGGTCTGCGGGGTTTCGAATAGTGGAGGCCGAGGTCGGAATCGAACCGGCGTAGACGGATTTGCAATCCGGAGCATAACCACTTTGCTACTCGGCCTCAAAGTCGGAGCCAGCTTTCGCTATCCCCTTGAAACCGCTGGGCTTTTTCAAGTCAGCTGCGTTTCGATGGACGCCATTATGTCGGCATTCGATGGACCTTGCAACCCCCTTGAAGAAAAAAATCTTCAAGGGGTTCAAGGTGTTAGCGCAGACGCCCGAGTTTGCTCCACAAGCCTACCAGGGTGTTCTCCACCGCCCCACTGGCGGCCACGCCGATGCGCTCCTGCAGGCTCTTGCGCTCGGCGAAGCGCAGGTGGAACACATTGGCCTCGCGGGCGCTGCGGCTCAGGTACTCGTCACTGGTGCCCAGCTCATCGACCAACTGGCGATTGAGCGCGGCGATGCCGAGCCAGACCTCGCCGGTCGCCACTTCGTCTATATGAAGCTGCGGACGGTAGCGGGCAACGAAGTCCTTGAACAGCTGGTGGGTAATGTCCAGGTCTTCCTGGAACTTCTCCCGGCCCTTGTCGGTATTCTCGCCGAACACGGTCAGGGTGCGTTTGTACTCACCGGCGGTGAGCACTTCGAAATCGATGTCGTGCTTCTTCAGCAGCCGGTTGACGTTGGGCATCTGCGCCACCACGCCGATCGAGCCCAGCACCGCGAACGGTGCACTGACGATCTTCTCGCCGATGCAGGCCATCATGTAGCCGCCGCTGGCGGCGACTTTGTCGATGCAGATGGTCAGCGGGATGCCGGCCTCGCGGATACGCGCCAGCTGCGAGGAAGCCAGACCGTAGCTGTGCACCATACCGCCGCCGCTCTCCAGACGCAGCACCACCTCGTCACGCGGGGTGGCCAGTGTCAGCAGCGCGGTGATCTCGTTGCGCAGGCTCTCGGTGGCAGAGGCCTTGATGTCACCGTCGAAGTCGAGGACGAACACCCGGCGCTTGTCCTCGGGCTTTTTCTTCTGCTGTTTTTCCGCCTTGGCCTGCTGCTTGCGCAGGGCCTTGAGCTGGGTCTTGTCGAGCAGGCCCGATTCCAGGCGCTCGCGCAGCTCCTTGTAGAACTCGTTGAGACGGGTGACCTGCAACTGCCCGCCCGGCTTGCGCCGCCCTTTGCCACGCAGGCCGGCGATGGCCGACAGCACCACCAGGATGGCGATCACCAGGGTGGCGGTTTTGGCGAGAAAGCTTGCGTATTCGGCAAGAAACTCCACATTGACTCCTTGATAAACCAGCGCCGCAACGGCGCGAACTGGATGCAAGCATACCGGGGCGCCAGAGCCGCTGCCAGCCGGTGAAAATGCTGGCAACACAGTTCAAACGACCTTTTCAAACGCTTGTATGTTTTTTCGTTGACAGCCCGCCTGGGGCAACCTAACCTCGCAACAACCTCCAACCGGGCCGGACTTCAACGTGGGCAATCTCTACCTGATCCGACATGGCCAAGCCTCCTTCGGTGCCGCTGACTACGACGTGCTCTCGCCGGTCGGTGAGCGTCAGAGCCGGGCACTGGGCGAGCACCTCGCTCAGCTGGGCGTGCGCCTGGACCGTTGCCTGGCCGGCACCCTGCGTCGCCAGCAGGACACCGCCCGCCTGGCCCTCGACGCGCTGCAGGCACATGGCGAGGCAGTCCCGACCATTGAGACCGACGCGGCCTTCAACGAGTTCGACGCCGACGGCGTGATCCGTGCCCTGCTCCCTGCCCTGCTGCCCGAAGAGCCCGAGGCCCTGCATGTACTGCGCAATGGCGCCCAGCACAGCGGCGAGTTCCAACGTCTGTTCGCCCTGATGGTGCAGCGCTGGCACGACGGCGAGCATGCCCACGATGAACACCTGGAAACCTGGCAGGCCTTCACCGGCCGGGTCGGCGATGGTCTGCGACGGCTGCTCGACAGCGCCGCCAGCGGCGACAACATCGCCCTGTTCACCTCCGGCGGCACCATCGCTGCCCTGCTTCACCTGGTGAGCGGAATCACGCCGGCTCAGGCGTTCACCCTGAACTGGCAGATCATCAACACGTCGCTCAGCCACCTGAAATTCCGGGGCCGCGACGTCACCCTGGCTTCCTTCAACAGCCAAGCCCATGTGCGGCTGTTGCGGTTGCCGGAGCTCGTCACCTACCGATGAGCCCGGTCTGTTGTGTCCTTGCGGACGCGAATATCACTTAACAAGGAATACACCATGAGCGATGTAGCTAAAGCCGTCGAGGCGATGAAGGCAAAATTCAACCCATCCGCTGCCGCCGGCCTGGACCTGGTGTTCGGCTTCAACATCACCGATGAAGACAAGCACTACGCCCTGCTGGTCAAGGATGGCACCTGCGAGATCCAGGAAGGCGAGAATGCCGACGCCAACTGCACCCTGGTGATGGACAGCGAGACCCTCAAGGGCATCGTCAGCGGTGAAACCGACGGCATGCAAGCCTTCATGGGTGGCAAGCTGCGCGTCGAAGGCGACATGATGCTGTCGATGAAGCTCAGCGAGCTGTTCCCATCCTGATCGGCGCGGCGAATCGCCAATGAAAAACCGAAGCCTGACGGGCTTCGGTTTTTTTTCGCCCGCCGCTAGGCCCATCCATCAGGGCGATTGATCGTCCGGCAACACCCAGGCCAATAAACGTCTGGCACGCTTGTACCAGCTTTGACGGGAAATTAGATTAGCCAATAGTCCTTGCTACCGATCATAAGGAAATCGCATGACGCTCACCGACCAGTCCACCCAGGTACGCCCCGGCGAAGAACTCGACGCGGCCGTCATCGATCCGTACCTGAAGGATCACATTCCCGACCTCGACGGCACGCCGAGCATCAGCCAGTTCCCCGGCGGCGCCTCCAACCTGACCTACCTGGTCAGCTACCCGGATCGTGAATTCGTGCTGCGTCGCCCACCGTTCGGTCACAAGGCCAAGTCGGCCCACGACATGGGCCGTGAGTTTCGCATCCTCAACCAGCTCAACGCCGGCTTCCCCTATTGCCCCAAGGCCTACGTGCACTGCACCAACGAATCGCTGATCGGCGGCGAGTTCTATGTAATGGAACGGGTCAACGGCATCATCCTGCGTTCGGACATCCCTGCCGAACTGGACCTGGATGCTGGCCGCACCGAAGCCTTGTGCAAGAGCTTCATCGATCGCCTGGTCGAGCTGCACCAGGTCGACTACCAGGCCTGCGGCCTGGCTGACCTGGGCAAGCCGGAAGGCTATGTGCAGCGCCAGATCGAAGGCTGGGCCAGCCGCTATGAAAAAGCCCTGACGCCCGACGCGCCGCGCTGGGAGCAGGTGATCGCCTGGCTGCGCGAGAAGATGCCCACCGACCATCCGCGCCCGGGCATCGTGCACAACGACTACCGCTTCGACAACGTCATCCTCGACAGCGCCAATCCGATGCGCATCATCGGCGTGCTGGACTGGGAGATGGCCACCATCGGCGACCCGCTGATGGACCTGGGCAACAGCCTGGCCTACTGGATCGAGGCGGGCGACCCGGCGCCGGTGCAACTGATGCGCCGCCAGCCGAGCAACGCCCCCGGCATGCTCACTCGCCAGCAGTTCGTCGACTATTACGCCGAGCGCGCCGGCATCCGCATCGACAACTTCGACTTCTATTATTGCTACGGCCTGTTCCGCCTGGCCGGCATCGTCCAGCAGATCTACTACCGCTTCTTCCACGGCCAGACCCAGGACAAGCGCTTCGCCCAGTTCATCCACATGAACCGGCTGCTGGAGCAGATGAGCCTGCAACTGATCGGCAAATCCAGCCTGTAACTTCGGCAGACAACAAGGAATATGCGCATGTCCAAGACCCACCTGTTCGACCTCGACGGCAAGATCGCCTTCGTTTCCGGCGCCAGCCGCGGCATCGGCGAAGCCATCGCCCACCTGCTGGCCCAGCAAGGTGCCCATGTGATCGTTTCCAGCCGCAAGCTCGACGGCTGTCAGCAGGTGGCCGAGGCGATCGTCGCCGCCGGCGGCAAGGCCACCGCGATGGCCTGTCACATTGGCGAGATGGAGCAGATCCAGCAGGTGTTCGCCGCCATCCGCGAACAGTTCGGCCGCCTCGACATCCTGGTCAACAACGCCGCCACCAACCCGCAGTTCTGCAACGTCCTGGACACCGACCTGGGGGCGTTCCAGAAGACCGTCGACGTCAATATCCGCGGTTACTTCTTCATGTCGGTGGAAGCCGGCAAGCTGATGCGCGAGCACGGCGGCGGCAGCATTATCAACGTGGCCTCGATCAATGGCGTCTCGCCCGGATTGTTCCAGGGCATCTACTCGGTGACCAAGGCGGCGGTGATCAACATGACCAAGGTCTTCGCCAAGGAGTGCGCGCAGTTCGGCATCCGCTGCAACGCCCTGCTGCCGGGGCTGACCGACACCAAGTTCGCCTCGGCGCTGGTGAAGAACGACAGCATCCGCAACGCCGCGCTGCAGCAGATCCCGCTCAAGCGCGTGGCCGACCCGAGCGAGATGGCAGGCGCGGTGCTGTACCTGGCCAGTGATGCCTCCAGCTATACCACCGGCACCGCGCTCAATGTCGACGGTGGATTCCTGTCCTGATCCGGATTCATGCACGCGCCTAAGGGGTGGTGACGCATGCCATAGGTCCGCGCGCCTACCCCTTCACCGCCTGCAGCGTATAGCTCAGCGGCAACCGCCACGGCGCCTCGTTCAGGCGCCACTCGCCGTCATCGCCCAGCGTCATCTGCCCCGGCAGCGCTTCCCAGGGAATGCTCTGGTGCTCTTCCAGGCCGGTAATGCGCAGGCCATTGTTCAGCAACGCGGTGATCACCTCGCCCAAGCCATGGTTCCACTCATGAGTTTCGGTCTGGGTCAGGGCCTGGTCGGTCTCGACGTAGGTCTCGTCGCTGTGCCACACCGTCGGCGCCTCGCGCTCGAAGTACGGATACTCCAGTTGCAGGCGGTCCTGATGGTCCTCGTTCACGGCCATCAGCATCGGGTGGCCGTCGCGCAGGAACAGCCGCCCGCCCGGCTTGAGCAAAGCCGCCACGGTCTGCGCCCAGCGCTCGATGCACGGCAGCCAGCACAGCGCGCCGATGCCGGTGTAGACCAGGTCGAATGCCTCAGCAGGCAGTACCTGCGCGGCCTGATAGACGTCCGATTCGACATACCCGATGCCCGCACCACAGCGCTCGGCCAGTTGGCGCGCCTGAGCCAGGGAGGCCGCGGAGAAGTCCAGGCCGCAGACCTCGGCGCCCAGGCGCGCCAGCGACAGGGTGTCGGTACCGATATGGCATTGCAGGTGCACGGCGCGCAGGCCGTGGATATCGCCCAGACGCGGCAGGTCGAAACGCACCACCTCGGACAGATGCCCGGGCTCGGCGACGAAGCGCTCGACTTCGTAGTCCCCGGAGGCGGCGTGCAGGGGCGCGCGCTCGTCCCAGCTGGCGCGGTTGAGTTCCAGTGATCGGCTCATTGCGGTGCTTCCCTGTCCTGAGTGAGTCAGGCGCCACGTTAACCGGCCCCGACATGCCCGGCAACCACCCCGTCAACCTCAAGTTGACAGCTCGGGTATACTGCCCCCTTCGTGCCCGCCCAAGGATCCAGCGCCCATGACCGAAAACAGCTTCGCCTTTCGCCTCAAGGAACTGCTCGAACACCACAAGCTGACCCTGCAAGCCGTGGGCACGGCGCTGGGAATCTCGCGCACCGCGGTGCACAAGTGGACCCGCGGCGGCGAGATCGACTACGACAACCTGCGCCGCCTGGCCGACCTGCTCAAGGTCAACTGGATCTGGCTGCGCTACGGCGAGGAGGCCCTGCACAGCGTGCAGCAGGCCGAGGTGGTCGAGCTGCCGATGACCGACGTGCGCCGCCGCTACACCGCCGAGATCATGGAAAGCGAGACGCGCATGAAGCTGGCCCAGGAGGGCGCGCGCATCGTCACCTGGGAATGGAACCTGGTCACCGACGAAGTGACCTACTCGCCCAACGTCGAGGCGGTGTATGGCTGGCCGTTGCGTCGTAACGAGGACTTCTGGGAACACATCCATGTCGATGACGCCCAGCACATGCAGGGCATGTATGCCCAGGCGGTGGCCAACGGCACCGGCTGCGAATGCGATTTTCGCATCACCCGCCCCGACGGCGGCCAGCGCTGGATCGCCTCGCGCGCCACGGTATTGCGCGACAGTGTCGGGCGCCCGGTGAAAATGGTCGGCATCAGCATGGACAACACCGAGCGCAAGGTGGCCGAAGAGGAGCTGCGCCAGAGCGAAGCGCGTTTTCGCACCATCTTCGAACTGGCCTGGGGCGCGCTGGCCTACATCGACCCAGATGGCAGCTGGCAGCGGGTCAACGGCAGTTTTTGCGAGCTGCTGGGGTACAGTGAAGACGAACTGTACGGCACGACCTTCCAGCAGATCACCCACCCCGACGACCTGCCGGACAACCTGGCGCTACTGAGGCGCATGCTGGCCGGCGAGATCGACCGTTACGAGGTGCAGAAACGCGTGCGCCACAAGGACGGGCACTATATCTGGGTGCGGGCGCGCACCTCGCTGGAACGCCGAGCAGATGGGCAACCGCAGCATCTGATCAGCGTGTTCGAGTACATCAGCACTGATCGCTAGCCGTTGAAGCGGTCCGCACCGCAACCTGGGCAACACCTCCAGGCCACGGTCGACAATCAGCGTTGGACGCCGTGCTGGATGACGATCGAGTCAGTGCCCAGCTTGGCCATCACTTCGGCCTTGCGCGCATCGGCATCGGCCTTGGCCGGGAACGGCCCCATCAGCACCACCGGCTTGCCCTCGCGGTATTCGACCCAGGACGGAATGCCCTTCTCGATCAGGCGCGCGGTCATGTCGGTCAGGGCGCCCATGTTCGGCCCCTGGATCACCTCCACGTCCCAGCCCTCCGGCGCCGGCTGGTCGGCCAGAGCCTCGGCGCGACGCTGCAGGTCGGCGCCCCCGCAGACTTCACGAATGCGCAGGTTGTTGCCGGTCTCGTCGATGAGGATTTCGTATTGCCCATCATGCTTGATCGCCACGTAGCTGCGATACGCTTCGTACTGCCCGGCGTCGTCCTTGCCACGCACCTGGCCGCAGATAGAGCCCTGGGTGTCGAAGCGCACGTTGGCGAACTTGGCCGTCTTGGGGTTGTTCAGGTGTTCGGCCACCTGTTTGTGTACGCCTTCGACCTCGTTGTTACAGCCCGCCAGGGCCAACACCGCCATTACCACCGCCAGTTTGCGCACGCCTGTACCTCCAGATTCGAAGGGGCGGATTCTAACATGAGCAGACAGCTCGGCCGCAGGGATGAGGCGAAGGTGGAAGGTTGCAGCGTATGTCGGCAACGGTGGAACGGCACAAAGCAAAAAGGGCGATCCTTACGGATCGCCCTCTTCAGGTTTGGTAGGCACAATTGGACTCGAACCAACGACCCCCACCATGTCAAGGTGGTGCTCTAACCAACTGAGCTATGTGCCTGTCGTGTGGGGCGCATATTAGTCATCGATCGTGCGTCTGTAAAGCGGTTTTTTCAAAAAAATCAAAAACTTTGCGAATCAGCTTAACGCGACCTCTGCTTGGACGCGCAGTGCCCAGGCCCAAGACCCTCTACAACAATCCTGCTCGCCAGCACACACTCAGTGCTGCTCCCCCGCACGCCTGAGCAGCTTCCTGCAACGCTCCGACAAGTGCACCACCCGCAACTGCTTGCCTGCCTTGGCATACCGCTCGCGCAAGGTCTTCAGCGCCGCCACCGCAGAATAATCAACAAAGCTCAGGTGCTGGCAGTCCAGGGTGACCCTGGCCGGATCATTGGCCGGATCGAACTGGTTGAGAAACGGCGTGGTCGAGGCGAAGAACAGCGTGCCATGGACCTGGTAATGCTTGCTGCCCTCGCCGTCCACATGACTGTCGGCATACAACTCCCGCGCATGCTGCCAGGCGAAGTTGATCGCGGCGATGACGATGCCGAACAATACCGCCGTGGCCAGGTCAGTGAACACCGTGACCACGGTCACGGCGATAATCGCCAGCACATCACTTACCGGCACCTTGTGCAGCACCCGCAGGGAGGCCCAGGCGAAGGTCTGCTGGGCCACCACGAACATCACCCCCACCAGCGCCGCCAGCGGAATGCGCTCGATCAGCGGCGACAGGAACAGGATGAACAGCAGGATCATCACCCCGGCCACCACGCCCGACAGGCGCCCACGGCCATTGGAACTGAGGTTGATCACGGTCTGGCCGATCATCGCGCAGCCGCCCATGCCACCGCACAGGCCCGAGACCATGTTGGCCGCGCCCAGCGCCACACACTCGCGGTCCGGATAGCCGCGGCTCTCGGTGATCTCGTCGGTGAGGTTGAGGGTCAGCAGGGTTTCCAGCAGGCCGACCATGGCCATCAGCACTGCATAGGGAGCAATGATCTTGAGGGTTTCCAGATTCCATGGCACCTGCGGCAGGGCCAGGATCGGCAGGCCGCCGGCGATGTGCGCCATGTCGCCGAGGGTACGGGTCGGCAGGCCGAGCAGATAGACCAGCAGACCGACACCGAGGATCGCGACCAACGCCGGTGGCACCGTACGAGTCAGCTTTGGCAGGACGTAGACCACCAGCATGGTCAGCGCCACCAAGCCGATCATCAGGTACAGCGGCGTCCCGCCAAGCCAGTGCTCGCCGTCCTTGAAGTGCTCCAGCTGGGCCAGGGCGATGACGATGGCCAGGCCGTTGACGAAGCCGAGCATCACCGGGTAAGGCACCAGTCGCACCAGCTTGCCCAGGCGCAGCGCGCCGAACAGGATCATCACCACACCGCCGAGCAGCACCGTGGCCAGCAGATACTGGGCGCCGTGCTGCACCACCAGGGCGACGATCACCACCGCCATGGAGCCGGCGGCGCCGGAGATCATGCCGGGACGACCGCCGAACAAGGCGGTCAGGGTACAGATAATGAAGGCACCATACAGCCCCATGAGCGGGTTGAGGTGTGCCACCAGGGCAAAGGCGATGCACTCCGGCACCAAGGCGAACGAAGTGGTGAGGCCGGCGAGCAGGTCGGCGCGTAGTCGGGCGGGTTTCATGGAGGTCCTGTAGACAACCTCAAGCTCCCACGCTGTGGAGACTTGAGTAATGAGCCTGAAAATCGAGGGCGCGATGTTACGGATTTTGTCTGACAGCAGCCACCGCCAATCCGCACGGCAAGTTGCACGCAAATTTGCCATCATGTCCATTCCACCCGCGGAGATCATGGACATGCCGCTACGCCCCCTGCTCGCCTCCCTGCTGCTGGCCGCCAGCCTCACCGCCCAGGCCGCCACCGAGGTCATCCCCCTGCAACACCGCAGCAGCGCCGAACTGCTGCCCGCCGCCCAGTCGTTCCTGGGCAAGGACGGCAGCGTCAGCACCTTCGAGGACAAGCTGATCGTCAACGCCAGCCAGGAACGCATCGACGATCTGCGCGCCCTGCTGCAACAGCTCGACACCGCGCCCAAGCGCCTGCTGATCAGCGTCGACAACAACGACAGCAACTTCCAGGACAACCACGGCAACGCCCGCGTGATCCGCTACGGCACAGCCAATCGCGAAGGCGGCATGCAGCAGGTGCAGGCCAGCGACGGGCAGCCGGCACTGATCCAGGTGGGCCAGAGCATTCCCGTCACCAGCACCGCCACCGATGGTTACGGGCGCCTCCAGAGCAACACCGAATACCGCAATGTCACCCAAGGCTTCTACGTCACGCCACGCCTGAGCGGCGACACGGTTCGTCTGCAAATCAGCACCAATAATGATCGAATGAGCCAGGAGCGTGCCGATGTAGTGAAAGTGCAAAGCACCGACACAACCGTCACCGGCAAGCTCGGCGAGTGGATCAACCTGGCCGGGTTCAACCAGCAGAGCCAATCCGAACGCAGCGCTTCAAGCCTCAGTTACAGCACCCAGCGCGGTGAAAACATGACTCTGCGCGTCAAAGTCGACCTTCTCGACTGAACCCAGGCAATTCAAGGCCTCGACCAAAGGCCTTGAAACTGACCGCCAAGTCGCATTAGACCAAAGATGTAGTAAGCCTAAAAAAGCACTACAAAACATTTGACAGGCTCTTTTCGCCAAGGGCATGATGGCCTCGCTCCCGCTAATCAGAGGCCCTGGCAAGGGTCTTCGAGGTGCGCTCCTCCCACCGTGGAGGCACCTCGTGTCCATACGGCCCACAAGGCGGTTCGACGGGATTGCGACTGCAACGAAGAAGTTGTCCCGAGGGACGGAAGCGCATCACCGCAGTTCTGGCAATCGCGTCGCACCGCAGCAAGGCAACCACGAGCCGACCTGCAGGGCACACCTTCGCCTGGCCGCACACCCCTTCCCCCTTCGAGCCTTCTGCGTTAGCCGCCGCACGCCCCCGGACAGGACAGCCGCCTGGCTTCTGATCCGCGTATCCGAGCATCAGCACAATTACACTCAAGATCGATGCGACGAGGTTTATTTCCATGGCACTGACACGCGAACAGCAAATTGCAGCCCTCGAGAAAGACTGGGCCGAAAACCCGCGCTGGAAAGGCGTGACCCGTACCTACACCGCCGCTGATGTCGTTCGCCTGCGTGGCTCGCTGCAGCCAGAGCACACCTTTGCTCGCCAAGGCGCAGAAAAACTGTGGAAGCTGGTCACCGAAGGTGCCCACCCATCCTTCCGCCCAGAAAAAGATTTCGTCAACTGCATGGGCGCCCTGACCGGTGGCCAGGCAGTGCAGCAGGTAAAAGCTGGCATCCAGGCCATCTACCTGTCCGGCTGGCAAGTTGCCGCCGACAACAACTCGGCCGAGTCGATGTACCCCGACCAGTCGCTGTACCCGGTCGACTCGGTACCAACCGTAGTCAAGCGCATCAACAACGCCTTCCGCCGCGCCGACCAGATCCAGTGGAAAGCCGGCAAGAACCCGGGCGACGATGGCTACATCGACTACTTCGCACCGATCGTGGCTGACGCCGAAGCCGGTTTCGGCGGCGTGCTGAACGCCTACGAGCTGATGAAGAACATGATTGAAGCGGGCGCCGCCGGCGTGCACTTCGAAGACCAGCTGGCCTCGGTGAAAAAATGCGGCCACATGGGCGGCAAGGTCCTGGTGCCGACCCAGGAAGCCGTGCAGAAGCTGGTTGCAGCGCGTCTGGCCGCCGACGTCTCGGGTGTGCCGACCATCATCCTGGCCCGTACCGACGCCAACGCCGCCGACCTGCTGACCAGCGACTGCGACCCGTACGACCAGCCGTTCGTGATCGGCGAGCGTACACGTGAAGGCTTCTACAAGGTGCGCGCCGGCCTCGACCAAGCCATCGCCCGCGGCCTGGCCTACGCCCCGTACGCCGACCTGATCTGGTGTGAAACCGCCAAGCCGGACCTGGAAGAAGCCCGTCGCTTCGCCGAGGCGATCAAGAAGGAATACCCGGACCAGATCCTGTCGTACAACTGCTCGCCTTCCTTCAACTGGAAGAAGAACCTGGACGACGCCACCATCGCCAAGTTCCAGCGCGAGCTGTCGGCCATGGGCTACAAGCACCAGTTCATCACCCTGGCCGGCATCCACAACATGTGGCACGGCATGTTCAACCTGGCGCACGACTACGCCCGCAACGACATGACCGCCTACGTGAAGCTGCAGGAGCAGGAATTCGCCGACGCGAGCAAAGGCTACACCTTCGTGGCGCACCAGCAGGAAGTCGGTACCGGCTACTTCGACGACATGACCACCGTGATCCAGGGTGGCGCCTCGTCGGTGACCGCACTGACCGGTTCGACCGAGGAAGAGCAGTTCCACTGAGTGCAGTGAGCTGTTGAGCAAGGCCCGGGATTCGCGAGGATTCCGGGCCTTCTTCATTGTTTTCAGGCCAAACGCCCCCCTGTAGGAGCGGCCTTGTGTCGCGAAAGGGCCGCAAAGCGGCCCCGGCGATCTTTGCGTCAACGCTGAAACCCTGGGGCCGCTCCGCGCCCCTTTCGCGACACAAGGCAGCTCCTACAGGGACCGCATTACCAGCAAAACCCAGGATCAGGTCTAAGCTTGTGGCTACCCCACAGCAAGGACTGCCCATGCCCCGCCCTGGCCACCTGCTCACCCTCGCCGTCGCAGCCGCCGCCGTCTATCTATATGCGCTGACCAGCGACAACGCCCTGCTCGGCCTGCTGGTCAAACCCATTCCGGTGCTCGCCCTGATTGCCTGGCTGAGCACCACCCCCGTCACACCCTATCGTCGCTGGATCATCGTCGGCCTGGCCTTCTCAGTGCTTGGCGACATACTCCTGGCCATTCCCCGTGACCTGTTCGTGTTCGGCCTCGCGGCGTTTCTTTGCGCCCACCTGGCCTACCTGCGCGGCTATTGCAGCCTCACATGGCGCCCGGCCTACCCGGCCCTGGCCTTCGCCGTGCTGATCGGCGGTTCGCTGTTCGGCCTGCTCGCCGGCCATGGCCTGGGTCCACTGCTGATCCCGGTGGTACTCTACGCCCTGACCATCGGCGCCATGCTCTGGCGCGCCCTGGCCTGTGGTGGCCTGGCCGCGCTGGGCGCCTGCGCCTTCGTGTTCTCCGACGGCCTGATCGGCATCGACCGCTTCGTCAGCCCGTTCGCCGCCGCCGAGTACCTGATCATCCTCTTCTACTGGCTCGGCCAGTGGCTGATCGCCGCGTCGGTCAGCCGCGACGCAAGCGACAAAGTATTGATCCAGAGCGGTACGCGCAGCGCCGGAAGCTGCTAGAACGAGAGTTTTTCGCATTTGCAAGAGGGGCGCTCGGCAGATGAACTTTGCAAGGGTCAGAACAGCAAAAACATTACAGGCCAGATCAAATGATATTAATTATCATTACGCAACTAGCCCGTCATTACGCGGGGCAAGAAACATAATTAACAAATCCGCGCCCAATGCCCGAAACTCAAGGGTTTCAGCCAGTTACGAAAGATTTTTGTTCTTAAACCTACGAATAAATTTGCAACGGAAATTTTACTTGCACTGGGTTTACCCATAAAATCAGCGCGATTGATTCAGCTGCGACATTTGGTCACTGCGTCTGCGACACCACGTCGCCGCTCTACTTTATTTCAGACTGCAGAGCTGGGTCTCTGTATAAGGATTTCTAGCATGTCCGATTCGGCAGGACTCATCGCCCACAACTGGGGCTTTGCCATCTTCCTCCTGGGTGTCGTCGGCCTGTGTGCCTTCATGCTCGGCCTGTCCAGCCTGCTCGGTAGCAAGGCCTGGGGTCGCGCCAAGAACGAACCCTTCGAATCCGGCATGCTGCCCGTCGGCAGCGCCCGCCTGCGCCTGTCCGCCAAATTCTATCTGGTCGCGATGCTGTTCGTGATCTTCGATATCGAAGCCCTCTTCCTGTATGCATGGTCTGTGTCCGTCCGCGAAAGCGGCTGGACCGGATTCGTCGAAGCTCTCATTTTCATAGCAATTCTGTTGGCAGGTCTTGTCTACCTATGGCGCGTCGGGGCGCTCGATTGGGCTCCCGAAGGTCGCCGCAAGCGGCAAGCGAAGCTGAAACAATGAGGCTTTGGCATGCAATACAATCTCACCAGAATCGATCCGGACGCACCCAACGAGCAGTATCCGGTCGGTGAGCGGGAAACCGTCACCGATCAACTGCTGGAAGACCAGGTCCACAAGAACATCTACATGGGGAAACTCGAAGATGTGCTGCGTGGCGCGGTCAACTGGGGTCGCAAGAACTCCCTCTGGCCGTATAACTTCGGCCTTTCCTGCTGCTACGTGGAAATGACCACGGCCTTCACGGCACCCCACGACATCGCCCGCTTCGGCGCCGAAGTCATCCGGGCCTCGCCGCGCCAGGCCGACTTCATGGTCATCGCCGGTACCTGCTTCGTCAAAATGGCGCCGATCATCCAGCGCCTGTACGAGCAGATGCTCGAGCCCAAGTGGGTCATCTCCATGGGTTCGTGCGCCAACTCCGGCGGCATGTACGACATCTACTCGGTCGTTCAGGGGGTCGACAAGTTCCTCCCCGTGGACGTCTATGTGCCTGGCTGCCCGCCGCGCCCCGAGGCATTCCTGCAAGGCTTGATGCTGCTGCAGGAGTCGATCGGCCAAGAACGACGCCCGCTTTCCTGGGTGGTTGGTGATCAAGGCATCTACCGTGCCGAGATGCCCGCCCAGAAAGACTTGCGTCGCGAACAGCGCATTGCGGTAACCAACCTGCGCAGCCCCGACGAAGTCTGATCCAGCGACCTGCCGCCCGCTCCCGAAGGAGCCGGCGGCCTGGCTTCATTCTTAACGCTGACCCAAAGCGACCGAGACCATGACAGCGGACAACGCTATTTATATTCCGCCCTACAAGGCTGACGACCAGGATGTGGTCGTCGAACTGCACAACCGTTTTGGCGCCGACGCGTTCGTCGCCCAGGAAACCCGCACCGGCATGCCGGTACTGTGGGTAAAACGTGCCCAGCTCAAGGAAGTGCTCAGCTTCCTGCGCGGCGTCGCCAAGCCGTACAGCATGCTGTACGACCTGCACGCCGTCGACGAGCGCCTGCGCACCCAGCGCCGTGGCCTGCCCGCCGCCGATTTCAGCGTGTTCTACCACCTGCTGTCGGTCGAGCGTAACAGCGACGTGATGATCAAGGTGTCGCTCAGCGAGGGCGACCTGAACCTGCCGACCGTGACCGGCATCTGGCCGAACGCCAACTGGTACGAGCGCGAAGTCTGGGACATGTTCGGCATCGATTTTGCCGGCCACCCGCACCTGAGCCGCATCATGATGCCGCCGACCTGGGAAGGCCACCCGCTGCGTAAGGACTACCCGGCCCGCGCCACCGAGTTCGACCCCTACAGCCTGACCCTGGCCAAGCAGCAGCTTGAAGAGGAATCGGCGCGCTTCAACCCCGAAGCCTGGGGCATGAAGCGTCACGGCGCCAACGAGGACTACATGTTCCTCAACCTCGGCCCGAACCACCCTTCGGCCCACGGTGCCTTCCGCATCGTCCTGCAACTGGACGGCGAAGAGATCGTCGACTGCGTACCGGACATCGGCTACCACCACCGTGGTGCCGAGAAGATGGCCGAGCGTCAGTCCTGGCATAGCTTCATCCCCTACACCGACCGAATCGACTACCTCGGCGGGGTGATGAACAACCTGCCGTACGTACTGGCGGTGGAAAAGCTGGCCGGCATCAAGGTGCCGCAGAAAGTCGACGTGATTCGCATCATGCTCGCCGAATTCTTCCGTATCACCAGCCACCTGCTGTTCCTGGGTACCTACATCCAGGACGTCGGCGCCATGACCCCGGTGTTCTTCACCTTCACCGACCGCCAGCGCGCCTACACCGTGATCGAGGCGATCACCGGTTTCCGCCTGCACCCGGCCTGGTACCGCATCGGTGGTGTCGCCCACGACCTGCCGCGCGGCTGGGACAAGCTGGTCAAGGACTTCGTCGAATGGCTGCCCAAGCGCCTCGACGAGTACGAGAAGGCCGCGCTCAAGAACAGCATCCTCAAGGGTCGTACCATCGGCGTCGCCGCGTACAACACCAAGGAAGCCCTGGAATGGGGTACCACCGGTGCCGGCCTGCGAGCCACCGGCTGCGACTTCGACCTGCGCAAGGCGCGCCCCTACTCCGGCTACGAGAACTTCGAGTTCGAAGTGCCGCTGGCCCACAACGGCGATGCCTACGATCGCTGCATGGTCCGCGTCGAGGAGATGCGCCAGAGTATCCGCATCATCGACCAGTGCCTGCGCAACATGCCGGAAGGCCCGTACAAGGCGGACCATCCGCTGACCACGCCGCCGCCGAAAGAGCGCACCCTGCAGCACATCGAGACCCTGATCACCCACTTCTTGCAAGTCTCGTGGGGCCCGGTCATGCCGGCCAACGAGTCGTTCCAGATGATCGAGGCGACCAAGGGCATCAACAGTTATTACCTGACGAGCGACGGCGGCACCATGAGCTACCGCACCCGGATCCGTACCCCGAGCTACCCGCACCTGCAGCAGATCCCTTCGGTGATCAAAGGCAGCATGGTCGCGGACCTGATCGCGTACCTGGGCAGTATCGACTTCGTTATGGCTGACGTGGACCGCTAAGCATGAACAGCACGCTTATCCAAACCGACCGTTTCGCCCTGAGCGAAACCGAGCGCTCGGCCATCGAGCACGAGATGCACCACTACGAGGACCCGCGCGCGGCGTCCATCGAGGCCCTGAAGATCGTCCAGAAAGAGCGCGGCTGGGTGCCAGACGGCGCCATCTACGCCATTGGCGAAGTGCTGGGCATCCCCGCCAGCGACGTCGAGGGCGTGGCCACTTTCTACAGCCAGATCTTCCGCCAGCCAGTCGGTCGCCACATCATCCGCGTGTGCGACAGCATGGTCTGCTACATCGGCGGCCATGAATCGGTGGTCAGCCAGATCCAGAGCGAGCTGGGCATCGGCCTCGGCCAGACCACCGCAGACGGCCGTTTCACCCTGCTGCCGGTATGCTGCCTGGGCAACTGCGACAAGGCCCCGGCGCTGATGATCGACGACGACACCTTTGGCGACGTGCAGCCTGCCGGCGTCTCCAAGCTGCTGGAGGGTTACGTATGACCATCACTTCCTTCGGCCCGGCCAACCGCATTGCGCGTACCGCCGAAACCCACCCGCTGACCTGGCGCCTGCGTGACGACGGCGAGCCGGTCTGGCTTGCCGAGTACGAGTCCAAGAACGGCTACGCCGCCGCGCGCAAGGCGCTGGCCGACATGTCCGCCGACGACATCGTGCAGAGCGTCAAGGACTCCGGCCTCAAGGGCCGTGGCGGCGCGGGCTTCCCCACTGGCGTGAAGTGGGGCCTGATGCCCAAAGATGAATCCATGAACATCCGCTACCTGCTGTGCAACGCGGATGAAATGGAGCCCAACACCTGGAAAGACCGCATGCTGATGGAGCAACAGCCCCATCTGCTGGTCGAGGGCATGCTGATCAGCGCCCGTGCGCTGAAAGCCTACCGCGGCTACATCTTCCTGCGTGGCGAATACACCACCGCGGCAAAGAACCTCAACCGCGCCATCGACGAAGCCAAGGCGGCAGGCCTTTTGGGCAAGAACATCCTCGGTTCGGGCTTCGACTTCGAGCTGTTCGTGCACACCGGCGCCGGCCGCTATATCTGCGGTGAAGAAACCGCGCTGATCAACTCGCTGGAAGGCCGCCGCGCCAACCCACGCTCCAAGCCGCCCTTCCCTGCCGCGGTCGGCGTGTGGGGCAAGCCGACTTGCGTCAACAACGTCGAGACCCTGTGCAACGTGCCGGCCATCGTCGCCAATGGCAACGACTGGTACAAGTCGCTGGCCCGTGAAGGCAGCGAGGACCACGGCACCAAGCTGATGGGCTTCTCCGGCAAGGTGAAGAACCCCGGCCTGTGGGAACTGCCGTTCGGCGTCACCGCCCGCGAGCTGTTCGAAGACTACGCCGGCGGCATGCGCGACGGCTTCAAGCTCAAGTGCTGGCAGCCAGGCGGCGCCGGTACCGGCTTCCTGCTGCCCGAGCACCTCGATGCACAAATGTATGCCGGTGGTATCGCCAAGGTCGGTACCCGCATGGGTACGGGCCTGGCCATGGCGGTCGACGACAGCATCAACATGGTCTCGCTGCTGCGCAACATGGAAGAGTTCTTCGCCCGCGAATCCTGCGGCTGGTGCACGCCGTGCCGCGACGGCCTGCCGTGGAGCGTGAAGATGCTGCGCGCCCTGGAGAAAGGCCAGGGCCGCGCCGAAGACATCGAGACCCTGCTGGGTCTGGTCAACTTCCTCGGCCCAGGCCGCACCTTCTGTGCTCACGCACCAGGTGCCGTCGAGCCATTGGGCAGTGCCATCAAATATTTCCGCTCGGAATTCGAGGCCGGTGTAGCCCCAGCCAGTGCTGGTAGCGAAGCCCTGCGCCCGAACCTGGCGAAGCCGATCGTGGTCGGCGCATAACAAGATGAACAGCGGATGGTCCGTGCCATCCGCCAGCTCGCCGGCCGGCCCGAACGATTCGTGGCTGGCCGCGAGCTCACCGATTTCCATTAGCCACGCCCGCCCACGCGGGCCAACGAAGAACTTTGAACAATGGCCACTATCCACGTAGACGGCAAAGCGCTCGAAGTCAACGGTGCGGACAACCTGTTACAGGCCTGTCTGTCGCTCGGCCTCGACATCCCCTATTTCTGCTGGCACCCGGCGCTCGGTAGCGTCGGCGCCTGCCGGCAGTGCGCGGTCAAGCAGTACACCGACGAGAACGACACCCGTGGTCGTATCGTCATGTCCTGCATGACCCCTGCCTCCGACGGCACCTGGATTTCCATCGACGATGAAGAGTCCAAGGCGTTTCGCGCCAGCGTCGTCGAATGGCTGATGACCAACCACCCGCACGACTGCCCGGTGTGCGAGGAAGGCGGTCACTGCCACCTGCAGGACATGACGGTAATGACCGGCCACAACGAGCGCCGCTACCGTTTCACCAAGCGTACCCACCAGAACCAGGACCTCGGCCCGTTCATCGCTCATGAGATGAACCGCTGCATCGCCTGCTACCGCTGCGTGCGCTACTACAAGGACTACGCTGGCGGCACCGACCTGGGCGTGTATGGCGCCCACGACAACGTGTATTTCGGTCGCGTCGAAGACGGCGTGCTGGAAAGCGAGTTCTCCGGCAACCTCACCGAGGTCTGCCCGACCGGTGTGTTCACCGACAAGACCCACTCCGAGCGCTACAACCGCAAGTGGGACATGCAGTTCGCCCCGAGCATCTGCCATGGCTGCTCCAGCGGCTGCAACATCAGCCCCGGCGAGCGCTACGGCGAACTGCGCCGCATCGAGAACCGCTTCAACGGCTCGGTGAACCAATACTTCCTGTGCGACCGTGGCCGCTTCGGTTATGGCTACGTCAACCGCAAGGACCGTCCACGCCAGCCGTTCCTCGCCGATGGCAGCAAGCTGAGCCTGGACGCCGCCCTGGACAAGGCCGCCGACCTGCTGCGCGGCCGCACCATCGTCGGCATCGGCTCGCCACGCGCCAGCCTCGAGAGCAACTACGGCCTGCGTGAGCTGGTCGGCGCCGAGTACTTCTACTCGGGCATGGAAGCTGGCGAACTGGCCCGCGTGAGACTGGCGCTGAACGTGCTGAATGACAGCCCGCTGCCGGTCCCGACCCTGCGCGACATCGAAGACCACGACGCCGTGTTCGTGCTCGGCGAAGACCTGACCCAGACCGCCGCCCGCCTCGCCCTGGCCGTGCGCCAGGCCACCAAGGGCAAGGCCGAGGCCATGGCCGACGCCATGCGCGTACAGCCTTGGCTGGACGCCGCGGTGAAGAACATCGGCCAGCACGCGCTGTACCCGCTGTTCATCGCATCCTTGGCTGAAACCAAGCTGGACGACGTCGCCGAAGAGTGTGTACACGCCGCTCCCGCTGACCTCGCCCGCATCGGTTTCGCCGTGGCCCACGCCATCGACCCGAGCGCGCCTGCCGTCGCCGGCCTGGACGAGGAAGCCAAGGCCCTGGCCCAGCGCATCGCCGACGCCCTGGTCGCCGCCAACCGCCCTCTGGTGGTCGCCGGCACCTCCCTGGCGGATCCAGCGCTGATCGAAGCCGCCGCCAACATCGCCAAGGCCCTCAAGCTGCGCGAGAAGAACGGTTCGCTGAGCCTGGTCGTGCCTGAGGCCAACAGCCTCGGCATGGCGATGATGGGCGGCGAGTCCGTCGACGCCGCCCTGGACGCGGTCATCAGCGGCAAGGCCGACGCCATCGTCGTGCTGGAAAACGACCTGTACGCCCGCGTACCGGCTGCCAAGGTCGACGCCGCCCTGGCCGCCGCCAAGGTAGTGATCGTTGCCGACCACTCCAAGACCCCGACCCTCGACCGTGCCCACTTGGTGCTGCCGGCCGCCTCCTTCGCCGAAGGCGACGGCACCCTGGTCAGCCAGGAAGGCCGTGCCCAGCGCTTCTTCCAGGTGTTCGACCCGCAGTACCTGGACAGCAGCATCCAGATTCACGAAGGCTGGCGCTGGATGCACGCCCTGCGTGCCACCCTGCTCAACAAGCCGGTGGACTGGACCCAGCTGGACCACGTCACCAGCGCCTGCGCCGAAGCCGCCCCGCAACTGGCCGGCATCGTCAACGCCGCACCAAGCGCCGCATTCCGCATCAAGGGCATGAAGCTGGCCCGTGAGCCGCTGCGCTACTCGGGCCGCACCGCCATGCGCGCCAACATCAGCGTGCACGAGCCGCGTACCCCACAGGACAAGGACACCGCGTTCGCCTTTTCCATGGAAGGCTACTCGGGCTCGGCCGAGCCGCGCCAGCAAGTGCCGTTCGCCTGGTCGCCGGGCTGGAACTCGCCGCAAGCCTGGAACAAGTTCCAGGACGAAGTGGGTGGCCACCTGCGTGCCGGTGACCCGGGCGTGCGCCTGATCGAGTCGCAGGGCGACCGCCTGAACTGGTTCACCGCCATTCCGGGCGCGTTCAACCCGGCCCGCGGTACCTGGACCGCCGTACCGTTCTTCCACCTGTTCGGCAGCGAAGAGTCCTCCTCGCGCGCCGCCCCGGTGCAGGAACGCATCCCGGCCGCCTACGTCGCCCTGGCCAAGTCCGAGGCCGACCGCCTGGGCGTCAACGACGGCGCGCTGCTGAGCCTGAACGTGGCCGGCGTGTCGCTGCGTCTGCCGCTGCGTATCAATGAAGAACTGGGCGCTGGCCTGGTTGCGTTGCCCAAAGGCCTGGCCGGCATTCCGCCCGCCATCTTCGGTGCAGCCGTCGAAGGCCTGCAGGAGGCAGCACAATGAGCTGGTTCACCCCCGAAGTGATCGATGTGATCATTCAGGTCGTCAAGGCCATCGTGGTGCTGCTGGCCGTGGTGGTCTGCGGCGCGCTGCTCAGCTTCGTCGAACGACGCTTGCTGGGCTGGTGGCAGGACCGCTACGGTCCGAACCGTGTCGGCCCGTTCGGCATGTTCCAGATCGCAGCCGACATGCTGAAGATGTTCTTCAAGGAAGACTGGAACCCGCCCTTCGTCGACAAGATGATCTTCACCCTGGCACCGGTCGTGGCCATGAGCGCCCTGCTGATCGGCTTCTCGATCATCCCGATCACCCCGGGCTGGGGCGTGGCCGACCTGAACATCGGCCTGCTGTTCTTCTTCGCCATGGCCGGTCTGTCGGTCTACGCCGTGCTGTTCGCCGGCTGGTCGTCGAACAACAAGTACGCCCTTCTGGGCAGCCTGCGGGCTTCGGCACAGACCGTGTCGTACGAAGTGTTCCTGGGCCTGGCGCTGATGGGCGTGGTGGTGCAGGTGGGCTCGTTCAACATGCGCGACATCGTTGATTATCAGGCCCAGAACCTGTGGTTCATCATTCCGCAGTTCTTCGGCTTCTGCACCTTCTTCATCGCTGGCGTCGCCGTGACTCACCGTCACCCGTTCGACCAGCCGGAAGCGGAACAGGAACTGGCCGACGGCTACCACATCGAATATGCCGGCATGAAATGGGGCATGTTCTTCGTGGGTGAGTACATCGGCATCATCCTGATCTCGGCGCTGCTGGTAACCCTGTTCTTCGGTGGCTGGCACGGTCCGTTCGGTATCCTGCCGCAAGTACCGTTCCTGTGGTTCGCCCTGAAGACCGCGTTCTTCATCATGCTGTTCATCCTGCTGCGCGCCTCGATCCCGCGCCCACGCTATGACCAGGTGATGGACTTCAGCTGGAAGTTCTGCCTGCCGCTGACCCTGATCAATTTGCTGGTGACCGCTGCGATCGTGCTCTACAACACGCCAGCCGTCGCGGCCCAGTGAGGATTTGACCCATGTTCAAGTATATCGGCGACATCGTTAAGGGCACCGGCACACAGCTGCGCAGCCTGGCCATGGTGTTCTCCCACGGGTTCCGCAAGCGCGACACCCTGCAGTACCCCGAAGAACCCGTGTACCTGCCGCCGCGCTACCGTGGCCGCATCGTCCTCACCCGCGACCCCGACGGCGAGGAGCGCTGCGTGGCGTGCAACCTCTGCGCGGTGGCCTGCCCGGTCGGCTGTATCTCGCTGCAGAAGGCCGAGACCGAGGACGGCCGTTGGTACCCCGAGTTCTTCCGCATCAACTTCTCGCGCTGCATCTTCTGCGGCCTGTGCGAAGAGGCGTGCCCGACCACCGCGATCCAGCTGACTCCGGATTTCGAAATGGCCGAGTTCAAGCGTCAGGACCTGGTGTACGAGAAAGAAGATCTGCTGATCTCCGGCCCCGGCAAGAACCCTGACTACAACTTCTACCGTGTTGCGGGCATGGCGATCGCTGGCAAGCCGAAAGGCTCTGCGCAGAACGAAGCCGAGCCGATCAACGTGAAGAGCTTGCTCCCATAAGGACAGAAAGATGGAATTCGCTTTCTACTTCGCATCCGGTGTCGCCGTCGTCTCCACGCTGCGCGTGGTGACCGGCACCAACCCGGTGCACGCCCTGCTCTACCTGATCATTTCGCTGATCTCCGTGGCGATGATCTTCTTCTCCCTCGGTGCGCCATTCGCCGGCGCCCTGGAAGTGATCGCCTACGCCGGCGCCATCATGGTGCTGTTCGTGTTCGTGGTGATGATGCTCAACCTCGGACCGGCTTCGGTCGCCCAGGAGCGCGGCTGGCTCAAGCCCGGCATCTGGGCGGGGCCGGTGATCCTCGCCGCCCTGCTGCTGCTGGAGCTGCTGTACGTGCTGTTCGTCACCCCGTCGGGCGCCGCCATCAGCGGTACCACCGTCAGCGCCAAGGAAGTCGGCATCAGCCTGTTCGGCCCTTACCTGCTGGTGGTCGAACTGGCCTCGATGCTGCTGCTCGCGGCAGCCGTCACCGCCTTCCACCTGGGCCGCAACGAGGCGAAGGAGTAAATCATGGGTGCTATCCCTCTCGAGCATGGTCTGGCGGTCGCCGGCATCCTGTTCTGCTTAGGTCTGGTTGGCCTGATGGTCCGCCGCAACATCCTCTTCGTGCTCATGAGCCTGGAAGTCATGATGAACGCCTCCGCACTGGCGTTCATCGTCGCCGGTGCCCGTTGGGTCCAGCCCGACGGCCAGGTGATGTTCATTCTGGTGATCAGCCTGGCAGCCGCCGAGGCCAGCATTGGCCTGGCGATCCTGCTGCAGCTGTATCGCCGCTTCCACACTCTCGACATCGATGCTGCCAGTGAGATGCGCGGATGAACCTTATCTTCCTGACGTTCGTATTCCCCCTGATCGGCTTCCTGCTGCTGTCGTTCTCGCGCGGCCGCTGGTCCGAGAACCTGTCGGCGCTGATCGGCGTCGGCTCGGTCGGTCTGTCGGCGGCCACCGCCGCCTATGTGATCTGGCAGTTCAACGTCGCCCCGCCTGAAGGCGGCGCGTACAGCCAGCTGCTGTGGCAGTGGATGTCGGTGGACGGCTTCGCGCCGAACTTCACCCTGTATGTGGATGGCCTGTCGGTCACCATGCTGGGCGTGGTCACCGGCGTGGGCTTCCTGATCCACCTGTTCGCTTCCTGGTACATGCGTGGCGAAGCCGGCTATTCGCGCTTCTTCTCGTACACCAACCTGTTCATCGCCAGCATGCTGTTCCTGGTGCTGGGCGACAACCTGCTGTTCATCTACTTCGGCTGGGAAGGCGTGGGCCTGTGCTCGTACCTGTTGATCGGTTTCTACTACAGCAACCGCAACAACGGTAACGCGGCGCTCAAGGCGTTCATCGTCACCCGCATCGGCGACGTGTTCATGGCCATCGGCCTGTTCATCCTGTTCGTCCAGCTGGGTACCCTGAACGTGCAGGAACTGCTGGTGCTGGCACCGCAGAAGTTCCAGGCAGGTGACACCTGGATGGTACTGGCCACCCTGATGCTGCTGGGTGGCGCGGTCGGTAAATCGGCCCAGCTGCCGCTGCAGACCTGGCTGGCCGACGCGATGGCCGGCCCGACTCCTGTTTCGGCACTGATCCACGCGGCCACCATGGTGACTGCGGGCGTGTACCTGATCGCCCGTACCAACGGCCTGTTCCTGCTGGCGCCGGACGTCCTGCACCTGGTCGGCGTCGTGGGTGGCGTGACCCTGGTCCTGGCCGGCTTCGCCGCCCTGGTACAGACCGATATCAAGCGTATCCTGGCCTACTCGACCATGAGCCAGATCGGCTACATGTTCCTGGCCCTGGGCGTCGGCGCCTGGGACGCGGCGATCTTCCACCTGATGACCCACGCCTTCTTCAAGGCCCTGCTGTTCCTTGCCTCCGGTGCGGTGATCGTCGCCTGCCACCACGAGCAGAACATCTTCAAGATGGGCGGCCTGTGGAAGAAACTGCCGCTGGCCTACGCCAGCTTCGTGGTCGGTGGCGCCGCCCTGGCCGCCCTGCCGATCCTGACCGTGGGCTTCTACTCCAAGGACGAGATCCTCTGGGAAGCCTTCGCCAGCGGCAACAGCGGCCTGCTGTACGCCGGCCTGGTCGGTGCGTTCATGACCTCGCTGTACACTTTCCGTCTGATCTTCATCGCCTTCCACGGCGAAGCCAAGACCGAAGCCCACGCCGGCCACGGCATCAGCCACTGGCTGCCGCTGGGCGTGCTGATCGTGCTGTCGACCTTCATCGGCGCCTGGATCCACCCGCCGCTGGCAGGCGTGCTGCCTGAAAGCGCAGGCCACGCCGGTGGCGAAGCCAAGCACTCGCTGGAGATCGCCTCGGGCGCCATCGCCATCGCCGGTATCCTGCTCTCGGCCCTGCTGTTCCTGGGCAAGCGCCGCTTCGTCACCGCAGTTGCCAACAGCGGTATCGGTCGCGTCCTGTCAGCCTGGTGGTTCGCCGCCTGGGGCTTCGACTGGATCTACGACAAGCTCTTCGTCAAACCTTACCTGCTGATCAGCCACATCCTGCGCAAGGACCCGGTTGACCGCAGCATCGGCCTCATTCCTCGCCTGGCTCGCGGCGGTCACGTCGCCATGAGCAAGACCGAGACCGGCCAGCTGCGCTGGTACACCGCCTCGATCGCCGTGGGTGCCGTGCTGGTGCTCGGTGCCGTGGTAGTGGCCGCGGTATGACTATGAATCTTGCGACTTTGCCAAAGGAAACCAACCCGTCATGATTTTGCCTTGGCTGATCCTGATCCCCTTCATCGGCGGCTTCCTGTGCTGGTTGGGTGAGCGCTTCGGCGCCACCCTGCCGCGCTGGATCGCGCTGCTGACCATGTCCCTGCTGCTCGGCATCGGCCTGTGGCTGTGGGCGAACGGCAACTACACCCTGGCTCCCGCCCCTGGCGCGGAGCCCGCCTGGGCCCTCGAATACAAGGTCGAGTGGATCAAGCGCTTCGGCATCAGCATCCACCTGGCCCTCGACGGCCTGTCGCTGCTGATGATCCTGCTCACCGGCCTGCTCGGCGTGCTGTCGGTGCTGTGCTCGTGGAAAGAGATCCAGCGCCACGTCGGCTTCTTCCACCTCAACCTGATGTGGATCCTCGGCGGCGTGGTCGGCGTGTTCCTGGCCCTGGACCTGTTCCTGTTCTTCTTCTTCTGGGAAATGATGCTGGTGCCGATGTACTTCCTCATCGCGCTCTGGGGTCACAGCTCCTCCGACGGCAAGAAGACCCGCATCTACGCGGCGACCAAGTTCTTCATCTTCACCCAGGCCAGCGGCCTGATCATGCTGGTGGCGATCCTCGGCCTGGTGCTGGTCAACTACAACAGCACTGGCGTGATCACCTTCAACTACAGCGACCTGCTCAAGGCCGAACTGCCGGCCGGCGTCGAGTACCTCCTGATGCTGGGCTTCTTCATCGCCTTCGCGGTGAAGCTGCCGGTGGTGCCGTTCCACTCCTGGCTGCCTGACGCTCACGCCCAGGCGCCGACCGCAGGTTCCGTGGACCTGGCGGGCATCCTGCTGAAGACCGCGGCCTACGGCCTGCTGCGCTTCGCCCTGCCGCTGTTCCCGAACGCCTCGGCCGAGTTCGCGCCGATCGCCATGACCCTGGGCCTGATCGGCATCTTCTACGGAGCCTTCCTGGCCTTCGCCCAGACCGACATCAAGCGCCTGGTGGCGTTCTCCAGCGTCTCGCACATGGGCTTCGTGCTGATCGGCATCTACTCCGGCAGCCAGCAGGCCCTGCAGGGCGCGGTGATCCAGATGCTGGCCCACGGCCTGTCGGCCGCCGCGCTGTTCATCCTGGCCGGCCAGCTGTACGAGCGCCTGCACACCCGCGACATGCGCGAGATGGGTGGCCTGTGGCACCGCATCGCTTATCTTCCGGCCATCAGCCTGTTCTTCGCCGCCGCATCGCTGGGCCTGCCGGGCACCGGCAACTTCGTCGGCGAATTCCTGATCCTGATCGGCAGCTTCGCCCACGTCCCATGGATCACCGTGATCGCCACCACCGGCCTGGTCTTCGGCTCGGTGTACTCGCTAATCATGATCCACCGTGCCTACTTCGGTCCGGCCAAGGCCGACACCGTGCTGGCCGGCATGGACGGTCGCGAGCTGATCATGGTGCTGGGCCTGGCGGGCCTGCTGATCCTGCTGGGCGTGTATCCGCAGCCGTTCCTGGACACATCTGCCGCCACCATGAGCGGTGTGCAGCAGTGGCTCGGTTCCGCTTTCACTCAACTCGCTTCGGCCCGGTAAGAGCGCTATGGAATTCACCACTCAACACTTCATCGCATTGGCGCCGATGCTGATCACCACGCTCACCACGGTGGTGGTGATGCTGGCGATCGCCTGGAAGCGCAACCACTCGCAGACCTTCCTGCTGTCCACCGTGGGCCTGAACCTGGCCCTGCTGTCGATCCTGCCGGCGCTCAAGGTCGCGCCGCTGGCAGTCACCTCGCTTGTGACCATCGACAAGTTCGCCTGCCTGTATATGGCGATCATCCTGGTGGCGACGCTGGCCTGCGTCACCCTCGCCCACGCCTACCTGGGCGAAGGCTCCAAGGGCTTCCCGGGCAACCGTGAAGAACTGTACCTGCTGCTGCTGATGTCGGCACTGGGCGGTCTGGTGCTGGTCAGCGCCAACCACCTGGCTGGCCTGTTCATTGGCCTTGAGCTGCTGTCGGTGCCGGTCTACGGCCTGGTGGCGTACGCCTTCTTCAACAAGCGCTCGCTGGAAGCCGGCATCAAGTACATGGTGCTGTCGGCCGCCGGCTCCGCCTTCCTGCTGTTCGGCATGGCGCTGCTGTACGCTGACGCAGGCAGCTTGACCTTCGACCAGCTGGGCAAGGCCCTGGCCGCCACCAGCATGCCGAGCCTGCTGGCGCAACTGGGCCTGGGCATGATGCTGGTCGGCCTGGCCTTCAAGCTGTCGCTGGTGCCGTTCCACCTGTGGACCCCAGACGTGTACGAAGGCGCCCCGGCGCCGGTCGCCGCGTTCCTGGCCACCGCCAGCAAGGTCGCGGTGTTCGCCGTGGTCGTGCGCCTGTTCATGCTCTCCCCTGCCGCCAGCAGCGGCGTGCTGAGCACCGTGCTGGCGGTGATCGCGGTTGCCTCGATCATCATTGGCAACCTGCTGGCGCTGACTCAGAGCAACCTCAAGCGTCTGCTCGGTTACTCGTCCATCGCCCACTTCGGCTACCTGGTCATCGCCCTGGTCGCCAGCAAGGGCCTGGCCCTGGAAGCCATGGGCGTGTACCTGGTCACCTACGTGATCACCAGCCTGGGCGCCTTCGGCGTGATCACCCTGATGTCCTCGCCGTATGCCGGCCGTGACGCCGACGCCCTGTACGAGTACCGCGGCCTGTTCTGGCGCCGTCCGTACCTGACCGCGGTACTGACCGTGATGATGCTGTCGCTGGCCGGTATCCCGCTGACCGCGGGCTTCATCGGCAAGTTCTACATCATCGCCACCGGCGTCGAGTCGCACCTGTGGTGGCTGGTCGGCGCCCTGGTGATCGGCAGCGCCATCGGCGTGTACTACTACCTGCGCGTCATGGTCACCCTGTACCTGGTCGAGCCGAACCTGCGTCGCCACGACGCTCCGCTGAAGTGGGAACAGCGCACCGGCGGCGTGATGCTGCTGGCCATCGCCATCCTCGCCTTCGTGCTCGGTGTGTACCCGCAGCCGCTGCTGGAGATGGTGCAGCAGGCGGGTCTGCAACTGATCGGCTGATCGGCTGACTGTGTCACAAGACACCCCGCCTCGGCGGGGTGTTCTTTTTTGGGGCCGCTTTGCGGCCCCATGGCCATTACCGATCGACCACTGTGCTTCGTCTGCCCTTTGCAGCGTCAGACTCCCGCATTCGATCTGGAACCCCGTACCCATGCGCCCCACCCTCCCCTACTCCCTGCTGGCCCTGTTCGTCGCAGGCACCGCCCAGGCCGCCAATCGCGTCGAACTCGACCAGGTGCTGATCCAGGACCGGCAGCAATCCGAACTGGAAGCCGCCGCCGACCAGCTGCGCGAAATCCCCGGCGCCAGCAACCTGGTGGACATGGGCAAGGTGGGCCAGGGCCGGGTGGCCAGCAACCAGGACGTGCTGGCCTATCAGCCGGGGGTGTTCGCCCAGTCGGCGGGCAACGACGGCATCAAGCTGTCGATCCGTGGTTCGGGCATCAACCGCGCGCCGGGCGCCCACGGCTCGGGCGTGTACACGATGTTCGACGGCCTGCCGCTGACCGGCCCGGGCGGCACGCCCTATGAACTGTTCGAACCGCTGTGGCTGAGCCGCGCCGAGGTGCTGCGCGGCGCCAATGGCTTCGACCAGGGCTCGCTGGCCCTGGGTGGCGCGATCAACTATGTGACCCACACCGGTCACGATGCCGCGCCCTTGCAGGTGCGCTACGAAGTCGGCAGCCGTGGCTACCAGCGCCGGCACATCAGTACCGGACAGGTGCTGGGCAACCTCGACTACTACGTGGCCCTGACCGATGCCGAGTACGACGGCTATCAGGACCACAGCAGCGGCAGCGCCAAGGGCATCGCCGCCAACGTCGGCTACCGCTTCAACCCGAACCTGGAGACGCGCTTCTACCTGCGCTACCGGGAAACCGAAAACGACCTGGCCGGACGCCTGACCAAGGACCAGATCAAGCACCATCCCCGTGCCGCCAATCCAGCCTACCTGGCCCGCGACGACAGACGCCCTCAACCGGGCAGCACCTGGGTGGGCAACAAGACCACCTTCTTCCTGGATGACGATTCGCGCCTGGAGGCGGGGCTGGTCTATCACGACTACCCCATGGACCTGCGCGAAGGCCCGATGCGCCTTAAGGTCGCCTACACCGATGTCAGTGGCACGCTGAACTACTTGCGTCGCGACACGCTGTTCGGTCATGAGAGCAAGACCACCCTCGGCTGGCGCACCACCAAGCACCTGCCCAACAGCGGCGCTTCGCAGTTCGCTCGCCCCGGCGGCGACAATTTCGGTGCCCGCACCCGCGATTTCAGCTACCAGGGTTCGGACACCGTGCTGCATGCAGGCAACGACCTGGAGCTGATTCCGGACCTGTGGCTGACCATGGGCCTGGCGATGATCTACACCCGCCGCGAAAGCGACGTCACCTACCCAACCAGTGGCGGCAAGGTCAGTCAGCATGACTGGGACTACGCCCCACGCCTGGGCCTGCGTTACGACCTCCGCCCGGACCTGCAGGTCTACGGCAACCTCAGTCGCTCGGTGGAGCCGCCGCACCCGTGGTCGCTGGTCTGGAGTGCGCCAGTCGCCAACCAACCCATGAAGATGCAGAACCAGACCGCCGCCACCCTGGAACTAGGCGCCCGCGGCGATTCGGCACTGGGACGCTGGGACCTGGCCTGGTACTACGCCCAGGTACGCCACGAACTGTTAAACGTGGAAGTCGTGCAAGGCTTGCCGTTCAAGGAGTTCAACGCCAGCCCCACCGTGCACCAGGGCATCGAGGCCGGCCTGGACAGCCTCCTCTGGGAACAACCGGGCACCGGCAAGCTCAGCTTGCGCCAGGCCTACACCTTCAGCGACTTCCACTACCGCGACGACGACACGTTCGGCGACAACCGCCTGCCCGGCATCCCCATGCACTACTACCAGGCCGAACTGCGCTACGACTGGCCGAGCGGCTTCCATGCCGGGGTTAACACGCAGATGGCCTCCAAGGTGCAGGTGGACTACGCCAACAGCTACCACGCCGACGCCTACGCCCTGCTCGGCGCGCGCCTGGGCTGGGATTCGCCGAAACGGGATTGGCAGACCTGGCTCGACCTGCGCAACCTGACCAACAAACGTTACGCGGCGACGGTGACGCCGGGGTACAACGATGCCGGGCAAGACATCGCCCGCTCGACGCCGGGTGAAGGGTTTGGGGTGTATGCGGGGGTTTCCTACAGCTTCCGATAATCGCCAATGGCGGTGCGCCGATGCGACTTGCCCCACGATGGTCCTCATGAAGGCAACTGCACCTGCGGCTTGGTCGAGGCAAAGATCGCCCAGCTGGAGATGAACAACGCCGCGATCAACGGCCCGATCACGAAGCCATTGAGCCCGAACACCGCCAGCCCACCGAGTGTCGACACCAGCACCAGGTAATCCGGCATCCGCGTATCCTTGCCCACCAGGATTGGCCGCAGTAGGTTGTCCACCAATCCGATCACCAGCACACCGAACGCGGTCAGCACGATCCCCTGCCAGATCGCCCCGGTCAGCAGGAAGTACAACGCCACCGGCCCCCAGACGATCCCCGCGCCCACCGCCGGCAGCAACGACAGGAACGCCATCAGCACCGCCCACACCAGCACGCTGGGAATGCCCAGCACCCAGAAGATCAGCCCGCCCAGCGCACCCTGGGTGATCGCCACCAGCAGGTTGCCCTTGACCGTGGCCCGTACCACGCGCTTGAACTTCAACTGCAGGCGGCGCTTCTGCTGCTCGGGCAGCGGCACCGCCTGGCGCACCTTGCGCGCCACCTCCGCGCCCTCGCGCAGGAAGAAGAACAGCAAATAGAGCATGATGCCGAAGCTCACCAGGAACTCGAAGGTGCCCTGGCCGAAGCTGAACGCCTGCCCAGCGAGGAACTGGCTGCCCTGGGTCGCCCACTTGGTGATCTTGTCACGCAGGCCATCGAGGTTGCCCATACCCATGCGGTCGAGGAAATGCTGGGCGTAGGCCGGCAGCATGTCCTTGCCGCGCTCGATATAGCCGGCGATATCCAGCTGGCCGCTTTCGATGCGCTGGTACAGCGTCGCGCCCTCCTGCACCAGCAGGGTGCCGATGACGATCACCGGCAATACAGCGATCAGCAGGCAGGTGACCAGCGCCATCGCCGTGGCCAGGTTGCGCCGCCCACCAAAGCGCAGCAACAGCTGGCGTTGCAGAGGCGCGAAAAGAATCCCGAGGATCACCGCCCAGAAGATCGCGCCGGAGTACGGCAACAGGATCCAGATGAAGGCGATGGTCACCAGTGCCAGCAGCACGGTCAGGGCTTTGTTCTGCAATAAGGTTTCGTTCATGGGCATTCCTCGAGGGCTCAACAATTTAGTGCCCCGCGCGCCGGCAAAAGTGCCGTTGATCCAGATCAATACCTGAACATCGCCTCCGTCTTAGCATCCGCGCCTTTTGCCCCCGGTGCGCACCATGACCCCTCTCGCCAAGCCCGAACTGCTCGCCCCCGCCGGCACCCTCAAGACCATGCGCTACGCCTTCGCCTACGGCGCCGACGCGGTCTACGCCGGCCAGCCGCGCTACAGCCTGCGGGTGCGCAACAACGAGTTCGACCACGCCAACCTGGCCCTCGGCATCCAGGAGGCCCAGGCCCAGGGCAAGCGTTTCTACGTAGTGGTCAACATCGCCCCGCACAACGCCAAGCTCAAGACCTTCCTCAAGGACTTGACGCCGGTGATCGAAATGGGCCCGGATGCACTGATCATGTCCGACCCGGGACTGATCATGCTGGTACGCCAGCACTTCCCGCAGATGCCCATCCACCTGTCGGTGCAGGCCAACACGGTGAACTGGGCCAGCGTGCAGTTCTGGCAAGGCCTGGGACTGACCCGGGTGATCCTGTCGCGGGAGCTGTCGTTGGAAGAGATCGAGCAGATCCGCCAGCAGGTGCCAGAGATGGAGCTGGAAGTGTTCGTGCACGGCGCGTTGTGCATGGCCTATTCCGGGCGCTGCCTGCTGTCGGGCTACATGAACAAGCGTGACGCCAACCAGGGCACCTGCACCAATGCCTGCCGCTGGAAGTACCAGGCTACCCCGGCCACCGAGAATGCCACCGGCGATATCGTCCGTGAGTGCGAGCCGACCCTGGGCCTCGGCGCGCCGACCGAGCAGGTGTTCCTGCTCCAGGAGTCCAACCGCCCCGGCGAAGAGATGCCGGCCTTCGAGGACGAGCACGGCACCTACATCATGAACGCCAAGGACCTGCGCGCCATCCAGCACGTCGAGCGCCTGGCCCGGATGGGCGTGCACTCGCTGAAGATCGAGGGCCGCACCAAGTCGCACTTCTACTGTGCCCGCGCCGTGCAGTCCTACCGCCAGGCCATCGACGACGCCGTGGCCGGGCGGCCGTTCGACCGCGGCCTGATGAGTAACCTCGAGTCCCTCGCCCAGCGCGGCTACACCGAAGGTTTCCTGCGCCGCCACGTGCACGACGAGTACCAGAACTACCAGCGCGGCAACTCGGTGTCCGAGCGCCAGCAGTTCGTCGGCGAACTGACCGGAGTGCGCGTGGACGGCCTGGCCGAAGTGAAGGTGAAGAACCGCTTCGCCGTGGGTGACCACCTGGAGCTGATGACCCCGCGCGGCAATTACCACTTCGACCTGCACCGCCTGTGCGACCGCCAGCAGCAGGCCATCGAGGTGGCGCCGGGCGACGGCCATGTGGTGTACCTGCCGATTCCCGAGCAGGTCTCGCTGGAGTTCGGCCTGTTGATGCGCGACCTGGAGAGTGGCGAGGCCGCTGCCTGACAAATCTGTAATCCGCGCCTCAGGTGGCTGACAGGCGCGGGCGGCGAGGATCGTGGCAGTTCCGTAGCGAGAGCACGCCATGCCACCGACTCCAACCCGCCGCACCTTCGTCAAGGGCCTGGGTGCCGCCAGCGCCCTGGCCGGCCTCGGCCTCTGGCGCCCGCTGGCCCAGGCCGCCGAGGGCCGCCTGCCGCTGCACGAGCTGAGCGGCCAGCAGTTCGACCTGTTCATCGGCCAGACCCCGGTCAACATCACAGGCCGGCCGCGCACCGCGCAGACCATCAACGCCAGCCTGCCCGGCCCGCAGCTGCGCTGGCGCGAGGGCGACACCGTGACCCTGCGCGTGCGCAACCGCCTGGACCAGCCCACCTCGATCCATTGGCACGGCATCATCCTGCCGGCCAACATGGACGGCGTGCCGGGCCTGAGCTTCGCTGGCATCGAACCCGGCGGCGACTACCTCTACCAGTTCACCCTGCGCCAGAGCGGCACCTACTGGTACCACAGCCACTCCGGGCTGCAGGAGCAGGCCGGCGTGTACGGCGCCATCGTCATCGAGCCCCGCGAGCCTGAACCGCATCAGTACCAGCGCGACCATGTGCTGCTGTTCAGCGACTGGTCGGACCAGGCGCCAGAAGCGCTGATGGCCACCCTGAAGAAGCAGTCCGACGCCTTCAACTACCACAAGCGCACGGTCGGCGACTTCGTCGACGATGTCGCGCAAAACGGCTGGGGCAAGGCCGTCGACAACCGCTGGACCTGGGCGAAAATGCGCATGAGCCCGACCGACCTGGCCGACATCAGCGCCGCCAGCTACACCTACCTGCTCAACGGCCAGCCCCCGGACGGCAACTTCACCTGCCTGTTCCAGCCCGGCGAGACCGTGCGCCTGCGCCTGATCAACGCCTCGGCGATGACCTACTTCGACTTCCGCATTCCAGGCCTGAAACTCTCGGTAATCGCCGCCGACGGCCTGCCAGTGACACCGGTGAGCGTGGACGAGCTACGCATCGCCGTGGCCGAAACCTACGACGTGCTGGTCACCGTGGGCGACCTGCCCGCCTACACGCTGTACGCCCAGAGCATGGACCGCACCGGCTTCGCCCGTGGCACCCTGGCCCGTGCAGCGGGCTTGCAGGCCCCCGTACCCGAGCCGGACCCGCGCCCGGTGCTGACCATGGACGACATGGGGCACGGCGACATGGGTGGGATGGAGCATTCGAATATACCAGCGATGAACCACGCCAACATGGCGGGCATGGACCACTCGAACATGGCCGGTATGGCCATGATGCAAGGCCACCCCGCCAGCGAGATCGACAACCCGCTGGTGGACATGCAGACCATGGCCCCCCGCGCCAACCTGGCCGATCCTGGTATTGGCCTGCGCGGCAACGGCCGCCGAGTGCTGACCTACGCCGACCTGCGCAGCCCCTACCCCGATCCGGACGGGCGCGAACCGTCGCGCAACATCGAGCTGCACCTGACTGGCCACATGGAACGCTTCGCCTGGTCGTTCGACGGCATCAAGTTCAGCGATGCCGAGCCCCTGCGCCTGAAATACGGCGAGCGGGTGCGCATCATCCTGGTCAACGACACCATGATGACCCATCCCATCCACCTGCACGGCATGTGGAGCGACCTGGAGGATGAACAAGGGCGCTTCCTGGTGCGCAAGCACACCATCGACATGCCACCCGGAAGCCGGCGCAGCTACCGCGTCAGCGCCGACGCCCTGGGCCGTTGGGCTTACCACTGCCACCTGCTCTACCACATGGAGACCGGCATGTTCCGCGAGGTACGGGTCGATGAATGAGAACCGCAACCGCCACATCGTCACCGGTGTCGCGCTTATGGCCTTGCTGGCCAGTGAACGGGCCCTGGCCGCGGGCATGGACCACATGAACCATGGCACCATGCCGATGGACCACGGCCAAATGAACCATGACAGCATGCCCATGGACCACAGCCAGATGAACCACACGGCGACGCCCCCCAGCCAACCGCGCACACCGCTTCCGGTGATCACCGACGCCGACCGCCGTGCCGCTTTCCCGCCGCTTCCGGGGCATCAGGTGCACGACCAGGCGACCAACTGGGCGGTGATCGTCGACCAGCTGGAATACCAGAACTTCGAAAGCAGCGGCGCCCTGAACTGGAACGCCACTGCCTGGGTCGGCGGCGATATCGACCGCCTATGGCTGCGCACCGAGGGTGAGCGGGAACAAGGCAAGACCCACAAGGCCGAGCTGCAGGCCCTCTGGGGCCATGCCATCAGCCCCTGGTGGGAACTGGTCGGCGGTGTACGCCAGGACTTCCAGCCCGCCAGCGGCCAGGGCTGGGCCGCCTTCGGCATCCAGGGCACGCCGCTCTACGGCCTGGAGCTGGAAGCCACCGCCTACGCCGGCGAGCGACAGCAGACCGCGCTGCGCCTGGAGGCCGGTTACGCTATGCTGCTGACCAATCGCTGGATCCTCGAACCGACCGTCGAAGCCAACTTCTTCGGGCGCAATGATGCCGGGCGCGAGCAAGGCTCGGGGCTGGCCGAAAGCGAAGTGGGCCTGCGCCTGCGCTACGAGATCACCCGCGCGTTCGCGCCCTATGTCGGCGTCAGCTTCAACCGCCTGCACGGCGACCGTGCAGACCAGGCCCGGGAGAATGGCGAGGACATCGGCCAGACTCGGCTGGTGGTGGGGTTACGCCTGCGCTTCTGAAGCACACGCGCTCCCACCAGGCCGCCACCTGGCCAATGAATCATGCTGTTTCATAGGAGCTCCACCATGCTGCGCAAACACCTGCTCACCCTCGGCCTGCTGGCCGTCACCGGCCTGGCCCAGGCCGCCGAGACCATCGATGTCTACCGCGATCCCAACTGCGGTTGCTGCAAGGAATGGATCAAGCACCTGAGCGACAACGGTTTCACCGTCAACGACCATGTCGAACCGAACATGAGCGCGGTCAAGCAACGCCTGGGCGTCGAGCCACGCCTGGCGTCGTGCCACACCGGGGTGATCGACGGCAAGTTCGTCGAAGGCCATGTGCCGGCCGAACAGGTACGCCTGCTGGCCAGGCGCAACGACCTCAAGGGTATCGCGGTACCGGGCATGCCCATGGGTTCGCCGGGCATGGAGATGGGTGACCATAAGGACGCCTACCAAGTCATCGGCGTGACCCTGGATGGCCAGGATACCGTGGTCGCCAGCTACTGATGCTCAGCCTTGGGGCGCTGTTCCTCAGCGCCTTCGGCGCCGCCACCTTGTTGCCGCTGCAGTCCGAAGCGGTGCTGGTCGGACTGCTGATTCGCGAACCGAGTGCCTGGGCAACTCTGCTGCTGGTGGCCACCCTCGGCAATGTGCTCGGTTCCATCGTCAACTGGCTGCTGGGCCGGGCCGTCGATCACCTGCGCGAACGCCGCTGGTTTCCGTTCAGCGCCAGCCAGCTGGAACGCGCCCAGCAACGCTACCAGCGCTGGGGCCAGTGGTCGCTGCTGCTGAGCTGGATGCCGGTGATCGGCGACCCGCTGACTTTGATCGCCGGGATCATGCGCGAGCCGTTCTGGCGTTTCGTACTGCTGGTCACCCTGGCCAAGGGCGGGCGCTATATCGTGGTGGCAATGATCACCCTGGGCGGGTTTCACACAGGGTGATCGGAGGGATTCGAAGGGCTGGCTGAAGCCCGAAGGCCTCAGCCAGTGTTACGCTCAAGCCGCGTTGGCAGCCTGCAGGTTGCCAAGTAGGCGCCCTGCCTTGTCCAGCTTATTCTGCAACGTGTCCATGAACGATTGCGCGGTGTGGAACTGCAACAGATTGGGCTCCAGTTTACGCTGCCCGAAGAGGTCGCCGAAGGAGTGGGACTGCCCCACCGCCGTGTGGTCCAGGACCATTGAAGCGATTGCCTTTTCGGCAGCACTGCCCTTTTCGGCAAGATGCTCCAGGTGCTCGAACGACTGCGAGAGCGGACTAGCCGGCCGCTGTAGCGAATGGATGGTCGCGTTGAAGTCATTACGCGTAGGCAGAGCGACCTCATCATCAATCTTGACAAAGTCGAGCTTGACGGCCTGGAGCGACGTTACCGGATCAGACTGTTCGATGGTCGTCGCGTGATAAGCCACTTCAGGCTCCACAGGCCGTGCCGCGCTCGCTTGGGCTAATGTGCCGGCCACCACCGGATGGGTATGGTCGCTTGCATCCCCCACGACAACTGGCGCCACTGGATCAGGCTTCTGGGCGAACCGTTCGATGAACTCGGCATCGACCTCTTTGACAAACTCCACCACCGCTTCAGCCCCCACTTGCTCGGGATCCGGAAACTCGGCAAATCGCGAGGCCAGGAAAATTAACGCATCGAGCACCTTGGCGGCAGCCATCGAGTCGTTCTGCATAAGCGCGATACTGTCCGGAGACTGGGCTGCAATCAGGGTGTACCCACCGACAATATCGACCTTGTTAATACTTGTCTCGACCTTAAGCTCAGGCACAAGCTTGCCCAGCATGTCGATATTCGACAACAGGCAGTTGGCGTTACGCATGATATTGCTACCCGTGAGCTGTTCCGTGTAACTGGTCATGAACTGCTCGGTGGGCAGATGCTCCTGCTTCGCCAGTATCCCGTTGGCCTGCGACCTCATGACATCCGGCAGCCCCTTGGCCACCTGCTCGTTCAAAGAGCGCATCACGTCCGACGTCGAATCCGCGGCCTGCGCGCCCCCCGTCGCCACACTGGAACGAAAGCCGAGGAACTCGGCAATCGCGATGAATAGGCGCATCAGGATGCCATGCTTCTGCGGTTCCTCGTGACGTGCCAGGCGCTGCGCCGTTTCGCTGGTTTTTACCTCTTTGCAGTCACTGCCCGCGTTGACGGGGTCCAGGTCGGCGCCACACACCCAACTGGTTGAAACCGATTCAATCATCGTGCAAACCTCTTCTTGCAGCATCGTTTAACTTGTGGAAAAGACCGCTCTCACTCCAGCAAGAACAAAAGTCTTCTCCGCAGTAATTTGCCTCCAGCATGGTGGAAGCTGAGCAAACGATACTGGCGCTGCACATCAGGCCCCATCAGCCCTTATCGCCTTTTTTGCACTTTTCGGCGTTGGTGTGATGGCACGGTATTGGTTGATACGCAAGCATGAAAAAGCCGCAAGAGCCTGGACCCTTGCGGCGTCTAACATCCTTCAAGAAACCGGGTCTTCTCAGGCCATGATGCCAGCAGCCCTGAGCCCCTGGTTGTCATTGCGCAGGATTTCCTGGATCAGCTGACGCACCTGGTCGATCATCTTCGCCAAATCATCGGTACAGCGCTGGAACAACTCCTTCTGGTTACCGGCAACCGCCGCCTCAAGCTCCTGCTCCTTGGCCCAGACATCCTGCAACGACTTGATGGCATGGGCGATGCCCGTGCCGAAGGCTGCGCCACTCTGGGCCACGCCATTGAGCGTGTGCAATGTGGTATTGCGGGTGTCGATGCCGTTCTGCAGATGCTTGACCTCGATACGGTTCTCGGCGATCAGCTTCTTTGAGGCCATCGTCACCTCACCGGGCTTGGCAAACTCGGCAGCATGACTGGCTTGCTCCACTCCCTTGATAGTCCGCGCATCCCCCAGATTTTTGAGCATCCCGGTGGTACCGCTGACCAGGGTGAACATACCCAATGCACCGCTGACAGCCGCCGAGGCGAACAGCGCATTGCTGGCGGTTCTCATCCAGCCGATCTGTTCCTTGCTCGCCAGCACGCTGACTTCGGCCTGGGTCCTGCGCCCCTGCGCATTGCCATCGCGCACCTGCATGGCGGCTCGGAGAATCGCCAGCAGGCTCTCCAGGTCCTGGCTGCAGGGCGTAGCCTGCGGCGTATCCAGGCTTACCCGCCCTTGCTTCTCGGCAAATGCCGCGCTCGTCGCTGCACCGGGCATGGCCAGCATCGCCCACAGCGGCTGCCCAACCTTCTGCCCCTCGGTGACCGGCAGTTGGGCATTCACGTGGGACGAATGATCAATAGTGGAAATAGACAGACTCATGATTGACTCCTTGATCAGGCAATGACGTTTCGGCAAGCAATATCGGCGCAGGCTTTGCTGCGGTTGTTCAACAGTTCCAGCAGTTGTTCGAAGCGTTGCTCCTTCCCCGCGAGCAGTTGTTCCAGCGCCTTGGCCAACTGCTCGAGAAAACTGTGTCCCTGGTCCAGCAGCAGGCGCATCTCCGCCAGCTGGGCCTCGCTGCGCAACGCCAGCCCCTGCATGATCGAACTGGCCGCCTGCCCGGCGCTGGACAGCGTGGTGGTCGCCATGCTGGCGCCTGTCAGGGTCATCTGTAGCTTGGCCTGGGTGCCCGCGCTGGCGGTCGAGATGACACCGGTGGAGGCGACGCTCTGGATCTTCTGGCCCACCGACAGGACCGCCTGAGCGACCTTGCCACTCACCTTGCCGGCCACCCGGGCAGCGACCACCGCGAGGCTACCGCCGCAGGTCAGCACCACCGAGGCCAGCGCCAGGGCGACTTCCACCGCCATCAGCACCGGCCCGAGGTACTTCATTACCTCCTTGGAGATGTGTCCGTCCTCGGCGGCCTGGTTCAACGACATGGACACCACGCCCATGACGCCACCGGCGATCATCAGCGCGCCCGCGACGGCGCCCAGGCCGGTGGCGACCATGACGGTCCCCACCACGATGGAGACGATGGCGGCGGCCCAGCCAAAAACCTTGGCGAACACGCTCGCCGTGCCAGCATCCCGGTGTCGCTGGGCCACCTCCTCCATCTTTTGCGCGTTGAGCGCCATCTGCTGGCGGTTCTGCTCGGTGAGCTGACGTACCTGCTGCAGATTCAGCTCGGTCTGCCGAGCACCCAACTGGCTCAGCAGTTCGGTGAGGCGAATATCCAACTCAGCGTCGGAGATGTCCCCGGCGAGCTGCCCAAGTATCAGTGCCCCGACATCGGGTACCGCGACCAGCACCGGTTGCATGAGGCCTTCGGCGTCGAACAGCTTGTCGACTACCTGCCCCTGTAGCTGTCCCGTCGCCAGTGGCGCCGGAGGATCCAGCCGGACATTCATGTCCTGCTTGATCGTTGCGATTCTGGACGGTGTGCCGGTCTCGCCGGGCAACTGGATCGCCGCACCCGGCAGACGCGGTTCCGATTCGATTTCAGCCGGCATCAGGAGCGGCTGCTCCACAGGAAGAAGTTCAGCTCGCATGACGTGCGCCCTCCTTCTGCTGCAGGGCCTCGAGCAGCACCTGTGCCTGACCTGCCAGACCGGCATGTTCGCTGTCCACCGCCAGGATCTGCGCCTGTTCGTAACCGCTGCGCGCCGAGGCAAGGTCGCCCAGGTGCTGGTGGCATTGAGCGGCATGGAAGGTGAAACGCGGGTCCTGCGGCGCGAGCATCGCGCCATAGGCATAGGCCGGCAATGCATCCTGGTAGCGCTCAAGGGCCTGGTAGGCACCTGCCACGCCCAGAAACGCCCGGGGATCGTAGTGGTTGAGTGCCGCCAGCCCCTTGAACATCGTCAGCGCATCCTCCAGCCGTCCCGCCTGGTAGAAGTTGAACGCCTGGGCATAAAGCGTTTCCAGTTGTGCCACGCAAACCCCGCGCAGCATGGCGAATGTGCCGCCATCGCCGAAGAAGCGCTCGATCGCATCGACGTTGTTGGCATCAGCATCGCCGCCGGCCATCTGTTGTACTACTGTCATCTCCTACCTCAGTTCTGCAGAATCTTGGACAGCATCGAGAACCAGGTCTCGACGAACTTCATCATCACCTCGGTGGAGGTGGTGTAGCGCGAACCCACGTCGTTGAGCAGGGTGGTCTGTTCGGTCACCTTGTCGTTGACGATGCGGGTGCGGTCGCTCAATGCCTGGGAGAAATTGGCCAACGGGTTGTTGTCCTTGTCCCAGGCGTACTGCGCTTTCAGATCGGTCATCGGCCCACTGACCTTGTGCAGGCGGCTACCGCTTGCACTCGACGCAGTGACGGATTGCGTGCCCTCGAGAAAATGCCGCACCGTGACGACCCCAGAGCCGTTGAAGGTGGGCTTGAACGTGTCCAGGCTCGAGAGCAGTCGGCGCTCGAAACTCTTCTCCCAACTGTCCGCATCGAGGTCATAGAGCTTGCGGTCGAAGAGGTTGAAACTACCGTCTTCCAGCTTGAAGGTGCCCTTGTCAGCCATCACCACGTTGACCTTCGACTGGATCACGCTGAAGATCTTCAGCTCCGCCGTGAGGCACCTGAGCTGCTCGCTAAGCTCGGTGCGTTCGGCCTTCTGCTTGCGCATGCGCAGGCCCATCGCCGCCATCACCAGCTCGTCCATGCGCAAGCGCTCACCCAGGTTCTGCAACTGCAAGGGAGCTCCCGGCAACCAGCCGGCATAAGCCTCGAGCAACTGGCAAAGCGCATCGACATGCTGCTCAGGCAGCGGTCGCGCCAGCAACCCCTCGAAATAGGGACGACTCTGCGCCAGGCGCGCCTGCCCCTCGGGGCCCAACAACTGCTCGATGGCCTGCGCTCGATGTACCAGGTCCAGCGGCTGCCCCTGGCCGCCCATGGCCATGATCCCGTGTTGATCCAGGATCTCCTCCAGGCGCCTTATGTCTTGCCAGGTGTCCGGCGGCGCGACACGGTCTACATACGGCAATGGGACAGGGCGACTACTTGCTTCAATAGAACTGCTCATCATCTGTATCCGGTTGGCCAGGTACCCTTCTTGGGGTACATGCAGATGAGTCTATTGAAGGGCGAACAACCGCTCCGTCAGGCCCGGCCGCGATTTTGTAGTTTCCGGATAACGCTTTCTGACACCCGATGAGCGTCAGCCGATTCGCCCCAGCGGCTGGATGTTGATCTGCGTGGTGAGTTCCTGGAACGACAGCACCGGCAGCTCGAAATAGATGCCCTCGACCAGCTTGCGTACATAGCGGCGGATATCCATCGACACCACCAGCACGGGCCTGGCTTGAACATCCTGCAGGTCGCCCACCACGGCTTTCACCTGGGCGAGAAAGGCGTCGCTCTGCGCCGGCTCCAACGCCAGGTAGCTGCCGGCGCTGGTCTGGCGGATGCCACTGCGGATCATCTCCTCGACCGCAGGGTCCAGCAGATAGGCCGGCAGCAGGTTGTGGCCGCTGGCGTACTTGTAGCAGATGTAGCGCTTGAGGCTGCTGCGCACGTATTCGGCCAACTGCACCACATCCTTTTCCTTCTGCCCCCACTCCACGAGAGCCTCGAGAATCGAGCGCATGTTGCGGATCGAGATGCCCTCGCCCACCAGCCGCTGGAAGACCTCGGTGATGCGCTGCAACGGCAGGATGCGCTGCACCTCCTTGACCAGTTCCCCATAGCCCTGCTCCATCTGCTCCAGCAGGTAGCGGGTCTCCTGGATGCCGATGAAATCCCCGGCGTACTCGCACAAAACCTGCGAAAGATGCCAGGCGAGCACCTGGTCGATCGCCAGGAAGGCGCACCCGGCGCGCTCCAGGCGCTCACGCTGCGCCTGCTCCACCCATAGCGCCACACGCCCCGGCTGCAGGGCTTCGCCTTCCTCATAGGACACGCCGACAAGCGCCAACTGGCTGGGTTTTTCCTGCACCAGTAGCCGTTCCGGCATGAGCCGCCCACGCGCCACCGGCACTTCCTGCAACAGGATGCGGTACTCGCCGGGGCCAAGCGCGCTGGTAAAACGCAGGCGGATGCCGGGAAACGGCACGCCATGATCCAGGTACAGCGCCTGGCGCACCCGCGCCAGCTCGTCGTTCAGCGAGACGGCTTCAAGGGCGGCTTGCAGGCCACTGTCCACATCGATGAGCAAGGGCACGGTCAGAGCAAAAGCTTGTGTATCACCGGCCAACTTCGCCCTGCCGGTTGGTTTGAGCGTAGGCGCGCCGGCGCCGTTGGCCAACAGCGCCGGCAGGCCACCGCTCTGCTGCCGGCCGTCCTCCTCGATGCGTCGCTGGCGGATTACCCACCAGCCACCGCCGCCAACCAACAGCGCCAGGCTGAAGAAAGTAAACGTCGGAAACCCTGGGATAATACCGAACAATGCCAGCAGCGCGCCGCCGATCAATAAGGCCTTGGGCTGCGCCATCACCTGGCTGCCGATGTTCGCCCCCAGGTCGCGGGCACCTTCACCGTCGCGGGTGACGATGATGCCCGCGGTGATGGCGATGAGCAGCGCCGGCACTTGGCTGACCATGCCGTCGCCCACGGTGAGTACCGCGTAGAGCTGCAAGGCGTCGGCCGCCGTCATGCCCTTCTGCATCACGCCAATGGCCAGCCCAGCCAGCAAGTTGACCACGATGATCACCAACCCGGCGATGGCATCGCCCTTGACGAACTTCATCGCCCCGTCCATGGCCCCGTACATCTGGCTGGCCTTTTCCACTTCGCCACGGCGCGAACGGGCCTCGTTGACGTCGATGACCCCGGCGCGCAGGTCGCCGTCGATGCTCATCTGCTTGCCCGGCATGGCATCGAGGGAAAACCGCGCGCTGACCTCCGCCACCCGCTCGGCACCCTTGGTGATCACCAGGAACTGCACGATGGTGATGATCAGGAACAGGATGCAGCCCACCACCAGGTTGCCGCCGACCACGAAGTCGCCAAAGGTCTGCACGATCTGCCCGGCGTCGGCCTCCAGCAGGATCATCCGCGTGGTGCTGATCGACAGCGCCAGGCGAAACAGCGTGGTGACCAGCAGCACCGACGGGAACACCGAGAAATGTAGCGGCGAGACAACGTACACCGACATCATCATCAACACCACGGCGATGGTAATGTTCAGGGCGATCAGCAGGTCCAGCAACAGCGGCGGCAACGGCAGGATCATCATGAACACCACTGCCAGCAGCATCACCGCCAGCATCAGGTCCTTGCGCGCGCCGACATGGCCGAGCATCCGGGTCAAGGTGTTCATGACTGATCCTTGAGTCGCAGGTACTCGGCGAAGGTGGCCTGCGCCTGCTCCAGGCGGCCCGCCATCTGCTGCGCCTGGCTCAAGCACAGCCATAAGGATGCCTGCTGCTCGCCGGCGTCACGCAGCGTCAGGCACTGCTGCTCGGCGCGCGCCCAGTCGCCCAGCTCGAGGGCGGCCACTACCGAAGCGCGCCGCCCGGCGAGGTGATCGGGATCAACCCGCAACAGCACCTCCAGCAATGTTTGCGCACCGTCAGGTCGTCCACATCGCAGATGAAGCCAGGCCAACAGTTGCAGGACATCACACTGTTCGATCGTCAATTGCATCTGTTCATACCTTGAGCAGAAGGTTCGCGTAGCACGCCAGCGCGTGCCGGTCGGCCAGCAACGCTTGCAGCAGTACCGCCGCCTGGCGCTCCTTGGCGCTCAGCAGTTGCTTTGCCAGGGAGCCCAGCGTCATGGCGAAGCGATGTGGGTCGTACAGGGCACGCAGCTCCTGTTCGGGACTGGCGTACGACAGCCGCAGGCTTACCATCCGATACTGCGGGTACAGCTCACGCAGGTGTGCCTGCACAGGTTGCCCAGGCATCGGCAGCGGTTCGCCAACCGATCGGGGGAACACGGTGTCGGCTGCCAAGGATTGCAGCCACGGGGCATGGAGCTGCCCGCCTCGTTCTATCAGGCTCATGCCGCAAGCACTTCGACGCGCATACGCGACAGCAACTGGTAAGCCTCGTGCAATACCTGTTTCGTCACGCGACGTTCATCGAGACTGACCAGCAACACCAGACGTTCGTCAGGCAGCAGGCCGCATCGCAACAGCTGCCCAGGTACCTGGTGGTCCTGGACATGCCTGAGCGCACTCGACATGGCATGCTCGAACAATGCGCCCTGCACGGCAAAGCTCAGCCAAAGCGTCACCTGGCCCGCCAGCCGCTCGAACTGCAGGACACCGATATCCGGAAGATCCAGGCGTAGCCGTGTTTCCGGCAGATGCGCCAGTACCACGCCTTGATCGCGGCAGAACCGGACGATGGCCTCGCTACAAGGGTCCATGCTCATTCCTCCCGCACGCCACGCAGCGACGCTTCCTCATCTTCGATGAGCCGGTCCATGGTCAACTGACAGACCATCAGCAGGTGCTCGCGCTGGGTCTCATCGCTGAAAACCTGCAGAGGCAACAGCCGGAAGATGCGCTGCAGTTCACGCAGGCAGTGGATGCGTTGCCCGCCAGGAGCAAGCGGCAGCACGGCCAGCAGGCGCAGGATGTCCTGCTCGCCGGCCCAGCGTTTGTCGATCAGCGCCAAGAGGTCGCTGACCAGATCAGAAGGCCCGTACGCCACTGGGCTCTCCGGCAAGCTGGCGGAACAGCGCGGTAGTGTCGCTTTCCAGTTTCTTCAGGGCCTGCACCAGTTTCATGTCGCCGATGACCTGCTGCAGCTGATTGCTGTCCAGGTGCGAGGACGGCCCGCTGATATGACTGGCCAGGCCGTTGAGCATGAACTGGGCGACATCGCCGATGGCCGCGTCACCGAAGCGTGCGCGCAGCTCGTCCCAGGCGTGCTTGAGACCGCGATAACCACACAAAAAATCGCAGTACACCCCACGCAGCGCGGCCACTTCGGCGACCCCCTGTTCCTGGGTAGCCTGGGCCAGCGGACCGATCTCGATTCCCAGCTCGATCATCCGGCCCTGCGCCTGCGCCATGCCCGCCATGGCCTGATCTAGCTTCCCAGGCAAGCCGCTGTCATCAGCCATATTGCCCAATGCGGCACGGGCATAGGCCAAGGCCAGGTAGCGATGGCAGGCTTCGCCTGAAAACCCATCCAGCCGTGCTTGCAACTCTCCCGGCGTCAGATCGGGATGCTGGCGCAACCAGGCCACCAGTTCATCCAGGGCACGACGCTGCACATCCGGCACCTTGGCCAGCATCTCCTCGGCCGCCTGGCCTGCCTGCAAGCCATGCTGGCGCGCATCGGTGATGCGGCTACGGGCACCGAGCCGGGCATTGGCCAACGACGAGAACGCCATCGACACCTCTTCCGCCATCTCGACCTGCTGCCCCATCGGGGTTACCTGCCGCACTTGGATGGTTGCCTGCCCTTCCCATCCGCCCCCCACGGCCACCGCCGATTCAACCTGCGCTAAGCCGATGCCTACGCTCATGCCCACCTCATTATCGAACTACATGAATGAGCGGCATGCTAGAGGCCTGCCATGAGCCTTACTGTCATTGCCGGGCGCTTCTTTTTAGCCTTTCGGCAAGCGTCAAAGAGGGCGGCCGAAATCTAAAAACATGCGACTCACAGTGAAATCCGCCCCATGGCAAGCCTCCTAGAATGGCGTCCTTCCTTTGCGCACCAGCACCCTTCCCATGTCGCCATCGCTGCTCCAGATTCCCCAGGCCCTGAAAGCCGCCGTGAACGACGTCACCCTGGTCCAGGTCAACGGCAAGGTCACCCAGGTCACCGGCACCCTGATCCGTGCACTGGCGCCTGGGGTGCGGGTCGGCGAACTGTGCCGGCTGCGTAGGCCGGACCATGAGCAGGAACTGCTGGCCGAGGTCATCGGCCTGCAACAGGACCAGGCATTGCTCGCCCCGTTGGGCGACATACAGGGGCTCTGCACGCGCACCGAGGTCTGCCCCACCGGTAGCCAGCATCGCGTCGGTGTGGGTGATCATCTGCTGGGAATGGTACTCGACGGCCTGGGCAACACGCTCGACGGCAACGTACAGACCGCGCCGCAAGCCTGGTACCCGGTACATCGGGATGCGCCGGCTCCCTTGAGCCGCAAGCTGGTCGACACACCCTTGAGCCTGGGCATCCGTTGCATCGATGGCCTGCTCACCTGCGCTGAAGGGCAGCGCGTCGGCATCTTCGCACCCGCCGGCGGCGGCAAGAGCACGCTGCTGGCCTCACTGCTGCGCAACGCACAGGCAGACGTGATCGTCCTCGCCTTGATCGGCGAACGCGGCCGGGAAGTGCGCGAGTTCATTCACCATGAGCTCGGCGAACAGGGCCTGCGCCGTGCGGTGCTGGTGGTCGCGACCTCCGACCGTCCGGCGATGGAGCGGGCCCGTGCGGGCTTCGTCGCCACCACCGTGGCCGAGTATTTCCGTGATCAGGGCCGCAAGGTCCTGTTGCTGATGGACTCGCTGACCCGCTTCGCCCGGGCCCAGCGGGAGATCGGCCTGGCCGCGGGCGAACCGCCGACTCGACGCGGCTTTCCGCCGTCGGTGTTTGCCCAGTTGCCACGCCTGCTCGAACGTGCCGGGCACGCGGACAAGGGCTCGATCACCGCGCTCTACACCGTGCTGGTGGAAGGCGATGACCTGAACGAACCGATCGCCGAGGAAACCCGCTCGATCCTCGATGGCCATATCGTGCTGTCCCAGGCACTGGGGGCGGCCAACCACTACCCGGCCATCGACGTGCTGCGCTCGGTCAGCCGGGTGATGCACCAGGTGGTCAGCCCTGCCCACCGCGCCGCCGCCAGCCAGTTGCGCCAGTGGATGGCGTGCTATGAAGAAGTCGAGCTGCTGCTGCGAGTCGGCGAATACACCCGAGGCCAGGACCCTGCCGTGGATCAGGCCATCGACAAGCGCGATGCCATTCGCGCCTGGCTGTGCCAGGCGCCGCATGAGCGCAGTTCGCTGCAACAGAGCCTCGAACAACTGCTGGAGATCGCTCGGTGTCCTTGACCGCCCTGTTATCCATCATGCAACGCCGGCTGCAACGGGCCGAGCGCGAAGCGCACACTCAACAGGTCCGCTTGCAGGCAGCCCAGGCGGACCAGGCGCAATCGCTCGAAGTGCATCTGACTTATCGGCGCTGGGCCCTCGAGGAGGAACAGCGTCTGTTCGATGCGCAGATGGGCCGCCTGACCAACCTCCATGGCCTGGAGCACTGGCGTCGACAGGTCGGACTGCTCGGTGAGCGCGAAGCGAGCCTGCGTGGACAGGTCGTGGCCTGCGAGGACGCGCTGATGCGCCAGCACTCGGCACGCCAGCAGGCGCAAACGAAGCTCGCCAAGGCCAGACAACAGCTGGACAGTTTCAAGCAGCTGCACGAGCAAGCTTCCCGGCAAACCGCTCGGCGTACAGAGCACAGCCAGGAGCTCGAAGTGGAGGAGCGCCATGGCAAGGGAGGTTCTCCATGCTGAACACCGAGCCTGTCCCTGCGCTGCCGGACAACCCATTGTCTGAAACGCCTGGACTTAGGCCATGCAACGAGCAGCGACGGTTGTTCGAACACCTGCTGGAAGATCCACGGATAAAGCGCAGGACGCCGCAGGAGACTGGCCATCGACCCACCCAGGACGAAGCCTGCCCTGAACGCCCTGTCACCCAAGTGGTCCTGAACATGGCTGACTTGATCGCAAAGTGCCCGCGCGCCTGCGCAGCAGAACGACCTGCGCTGCTCGAGGACGTCATCGAACGTCCCCTTCCGGAGCCCATGCCAGCGATACCTGATGCAGTCGAGCCAACCTCATTGACCGAAGCACGTCGAGCCGAGGCGGGCCCTCAAAATGTCCACGACAATACCAACAACGTGCCGGATCGTCTGCTACTCCGCGATATCGACCCAATCCTTGCCCCCCCCATCCCATCGAGCGAGCGCCCCCTGATCGACAAGGGCCTGTCATCAACTGTCGCTGCCCCCGTCCAGGATCTGCAGACGCTTGTTGAGCGCCTGCAACTGCAACTGTTCGTCAGCAGGACTGGCAAACGCGAACAGGCCCTGTTGCAGGTGCAGTTACCTCAGCTGGGCCAGGTCGAAGTACGCATGAACCCTGCGAGCGCTGGCCTGCAGGTGGAGATCCAGGCTGCGCCGGCCGCCCTGCGGCAATTGCAGGTGGCCGGTACGGACCTGCTTGAGCGCCTGCAACGACTCGATCCCGCACAGCCGGTCAGCCTCGGCTTTGGCGCAAAGGGCGACAACCATCAAGGCTCGCGCAACAAGCGCCATGTAGAGGACGAAGGCTGGCCTGAACCATGAGTACATCGAACTTGCCTGTCGCCCACACTCAGGAACTGCGCTTGCAGCAGTCACTGAGCCATCGCCAACCCCATTATGCCGACGATCAAGGGCAGGTCTCGCTGAGCGTCAGCACTCCAGGCGATGACCTGGACCTGACCGTGCTAATCGATTGGCACGGCGTGCCGGCTCGCCTGCTGTGTCGTCGGCAGCAGCTGGCGCAATGGCTCGCACCACAGTTGCAGGCAGCCGACTTCGCCAGCCTCCCCAGCGCACTGCAGCTGGCGGTGCTGCAACGGGACACCCCTCGCCTACCCGGCCTGCAATGCCTGGGCATCGAGCCGGCAGACACCATCGACCGCACACCCGGTCTGCAGGTGACGCTGAGAAGCGCGCAGGGCCTGCTGCCCTGCTGGGTACAAGGCGACAGCGAGCACATGCTGGCGGCCTTGCCACGGCGTCCACTACGCGAACGCCTGAACATCCAGCTCAACCTCTCGCTGCAGTGGCGCGCCCTCGAATTAACGTTGCACGACCTGCGCGACCTGGGCTCGGGCGACATCCTGCTACTGCCTGCCGGTACGCCAAGTTCCCCGCGACTGCTGGGCGTGCTCGATGGCCACCCCTGGGCCGAGCTGCAACTCGAAGACACACATCTGGAGCTAGTCCGCATGCACGATACCCCCCCTGTGGCCGACACTACGCTGCAAGCGCTGGAGCAACTGCCCATCCCGGTCAGCTTCGAAGTCGGTCGCCAGACCCTCGACCTGCACACACTGTCGACCCTGCAACCTGGAGCGCTGATTGAACTGCATAGCCCTGTGGATGCCAAGGTGCGCATCCTCGCCAACCAGCGCTGCATCGGCACCGGTCTGTTGGTGCAGATCGACGGCCGCCTCGGGGTGCGAGTCGACCGCCTGCTGGAGCAGCAACCGACATGATCCAGCTGCCGGACGAACTGAGCCTGATCCTCGGTCTGGCGCTGCTGTCGCTGGTGCCGTTCATCGCGGTCATGGCCACCTCGTTCCTGAAGATGGCCGTGGTCTTCTCGTTGCTGCGCAATGCCCTGGGTGTCCAGCAGATCCCGCCAAACATGGCCTTGTATGGCCTGGCGATCATCCTCAGCCTCTATGTCATGGCCCCGGTGGGCATGGCCACCTACGACTACCTGAACGCCCATGAGACCACCCTCGGCGATGCCCGTTCGGTCGAGCGCTTTCTCGACGAAGGCATGGCGCCGTTTCGCGCTTTTCTCGACAGCCAGGTCAACGAGCGCGAACGCGCTTTCTTCCTCGACAGCACCCGCCAACTCTGGCCCCAGCACTATGCCGAGCGGGTCGACGGCAACAGCCTGCTGGTGCTGCTGCCGGCGTTCACCATCAGCGAGCTGAGCCGGGCCTTCGAGGTAGGTTTCCTGATCTACCTGCCCTTCATCGCCATCGACCTGATCATCTCCAACATCCTCCTGGCCATGGGCATGATGATGGTGTCGCCCGTGACCATTTCACTGCCCTTCAAGCTGCTGCTGTTCGTCCTGCTCGACGGCTGGGGGCGACTTTCCCATGGCCTGGTGCTGAGCTACGGAGGCTGACATGGGCAATACCGAAGTTCTGCACTTCGCCACCCAGTCGCTGTGGCTGGTGCTGGTCCTGTCGCTGCCGACGGTGCTGATGGCCGCGCTGGTCGGTACCCTGGTTTCCCTGGTACAGGCGTTGACCCAGGTACAGGAGCAGACCCTAGGTTTTGTCGCCAAGCTGGTGGCGGTGGTCGTCACCCTGTTCGTCACTGCCGACTGGATGGGCAGCGAGTTGTACCGCTACACCGATCTGGTGCTCAACCGAATTTCCTCGGCACGATGACGGTCCAGACGCTTGAACAGATGCTGCTGGGCTTCAGCCTGATCCTGCCCCGGTTGTTCGGCTGTTTTCTGCTGCTGCCGATCCTCGGCAAGCAGGTACTGGGCGGCGCGCTGGTGGGCAATGGCGTGGCCTGTTCGCTGGCCCTGTTCATCTACCCCAGCGTGGCCGGTACCCTACCCGTTGCGCTGGACGGATTACAGCTGGGGCTGCTGATCGGCAAGGAAGTGCTGCTCGGCCTGCTGCTGGGCTTCGTGGTGGCCATCCCGTTCTGGGCCCTGGAGGCCTGCGGCTTTCTCATCGACAACCAGCGCGGCGCCACCCTGGCCTCCACCCTCAACCCGCTTCTGGGCAGCCAGACCAGCCCCACCGGCGCCTTCCTGGCGCAGACGCTCGTTACCTTGTTCTTCACCGGCGGCGCCTTCCTGGGGCTGCTAGGGGCGCTGCTGGGCAGCTATGCCAGCTGGCCGGTGGCAAGCTTCTACCCGTACATCGGCGACCAGTGGAATACGTTCTTCCTGGCCCAGTTCGACTACCTGCTGAGCCTCTGCGTGCTGTTCGCCGCGCCATTGCTGATTGCCATGTTCCTCGCCGAATTCGGCCTCGCCCTGGTCAGCCGCTTCGCACCGTCACTGAACGTGTTCATCCTGTCCATGCCGATCAAAAGCCTGGTCTGCAGCGCGCTGCTGGTGCCGTACCTGTTCCTGCTGATGACGCAGGCCGAAAGCCAGGTTTTCATCGCACTCTCCAAGGTACGCCTGCTCGGCCCTTTGCTGGAGCAGCCATGAGCACCGAAAAGACCGAACAACCCACACAAGCGAAATTGCGCGATGCGCGCCGCAACGGCCAGGTGGCCAAGAGCAAGGAGCTGGTCTCCACTGTACTCATCCTGAGCCTGGTCGCGTTGCCCATGGGCTTTCCCGACTACTTTCTCGGGCATCTTGGTGAGCTGATGATGCTGCCCGCCCCCCTGCTCCATCTGCCCTTTCGCCAAGCGCTGGAGCTGATGCTGAAGCAACTGCTGCATGAGTTGCTATGGCTCACCTTGCCGTTCCTTTTGACCGCGGTGCTGGCCGCCATCGCCGGCAACCTGCTGCAGACCGGTTTCGTCTTCAGCGGCCAATCGCTCACACCTGACCTGAAAAAAGTCAGCCCGCTGGAGGGGGTGACGCGGATCTTCTCGATCAGGAACCTGCTCGATTTTCTCAAGTCGGCGCTCAAGGTCCTGCTGCTCGGCGCGCTGGTGATTGGCCTGCTCAGCGATCAGCTGCGCACGCTGCTGCGGGTGCCGTCGTGCGGCATCGAGTGCATCCTGCCGTTGCTGGGCAGCCTGATGGGCAACCTTATCGGGGTCTGTGCCGTGGGTTTCCTGGCGATCTCGGCGGCCGACTATGGTCTTGAACGCTGGCAACATCTGAAACAGCTGCGCATGAGCAAGGAAGAGGTCAAGCGCGAGCACAAGGAGATGGAGGGTGCCCCGGAGCTCAAGCGCGAGCGTCGCAAGCGCCATCGCGAGATACACAACGGCACACTGCGCGCGGACGTCAGGCGCTCGTCGGTCATCGTCGCCAACCCGACCCATATCGCCGTGGGCCTGCGCTACAGGCCCGGGGAAACGCCCCTGCCGTTGGTCACCCTCAAGTACACCGACGAACAGGCCCTGCTGGTCCGGCGGATCGCCGAAGAGGAAGGGATACCGGTGCTCGAACGTATTCCCCTGGCCCGGGCGCTGTTCGCGGATAGCCTGGTGGAGCAGTACATTCCAGGTGACTTGATCCAGCCGGTCGCTGAGGTGATTCGCTGGTTGCAGGCGCAAGAGAAGATTGCATAGATAACCGCAAACCACTGGCAACCCCTATCCCACAGGTCCAGGACAATCGGAGTTGGAAGCCCGGGGTTTGTACGAACAGTAGCCGAATGGCGATCAGACAAGGCGAAAACAGGCGAGAAACGGCAGAAGTCGTGCTCGATTTTACGGGTTGTAAATGAACATTCCGAGCCTGTTTTCAACCCCGCATGAGCGCAAAAAGCGCCGCGAGTTATGGTCACTATTTGTGATACACCACACTAGACCAGGATCCCTCGCTGAGGCAGTGGCCGGCGAACAGGCATGGCTTCTGCTCTCTCCCTCGCCAGATTCCGAGCAGGCTGGCGAAGCTGTTTCCAAAACACCTGGAGTAACGCATCACGCTCCTGATCATCATGGAGCGCCCGCGCGGCTGCGGCCAGCACGGCTTCGTTCATGGCGCTCCAGCCTCATCATCAAGGTACCGTTGCGTCAGCGCCCGCTGCAACGCGGCCAACTGCCCTTCGATACTGGCATTGATCACGCAGCCTGCGGTCTCCAGACGACATCCGCCTCGCGCAAGCCTGGCATCGGCGCATACCTCGACAGACCCGACCTCGGGATATAGCGCGAGCACTTCATCCAAACGCTGGCTAACCTCGGACAACTGATCGGGCCTTACGTGCAGCAACAGTGCTTCCCGTGGCTGAACCTGCGCCAGCGCCTGACGGGTCGCAGCCAATGTAAGCTCGATATCAGGGTATTGCCCCAGCACCTTGCACACGGCCTGGCGCACCACCTCGCTCATCTGCCGGTCGACCTGGCGATAGAACGCGTCGCAGTGCAAACGTGTCCCGTGCAGCAACGCCGCCTGCTCGATGGCGGCCATTTCCAGCCCGACCTCCCGTCCGAGCCGCTGATGCTCCTCAAGCACCGCATCGGCCCGGGCATCGATATCACGGGCACGCTGACATGCGTTGTCGGTCAGTCCGCGGGCATCGAGGTACTGCTGATAGTCAGCGCTGCGCAATACGTTCAGGCTCGGGTCGATCATCGGCCGGGCCTCATTCAATTCAATAAATGGCAACATTCCGGGCTCCTGTCTCGGGCCACTTTCAGGCAAAGGGTGCGGGCCAAGTCGCGTTGCTCAGCGTCCATCGGCCAAGTTGGCACAGCAGTCATGCCTGGCAGGCGCAGGGCCATGCGCCGAGCGAACCCTGGATCGACCTCGCCGCATGCCTGCAGCCAGAATGCCAATCCACAACCGGGCAGGTACGCATCCAGGTCGCCGGCTGGCAATACCTGTTGCCAGCCGGCAGGCCAAGGGCCGATGACCAGAGGCCACTTTTCCAGGCAATAGCGAAGGTCTTGCAGGTCGAGCGCCTGGCGCAACCGCGTCTGACCTTCAGGGTCGAGCAGCTGCTTGATGGCCCGACCATGCAGCAGTCCCCCCAAACTTGACAGCACCCGCTCAAACACCGGCTGCGGATAATAAGCCAGCTTACCGAGCCGTTCTGGCACGTCGAAAGGCTCGGACAGTCCCAGCACAGACATCAGCCAACCGTTGAGCGTGCAACTCTCCCGCCAAAGCGGCAATGCCGGGGCTACCTGGCTCAGGGCTCCAGGACAATGGTTCAAGTGCAAGTAATTCGCCGGGCAATAGCGAAGCTGGAATTCGGTCATGTGCGTGCCCGCTGATGCCACCACAGGTACTGCGCCAGGTTGCTCAGCACCAGCATCCCCAGCAGCACACCCAGCAGCGTGAGCAAGCGCCAGCGCGAGCCTTCCAGAACCTGAATCGATAACAGCGTGACATGGCGCGGGCCCGCCAGTGGTTGACGCGCCTGGGTAGACGGTACCAGCACCACGCTGATGCGCTCGTAGTCCAGGCCTTCGATACTGTTGCTCAACAGCTGCTTCATCTGCCCGATGTACATCCCCAGCGCCGCATCCGCCGCGTGCTTGATAAAGATGGACGCCGACGCCGCACCGTTCTGCGTGCGCAGTCCATCACGGGGCTCCGGAAGCACCACATGCACCCGGGCCACCAACACGCCATCGATCTCCGACAGGGTCCGCGACAGCTCCTGGGACTTCACATAGGTCAGCCGCGCCTGCTCCTCCAATGGCGAGGAGATCAAACTGTCGCGGGGAAACACATCATTGACCGTGGAAAACATTTCCCGCGGATAGCCTTGACGCTTGAGCGCCGCCACCGCGTGGCCGATGTCGGCTTCGTCGATTAGGATCTTCACCTTGCCGTCCTTGTCCTGGGCCTTCACCGCGTCGATGCCCTCGCTGTCCAACACCGCGAGCATCTCGTTGGCCTCGCGCTGGCCGAGGCCGAGGTAAAGCTCGACCCTGCATCCCCCCAGCGCCAGCACCGCCAGAAGCAGCACGCACTGCCATGATCTTTTCACAGGGCACCTACTGGGCTTTCATGAGAGTTTCGATGTTCTGCGTGGTGCGCCCCACGCCCTTGGCGATCAACTCCACCTGCAGGTTTGTGCGAATCAGTGCCCAGTGAGCATCCATCAGTGCCACGGGATCCCCCGTGCGCGAGACCAGACTGGCCTGCGCGCTCAGCCGGGCTTCTGCATGCTGCTGGTGGAGCTGACCTATCTGGTGCAGCAGTCCATCCCCGGGGCTGCCGGAGGCGCCGGATAGCGCTTGCTCGAACTCGGCCACCTGCCGGGAGTCGGCAGCCGGTGCCGCCAGCGACTGCAGATCGGTGACCATCTGGGTCACCTCGGTGATACCACTCATGAGCCGCCCTCCACCGTGAAGGAATCATTCAGCAGGTCCATCGCCATGGCGAACACTTGCAGCCTCGTTTGCTGTGTCAGTTCCGAATACACCTGCTCGCGAGGTTGATGTTCAACAAGGCTTGCCTGGAACTCGGCAGCATCCTGATCGCTGTGCACGTGCATCGCGATCTGTGCACCTTGTCCAGCAAACACAAGCGTCGAGGCCAGCGGACTCATGCCACCACCTGGGCGCGCATGCCCTGGGCAAAGTGAACCAGATCAGGATTACCGCTCTGCGCCATGCCCTCAAGCCGCCGCTCGAGGGCTGCCATATAGCCCAACTGACGCTCACACAGCGCCAACCAAGGCCCCAGCGATGGCCAAGGCGCCTGGTTGCCCTGCGCCAAGGCTTCTTCGCAACGCCCCAGCCCCATCAGGCAGGCAGTACGTATCGCACAGGCAGCTTCCATTGTCTCAGGCTCCCGGGCCAGCCACTGCGCGATGCAAAGCGCCTCTTCATGGTGACGATGCTCGACACCCAGCAGGCCCAGGCGGGCCAGCAGATTGTTCACGGAATGGTTCATGCTCAGAACTTCTGCAGAATGCTGCTGATGGTGTTCTTGAAGGTCTGGCCCAGGGTCGCGTCGACCTGGAACACGTTCGACCAGATGTTCGAGCGATGACGCATATCAGCCAGCAAAGCGGGATCGTCACTTTTCTCGTTGAGCTTCTGCAGGGAGTCGAGAACCGCCTTGTTGGCCTGCCTTGCCTGCTTGACCATGCCCTCGTGGACCATGTCCATGGTGTTGCTGGTACCGTCGTGGAACCCGCTGCTGATCGTTGTCATTTCAGTATTCCTCCAGTTTTTCGAGTATCTTCAAGGCTGCGTCAAGGGCTGCCAGTTGGTGGTGCAAGCGCTGGAACGCAGGGGGTGGCAGCGGCTCAGACAGCTGCCTGGCGCAGGCCTGCCGTGCGTGCTCCAGCACGGAGAACATGCGTGCCTGCTTGCGTCGGTCACGCACCTCCCGCATGAGTTCATCCATCATCCGCCGGTCTCTCCTTCAGGTTGATCACATAGTCCCGACCGCCCTTGCTCAGCGTGATCGCCTGCCCATCGATGGCCAGGATGCGAATGCCGGAGGGCATCAGTGCCCCCACTGGATAACGGCGGTTGTCGGTCAGCGTCACGTAAGGCAACCGCCCCAGTGAAACGCCTCGAACAGGGAAATCGAGTTTCGCGGAAGGTGCCCTGCCCTCGTCGACCAACCGCAACGACGGGTAGTCGCCAAATGCCTCGCGGTACTGTCGCTGAAGGTTCTGGTAGTCCTGAAGCTGGCGCTCGCGCAGCGCCCCGCGCAACACCAGGGCGTGCCCCTGGTCCGACACGCTCAAGGCATCCTCCAGTCGCCAGTCGCGCAGCAGCTGCGCCAGCCGCGTCCGGGCTTGCTCCTGGGGTTGAGCGGGTTGCTCGACTGGGGCAATCACTGCTGCCGGCGTGTCCTGTGCCTCTGCCTCGGGCACCAACAATCGGGTAAGCAAAACGAGCAGCAAGATCAGACCGGCGCCGGGCACCATGAACCAGCCGCGCCCTATCCAGGGCGCAGGGGCCTGCACCACAAGCCGCTCGCTGAACACTTCGTCCTGGTTGCCAAATGCCCAGCGCAACGGACCACAACCTTGAATCGCCAAGGCCTGCAGCTCGACATCCGCAGCCACCTCCCGCCCGTCCTGGGTAGGTGGTTCAGCCGACCCCCACTCCAGCAGGCGCACGCCATGGGGCTCGACCATCAGCACCAGGTGCACGGCAGCGATGCCTGTATCCACCAGGACCAGGTCGGCCAGGGCAGGATCGGCACCGATGACCACCCGCCCCGACATCAAGGACACCTCGGCGCCGGCATTCAGACCACTGTAGATCCGCAATTTCCAGGTCATTTCAGGCACGCTCGCCAAGCCCGGAATCAATCAGCCTCGGCTCGATCAGGAACAGCCGGACCGAACGACGGGTGTTGCTCGACTGATAACGGAACAAGGCGCCCAGGAAGGGAATGTCACCCAGCAGCGGGACCTTGCGGATGCTTTCGCTGGTCTCGTCGCGATGGATGCCGCCGATCATCAGGCTCTGTCCGAGATCGACCCGGGCCAGCGTGTCGATGACCGTGCGGCTGATGGTGGGGATGCCGTCGGGCCCGGTGCTGTTGGGCTTCTGGCTGCCGTCCTCGATATGCAGGCTAAGGCTGATTTCCGGCCGGTCCGCACTGCGGATCAGACGTGGCGTCATCTTCAGCAAGGTGCCGTAGGTGATCGCCTTGAGCTCGGCAACGCGTTCACCCATCACCCGTACATAGTAGGTTTCACTGTGATCAATCACCGCCAGGGTATTTTCCTGGGTCAGCAAGGTCGGTCGCGACACCACCTGGGCATGGCCCTCGCCCTGCATCAGGGTCACCTTGGCCAACAGCCGGTTCAAGCCCCGACTATCTACCAGGCTGCCGGTCAACGTGGTTTCCGATACGCCCGCTCGGGTACGAAGGTCCACCAGCTGATGCTTGCCGATACCGAACTGCCACTCCACGCCCAGCTCATCCAGGTGTTCAGCGTTGATATCGAGGATTGTCAGGCCTACCTCGATCCGAGCAGCAGGCCGGTCCAACGCCATCACCAGCCGTCGATACATGGGCAGGCGCTCGGCGTGATCACGCACGATGATGGCATTGAGCGACGGCTCGGCCTGGACCACGGCCCGACCTGCGCGAACCTGTGCCCCCTCCCCCATGGATTGGCCTTCCACCGACACCACATTGGCATCGGCCAGCACCCGGGAGAGGATCGTGGCCACGCCAGGCACCGCCACCTTCTGATCGCGATAGTCGATCTCACGATCCTCGGCCATCGCATGCCTGAGCGGGATCACCTCGACGCTGAGGTTGCCGCCCAGTTCGTCCTGCAGACTCGCCTGCTGCTCCAGGGCCTTGACCGTCTGCTCGACCCGGTCCAGATAGCGGGGCGGTCCTGACGCGTACACCAGCCGTCCACTTGCTGCGGCGCGCCAGGCAAAGCGCGAGGTCCAGCCACCACCTTCTTGGAGCGCGACGCGCAGTTGCGGCTCGCGCACCTTGTCCAGGTGGATCAGCCGTGTCTGGACTTCGCTCGATTTGTCGACATGCAGCACCGCGCCGTCGTAGTACCAGGCCAGGTTGTAGAGCACCGCGACCTGCTCGAGAAACGCCTGCGGATCCGGCTGCTCGAACGTGGCGCTCACCTGGTCCCTGACCTTGTCACTGACCACCACCAAACCCTGGTAGTTGGCGGCAAAATTGGTCAGCACGTCACGCAGACTCTCGCCCTGAGCGATATAGTGGAACGGCTCGTCAGCCCAATCCAGCGGCTCGCCCTCGGCGAATAAACTGACCAGCAGGACTGCCAAACCGGTGGCAAGCGATCTCATGGCAGCCATACGCTGGGCCCTCGGACAATCACAGGTGTTTGGCTGCAGCGTTGCACGCACAGGACATTCAGCAGGGCGACCTGAACCCCAAGCACCTGCTCGAGGGTGTCGACATCGCCCTGTGACACGTCGATCCAAGCCTCGAGCATGAGCTCTGAGTCAGGCGTCAGCGCCAACCGCTGTGGGCAATGCGCAGCCCAGGCAGTGACCATGCCCATCAGGCGGCTCAGCGCCTGATGATCGAGACTGGCGCCATGCCCGACCACCGACGATAGCGAGCTGCGGACCATCAGCTGTACGCCCCGCGGTTCAAGCCACAGGCCATGGCCATCGATGCACAGGTGGTAGCTGCCAGCGTCATCGGCCAGCCAGGGCGCCATGCCCAGGCGGCGGGCCAACTGCATTGGAAGTCTGTTCATGCGGGTCTTGTCCATGCGAGGTCGGGGGGCGTCTAGCGACGGGCGTCGCTGGGCGTGCAACCGAAGCGCCGACGGTAGCTCTGGCTGAAATACGACTGGCTGGAAAAGCCGCTTTCCATGGCGATGTCGACAATGCTCATGCGCGTGTTAAGCAACAGGTGATGCGCATGGACGATCCTACGTTCGGTGATCCAGGCGCGTGGCGAGCAGTTGTAGAAGGAGCAGAACAGGCTCTTGAACGCCGTCAGGCCCAGCCCGAAGGCCTCGGCGTACTGGTCCAGGCGCCACTCGCGCAGGTAGTTCTGCTCCATGAAGGCGTGCAGCCGATCAACATGGCGATTGCCCTGTTGGCGCAGAGCCGCCAGCAGCGTCCGACCTTGCGCCCCGAACACCAGCAACAGCAGCAGCTCCTCAAGACGCAGCATTGCCAGCATCGACGCAGGCCCTTCGCCACCGAGCGCCGCCAGACGGGTCACGCACTCCCGCGCCATGCTGCAGGGCTGAAGGCGCAGGGCATTCACACAGGGTTTATCGTAGCGCTCGAGATGGCTCAATTCCTTACCGTGACGCTGCATGAACGCCTGCACGAAATTCACATCCAGCGGCAGCCACAGGACTTGGCACGCCTGCCATCGGATCGCCACCAGGTAGGTGCCGCGCTTGACGAATAGCAGTTCGCCGGCCTGTAGATCGATGACATTGTCTTTTTCGCGTACGGCCAGCTCACCGGTCATGATCGCGTAGAAGCCTTCCTGCCCTTGGGATGCAAAACCCGCCCCGACAACATCCAACTGCCGCCCTTGCACTCACCAGTCCTCAACTGGAGAAATCCCTCTCGCACCAGGCCTTACTTCCCGTAGAGCCCTTTACACACCACGTCGAAGCTCAACGGGTGTAGACATGGCCATAGGCTACGATGCCCTCCCATGCTTGAACGCAGGGATTGTCCTCGTATGGGTGGAGGTATTTCGCCATTGCTTGTAGGAAGTTCACGGAACCTGGCGCACGGCAGAAGGCGGACGCAAGCCAACAGCTAAAAAACGACGACAGCCTCCGATAGTCGAGCATGCGGCATGATCGTTACCGTGGCGGCCCCCTCCAACGAGAACTCGCCATGCCAGGCAAGAACTATGACTATGCACTGACCCAGCTGTACGCGGCCTTGAAGCTGGAGCCCCCTGTGGCCTTCGAGCCCGTGATCAGCCTGCGGGTAGGCCCCCATGTGTGCAACGTGACCGAGCACCCTGCCGACCAGTTACTGATGTTCATCGAACTTCCCGCCATCGATGGCGTATGCTGGGGTCAGCAGAACCTGTTCTGCCAGGAACTCTGCAAGCCCATGCTCGGAGTCGATCCGCTCACGGGCATGCATGTGCTATGGAACCGCCAGCCCCTGGTAAAAATGGACCGCGCCATGGTGCATCACCAATTGGAACAATTGGTTCAGGGCGCCCACGACCTGGCCGACAGCGAAACGCCCTGAGCAGCGTTCAGCGCTGCGCCCAGATCTGCGCCTCGCTCCATCCCAGAGCGGCAAAGTCCTCGGCGCGCAGCGACGCCTCCTCCTCGCAGAAGAACTCGTCGAGTTGCGGAGGCCTTACCGCCGTGTCGCTGAGCATCGCGTGGACCTGGCCACGGTGGTGGATCTGGTGCTCGAACAGGTGCGACAGCAAGCGCAGACGCGACTCATGCTGCATCCGTTCTGGCCGCACGATGCTGACATAACGTCCGAGCTGGTCGTCACGCAATTGCCGACAATAGGTGATCAGTCGCTGATCGGCCTGAACCTGCTGAGCTTGCAGGTCGGTGCAGGTGGCAAAGGGTTGCTCAGGCACAAAGAAACGCTCGCCATCCGGATCGGGAGCTTCACCGCGCTGCTCGCACTCCAGGGCATCCAGGTAGAACCAGTCCACCGTCAACAGGTGGTTGAGGGTAGCCTTGATCGAGGGAAAGAAGCTGCAACGGGGGGCGACGAACTCGTCCTGGGTCAGTTGCAGGCAAGCCTTGTACAGGCGGTGGTTGGCCCAGCCATTGTTGTAGGCCTGGGTCAGCAGATGATGCGACAGCGGCTCCATGGTCGGCTCCTTCAGGCGAAGCGTTGCAGTTGCATCTCCCGTAGCCGGCTCAGGGTCCGTTGGTACGGGAACGCCAGATATCCTTGAGTGTAGAGCGCTTCCAGCGGGACCTCGGCCTCCAGGTACAACGCCACCCGACGGTCGTAGCACTCGTCGACCAGCGCGATGAAACGGCGCACGCTGTCATCCTTGGGCGCCAGGGTCGGCAGCTGGCGATCGCCGGCCTCGACCCGGGCCGCGCCATCCTCGGTGCCACGGGCGATACGCCCGGCCTGTTGCACGCCGCCCAGGGCCGGCACGTCACTTACCAGAATGGCCGGAAAACGGTCGCACAACGCCATGAAGTCCATGGCGGCCAGGGGCTGCTCGCACAGATCGGCGAATCGGCACCAGAGCGCCCGGGGGCTGTGGCGCACGACCCGCACATGGCGCGAACCGATCTGCACGGTCTGCTCGCTGCCGGGATCATCCGGGCTCAACTGTTCGAACACCGCAGCCAGCGCCCCGCCAGCTCCCGCCGGCGCCACCCAGTAGCGCTGCCGCCACGCTCCTGGATGCAGGCGATGGTCCTGCTCGCCAGTCACCGACAGCACCCGCATGTGCCGCTCGATGGCGGCGATGGCCGGCAGGAAGCGTTCACGGTTGAAACCGTCGCGATACAACTGATCGGGGGGCTGGTTGGACGTGGCGACGATCACCACGCCCTCGTCGAACAGCTCCTGGAACAGCCGTCCGAGGATGATCGCGTCACCGATATCGCTGACGAACAGCTCGTCGAAACACAAGACGCGGATCTCGCCGGCCAACGCTCGAGCCAAGGCCTTGAGCGGGTCGGCGGTGCCGTTGAGCTGGAACAGGCGCTGGTGGACCCAGGCCATGAAGTGGTGGAAATGCTGGCGCCGGGCGGGTAGCGGCAGGCACCGGTGGAACAGGTCCATCAACCAGGTCTTGCCGCGGCCGACCGGGCCCCAGAGGTAAAGGCCCTGGGTCGGCTTGCCCTGGACCAGGGCATCGAAGCAGCCCTGCAATGCAGTGACGGCCACCGCCTGAGCCGGATCAGGAAAGAAACCGCGTTCGATGAGTGCTTGCTGGTAGAAGGATTCGGGCATCATGCCCGCCATGGTACGACACTTTCGGCCTTGTCGCGGGCGCGCCTGCTGCCACGCGACACGTCCTCACCGGCATCAATCGTCTTTCAACCCCAGCTTCAACAATGCCCCATCCTTGGCATCGGTCAGCACATACACATAGCCATCCGGCCCAACCCGCACGTCACGGATCCGCGCCTTGAGGTCGCCCAACAGGCGCTCTTCATGCACGATCTTGTCGCCATCAAGCTGCAGGCGGATCAACTCCCGGGTCGCCAGCGCGCCGATGAACAGGTTGTGGTCCCACGCCTTGAAGGTCGGGCTGTCATAGAACGCCATGCCGCTGATGCCCGGCGATTTCTCCCACACATGGTGCGGGTCTACCATGCCCTCGACATGCTTGCCCTTGGCCTCCGGGATCGGCAACAGCGAGTAGTTGATGCCGTGGGTGGCGATCGGCCAACCGTAGTTCTTGCCTGGCCGCGGGATGTTGATCTCGTCGCCGCCACGGGGGCCGTGCTCGTGGGTCCACAGTTGCCCGGTCCAGGGATTCAGGGCCGCGCCCTGCTGGTTGCGGTGGCCGAACGACCAGATCTGCGGGCGCACGTTGTCGCGGCCGACGAAGGGATTGTCCTTGGGCACTTCGCCATCGGGCAGGATACGCACGACCTTGCCCTGCAGCTTGTCCAGGTCCTGGGCGGTGGGCCGCTGGTTGTTCTCGCCCAGGGCGATGAACAGGTAGCCGTCACGGTCGAACACCAGCCGCGAACCGAAGTGATTGCCTTCTGAGAGCTTGGGCTGCTGGCGGAAAATCACCGTGAAGTTTTCCAGACGCGCCCGGTCCTGCGACAGCTGGCCACGGCCGACCGCAGTCCCGGCCTTGCCGTCGGGGCCTTCCTCGGCGAACGACAGATAGACCGTTCGATCCTTGGCGAAGTCCGGCGACAACACCACATCGAGCAGGCCGCCCTGCCCTTCGGCCCACACCTTGGGCACGCCAGAGAGCGGTGGGCCCACCTTGCCCTCGGCGCTGACAATACGCAGGTTGCCGGGGCGCTCGCTGACCAGCATGTCCTTGCCACCCGGCAGGAAGGCCAGGGCCCATGGATTGCGCAGGCCGTCGGCGACGGTACTGACGGTCAGTTGCCCCTCCTCGCTGGGAAACTGCTGCTCGGCGGCCGCCTGGGCCAATACGGGAAACAGACTGGCGGCCGCCAGGGAGATCATCAAGGTGCGTGGCGTCATGCTCGACTCCTTCGAAGGGGCTCACGGCACGCGCTGGGTGTCACGTGGTGGCCGGGTGGGTTCCAGATTCGGGGTTTGCTGCTCGCGCCGCAGGTTGTCGCCATTGCCGATACCGCGGTTGTCCAGGGTCGGCGGGCGCGGATTGGGTTGCGTGGAGGGGCCGCGCACCGGTGGCGTGGCGGGCACGCTGCCCTGGCGGCTGTTGGGGTTGGCGCGCATGATCGGGCTGTTGTATGGATTGTTGCTGTCATTGGCGGCCAGCAACGGCCCTGGCAGGGGCGCCGCCTGCAGCGGCAGGGCCAGCAACCAGCCAAGGCCCAGCATTGGCAAGGTGGGATTCATGCTTCACCTCTGGTAGGAAAGGTCGCGCGCCTAGGTGGGTTAGCCTAGGACGCGCCGGCCTGATGGCAAAAGGATGAATTTGGGTCCTGATGTTTCAGTATGGCCCCTCTCTCTACTGGCGACGCCGCCATCAGGCGGGGCTCATCACCAATACCCCCAATGGCGGCAGGTTCAGCGCCAGCGATAACGGCTGGCCATGGCTGGCGATCGCCTCGCTGGCCACCCCGCCGAGATTCCCCACATTCGATCCGGCATACAGCCCGGCATCGCTGTTGAGCAGCTCCTGCCAGCGTTCACCGAACGGCACGCCGATCCGGTAGCCCTCCCGCGGCACCGGGGTGAAGTTGGCCACCACCAACAGCGGCTCGCCCTGGCTGCTCCAGCGCAACCAGGCGTACACACTGTTGTGCGCATCGTCGCCGATCAGCCACTGGAAGCCCTGGGCCCGGCAGTCCTGTTCGTGCAGCGCCGGCCGTTCACGGTACAGCCGGTTGAGGTCGGCCACCAGCTTCTGCACGCCCTGGTGCTCGGAGTACTGCAGCAGGTACCAGTCCAGTTGCTGGTCGTGGTTCCACTCGCGCCACTGGCCGAACTCGCAGCCCATGAACAGCAGCTTCTTGCCCGGGTGGGTCCACATGAACGCCAGGTACGCCCGCAGGTTGGCGAACTTCTGCCAGCGATCGCCGGGCATCTTGTCGATCAGCGAGTGCTTGCCGTGAACCACTTCGTCGTGGGAAATCGGCAGGATGAAATGCTCGGAATAGGCGTAGATCAGCCCGAAGCTCATCTCGTTGTGATGATAGGTGCGGTGCACCGGGTCGTTCTGGATGTAGTGCAAGGTGTCGTGCATCCAGCCCATGTTCCACTTGTAGGCAAAACCCAGTCCGCCCTGCTGCACCGGCTGGCTGACCCCGGGCCAGGCGGTGGATTCCTCGGCGATGATCAGCGCGCCCGGCGCTTCGTGGGCGGCGACACCATTGAGGTGGCGGATGAAGTCGATGGCTTCGAGGTTCTCGCGCCCGCCGTGGCGGTTGGGCACCCACTCGCCGGCCTTGCGCGAATAGTCGCGGTAGAGCATCGAGGCCACTGCGTCCACGCGCAGGCCGTCGATGTGGAAGTGCTTGAGCCAGTGCAGCGCCGAGGCCAGCATGAAGCCGCGCACCTCGTTGCGCCCGAGGTTGTAGATCAACGTGTTCCAGTCCTGGTGGAAGCCTTCCAGCGGGTTGTCGTACTCGTACAGGGCGGTGCCGTCGAAACGCGCCAGGCCATGCTCGTCGGTGGGAAAATGCGCCGGCACCCAATCGAGGATCACGCCGATGCCACCCTGGTGGCAGGCATCGACGAAGAAGGCGAAGTCCTCGGCGCTGCCATAGCGCGAAGTCGGCGCGAACAGCGACAGCGGCTGGTAACCCCAGGAGCCGCCGAAAGGGTGTTCCATGATCGGCATCAGTTCGATATGGGTGAAGCCCAGCTCCTGCACGTAGGGCACCAGGCGCTCGGCCAGCTCGCGCCAGTTGTAGAAGCGCGCGACTTCGCCGGCATCGTCCAGTTCGCAACGCCAGGAGCCGGCGTGCAATTCGTAGATCGACAGCGGCGCGCTGTAGGCGTGGCGCTGGGCACGCTGCTCCATCCACTGGCCGTCGCGCCAGTCGTGGGCCAGGGCGCCGGCCACCTTCGAGGCGGTGCTCGGCGGCAGCTCAGTGGCGCGGGCCAGGGGGTCGGCCTTGAGCGGCAGCACGCCGTCCGCGCCCAGCACCTCGAACTTGTAGGTCTCGCCCACGCCGAGCCTGGGCACGAACAGTTCCCACACCCCGGCACTGTGGCGCAGGCGCATGGGGTGACGGCGGCCATCCCAGTTGTTGAAGTCGCCGACCACCGAGACCCGCCGGGCATTGGGCGCCCACACCGAAAAGCACACGCCCGCGACACCGTCGACCACGGTCGGCTGGGCGCCGAAACGCCCGGACAGGTCGCGGTGATTGCCTTCGGCGAACAGGTAGAGGTCCATGTCGCCCAGTTGCGGACCAAAGCTGTAAGGATCCTCGGTAACCTGCTCGCCACCGGCCCAGCCGATCTGCAGCAGGTAGGCCCGTGCCTCATCGAGGTGCGCGGTGAACAGCCCCGGCACGCTGCCCTGCACCATTTCGGCAAGCACCTGCCCGTCATGGCGCGCCAGCAGGCGTGCATTCAGGGCATTGGGCAGGAAAGCGCGGACGAACAGGCCGCCCGCCCCATCGTCATGGGGACCCAGCACGGCGAATGGATCGGCGTGCTCGGCGCGGGCCAGGGCATCGAGGTCCCGTTGCCGAAGGCCGCCGTTGTCACGCGTGGTTGCATTCATTTAAGACTCTCCCCAGGTACTGATCAGTCCATGCAGGCCATGCAAAGGCACGGCCAGCCAGTTGGGCCGGTTTTCGGCTTCATAGGTGATTTCGTAGGCGGCTTTCTCCAGGCAGAACAGTTCCAGCGCGGCGCGCTCGCCCTCGGCCTGCTGCCAGGCGTGGGGCATGGCGGCGGTGGCCAGCCCGTAGGCCTCGACGAAAGCGTGACGCGACTGGTGCAGGTACTGCCGGGCGACCCGCTGGCGGGCCTGGCGCGCCGCCTCGGAGAGGTCTACCGCCGAGGCGCTGCGCAGGATCATCGCAGCAGCATAGTCGAAGGAGCGCAGCACGCCGCTGACATCCTTGTACGGGCTGTGCTTCGCCCGACGCTCGTCGAGCGGGCGCGCCGGCTCGCCCTCGAAATCGATCAGGTAGGCATCGCCCTGCACCACCAGTACCTGGCCCAGGTGCAGGTCGCCGTGCACGCGCATCAGCAAGCCGCCCTGGGCTTGACGGGCGAGGTTGTCGACGTGCTGACGCAGGCCGTCGCGCTGTTGCTGCAGATCGTCGACCAGCGCCTGGCTGTCGCGGTCAAGGGTGTCACGGTGCTGGGCCAGCAGGTCGAGGGCGCGGGTCAGTTCGGCGCTGATCTGCCGGCTCCAGCGCTCGCTGTCCCTGGCATCGCTCGGGCGGGACTGGAACGCTGTGTCGTCGCTCGGCGCGGCCAGCAGCAGGTGCATCTCGCCCAGACGTTGGCCGAGCAAGGCGGCAAACCCCGTCAGCTCGGCCAGGGCATCGGTATGCGCCTCCGGCTCGACGTTGCCGGGCTCCATCTGGTCGCGGATCGCCCGCTCCAGGGTGTTCTGCGTCCAGTCCCAGGCATCACCCTGATTGCTCAGGTAGCCCTGGGCGATCATCAGCAGGTGCGGCTGCTCGCTCTCATCCACGCGACTGACCCAGGCCAGCAACGGGGAGATATTGGCAAAGCCGGCGGCGGTCAGGTAGGCGCTCATCTCCAGCTCCGGGTGAGTGCCCGGATTGACCCGACGGATCAACTTGAGCACCAGACTGCCACCGACCACCACCGAACTGTTGGATTGCTCGGCGCCCAGGTAGCGCACCTCGCTCTGCGCATCGAGCTGCAGCGCGGCCAACTGCTCGGTGCTGTGGAAGCGCAACTCGCCCAGGCCATCGCCACAGCCCAGCCGCAGGCCGTCCTGGCAGCCCTGGAGCACGGCGCGGATGAAGGGTTCAAGCACGAACGCATCGGTGATCAGCCCCACCTGCCGGCCGCGGCGTACCCGCGACAGCGCCAGCTGCTGAGGCAGCGCGGCATTGATCTGCTCCTCTGGCAACAGGCCGAAGGGCAGTTGGTAGTGGGTGACCACGCCTTCGCTGTGCACCTCCAGCTCGCCAAGCAGCACCGGCAGCGCCGGGGTGGCGAAGCGCACGCCATAGCGCAGGCGCACCTGGTCGATCGGCCCTTCCTTGCCGGCGAACCAGCGACGCTTGGGCAGGTACTGCGGCAGGATCGACGCCTGCAAGGTTTCGCGGGAGGGCGACTCGAGCAGTTCCTCCATGCGCTTGCGCAGCACCAGGGTGGTCAGCTCGGGCAGCCCCTCGGCAGGCTGGACATGCCAGCTGGGCATGCGGTCGTGACTGGCCAGCACGAACCAGTAGAAGCCATAGGGCGGCAGGGTCAACAGGAACGGCAGCTGGCCGATGGGCGGGAAGGCGCTGCCGCCAAGCATCTCCACCGGCACCTTGTCGGCGTACTGCGACAGTTCCAACTCCGCCGCCTGGGCCGCCCGCGAGACGTTGGCCACGCACAGCACGATTTCGCTGTTGCCGTCGGCATCGGTGTATTCGCGGATGTACGCCAGCACCCGGCGATTGCTCGGCGTGAGCATCTTCAGACTGCCACGGCCAAAGGCCTTCTGCTGCTTGCGCACCGCCAGCAGCCGGCGGTTCCAATTGAGCAGCGAATGCGGGTCGTGGGCCTGGGCTTCGACGTTGATGGTCTGGTAACCGTACAGCGGGTCCATGATCGGCGGCAACACCAGGCGCTGCGGATCGGCCCGGGAGAAACCGCCGTTGCGGTCCGGCGACCACTGCATGGGGGTGCGCACGCCATCGCGGTCGCCCAGGTAGATGTTGTCGCCCATGCCCAGTTCGTCGCCGTAGTACAGGGTCGGGGTGCCGGGCATCGACAGCAGCAGGCTGGTGAGCAGCTCGATGCGCCGCCGGTCGCGTTGCAGCAGCGGTGCCAAGCGCCGGCGAATTCCTAAGTTGATGCGTGCGCGGCGGTCCTCGGCGTAGTAGTTCCACAGGTAGTCGCGCTCGCGGTCGGTGACCATCTCCAGGGTCAGCTCATCGTGGTTGCGCAGGAAGATCGCCCACTGGCAGTTGGCCGGGATCTCCGGGGTCTGGCGCAGGATGTCGGTGATCGGGAAGCGGTCTTCCATGGCCAGGGCCATGTACATGCGCGGCATCAACGGGAAGTGGAAGGCCATGTGGCATTCGTCGCCGTCGCCCTCGCCGAAGTACGGGCGGGTGTCCTCGGGCCACTGGTTGGCCTCGGCCAGGAGCATGCGGTCGGGGTAGTTGGCATCAATCTCGGCGCGGATGGCCTTGAGCACGGTGTGGGTTTCGGGGAGGTTCTCGTTATTGGTGCCGTCGCGCTCGATCAGGTAGGGGATGGCGTCCAGGCGCAGGCCATCGACGCCGATGTCGAGCCAGAAGCGCATCACCCCGATTACTGCCTTGAGCACTTGCGGGTTGTCGAAATTGAGGTCCGGCTGGTGCGAGTAGAAGCGGTGCCAGAAGTACTGGCCGGCCACCGGGTCCCAGGTCCAGTTGGATTTCTCGGTGTCGAGGAAAATGATCCGCGTGCCATCGTACTTCTGGTCATCGTCCGACCACACGTAGAAGTCCCGGGCCTTGCTCCCACGCTTGGCATGCCGGGCGCGCTGGAACCAGGGGTGCTGGTCGGAGGTGTGGTTGATGACCAGCTCAGTGATCACCCGCAGGCCGCGCTTGTGCGCCTCGGCGATGAAGCGCCTGGCGTCGGCCATGCTGCCGTAGTCGGGGTGCACGGCCTTGTACTCGGCGATGTCATAGCCGTCGTCGCGCCGTGGCGAGGGATAGAACGGCAGCAGCCAGAGGGTGTTGACGCCCAGTTCGGCGATGTAGTCGAGCTTGCCGATCAGGCCTGCGAAATCGCCGATGCCGTCGTTGTTCGCGTCGAAGAACGATTTTACGTGCAGTTGGTAGATCACTGCGTCCTTGTACCACAGCGGATCGTCGATGAAGGCTGCCGGGCGGGAACGCTTGGCCATTGGGGACTCCTTTCATTTCCGGTTCGACACGCACCCTGTATGAGCGGCCTTGTGTCGCGAAAGGGGCGCGAAGCGGCCCCAGGATTTCAGCGACGCTGCAGATATTGCCGGGGCTGCTTTGCAGCCTTTTCGCGACACAAGGCCGCGCCTACAGGGGATTAGCGCAGCTTTTCTATGCGCCAGATACCAAACGGCTGGTGCCACGGCTCGATGCGCATCCACTGGGTCTTGCCATGCCAGGTCCAACGGTGGCCATTCATCAGATCCTCGCCCTGGGTATCGGCGTTATCGTCCAGCCCCAGCTCCCATAGCGGCAACTCGAAGCTGGCCTCCTGGGCATTGTGCGGGTCGAGGCTGATGGCCACGAGGATGAAGTTGTCACGCTCGGGCGTGCGCTTGGCGAAGTAGAGAATGTTGTCGTTCCAGCAGTTGAGGAACACCACCCCCAGGTGGGTCTGCAGGGCGCGGTTCTGCCGACGGATTCGGTTGAGCTGGGCGATCTCGGCGACAATGTTGCCGGGCTGGGTGAAGTCGCGCGGGCGGATCTCGTACTTCTCCGAATCCAGGTACTCCTCCTTGCCCGGCAGCGGCGTGCCTTCACACAGCTCGAAACCCGAGTACATGCCCCAGAGGCCCGAGCCCATGGTCGCCAGCGCGGCGCGGATAAGAAAGCCGGCACGGCCCGAGGTCTGCAGGAAGAACGGATTGATATCCGGCGTGTTGACGAAGAAGTTGGGCCGGTAGCACTGGCTCCACGGCGGCTGGTTGAGCTCCTCGACGTATTCACGAAGCTCTTGCTTGGTATTGCGCCAGGTGAAGTAGGTGTAGCTCTGCGCGTAGCCCACCTTGCCCAGGCGCGCCATCATCGCCGGGCGCGTGAAGGCCTCGGCGAGGAAGATCACCTCGGGGTGCTGGCTACGCACATTGGCGATCAGCCATTGCCAGAACGGCAGCGGCTTGGTGTGCGGGTTGTCGACACGGAAGGTCTTCACGCCCTCCTCCACCCAGCCGACCACCACGTCGCGCAAGGCCAGCCACAGGCTCGGCACCGATTCAGGGGCATAGAAGTCGACGTTGACGATGTCCTGGTACTTCTTCGGCGGGTTCTCGGCGTAGCGGATGCTGCCATCGGGCCGCCAGCTGAACCAGCCGGGGTGCTGCGTGAGCCAGGGGTGGTCCTGGGAGCACTGGATGGCGAAATCCAGGGCGATCTCCAGCCCATGCTCGGCGGCGGCGGCGACCAGCCGGCGGAAGTCCTCGCGGCTGCCCAGCTGCGGGTGGATGGCATCGTGCCCGCCCTCGGGGCTGCCGATGGCGTAGGGGCTGCCGGGGTCACCGGGCTCGGCCTGCAAGGCATTGTTGCGGCCCTTGCGGTGCTTCATGCCGATGGGGTGGATCGGCGGGAAGTACAGCACGTCGAAGCCCATGTCGCGGATCATCGGCAGGCGCTGGTGCACGTCATTGAACGTGCCATGACGTTCAGGATCGTCGGTGATCGATCGCGGAAACAGTTCGTACCAACTGGCGAACAGTGCTGCCTCGCGGTCCACATCCAGGGGAAACTCACGGCTTCGGGTGAGGTAACTGCGGTGCTCGGCCTCGGCCATCAGCTGGGCGGCATCAGGATGCAACAGCAACGCCACCTGGTCATCCACCGGCGAATCCGGCAGGCGCTGTTGCAACCGTTCAAGCTGCTCGCGCAACAGCCCGTCGCTGCGCTCGATGCCCTGGCCCAGCAGCAGCCGGCCCTCCTCCAGTTCGAGCCTCACGTCCACACCGGCGGCGTACTTCTTCTCCAGGTCGTGGCAGAAGGTGGCGAACGGGTCGATCCAGGCCTCGATGCTGAACAGGTGCAAGCCCAGATCGGCGGGGGTGAACTCTGCCTGCCACAGATCGTTGCCCGGCGAGTGCATTGCCACGCAGTGCCAGCGCCTGCTGTGGGCCTGGCGCCAGTTCAGGCTCACCGCCAGGCGGTCATGGCCGTCGGTGTAGACCTTGGCGCTCACCTCGACCTTGTGCCCGCGCACCGCCTTGGCGGCGAAGGTGCCGCCGTCGAGCACCGGGCTTGCGTCCTCGATCACGATGCGCGGGGCCAGCAGCGCCTGGGCCAGGCTGATGGCCTGGTCCGGGTGATCGTTAGCCATGGCCACGCTTTCGAACGGCTCTTTACCAGACATCGACCTGCTCCCCTGGGCTGGTGGCGGTAAGGGTTCAGAGCCCTGTTGGCGCGCGGGGGTTCAAAAAAAATGAGCGTCGGGCGCAGGCCTGGGTCAAAGCCTGCGACAACGCTTCATTCATCCCGCGAGGCCAGGCCCATGAACATTCCCATTCCACCGGAGACACCCGACCCGAACATCGACGACCCGACCTTGCCGCCGCCGGTGCCCGAGGAGGATCCGGACGAGCTGCCGATCAAGCCAACCGTGCCGCCGACCGTGGGCGATCCGCCGAGCCAGGAGCCGCCAGTGAAAGCTTGAGGATAGACAAGGTTGTGAGAGGTTGACCGCCTGAACCGGCCCCTCGCGGGCAAGCCCGCTCCCACAAGTGCCGTGTCGCCTGCGTGGGAGCGGGTGTGCACCGCGATGAGGCCGGTCCTGACAAGCACAAAGCCGCGCCCGATACACCTGGTATTTCTGCCAGTGGCGCCCGATCACGAAGCCAAGTACAGAGAAGCACCACCCTCTGACGGTCACCTCCGGCATGCGCTCGCGCCTCTACATCGCCTTCCACCTGCAATGGATCCTCGCTGGCCTCCTCGAACAGAGCCTGCACCGGATCCGGCCGAACATCGCCATGGACGAACTGGGCGCCGACAGTTTCGACGTGGTGGAACTGCAAGCCATCGTGGAGGAAACATTCGGCATCTTGATCCCCGATCAAGTCCAGACCTACACCACCTTTGCCGAGCTGGTCGACCTGGTCTACAAGGCGATGCCTAGCCCCCCAGCTCCTCCACGGTGATCTCACGCATCCGGAACTTCTGCACCTTCCCCGTCACCGTCATCGGAAATTCATCGACAAAACGGAAATGCCGTGGCGTCTTGAAATGCGCCAGCCGCGCCTTGCACCACTGCTGCAACTCGTCCGCCGTGGCACTGTGCCCAGGATGCAGGCGAATCCACGCCACCACCTCCTCGCCATACTTGCTGCACGGAATCCCCACCACCTGCGCCTCGGCCACCGCCGGGTGGGTGTGGAAGAACTCCTCAAGCTCGCGCGGATAGATGTTCTCGCCACCGCGAATGATCATGTCCTTGTTGCGCCCGACGATGCGCACGTAGCCTTCGTCGTCCATCACCGCCAGGTCGCCGGTGTGCATCCACCCGGCCGGGTCGATGGCGTCATGGGTGGCCTGCAGGTTGTCCCAGTAGCCGAGCATCACGCTGTAGCCCCGGGTGCACAGCTCGCCGATCTCGCCCCGGGCAACGATGCGCCCTTCAGCGTCCACCAGCTTGGTCTCCAGCTGCGGCTGGGTGCGGCCCACGGTGGTCACGCGCAGCTCCAGGCCATCGTCCGGGCCGGTCTGCAGCGACACCGGGCTGGTCTCGGTCATGCCGTAGGCGATCTGCACCTCGGCCATGTGCATCTGCTCGATGACCTTGCGCATCACCTCGATCGGGCAGGTGGCGCCAGCCATGATGCCGCTGCGCAGTGTGGACAGGTCCAGCACGGGGCGGCTGGGGTGATCGAGCATGGCGATGAACATGGTCGGCACGCCATAGAGGATGCTGGCGCGCTCCTCGGCCACTGCGCGCAGGGTGAGTTCGGCGTCGAAGGCGTCGTTGGGGTAGATCAGGGTGCTGCCGTGGGTGATGCAGCCGAGATTGCCCATGACCATGCCGAAACAGTGGTACAGCGGCACCGGGATCACCATGCGGTCCTGCTCGGTCAGGCCCAGGCTCTCGCCGACCATGTAGCCGTTGTTGAGCAGGTTATAGTGGCTCAGGGTCGCGCCCTTGGGCGCGCCAGTGGTGCCGGAGGTGTACTGGATGTTCACCGGCTGGTCGAACTGCAGGCCCTGCTGCCGGGCTTCGTAGACGGCGGGTTCCACCTGCCCTGCCCGCCCAGCCAGCGCGGTCCAGGGCACGAAGCCCATGGGCGGCTCGGCGGCCAGGCTGATCACCCCGCGCAGGTCGGGCAGGCGCTCACTGGCCAACTCGCCCACGGCATGTAGCGCCAGCTCAGGTACCAACGCCTGCACCATCGCGTGGTAGTTGGAGGACTTGAAGGCATCGGCGCACACCAGCCAACGGCAGCCGGACTGGCGCAGCACGTATTCAAGCTCGCCCACGCGATAGGCCGGATTGATGTTGACCAGGATGGCGCCGACCTTGGCACTGGCCAGTTGCAGAATGCACCACTGGGCGCAGTTGGGCGCCCAGATGCCGACCCGCTCGCCCACCTCCACGCCCAGCGCCATCAAGGCCCGGGCGTGCACATCGACCTCGGCGGCCAGCTCGCGCCAGCTGTAGCGCACTCCCTGGTGGCGCACCACCAACGCCTCGCGCTCGCCGTGAAGGGCGACGGTGGCATCGAAGGCCTGGCCGATGGTCAGGGTGAGCAAGGGTTTGTCTTGACGGCCGCGCGTGTAGCTTGGTTGAGGCATGGTTGTCCCTTCTTGTGGTTGTTCTGGGCATGACTGAAGCAGGCGGTCGTTACTCTGGCGCAGATTTACGTTTACGTAAAGGTGACGTTGCGATTGACAGTCCCGGAAGGCAGGTTTACGTTAACGTCAACCGCAGACATGACGGCGTTGTGGGAGCGGGCTTGCCCCGCGATGAGGCCGGACCAGGCAATACCGCTGGCCGTTCTGACGGGCATCGCGGGGCAAGCCCGCTCCCACAACGCCGCAGCAACCGCTCCCATTTCAAGAACAAGAAGGTGCCCGCACATGCATTACCCCAGCCTGAACTTCGCCCTGGGCGAGACCATCGACATGCTCCGCGACCAGGTGCGCACCTTCGTCGCCGCCGAACTGGCGCCGCGTGCCGCGCAGATCGACCACGACAACCTGTTCCCCGCCGACATGTGGCGCAAGTTCGGCGACATGGGCCTGCTGGGTATCACCGTGCCGGAAGAATACGGCGGCGCCGGCCTGGGCTACCTGGCCCACGTGGTGTCGATGGAAGAGATCAGCCGCGCCTCGGCCTCGGTGGCCCTGTCGTACGGCGCCCACTCCAACCTGTGCGTCAACCAGATCAACCGCAACGGCACCCACGAGCAGAAGCTCAAATACCTGCCCAAGCTGATCAGCGGCGAACACATTGGCGCCCTGGCCATGAGCGAGCCCAACGCCGGCTCTGATGTGGTATCGATGAAGCTGCGCGCCGAAAAACGCGGCGACCACTACGTGCTCAACGGCAGCAAGACCTGGATCACCAACGGCCCCGACGCCAACACCTACGTGATCTACGCCAAGACCGACCTGGACAAGGGCCCCCACGGCATCACCGCGTTCATCGTCGAGCGCGACTGGAAAGGCTTCAGCCGCAGCAACAAGTTCGACAAGCTCGGCATGCGCGGCTCCAACACCTGCGAGCTGTTCTTCGACGGCGTCGAAGTGCCGGAAGAAAACATCCTCGGCCAGCTCAACGGCGGCGTGCGCGTGCTGATGAGCGGCCTGGACTACGAGCGCGTAGTGCTCGCCGGCGGCCCCACCGGCATCATGCAGAGCTGCATGGACCTGGTGGTGCCCTACATTCATGATCGCAAGCAGTTCGGCCAGAGCATCGGCGAGTTTCAGCTGATCCAGGGCAAGATCGCCGACATGTACACCCAGCTCAACGCCAGCCGCGCCTACCTTTACGCCGTGGCCCAGGCCTGCGACCGCGCCGAAACAACCCGCAAGGACGCCGCCGGGGTGATCCTCTACACCGCCGAGCGCGCCACGCAGATGGCCCTGGAGGCCATCCAGATCCTCGGCGGCAACGGCTACATCAATGAATTCCCGGCTGGGCGCCTGTTGCGCGACGCCAAACTGTACGAGATCGGCGCCGGCACCAGCGAGATCCGCCGGATGCTGATCGGCCGCGAACTGTTCAACGAAACCCGCTGAGCACAAGGAACCGGCGTCCATGGCTACCTTGCATACCCAGATCAACCCACGCTCGGCGGAATTCGCCGCCAACAGCGCGGCCATGCTCGAACAGGTCCAGGCCCTGCGCGGCCTGCTCGCCCAGGTCAGTCAGGGCGGCGGGCCGAAGGCCCAGGAGCGGCACACCTCGCGCGGCAAGCTGCTGCCCCGCGAGCGTATCGACCGCCTGCTCGACCCAGGCTCGGCGTTTCTCGAGATCGGCCAGCTGGCCGCCCATGAAGTCTATGGCGAAGACGTGCCGGCCGCCGGCGTGATCGCCGGCATCGGCCGGATCGAAGGCGTGGAGTGCATGATCGTGGCCAACGACGCCACGGTCAAAGGCGGCTCCTACTACCCGCTGACGGTGAAAAAGCACCTGCGCGCCCAGACCATCGCCCTGCAGAACCGCCTGCCGTGCATCTACCTGGTGGACTCCGGGGGCGCCAACCTGCCGCGCCAGGACGAAGTGTTCCCCGACCGCGAGCACTTCGGGCGGATCTTCTTCAACCAGGCCAACATGAGTGCCCTGGGGATCCCGCAGATCGCCGTGGTGATGGGCTCCTGCACCGCCGGTGGCGCCTATGTGCCGGCCATGGCCGACGAGGCGATCATGGTGCGCCAGCAGGCGACCATCTTCCTGGCAGGCCCACCGCTGGTGAAGGCCGCGACCGGTGAAGTGGTCAGCGCCGAGGACCTCGGTGGCGCCGACGTGCACTGCCGCACCAGCGGCGTGGCCGACCATTATGCCGACAACGACGAGCACGCCCTGGCCATCGCCCGGCGCAGCGTCGCCAACCTCAACTGGCACAAGCAGGGCAAGCTGCAGTGCCAGGCGCCGATCGCGCCGTTGTACAACGCCGAGGAGCTGTACGGCGTGGTCCCGGCCGACGCCAAGCAGCCGTTCGACGTGCGCGAGGTGATCGCTCGCCTGGTCGACGGTTCGGTGTTCGATGAGTTCAAGGCACTGTTCGGCACTACCCTGGTGTGCGGCTTCGCCCACCTGCACGGCTACCCGGTGGCGATCCTGGCCAACAACGGCATCCTCTTCGCCGAGGCCGCGCAAAAAGGCGCGCACTTCATCGAACTGGCCTGCCAGCGCGGCATCCCGCTGCTGTTCCTGCAGAACATCACAGGTTTCATGGTCGGCAAGAAGTACGAGGAAGGCGGCATCGCCAAGCACGGCGCCAAGCTGGTGACTGCCGTGGCCTGTGCGCAGGTGCCGAAGTTCACGGTGATCATCGGCGGCAGCTTCGGCGCCGGCAACTACGGCATGTGCGGCCGCGCCTACGACCCGCGCTTCCTGTGGATGTGGCCCAACGCGCGCATCGGCGTGATGGGCGCCGAGCAGGCGGCCGGCGTGCTGGCCCAGGTAAAGCGCGAACAGAGCGAGCGCAGTGGCGAAGTGTTCAGCAGCGAAGACGAGAAGAAGCTCAAGCAGCCGATCCTCGACCAGTACGAGCGCCAGGGCCACCCCTACTACTCCAGCGCCCGGCTGTGGGACGACGGCGTCATCGACCCGGCGCAGACCCGCGATGTGCTCGGCCTGGCGTTGTCCGCCGCGCTGAACGCCCCGATCGAACAGAGCCGCTTCGGCATTTTCCGGATGTGACCCATGAGCGAATTCGCCACCCTTGAACTGGTCAAGGACCCTCGCGGCTTCGCCACCCTGTGGCTGAGCCGGGAAGACAAGAACAACGCCTTCAACGCGCAGATGATCCGCGAACTGATCGTCGCCCTCGACCGCCTGGCCGAGGACGCCAGCCTGCGTTTCGTGGTGCTGCGCGGCCGCGGCCGGCATTTCAGTGCCGGCGCGGACCTTGCCTGGATGCAGCAGTCGGCGCAACTGGACTTCAACACCAACCTGGACGACGCCCACGAGCTGGGCGAGCTGATGTATGCCCTGCACCGGCTCAAGGCGCCGACCCTGGCCGTGGTGCAAGGCGCGGCCTTCGGCGGTGCGCTGGGGCTGATCAGCTGCTGCGACATGGCCATCGGCGCCGAGGATGCGCAGCTGTGCCTGTCGGAAGTGCGCATCGGCCTGGCCCCGGCGGTGATCAGCCCGTTCGTGGTCAAGGCCATCGGCGAGCGCGCCGCCCGCCGCTACGCCCTAACCGCCGAGCGCTTCAGCGGCGTGCGCGCCCGTGAGCTGGGCCTGCTGGCCGAGGTGTACCCTGCCAGCGAGCTGGACGCCCAGGTCGAGGCCTGGGTCGACAACCTGCTGCACAACAGCCCGCAGGCGCTGCGCGCCACCAAGGACCTGCTGCGCGAGGTGGACGCTGGCGAGCTGAGCCCGGCCCTGCGCCGCTACTGCGAGAACACCATCGCCCGCATCCGCGTCAGCGCCGAAGGCCAGGAAGGCCTGCGCGCTTTCCTGGAAAAACGCCGCCCCGCCTGGCAAGACAACAAGGAGCCGCGCCCATGAGCCGACCCACGCTGACCACCCTGCTGGTCGCCAACCGCGGCGAGATCGCCTGCCGGGTGATGCGCACCGCCAAGGCCATGGGCCTGACCACCGTGGCCGTGCACAGCGCCACCGACCGCGATGCGCGCCACAGTCGCGAGGCCGATATCCGTGTCGACCTCGGTGGCACCAAGGCCGCCGAAAGCTACCTGGTGATCGACAAGCTGCTCGCCGCGGCCAAGGCCAGCGGCGCCCAGGCGATCCACCCGGGCTATGGCTTCCTGTCGGAGAACGCCGGTTTTGCCCGCGCCATCGAGCAGGCCGGGCTGATCTTCCTCGGCCCACCGGCCAGCGCCATCGATGCCATGGGCAGCAAGTCGGCGGCCAAGGCACTGATGGAGCAAGCCGGGGTGCCGCTGGTGCCGGGCTACCACGGCGAGGCCCAGGACCTGGAGACTTTCCGCGCCGCCGCCGAGCGTATCGGCTACCCGGTACTGCTCAAGGCCAGTGCCGGGGGCGGTGGCAAGGGCATGAAGGTGGTCGAGGACGAGAGCCAGCTGGCCGACGCCCTGGCCTCGGCGCAGCGCGAGGCGCAGTCGTCGTTCGGCGATGCGCGGATGCTGGTCGAGAAGTACGTGCTCAAACCGCGTCATGTGGAGATCCAGGTGTTCGCCGACCAGCACGGCAACTGCCTGTACCTCAACGAGCGTGACTGCTCGATCCAGCGTCGCCACCAGAAGGTGGTCGAGGAAGCCCCGGCGCCGGGCCTGTCCCCCGAGCTGCGCAAGGCCATGGGCGAGGCCGCGGTGCGCGCCGCCAAGGCCATCGGCTACGTGGGCGCCGGCACCGTCGAGTTCCTGCTCGATGCCCGCGGCGAGTTCTTCTTCATGGAGATGAACACCCGCCTGCAGGTGGAGCATCCGGTCACCGAAGCCATCACCGGGCTCGACCTGGTGGCCTGGCAGATCCGCGTGGCCTGCGGCGAACCGCTGCCGCTCACCCAGGAGCAGGTGCCGCTGATCGGCCATGCCATCGAGGTGCGGCTGTATGCGGAGGATCCGGCCAACGAGTTCCTGCCGGCCACCGGCACCCTGGCGCTGTACCGCGAGTCGGCGCCGGGCGAAGGCCGCCGGGTGGACAGCGGCGTCAGCGAGGGCGACGTGGTGTCGCCGTTCTACGACCCGATGCTGGGCAAGCTGATTGCCTGGGGCCAGGACCGCGAGCAGGCGCGCCTGCGCTTGCTGGCGATGCTCGATGAGTTCGCCATTGGCGGGCTGAAGACCAATATCGCCTTCCTGCGCCGCATCCTTGCACACCCGGCGTTTGCCGAGGCGGAGCTGGATACCGGGTTCATCCCGCGTCACCAGGATGTGCTGCTGCCTGCGCCCCAGGCGCTGCCGGCGCAGTTCTGGGAGGCGGCCGCCGAGGCGTGGCTGCAAGGCGAGCCAGCGCTGCAGCGCCAGGACGACCGCGCTTCACCGTGGGCGGCCCGCGATGGCCTGCGCCTGGGCTTGCCGGCGCGCAGCAGCCTGCATTTGCAGTGCGACGGGCATGAACAGGCGGTGGCACTGGAGCGCAGCGCGCCTTCGACTTATCGGCTGGAGGGGGAGCAGCTGTGTCATGACCAGGACGGCCTGCGCCGTCGTCACCTGGCGGTGCGTCGGGGCGGCACCTTGTACCTGCAATGGGCCGGCGAGTTGCACGCCATCAGCGCCCATGACCCGATTGCGGCGGCAGAAGCCAGCCACAGCCATCAGGGCGGGCTGGGCGCGCCCATGAACGGCAGCATCGTGCGGGTGCTGGTCGAGCCGGGGCAGGTGGTCGAGGCCGGTACCGCGCTGGTGGTGCTGGAGGCGATGAAAATGGAGCACAGCATTCGGGCGCCCCACTCCGGGACGGTGAAGGCGCTGTTTTGCCAGGAGGGGGATATGGTCAGCGAGGGGACAGTGCTGGTCGAGCTGGAGGCGGAGTAACGGCGGCAATGTGTTCGCCGAAAGGGTTGTTTCGCCTATGAGATCGAGCGCCGCCCGCGCGGCGCATCGCGACGCAAGGCCGCTCCCACATTTGTTGCAACGTGCCGAACCTGTCAGGCCATGGTTGCCCGCCCTGGCGCATGTCTTGAGACAGGCGGGGCGGCAGCAGTGTCTATGCTGGGACCGCGTCGGACCAACGAGGCGGACCTGGTAATGGCACAGGATTGACTGGCCCGAAACAGATGTGGGAGCGGCCTTGCGTCGCGATGCGCCGCGCGGGCAGCGCTCGATCTCAAGAGCGCTGAAGGCCCCCCGCCTGGCACCTCGCAGCCCCAACACGACCTGCGTGGGAACCTAGAGCACCCCGTGCATCCGCACCACAACACCAAGGAACTCGCAGCCCTCCTCGCAGACCAGGGTCGGATAGGCATTGTTGAGCGCCTTCAGATACCGCTGCCCACCCTCCTCGGTCAACTGCCGAAAGATCGCGGACTTGCCAGGCAGTCGGGCAATCACCAGGCGCCCCGGCTCGGCGGCCACGCCGTCATCAACCAGGATTCGAACCCCCTCGGGCACGCTCCTGCCGCTGGCAGCACTCATGGTGTCGTTCTCGACCGTCAGCCAGAACGCCTTGCCCTGGGCCAGGTAGTCGGTCTGCTCGAAGACCTCCGGCGCTTCCTGCTCCTGCTGACCCAAGGTGCTCCAGTCACGTACCGGATAGCGGAAACACACGAAGTATTTTGCCAGCCCGTCATCATCATCCTCGTCCTCGAGGCCATAACGCGCCCGCTCCTCACCCACCTGTCCCAGCACACGCAGTTGCATGCTGACCTGGTAATGCGGCATGCCCAACTCGATGAACGTACGGTTCATCGAGTCGACCCGAGGCTGACGGCGTTTCTTCAGCCAATGGCCGATGCTGCCCTGGGAGACCCCAACGCGTTCGGCAAGCTGCTCCTGGGAGATATCGAGTTCCTCGATCCGTTCCCGGACCAGGGCTATCCATTTGTCCATATTCATCGCAGGCACGATACGGACTGCCTCCCTGCGTTCAATACACATCAAGTAGTATTTGTCCAAACACATTTCAATACTTTAGGTATTAGAATCGAGCTTCACCTTTCCCCTATTGGTATTCGCAGGTAATCAGGATGAGCATCTCGAAAGAAACGGAAACAGATCTCGACGAAGAAGCAGCCCGCCGCGCCCTCGATTTCTACCTCAACCCCACCCCCACGCCTCGCGACCTGGAGCGTTCGCTATGGACCCTGCGTGAAGGCGTCAGCAACGCCCAGGCCTGCGACCATGCCATGGCACTGCTGCGCTGCGCGTCGGCCACGGCACAGGAAACCGGCAACCATCTGCAGGGCACGACGCGGGAAGTGGTATTTGCGCTGATGCACATGGTCAACATGGCCCGCGCCCTGCTGGAGCAGTGCCACGCCACGGAAAAGGCATCGATCTGAAGGGAGCACGTGATAGCCGACGAACGGCAAAAGCCCCGATTGCCGGCGATGAGGCGTGTGTCAGGAAGAATTTTTTAGTCAATCGCTGAAAAATCATTTGACTGGCAAATGATAACGATTATTATTGCACTCAGCAGGTCGCGAGACCCGCTGGATAACCTGCAACGTCCTCAGGTCGGACGCTCAGATTATCTCCTCATCAGGCTAATCACGGTTTTTGACCCGGCTTTTTGCCGGGTCATTTTTTTTGGCTCTTCAGGCTAATGAAGATCGTTTAATGGCCGGGATGATAGCAAAAGTGTGTCAGCACGTGAATGCTCATTACAAATCTTTGCGGAATCAGCACTTGAGAATCAATCTCGTTTAGCCTAGGCTTTGTACGAAAAGGAGCCGAGCGGCGATCAGGCAAGGCGAAAACAGGCGAGGAAGCGGAGTTTACGGGTTGTAAATGAGCATTCCGAGCCTGTTTTCAACGCAGCATGATCGTCGCGCAGGCCCTTTTCGTACAAAGCCTAAGCTGATTTCGCGTCAAGGAAGACGCCCCCACCCCTTTCCTTAATGAGCAAGGAGCTGTCCATGACCCGCCTGCTGCTGCCCCTCGAGCACGACCCGCACACCGCCGAACAGCATGGCGATGACGCGCTGCTGCATGCGCTCAAGCGTCTGCCGCGCCGGGTCCAGCAAGTGTTCCTGCTCAACCGCCTAGACCAGCTGGGCTTCGCCGCCATCGCCGAACGCCTGGACCTGCCGCTGATCAGCATCGAACGCCATATGAACCAGGCCCTGCAGACCGCCCGCGCCCCAGGCGACGCGCTGGCCAGCATCGCCGGCCAGTGGTACGTGCGCCTGCAGAGCCCGCAGGTGACCGCCAGCGAACGCATCGACTTCCGCCGCTGGCTGGATGCCGCCCCCGACCACCTGCGTGCCTTCCACGAAACCGAACTGCGCTGGCGCGGCCTGCTCGCCCCTGCCCGGCAATTGGGCCACGACGGCTGGTACCGGCAAGGGCGTGCGGCGCTGTCGCTGGGGGGCTGCTCGATTGCCGTCGGGCTTGGTGTTGCCGCCCTCGTGGCGCTGGGGCTGTTGACCTGAACCCGGTAGCCCGCACCCACGCCTCAGCCACGCTGCTCCGAGTCAATTTACCTGCGCACCCCCGCCGCCAAGCGGTGTAGAGTACGGTCACAACAACGCCAACAGGAGGCTGGCAATGACCGTGACGCTCTCCCCGCTGCACATCGACTGCGATTTCGACTCCGGCAATATCCTGGTCCTGGACGCCAGCAATCCTGCGCACGTCCACCTGAACATCCGCAAAGACAGCCACAGCGACCACTTCCAGTGGTTCCACTTCAAGGCCAGCGGCCTGACCCCGGGCCAGGTCCATCGCTTCAGCCTGGACAACGCCCACCAGTCCTCCTACAAGAACGCCTGGACCGGCTACCATGCCGTGGCCTCGTACGACCAGCAGACCTGGTTCCGCGTGCCCAGCCAGTTCGACGGCAAGGCCCTGAGCTTCGACTTCAAGGCTGAACAGGCGCAGGCCTGGTTCGCCTACTTCGAGCCCTACCCGCGCGCCCGGCACAACCAGCTGATCGAACGCGCCAAGCAGATTCCCGGCGTCGAGCTGCTGGCCAGCGGGCGCAGCGTGCAAGGGCGCGACATTCCCCTGCTGCGTGCGGGCAGTGGTGCGACCGGCAAGCGCAAGCTATGGATCATCGCCCAGCAGCACCCGGGCGAGCACATGGCCGAGTGGTTCATGGAAGGCGTGATCGACGCCCTCGAAGCCAACGGCCCGGTCATCCAGCAACTGCTGGCCAAGGCCGACCTGTACCTGATCCCCAACATGAACCCGGACGGCGCCTTCCTCGGCCACCTGCGCACCAACTTCAAGGGCAAGGACCTCAACCGCGCCTGGCAGGACGCCAGCGTCGAACTGAGCCCCGAAGTGTTCTTCGCCCAGAGCCAGATGAAGCTGCATGGCGTGGATGCGTTCATCGACGCCCATGGCGACGAGGAGATCCCCCATGTGTTCACCGCGGCCTGCGAAGGCAACCCCGGCTACACGCCGCGCCTCGCCAAACTGGAAGAGCAGTTCCGCAGCACCCTGTGCAGCCTGACCCCGGACTTCCAGACGAAATACGGCTACACCCGCGACGAGCCGGGCCAGGCCAACATGACCCTGGCCTGCAATGCCGTGGGCCAGGCCCATGACTGCCTGTCGCTGACCCTGGAGATGCCGTTCAAGGACCACGACGATGCGCCGAACCCGCGCACCGGCTGGTCGGGCGAGCGCTCCAAGGCGCTGGCCGGGGCGGTGCTGGAGACGTTGCTGAAGATGGTCGGCGATCTGCGCTGAGCAACCCGGTCCCATTGTGAGAGCGGCCCTTTCGCGAAACAAGGCCGCTCCCACAGGTGTGGTGTTACTCAGAACTGCACATCCAGAATCACACTGTCGGTATAGGTCGCCGCCGGCGGCGTGGCCTGGTCGGTGTACACCTTGGCGTTGTAGTTGAACACCTGGCTCCCGGTCCCGGTCCCCGCCCCGGGGTTCACCTCGGCATCGCTGCTTGAGCGCCGCGCCGCGCCCACCGAGCCCCAGCGCACCGCGCCGGCGCTCTTGAAGATATCGTAGGCCAGGTAGTTGTTGGCGCTGGACTTCATACGCCGCCGCCCGCCCGAGACATTCTGCCCGTCATCCAGCCCCACCGTGTAGTTGCTGCCTTTGGTGCACGACACGCTCACGCTCTGGTTCACCGTGCCGAATCCGGCCACCACCGGCGCGCTGGCGAAGCTGATGTTGGGCGTGGTGATCTGGCAGTCGTTGGTCACAGTGAGGCTGACCAGCAGGGTCTGGTTGCCGCTGCCGATGTCGCGCCCCAGGCAGATGGCACCGATACCAATCCCCGAGCAGTAGTTCCAGCTCCAGGCGATGTTCAGGGTTTCCTGGTACAGGCCGGCGGCGACATTGGCACCGACCACGGTCTTCAGGTACAGCGGCACGGCTTTGGGCGTGGTGCCGTTGAGCAGGCCCAGGGCATCGATGATGCCATTGCGGGCGAAGTCGAACTGCACGCCACGGCTGATCGGATAACTGGTGGTATTGTCGGCGTAGAGCGTATAGGGGATCACATCGCCGGTCGGGCCCACCAGCCCACTGCTGGACGAGGTGAAGGTGGCATAGAAATGATCATTGCTGGTCAACAGCGACAACAGCGAACCGGTGCACTGCAGGCCGGCATTGGTGGTCGAGGCACTCTGCACGGTGGTGCGCACCAGCGTCGAGTTGACCGAGCCGAAGGCCGCCGGCGCGGTGGCCACCGACGCGCACAACGCCCAGGCCGCTCCCGGCAGCGACAGCAGACCCGCCAGGCATCCGCGGATCAGCCAGTTCATCGGCACTCCAACGGGCCGATCAGCGGAATCGGCCCCTGCCCTTCAGGCAGGTCGAAGGCTACCTGGCACTGCCCGCCATCGGCCTTGTCCACCTGCAAGCGATTGTGCGGTGCCAGGTTCTCCAGGTAGACCAACCCATCCCACCCCACCACCGCCTCGCCGCCGCTTTCCTGATGGCGTACCCGGCTGCCCAGCTTGAGTTCCTGCTGGTCAGCATCGACCAGCACCAGGCTCGCCGCCAGCACACGCTTGAGCGGGAACTCCAGCAGGTAGCCGCTGCCACGGCGCACCGCCACGCGTTGCTCCACCTGCGGCGCCAGCACATCGGCAGGCAGGTCCATCGGGTCGATCTCGTACTTGCCGCGGTAGTAGCCGCTGCTGTACGGCACCAACAGGTGGCCGTTGCGGTCGGTGCGACCGATCTGCTGGTTCTCGTAACGCACCGGCACGTCGGCGTAACCGCTGGTGCTGACCACCACGAAGGCGTCGTCAATACGATTGGCGGCGAACAGGCCTGCATCCATCAGCACCAGCGAGCCACTGGCGTCGGCCCAACGGGTCATTTCGCCGCTGCTGCCGTAGGCGCCCACCTGCAACTGCACCGACTGCAGACGCCAGGTCAGGTCGGCCTGGCGGTAGTCGTCGCGGTTGCCGCCGGTGGCATAGCCCAGGTTGTAGCCCACCCCGCCGCCCACCGGCACCGCCTGGCTGTAGTTGACTCGCTGCAGGTCCTGGCCGTCCTTGCTGCGCTCGGCGCTGAAGGCCAGGGTGCCGCGCAGGTCGAAGGGGATCACCAGCTGCGCCTGCACCGCCCACTGGCTGTCACCGACCTCGCGGTTGGCCGACAGGTACAGGCTGCTGTTGCGCCACAGCGGCTTGCTCCAGCTCAGGTTGATCAGCCGCGTGCGCGTGCCGTCGCCGGCGCGCACGTCGAAATAGCCGGCACCAAGGCTGCCGTAGCGGTCCAGGTTGAGGCTCAGGGTGGCCTGCTCGCTGCGCTGGCTCAGGCGGGTGAAGGGGCTGTCGACCAGCGACAGGTCGGCGTAGTCGCCGTGGCGCTGCACGCGCTGGTAGTTGAAGCCGATGCGCCGGCTGTTGTACTGGTAGCCCAGCGCCACCTGCTGGCCCGTATCGCCTTCGAAACGGCTCTGGGTCAGCGCCGCGTTGAGCACGCCGAAGGTACCCAGGCGCAGGTTGCCACCCAAGCCGCCGAGCATCAGCGACTCGGCGCTCTCGGCATGGGTTTCCAGGGTGAAATAGTCGGACACCCCGTGACGCAAGGTCGCCGAGGCGACCCCCGGGCCATAGGCGAAATCACGCACGGCGTAGTCGCGGCGCAGGCTGCCGGCGGCCACCGAAAAGTCCGACAGCCCCTTGGTCAGCAGGCTACTGGTGACATAAAACGGCAAGGTGGTCGACACCTGCCGGCCGAGGGCGTCGGTGGTCACCACCACCGCTTCGCCGGCGCCGTTGATGAACGGCACGTTGGTCAGGGTATAGGGACCCGGCTGCAGTTCAGTGCTGCTGCTCTTGTAGCCGTTGATGAACAGGTCCAGCGAGGTCGGCACGGCAGCTTCGCCGGCAAAGGCCGGCAGCGGATAGGTGACCAGGTCGGGACGGGCGCCGAAGTCGCGGGACAGTTGCAGGCCGCCCACCCGCACCGAGGTAGTCCAGGGCAGCGCACCGGTCACCAGGTCGCCGGCCTCATAGGTGAGCAGGCGCTGCTCGTCGGTGTAGCGGAAGGTGGTGTCGTAGCGCAGGAAACCCTGCCGACCCTGGGCCTGGGCGCCATTGAACGACTGGCGCCACTGCCCGGTGGTGGAGAAGGTGCCCCAGTCGTCGAACAGGCGCAGCTCGTTCCAGGCGGCCAGGTAGCTGCCGCCCTCGTCGGTGTCGTTGAGGTAGGCGTCGTAGTTGAGCAAGGCGCCGAAGCTGCTGCGGGCGTCGCTGGCCGGGTACCGGTTGCGCTCGCCGACCTGCTGGTCGGGTAGCCAAGCCGGCGGCACCTGCAGCAGCAGGCGCTGGTTCTGGCTGTCGTAGTCGCCGTGCAAGCCGGGGATCTCGTCCAGGGCCACTTCGCCCTGGGGTTCGCCCGGCAGCCTGATGCCCGCCTCGCGCAAGACCTCGCTGGCCAGGTACAGGCGCCCGGCGCGCTGCTGCACCGGCACCAGCTCAGCCTTGGCCACCTGGTTCACCTGCAGGTCGAGGTACAGCGTGGCGTCGGCGATGGCGGCCTGTTCCGAGGGTGGCGGCGGCAGCTCGTCTGCCACGCCCAGGCCGGGCCCCAGTACCGCCAGGCCCAGGCACAACCGGTGCGTTGCCACCCACACCCAGCTCACACACGACTTCCAACCATTACCGGGTCCTCCCTGGCCCCTGTGATCCGTTCAAGCGCGGCTTATTGCCCCTGTTTGATGGCCTGGGCCACCTCCTGGCCGTTGACCCGTCCCTTGAGCACGCTGGCCGCGCCCGGCGTGGCCGGTGCCGGCCAGCGCATGCTGGCGCCGGGCAGCACGTAGCCGAGCAGCCCCTCTACCAGCGGCCGGTCCTGGCCGGCCTGCTGCAACACCACGTCGGTCAGCCGCGCATGCACCGGCCCCGTGTTGCGCAGCTCGACATAGGGCTTGCCCTGCACCGTCACCGCGCGCCAGCTCAACTGCGGCTTGCCCACGCCCTCTGCGCTGCGCCTGCCCTCTGGGTCGGGCTTGCCCCACAGCCCCTCGCCGTAGACGAACAGCGGCACCGAGTAGCGCATCTGCAGGCGGATTGCCGCTTTCGGCCCCTCGCTGGCGGCATCGGTCGGCAGCGGCGAAGGGATCTCGTCGATGATGATGCGGTAGGCCTGCTCCTGGCCCGCGGGCGAGCTGCCGGTGCGGGTCAGGCGGATCAGTTGCTTCTGCCCCGGCGGGATATTGGCCACCGGCGGGCTGCCGATGATCTCCCGCTGGGCCTGGAACTGCTCCTGGTACTCGCCCTGGCGCCAGGCGAACACCCGCACCTGCAGGCTGGTCGGCGCAGAACCACGGTTTTCCAGCCACAGCGCGCCGGCCTTCTGGTCGGCCTCCAGTACCGGGTCGATCGGCCAGATCAGCACCGAAGTGGCCGCGAAGGCCGGTGCACTGGCCAACAGCAGCAGCCCGATGACCCCACGCGCCCAGTTAGCGCCTGCCCCCATGCCCCTCTCCTTCTCTGTTATCCGCAGTGGCCTTTCACCAGGTCACCGTCACTTGTACGACATCGGTGTAGGTCCCCGCCGGCAAGGTGCCGGTCAGGGTGGTACGGCCATAGACCGGCAGCTTGATCGCCGTCGGGTCGCTGTAGCTCACCGCCACGCTGCTGCCGATGCCCAGGCTCTGGCTGAACGCGGCGTCGCGGTACAGCTGGTAGGCCAACAGTTGCGCCCCCCCCGAACGCTTGAGATTGCGCGTGCCGCTGGCGCTGTTCTGGCCGCCGTCCAGGCTCATGCTCAGGGCCACGCCGGGGGTGCACTGGAAGGTCACCGTGCTGCCGCCGAGCGAAGTGCTCAGGGTGGCGGTGGACAGCGCCGAGCTGGTGCCGTAGTCGAGCACGCCATAGGCGGTCACGCCGCCGACCACCAGGCAGCCGGCGACGATCTGTGCCGTCACCTGGAAGGTGCTGGTGGTCACCGCGTGGGCACCCTGGGTCAGCGCCAGGCACAGCCCGACGGCCAGCAGCCGCACCGCGCCCGGCATGGCTCAGAAACTCAGCTCGACCGCCACCGTGTCGGTGTACACCCCGGCCGGCAGGCCGGCCTTGCCACGGGCCTGCCCGTAGAGGTTGACAGTCTGCGCCACGCCCGTGCTGGTCGGCAGGGTGATGGTGCCGTCGATCGCCAGTAATTGAGTGTGCCCGGCGTCGGTGTAGAAGTCGTAAGGCACGAAATTGCCCGCGCCATCGGCCAGTGCCCGGGTGCCCCCGGCGGACTGCGAGTCATGGGCGCCGGCACGCACCTTGATCGTCGGCACCGTGCCTGCCGAGCAGAGAATGCTCATGGCCCCGCCGCCGCCACCGAGCACCTGGCCATTGGCGGTGGTGAACAGCGAATCCTGGGTGCCGAAGTTGAGGCTGCCGAAGTTCAGCCCCGAGCTGCCGCCACTGCCGTTGACCTGGCAGGCGGCGGTCAGCGTCAGGGTCGAGCTGATGGTGCCGGTCACGGTGGCCGCCTGGGCCTGGGCGGCCAGGGCCAGACCAAGACCGGCGAAGATGTAGCGGGTGAGGTGCTTGGGCATCGGAGTCTCCTTGCGTGTTACCAGTCCAGAGTCACCCTGAGGGTGTCGCGATACAGCCCGGCGGGCAGCGCGCGCGGTTGCGCGACCACCACGCCATAGATGGGCACGGGCACCTGCTGGGTGCCGCTGATGGTGAAGGTACGGGCCTGGCCGATGCCATAACGGCTGTTGCCGCCCGGATCGATGGCCAGTTGGTAGGGAATGAGCTCGCGGCCGTTGCGCAGGCGGCGCACGCCGTCGCCACCGTTCTGCCCGCCGTTGATGCGCACGCTGAAGGCACGCACCTGCGGCGAGCAACTGATCTGCAGGCTGCCCTCGCCGCCGGCCTCGTCGACCCGGCTGGTCAGCGGCTGGTCCCAGGTCGGCCCGCGGGCACCGAAGTCCATCAGGCCCGGGTTGCCCAGGGTAGCCGGTTGCGGGTCGCTGCTGATCTGGCAGGCGGCGCTGATCACCAGCCGTGCCTGGATAAAGCCGGTGGTGGTGCCGTGGGCCGCGCCGCTGGGCAGCAGCAGCGGGCCGAGGGTCAGTAGCAGGATCGAACCACGGTGCAACACGTCCATGAGCATGCAGCCTCCCTACCAGGTGACCGTAACTTTGAGCAGGTCGGCGTACAGCCCGGCGCGGGGGGCCCAGGCCAGCTTGTCGATCCGTGCGTAGAGGGGCAGCTCCACCGAGCCGCTGTCCGGTACCCGCGCCGATTGCGCCACGTCCACCGCCAGCGGCTGATGCCAGGCGGCATCACGGTACAGCCGGTAAGGTATCGGCCGGGCCAGGGCATCGGGGCTTACGAGGTAGCGCACTTCGCCGACGCCGCCGTGCTGGCCGCCATCGACACGCACTTGGTACGGGGTGTCCGGGTTGCACTCCAACCGCGGCGGACGCTGTGCGAGCAGCACGCCACTGACCGGCGCAGCCGGGCCATCCAGGCGCGCCGCGCTGCCCAGGTCGATGCGCCCCAACGCCTGCGAACCGGCGTCGCGTTGCTGGTTGACCAGCATGCAACCACGCTGCACGCGCACCTGCACTTCGACGAGGAAATCCGCTGCCATGGCGTTGCCACTCAACCACAGGCCCAACAGCAGGGCCACAAAGCGCTCCGTCACCGGTCGATCCTTGTGCGTATGGATTGAGCTTGAGCGTAGCAGCGCGATTGGATCCGAGCCGGGGAAGGCCTACCCCTCTTTGGCATTAATGAAAATGGCAGGGCTGGACCTGTGCTTGCCGGTTTGTGTCACCGGGGCTGCCGCGCAGCCCATCACCGGCAGGGCTCAGAAGGAAATTTTCCGGTCTGGAACGAAACCTCGGCGCCCGCCCACTTTCCAATGACCAGACTCCGGCATGGCGGCCACCATTCTGGTACCGTTCATCCGCAATATTTTGTGCTAGCGCATGACTCATGCATGGACGGAACCTACAGGAGAGTCCCGTGACGACCGACCAGACCCCGCTCGACCAGGCGATCGAGCGCTGCGCCCAGGAGCCGATCCAGGTTCCGGGCAGCATTCAGCCCCAGGGTTTCCTGCTGGCTGTTGACGAGAGCACGTTGCGCGTCCTGCAGGCGAGCGAGAACGCCGAGCGATGGTTCGGCATACCCGCAGGCGAACTGCTCGGCCAGGCCTTCCCGGATCTGGTCAGCGCTGACTTCGACCTGAGCGGCCAGCTGGGCTATTTGCCGCAAGGAGACGTCTTCCCTTTTCACATTGGCGACGTGCACTTGCGCCAGGACGCACCCAGCCAGTCATTGCTGCGCGTGCTCGCCCATCGGCATGATCAGGTGCTGATTCTCGAATTCGAATCGAGCCATAAGTCCGAGGGCGTTTATCAGGGGGACTACTATCCGTTGGTGCGCGCTTTCGTCAGCACCTTGCACAAAGCCACCAGCGTCGAGGAACTGCTGCAGCATTCGGTGCGGCAGATCAAACGCCTCACCGCCTTCGGACGGGTCAAGGCCTACAGTTTCGATCCCGAGGGCAACGGCACGGTATTGGCCGAAGAGGCCGACCCTGGCTATCCAAGCTATCTGGGGCTGAGCTTCCCTGCGTCTGACATTCCTCGCCAGGCCCGGGAGTTGTACCGGGTCAATCGCATCCGCCTGATCGAAGATGCCAACTATCAGCCCTCTCCCTTGCTGCCGCCGTTGAACCCGATGACCGGCAAGCCGCTGGACATGAGCTTTGCGGCCCTGCGCAGCGTGTCGCCCGTGCATCTGCAATACATGCGAAACATGGGCACCCTGGCCTCCATGTCGCTGTCCATCGTGGTCGACGGTCGACTATGGGGGCTGGTGTCCTGCCACCACGAGCGCCCCCGACCGGTGGACTTCCAGACGCGCACCGCGTGCGAATTGCTTGCCAGTGTCCTGTCGCTGCAGATCGAGTCACGCGAATCCCACGACCGCACCCGTACCCTGCTCGAGCTGCGTGAACGCATCGTACGCATGCTGGCGGCGATGGCCGATCGTGACAGCGTGAGCGAAGGCCTGCTCGACCAGCCCGAAGTGCTGCTGGCCTTCGCCGGAGCCAGTGGCGCAGCCATCATCAGCGCCGAGCGCTGCGACCTGATCGGAGACACACCTTCTGCGGCGCAGGTCAATGCCCTGGTGCACTGGCTGGGCGAGCGCGGCGAAGAGGAGGTGTTCCATACCGATAACGTGAGCCGTGACATCGAAGCTCTGCCGGAGCTCGCCAGCTGTGTCGGCGGAGTACTGGCCGTTGCGATCTCGCAGTTGCACTCGCATTACCTGGTGTGGTTTCGCCCTGAGCAAACCCGCCTGGTCAACTGGGCCGGACGGCCGGACAAAGCGATCAGCCCCCAAGGACACCTCAATCCACGCCACAGCTTCGAACGCTGGGAGGAGGAAGTGCGTGGTTTCAGCGCCCCCTGGAGTCCCCTCATCGTCGATGGCGTGCTCGAACTGCGCATGGCCGTATTGGGCATCGTCCTGCGCAAGGCCGAGGAACTGGCGCAACTGGCCGGAGAGCTCAAACGCTCCAACAAGGAACTCGAAGCCTTCTCCTATAGCGTCTCCCACGACCTGCGCGCACCGTTGCGGCATATCGCCGGCTATACCGAGCTGCTGAGCGAAATCGAGGGCGAACACTTGAGCGAACGCGGTCGACGCTTCCTGTCCCACATCGATGAGGCCGCACATTTTGCCGGTTCACTGGTGGACAACCTTCTAAACTTCTCGCAAATGGGACGCTCGGCGCTGCGCTTGGCGGACGTCGACCTCAACACCCTGGTCGATACCATCCGCCAGGAGTTCGAGCCCGATTACCAGGGGCGCGAAATCATCTGGATGGTCGCCTCCATGCCCAAAGTCATCGCGGATCCGGCGTTCATCAACATGGCCCTGTACAATCTCATCGCCAATGCCATCAAATACAGCCGTGGACGCCGCCCCGCGCGTATCGAAATCGGCGCCGTGCAGCACGAACTGGAGACCGAGGTGTACGTGCGCGACAACGGCGTGGGCTTCGACATGGCCTATGCCAACAAGCTTTTCGGTGTGTTCCAGCGCCTGCATCGCATGGAAGAATTCGAAGGGACCGGCATCGGCCTGGCCAGCGTGCGTCGCATCATCGAGCGCCACGACGGCCGGGTCTGGGCTGAAGGCCAGGTCGGCCAGGGCGCCAGCTTCCATTTCACCCTTCCTCGCCATCAACCGCATTCCTGAGGCGTCTGCACCTATCATGCTCAAACCCATTCTGCTGGTCGAAGATAACCCCAGGGACCTGGAGTTGACCCTCCTGGCACTGGAGCGCAGCCAACTGGCCAATGAGGTCATCGTGCTGCGCGATGGCGCCGAAGCCCTGGACTACCTGTTGCGACGCAACACCTACGCCGAGCGTGACGATGGCAACCCGGCGGTGCTGCTGCTTGATCTGAAGCTGCCCAAGGTTGATGGCCTTGAGGTACTCAAGCAAGTGCGCGATACCGCCGAGTTGCGCAGCATCCCGACGGTCATGCTGACCTCCTCGCGAGAAGAACCCGACCTATTGCGCGCCTACGAACTGGGCGTCAATGCCTACGTGGTCAAGCCCGTGGAGTTCAAGGAGTTCGTGGCAGCGATCTCCGATCTGGGCGTGTTCTGGGCGGTACTCAACGAACCACCGCCCGGCTCGCTGCGCCTGAACAGGCGCGGCAGCAATTGAGTCAGCTGGCAATGCAAGGCGCACCACTCAGCCTGCTGCTGGTCGAAGACAGCTCGATGGACGCCGAGCTGACTCTTTTGTGCCTGGAACGCAGCGGGCTGCAGGTCCAGTCACGGCTGGTGTTCGACCATGTCGGCGTCGAGCATGCCCTGCGCGAAGACAGCTACGACCTGATCCTGTGCGACTGTGTGCTACCGGGCTCATCGGGCACTGATGTACTGGCCATTGTCCAGCGCCTGGCACCGGACATACCGTTCATCTTCCTTTCCGGCATCTATGGCGAAGAGCATGCGGTCGAGATGATCCGCCTGGGCGCCACCGACTACGTGCTGAAGAAGAACCTGCCCCTGCTGCCCAAGGCAGTGCACCGGGCATTGACAGAGGTACACGAGCGCCAGCGTCGGCGCCGTGCCGAGGAGGCACTGGCCGACGTCGAGGCCCGGGCGCGCATCGCCATCGACGCGGCAGGCATGGGCAGCTGGGATTTCCGCCCGCAGGAGAACCTGCTGCTGTGGGATGACCGCTGCAAGACGCTGTTCGGCCTTCCCACCGAGACGCAAATGACCCTCGAGGTGTTCTACGACGGTATCTTCCACGAAGACCTGGCAAGGGTCCGCGCAGCCGTTGAGCAGGCCATGCGCCCGGACAGTGACGGCCTGTACCGCGCAGAGTTCCGTATCGCCCAGCCCAATGGCCTGGAGCCTCGCTGGCTGCTTTCCAGCGGCCAGAGCCAGTTCGTCGACAACCGATGCGTTCGCTTCTCCGGGGTATTGCAGGATATTCACCAGCAACGCCAGGCCACGCGCGCCTTGGAACAGCTCAACGAAATGCTGGGTGAGCGGGTCGAGCAGCGTACCCGGGAACGCGACCGCGCATGGGAGTTGTCCCAGGACCTGCTGGCAGTACTGAACAAGGACCTGACGCCGGTCACCCTGAACCCGGCCTGGGAAGCCAGCCTGGGCTTCACCCGCGAACGCCTGGGCCAGACTTCGCTTCTGCAACTGGTGCTCGAAAGCGACCAGCAGGCACTACTCGCAGAACTGGCCGCGTTGTCCTCGGGTAACACCAGCGCCCGCTTCGTCGGGCGTATCCTGCATGCCAATGGCCAACCACGCTGGCTGTCCTGGGTGGTGGTTCCTGATGACAGCCTGCTGTACGTGGTCGCCCGGGACATAACCAGCGAACGCGAAGCTACACTGGAACTGGCCAAGGCCAACGAGAACCTGCGCGAACAAATTGCCGAACGCGAACGCATAGAGGCAACACTGCAACAGATGCAGCGCCTGGAAGCTGTCGGCCAGCTCACCGCAGGCGTGGCGCACGACTTCAACAATCTGCTGACGGTCATTCTCACCGGCGCCAGCTTTCTCCAACGCGATCTGGACAAAGGCTCACTGGACAAGGCCCTCACCCGCCTTCAGCACATCCGCGAAGCCGGTGAGCGCGGAGCCAAGCTGACTGCGCAATTGCTGGCATTCTCCCGCAAACAGCGACTCGAACCGGTGCCAGTGAACCTCAACCGCACCCTGTCCGGGTTGGAGGAGCTGTTGCGACGCACACTGGGCGGCAACATTTCGGTGCGGCTGGACCTGGATACCCGCCTTTGGCAGGCGTTGACCGATATTACCCAGACCGAAATGATCATCCTCAACCTTGCCATCAATGCCCGTGACGCGATGCCCGACGGCGGTCAACTGACGCTGGCCACCCGCAACGGCCGGATCAGTGCCCGCCCTCTGCGCCCGGAAGACCCGGATCCGGGCGAATACGTTGTACTGTCGATTCGCGATACCGGCTGCGGCATGAGTGAAGAAGTGCTGGCCAAGGTGTTCGAGCCCTTCTTCACCACCAAGGACATCGGCAAGGGCTCAGGCCTGGGGCTGGCCCAGGTGTTCGGCTTCGCCAAGCAGTCAGGCGGTGGCGTGCGCATCGATACCGCGCTGGGGCGCGGCACACAGGTCAGTGTCTACCTGCCCGCGGTGCATCAACCGGAGGCGCCGGCAACCCAGGAACAAAGTACGCAGGCTTTGCCGGCGCGGCCTGCCGGCAGGCGCAGTGTGCTGCTGGTGGATGACGACCATCTGGTACGCGAGATGATGAGCGACGTTCTGCTGCGCCATGGCTATCAGGTGCGTCAGGCGCACAGCAGCGAGCAGGCATTGGCACTGCTGAACGATGAAATAGAGGTGCTACTCACCGATTTTGCCATGCCGGAATTCAATGGTGCGCAACTGGCGCTGGCTGCGCGTCAGCGCTTCCCTGACCTGCCCGTGGTATTCCTGACGGGGTATGCCGAGTTGCAGGGGCTGGAACTGCCCGGCAGCCTGGTGATTCAGAAACCGGTAAGCGAGCAGGCTCTTGCCCAGGCACTGGCCGAGCTTCTGGAAAATAGATAGGCAGAAACGAAAAAATCGCCGAAAGGCGATTTGGGGAGAGTGTACAGCTTGAAAATGGCAGGGGCGGCTGGATTCGAACCAACGCATGGCAGGATCAAAACCTGCTGCCTTACCGCTTGGCGACGCCCCTGTATCGGATCTGGCAAGTGAATCAATCACCGCCTCACTGACAACTCCTTGCAGCACCGTGAGTTGCTGCTTGGGAATGGCCGGCACTTTAACAACCTTTTTTCGAAGTGGAAAGCTTTTTTTTAAAAAAATCGCAGAAAAACAGCAGGTTACTTGTAGCGAACCTTTTCGCGGGGTTTCTGCCCGTGAGCGACCAGGACGACCATTCGTCGTAATTCCCCCGCCTCGCTTCAACACAATGACGTTCCTCCCTTCCAATCAGATAGACCCCGTCGGCGCATCACAAGGAGGACGCCATGCCCGTTTCCCACGACCTCTACCAGGACTTGCACTACCCTCGCGAGATCGTCCAGCAGCGACGCCAACGCGACCCGCAGCTCGACCGCCTGCTCGACGAGTACATGGACATCGACAACCAGGTCCTGGCCGCCGAGTCGATCTCGGCGGGCAACTTCCAGGACGACGACTTGCGCCATCTCAAGGAGCGTCGCCTGGCGATCAAGTACATGATCGAACGCCAGCTGGAGCACAAGGCATGACCTATCGCATTTCACGATCATTGCCCGGTGGATTCTCGATTGGTCAAAATGCACGGCGTCGCGCAAGCTATGCCCTGCCCCAGTTCCGCTCCGAGGAGCCTGCCACTTGCCCACCTGGATTCCCGCACCCTTGCGCCTGCTCGGCCAGCGTTTGCGCCACGAACCGCCTGCGGATACCACCCTTGCGGACAATTTCCAGGACCGCGCGACCGAACGCGGCTACACCCTGAGTGACGGGCAACGCCGGGTGATCACGGCGATGGCCGCGCAGCTGGCCGCATTCGCGACAGGCCAGGCACGCAGCCTGTACCTGTACGGCGCGGTCGGGCGCGGCAAGAGCTGGCTGCTCGATGGTTTCTTCCAGGCCGTGCCGACTGCAGCCAAGCGTCGCCTGCACTTTCACGACTTTTTCGCCCGCCTGCACCAGGGAATGCATCGCTATCGAGCGCTGGACAACGCCCTAGGGGCAACCCTCGACGAGCTGCTGGGGGATTGCCAGGTGTTGTGCTTCGACGAGTTCCACGTCCACGACATCGGCGACGCCATGCTGCTCACCCGGCTGTTCGATGCCCTGTTCGCCCGTGGCGTGCTCCTGCTGGTCACCTCCAACTACGCCCCTGAGGGACTGCTGCCCAACCCGCTGTACCACCAGCGCTTCCTGCCGGTGATCCGCCTGATCAACAGCCGCATGCAGGTGCTGGAGGTGGACGGGGACACGGATTTTCGCAGCCTGCCGGCCAACCGCGCGCATCAGCGATTTACCCAAGGGCATTATGTCTGGCCGGGCAATTCGCAGCAGCGCGAGCGCTTGCGGCTACCCATGCCGCAGCCGCTGCAACTGGAGGTCAACCAGCGCCCATTGCGCGTCCTGGCCAGCAACGGACGCCAGGTCGTGTTCAGCTTCCACGACCTGTGCGAACAGCCTACCGCGGTGATCGACTACCTAGCCCTGGCCGAGCGCTACGACCACTGGATCATCGAGGGCCTGGACGATCTGGCCGAGTGCTCGCTGGCGGCGCAGCAGCGCTTCGTCAACCTGGTGGACGTGCTGTACGACCAAGATCGCCAAGTGACGGTGATCGCCAAGCGGTCACTGGAACAAAGCCTGGGTGGGGCGCTGGCCGACCTCATGCGCACCCGCAGCCGGCTGGGGCAGTTGCACCAGGCCGGTCCGACCTGACCCTGCGCTCCGACAAACCCACTCCCACGTCATGTTCTGCCCCTGAGGATTGCGTGAGAGCGGGCTTGCGCCGCGATGACTTCAACTCGCCCTGGGCAGATCAGACAGCACCCCCTCGATCTCCGCCAGCACCGCCGGATCGTCCAAGGTCGAGGGCGGCACGTAGTCCTGCCCATCGGCGATCTTGCGCAGTACCGCCCGCAGGATCTTGCCCGAGCGGGTCTTGGGCAGGCGTTTCACCAAGCGCACTCGGTTGAAGCAAGCCAGCGCGCCGATCTGCTCGCGCACGCTGGCCACCAGCTCACCCTGCAACTGCGTCTCGCCAATGCCCTGGCCGTCCTTGAGCACCACCAGCGCCAACGGCACCTGGCCCTTGATCTCGTCGTGCACACCGATCACCGCGCACTCGGCCACCGCCGGATGACGCGCCACCAGGTCCTCCATTTCGCCAGTCGACAGCCGATGCCCGGAGACGTTGATCACGTCATCGGTGCGTCCCATGATGTAAACGAAGCCGTCCTCGTCCAGATAACCGCCGTCGCCAGTGTGGTAATAGCCCGGGTAGCTGTGCAGGTACGCCTGCAGGTAGCGCTCGTGATCGCCCCAAAGCGTCTGGCTGCACCCCGGCGGCAGCGGCAGGGCGATGACGATCGCGCCCTGCTGGTTGGGCCCCAGCGGCTTGCCGTCGTCGTCCAGCACCTGCACGTGATATCCCGGTACCGCGCGGTTGCTCGACCCAGGCCGCGCCGCGCTGCCTTCAAGGCCAACGCAAGGCGCGGTCACCGGCCAACCGGTCTCGGTCTGCCACCAATGGTCGTGCACCGGCTTGCCGCTGACCCGCTCGAGCCATTCATGGGTACTCGAATCAAGCTTTTCCCCGGCCAGGAACAGTTGGCGCAACGAGCCCAGGTCATGGCGACGGATCAACTCGCCTTCCGGGTCTTCTTTGCGAATCGCGCGCATGGCGGTGGGCGCACAGAACAAGCCGTTGACCTTGTACTGCTCGACCACCCGCCAGTAGGCCGAGGCATCCGGAGTACGAATCGGCTTGCCCTCATAAAACACCGTGGTGCAGCCGCTCATCAGCGGCCCGTAGACAATCAGTGAATGACCCACCACCCAACCCACATCGGAAATACCCCACCACACATCACCCGCCTGCATGCCGTAGACATGACGCATGGCGTAGCACAGGGCGACTGCGTTGCCGCCATTCTCGCGCACGATGCCCTTGGGTTTGCCGGTGGTGCCGGAGGTGTACATGATGTACAGCGGGTCACCCGCGTCGAGCGCCACCGGCGCTACCGGCTCGACGCCAACCAGCGCTTGCTGCCAGTCCAGGTCGCGCCCGGCCTGCAGCTCGGCGCGCGCCTGCGGACGCTGCAGCACCAGTACATGCCGCGGCTGATGACGGGCCAACTGCAGGGCGCGATCGACCAGGGGCTTGTATTCAATCACCCGGTCGAATTCCAGGCCGCAGGATGCCGTCAGCAGCAGCGTCGGTCGAGCATCGTCGATGCGCAGGGCGAGCTCGTTGGCGGCAAAACCGCCGAACACCACCGAGTGCACCGCGCCGATGCGGGCGCAGGCGAGCATGGCCATCGCCGCCTGGGGCACCATTGGCATGTAGATGATCACCCCGTCCCCCTTGCCCACGCCCAGCGAGCGCAGTAGCCCGGCCAGGCGCGCCACCTCGTCGCGCAGCTGGTGGTAGGTGAAGGTCTGCTGCACGCCGGTCACGGGCGAATCGTAGATCAACGCCATCTGTTCGCCGCGGCCCTGCTCGATCTGATGATCGAGGGCCAGGTGACAGCTGTTGAGGCGCCCATCAGCGAACCAGCTGTGGGTGCCGTCGGCGTTCTGCTGCAGGGTCAGGGTAGGCTTGCGCTGCCAGGCCAGCTGTTCGGCCTGGGCCTGCCAGAAGGTGGCGGGATCGGTGATGGAATGGGCGTAGCTGTGCTGATAAGTCATTTGTTCGCAACCCGGTACTTGTTGTTATTGAAGGGCGAACCCTGAGTATGGACCGGCGCGGCCCGCCCGCCATCGGACTTAAGTCGCAACCCATATGCAGATTTGCCGCACCTGTCTGCTTACAATGGCCACTCATCAAGACAGAACAGCCTATGCATACCCTCGACGACCTACGCGCCGGCCGCCTGCGCGGCATCACCCGCCTCAATCTCTGCCAGGACTTGATCGATTTCCCTCGGGAGATCTTTGACCTGGCCGACAGCCTCGAGGTACTGGACCTCTCCGGCAACAGGCTGAGCGAACTGCCCGAAGACCTGCACCGCCTGACTCGCCTCAAGGTGTTGTTCTGCTCCAACAACCGATTCACCCACCTGCCTCACGCCATTGGCCGTTGCCAAGCCCTGCAGACAGTGGGTTTCAGGAACAACCGCATCACCCGGGTCGACGCCCAGGCGCTGCCGCGCTCGCTGCGCTCATTGGTGCTGACAGAAAACGCACTGGAGCAATTGCCCGAGGCCTTGGGCAATTGCCCACAGCTGCAGAAGCTGATGCTCGCCGGCAACCGGCTCACCACCCTGCCTGAGGGCCTGGCCAATTGCGTACGGCTGGAGTTACTGCGCGTGGCCAGCAACCGGCTGGACACCCTGCCCGACTGGCTGCTGCGCATGCCGCGCCTGGCTTGGTTGGCCTACGCCGACAATCCCCTGCCGCCAGGTTTTGTCGCCCCTGTAACGCAGGAGAACTGCCCCTCCCTTCACTGGAAGGATATCCGCCTGGAAGAAGAGCTTGGCCGTGGTGCCTCTGGAGTGATCCACCGTGCGCACTGGAACGGCCAGGCGGCACCGGTGGCGGTCAAGCTGTACAAAGGCGCGATTACCAGCGATGGTTCGCCGCTGGCGGAGATGAGCGCCTGTATCGCCGCCGGTGACCACCCCCAGTTGGTACGCCTGGCCGGGCGCATCGACGACCACCCGCAGCAGCTTCCGGCGCTGGTGATGCAATTGATCGATTCGCACTGGTCGAACCTGGCCGGCCCACCCAGCCTAGACAGCTGCACCCGTGACCGTTACCCCGGCACACGAGAACTGACCTTGCCAGCATTGCGACACCTCGTTGCCGGTATTGCCTCGGTCTGCGCCCACCTGCACAGTCGAGGCTTGAATCACGGCGACCTGTATGCCCACAACATCCTGTTCGATGCGAATGGCCAGTGCCGGCTGGGCGACTTCGGCGCCGCCTCGTTCCATCCACAGGACGACAGTCTCCCCGCACGCGCGCTCGAACGCCTGGAAACAAGGGCTTTCGGCATTCTTGTCGAGGAACTGTTGGTGCGCTGCGACAAGCCCGATACAGTGTTAGGGGAACTGGCTGAACGCTGCCAGCAACCCGATGTACTGGCCCGTCCATCTTTCAACGAACTGGCGACACAACTCGCGTAAAGACCTGTGCGGCCCCTTTCTGACCGGTCCGACGCCTCGGCAAGGCCGCTCCTACCGGGAGCGCGGCGTTCGCGCCTGGAACGCGGAAAAGACAAAACCCCTACCTGCTCGCGCAGATAGGGGTTTTGCGAAATGAATCTTGACGATGACCTACTCTCACATGGGGAAGCCCCACACTACCATC
>NZ_JBLIYU010000016.1:0-114377 GCF_057480815.1 Pseudomonas sp. P106(2024) | reverse complement strand
CAGCGCGCGCAGGGTGTAGGATGAGTGCTGCAGCGGGGCGAAGCCTTGTTCCAGATTGAAGCCTGCGCCTGCGTAGCGACAGGCAGGGGCATCGCCCGTACGCGGCACGATGGCATAACGCACTGGCAGGATGGGCACGCGTGGGCTGCAGGCGGGGCCGGAGGTGGCGCTGCCGACGGCGGGGCTAGTCATGGGTGGATTCCTTGATTTGGACCAGTGCGTGCAGCTCGCGAAGACGGGCCTGGGGCGACTCGTTGAGGTTGGTGTAGATCTTCGTAGCCTGGTCACTGCTCATCAGCCACATGTGCCCGGCCATCAGCCGAATGAACTGACCTGCGGTTTCCTCGTCGCGAAAGTTGAGGGATTCCAGCTGCGGCAACAGGGCTTCAATCCATTTCCTAATGGCGGCTAACGTTTGGGCGGCATGGTGTGGCATGGCCAAGACTTCGTGCGCCAGCGTGAGGATGAAGTGCTCGCGTATACCTGCGTGCAGCCGGTCCAGTTCATGTACGCGAAGGCGCAGCGGTACTTGCGATATCAGGCGGGCAGTGGTCGGGATGTGTTCGTGTGTTTTCCATTCATGGGCCGGCCCCCAGTTGACTCGCCAGGCTAGTGACGACACAGGCCCAAGCCAGGTGGCGCGATGATCCTCGTCCAAGGCATCGAGCCAGGCTGCAAGATGATCCGGCTTTAAATAAAAAGTGGCTGCTCCCTGATCCGGGAGCGTGACCTGAGTAAGGCTGGTGAAATGGTCCGCTAGCACGGCGAGGCACGCTTCGCTATCCAGTGCTATGGCCCCTCCAACGGGCATCCAGGTGGTGATTGCATGGGCAAGGAGTTCGGGCGCTTCTGAAACGTCGACCAGCAAAGGGCCAAATTCGTGGCGGTCGTCCAGCGCGCTGCGCTTCCATAGCCATGCATGTTGAGTATTTCGGCTGACGTTATGGATGAGGTCGAGTACTGATGGGGCATAGGCCGGCACCAATTCGCCTTCTTGCGGTATGGGCCGGTAGGCCCAGTACTCGAGCTCGCGGGTCATGAGCAGCATGAAGCGATAGGGATGTCCGAGAGGTTCGCCGGACAGATACGAGGGTGTTGTATTCATTGGACTGGCCCTTTGATACAGCGGCAGTCGGGCAACGGGCAGGTGCCATCGGGGCGCCGCCCGCATAGGCGGTCCAGAGGTTTGCCAGTGATGGGTGTGCTGCTGATGGAAAAGGGGTTGGTGCTACCGCTTGGAGATTGGAGCAGGACGCCGTTGATGTGTAGGTTCGGGCTGTCCAGGGTGATGCCCGTGTCATCAATCCGGATGGAGCCTCCAGGCCCTTGGATGATCACAGCTTCCGCTGTTCGAAGGTCGTAGCGTCGAGTGCGCCTGCGGATTTCCAGTCCCGCCTCCAGCTCTGCATGGCCCTCGACCTGCTGCTCAAGATTGCCGCCGACGCTGATGTGGTGATTGGCTGTGATCTTGTCGTAGCGATGGTTGCCTACGGCTTCTATACGGTCTTTGGCGATGTTTATTTTCTGATTTCGGCCTATATCGACAAACGTATCCTGGCCAATCCGGACCCGCTCATCATTGCCCACCGTTTGGCTGCGGTCATGGCCGATACTGAGCGTCTCGTCATGATCGACCTGTTCACTGCGGTCATTGCCGACGAAAGTGGTTTCGTTGTGTTTGACGACGTTGTTCTGGTCCTTCTCCGCATGGATGAACACCTCCTGCCGGCCCAGCTCATCCTCAAACCGCAACTCATTGAACCCATCCCCCTTATGAGTCTGGCTCTTGATGGTCATGCGGGTCTTGTGATCGGGCAGGTCGTAGGGCGGCAACTGGTTACCGCAATAGGTGCGCCCGGTGATCATGGGTTGATCGGGGTCGCCGTTGACGTACTGGATGATCACGTCCTGGCCGATCCGCGGGATGGCCATCGAGCCCCAGCTGCCACCTGCCCAGCCTTGGGATACCCGGACCCAGCAGGAGCTGAACTCGTTGTTGTTGCTCTCCCGGTCCCAGGGAAAACTGACCTTGACCCGGCCCCATTCGTCGCAATAGATCTCCTCACCTGGCGGGCCGACCACGGTGGCCATGTGGGGACCGTCGACGCGGGGCTTTTTGAGCGGAGCAGGGCGCCACTCGGTTCTGCCGGGTACCAGCTGAGCGGTTTGCTCGTAGTGCGTGCTCTGGTCGAGGCCAGCGGCTTCTTCCTGCAGACTGGTGAACTGGCTGCCCTTGTGCAACACGCTGTTCACGCGCCAATGCGCATTCAGATCATCACGTGGGTGGCCGGTGAGCGTGAAGCTGAGCCCAGGCTGCAGCCTGACGTCATCGCCCTGAACTTGTGCAATGCGCACATCATGACGCAGGGCAGTGATCCGGTTTTCGGTAAACGGTTTGCCCACGGCATCGCGTTTGTAGCGGCCGGGATAGTCGAAACGCTCGTACTCGGTGGACTGGTGTTCCAGGAAAGGGCCGTAAGCACGGTGTTCCTGGCGATACGCCGGGTGAGTGAAGGTGTAGTCGCGCTGGACCTGTCGTGAGGTTCGGACCTGCTCGCTGTAGCGCAAGCGCCGTAGGCAAGGCCTGGTTTGATCGCCGCCACTGTTGGATTGATACAGGACGGTGTTGGGATCGATAACGTCCTCGCTATCGAAGAGGTCATTGTTGTCGGTCTCGAGCGCGCCATGGCTGATCAATCCAAGGGATTGCAGTTGATCCGTGATGATCAACTTATGCAGTTTTTCACTGTGCTCGAAGCGATAGACGAAGCCCTCTTCAGCCGCCAACCGGGCGATGAAGTCGAGGTCGGTCTCGCCCGCTTGCACGCAGAATTCGCGCACCTGGTGGTTCAGGCTCGCGCGAAGCTCGTATTGATCGATGCCCTGACGCTGGAGCATCAGTTCAATAATCTGCGGGACGGTCTTTTGCTGAAAGATGCGCCAGTTCGAGCGCAGTCCGGCGCGGGCCAGGATGGGCTCGACCAAGGCGTGGTAGTAGGTACGGTAAAAGCCGCTTTCACCCTGGCTGAATCGGCTGACCAGCCCATGCACGTGGCGCAGCGGACCTTTGCCATCCCAGATTGTGAATACGATGGGTTTATCCAGCAGTTGGCCGAAATCGATGTCGGGCTCGAAGCTGATCAATTCCAGCTCGAGCGTGAAAGGCGCGCTGATTTCTTCCTGGAGTTCAAACGACACCACTTCAAACTCGGCATTGCCAACGAGTGGCTCAAAGGTGTACCGAAAATCAGATTGGCTGGGCATGAAATGTCCTTCCGCCGTCCGAGAGTTCAAACGCCCCCGGCAGGGCCTGCCTGCCAGGGATGTTCAGCCGGGTTAGACGACCGGCTTACGCCAGTCGTCGGAGCCTTCGGTGCCAGCGGTGACGTGTGTCCAGGAGATCTTGCGGTATGACATCGAGACCTCGATCAACTGGGTGAAGTCAGCGTTCTCCTTGTTTTGTGCATGAGGCAAGGTGGTGTTGATGTCGACGATGGTGGCGTCCTCCAGCTTGGTGGTAAAGAAATGCTCCTGCTTGCCCTCTACCGAAGTGCGGTACCAGTTGACTTCAACGGTCGGCAGCATTTCGCCGCTGGACAGGGCCTGATACATGAGCGGTGTCGCCTTGTTCAGGGCGCTGGTGAAGATGAAAGGCTTGTGGACCCGTTGGCCTGCAGGTTGGCCGCTTTGCGGGTCGGTGGGTACGGTCACCTGGTGCTTGATCTCTTGCACCAGAATCTCGTCTTCGTGGCCCTCGACAAACACGTTGCCGACCGAATCGGAGGTGAAGGCGCCCGCGGTGATGTTGCCTTGGGTCTGGCCTTCGATCTTGATGTAAGCGGGTGTTGGCATGGCAGTTTCTCCTGCGTCCATGTGGATAAGCACGCGCATGAGCGGCAGCGTGGCCATCGGAATCGATGGGCTTTTTCAACGCAGCAAACGCCGCGTCAATTCGTTGAATACGGTTGTGCCGACTGCCGGCTGTTCATTGCTGCAAGATGCCGTTGAGCGACTGCAGCACCTCGCTGGTGATCAGGTGCAGGCGGTAGCTGTAGATGCCGTAGGCGGTGGCCATGGCGATGGCGGAAATCACCAATGGGCTCCACCAGGGCCACTGCCGATTCATGCGGAAGTTGCGCGGGGCAACGTTGGTGTAGGGGTCAGAGACCGTTGTCGGCGTGGGCCCTCGTAGTTCACGGATGATTCCGTGGAGTTGGTGAATGAGGGTATTCAGCGTTTCTTCGCCTTTGGGCGCGAGGGCGTACTTGCCTTTGAGTCCCAGGCACAGGATGAAGTACATGAACTCCAGCACGTCCTTGTAGCGCTGGGGCTCTTGCATCAGGCGCGAGATAACGGTGAAGATCTTTTCGCCGCCGAACGTTTCGCTGTGGAAAATGCTGAGCAGGGGCTCTTGGCTCCAGTAACTGGTCTGCCCCCAGGGGCGCTCCATCACAGCTTCATCGATGAACAGGCAAAGGCCGTACGAATACGCCAGAAGTTGCGTGGTCTCGTAGCCATGCTGACGCATCTCTTGCTGGATGTTTTCAATCTGGATGCGTACCTGTTGGTGCACTTCCTCGATGTTGGGCAGCGCATCGAGCGTGCGTAGACGCATGACCAGTCCAAGCAGTGGTGTGGCTGCGTCCAGCATCAGGTTGTCGTAGCCGCCCCGTAGCTGAAAGTCGGGATCGGCGGGGTAGCCTTTGTCAACAGGGGCGGGCTTTGGTGTGGTTGCCTCGCAGGCCTCGGCGCCAGTGGGTAAAGCCTTTCCAAGCTTCGATGGCAACTGCTCAGTTTGAGCTGATGCGGTTTCATTGCGTGTGAGGTGGTTCTCTTGCATCTCACTCACTCCTGATCGCCCAGAACTGCAACTCAAGCCCAGGGAACTCCCCCGCGATATGAATCCCGAAACCGTTGGCCGTCTTCATGCAGACCCAGGCCGGGTCGCGGCGGTCGAGCTCGAAGTAGCTGAACCCTGCATGGAAGGGCAGGTCGCGAGGGGCAACAGGCAGCGGATTTAGCGCAATGCCGGGCAACTGCTTGTGCACCAGGTCATTCAAGGTGTCCAGGGATGTGACCTTGGCTTTCTGCAGGAACAGCCGGCGCAATGTTGGCGGCGGCAGGTCCGCGCGCACGGCAAGAATGAAGTCCGCGTCATCGATCAGGCGGCGGTCTTCGAGCGTTGTCGTCATCACGCCGTAATCCAGCGCGTCCAGCGGCAGCGAGATGGCCCGCGGTTGCAGGACCGTACCCAGGGCGCGGCGTAAGGTGTCCTGCAGTGGCTTGAATGACGTGCGCAGAGCCGTGTGCTGATAGGCGGGGAATTCTGGAGGCAGCCGGCTTTCGTCGGTGAAGGTCACGAACTCGCCACAGGCCTGGCTCATATGCAGGTACAACTGCTCGGGGTGTGTCTGCCCCTGCCTGGCCAAGTGCTGGAAGCACGGCCACCAGCGGTTCATGGCCTGCAGCAGGTTGAAGTCGCGGATGTCGGCAATACCGGACTGGCCCGATGCGCCTATCCGGCTAGCTAGGTTGCGCGAGCGCTCGCGCAGGGTATTGGTGATCTCCTCGAGGTAACGCTGGAGTGCCGGCACCGCCCGTACCGAGACGCTGGTCGGGTAGAACCCTTCATCCAGTTGCAGGCTGCCATCGGGCCGGCGCTCCAGAATGCGCGCCATGGCAAGGCGGGTGTAAGCGCTGCTGTCATCGGCCTTGCGTTTGAGCTGAAGGTTGGGCACTGCCAGATCGACCTGCGCCAAGTCGCCGTCGGCGCTATGGGTGTCCTTGATTTCCTGAGCCTGTGCGCTGTAGCGGAAGTTGGCGGCATTGTCGGGCCAGCTCACCTCTCGGCCACCCTCGGTGCGCAGTGGCAGGCAGAGATAGATCTCGCTGTCTTTCGCGCCGTTGTCCTCGATTTCCAGCGGCGGCGGCGGTGGCAGATCTGCCGGGATATCGAACACGGTGCCGTCCGGCATGATGCCGCGTGCGCGGGTGATGGCGATCTTGCCCAGGCTCAAATATTCGTCGTTCAGTTGCAGTTCGCTGAATCCATAGAAAGCTGCGTTCAGGCTGCCAAGGCGTTGATGCAGGGCCGCTTCAGCGGCACGGCCAGCCTGCTGGAAATGCTGCGGTTTGACGAACAGACCTTCAGGCCACAGGACGGGATTACGTGAACTCATGAGCGCTCCATGTCAGCGTGAGTAAGTGAGAAGGGCAGGGTTGCAGGCGCCATCAGTCCTCCTCCTTGAGCAGGATCTGCGTGTCGTTGAGCAAGACCGACAAGATCATGTGTTGGCCGCGCGGTGGAATGCGCAGTACCTGGCTCCAGGTCGCGTTTTCCTGGTGGCGGTAGTCGGCGATCACCGCGATGAACCGGGTCTCGGCCTCGATAGCGGCAAACGGAATGAACTTGAATTGCCCGGGGCGTAGCAGATAGTCGTCATCACGAATGTAGGTGCTGCGCAGCACCTTGGCGGGATCCTTGTCCAACAGCTCATAAATGCTGTTGCGCAGCAGCGAGTCGTCGCGCAGTTGCAGGATCTTGATGGCCATTGGGGTGGCGGCCGGCTCGGAGGCCACTGTGGTTGTACGCGGTAAGGTCAGCACCACATTCGAGTCTTCGTAGTGGCCCGGCGTACTTTCCTCCAAGGGAGAACGAGCCGGCTCATCGGCCTCGTCCTCTGGCAGTTCGACGGGCGAGAAGGCCGGGAATTGCTCGTTAAGAAACTCGAGCAGGGTCTCGACTTTCTCGGTCAGGGCATAGGGGTCGCCCGCGCTCAAGCTGACCGCGTAGGGGCTGTATTCCAGGCTGCTTTCTTGCTCAGTCGCTGCTTGCAGGCTGTTGGGGTTGCTGTTGAGCGTGGGGCTCGCGTTGATGCTGAACGCGATTTCGGTGGGCTGATCCTTGGTCGCGCCGACGGGTATCGAGGGGTCCATCGCCACTTGGCCCATCTTGCTCAGGGCGGTGCAGCCCGAGGACCCGATCAGTGTTGCCAGAAGGCCGGCCATGAGTGAATGGCGCGTCATGAGCGTTCTCCTGAGATCAGTCGATCCAGCGGGTTCTCTTGCACTGGCCGCGTCACTGCTTCCAGGGCCGCCAAGGGATCGTTGCCCATGCCCGGATCGAAGGCCGAGCAGATCTCAGCGACGACTGGGGCAGCCGTGGGCTTGTGCAGCCAACGCTGCGCGGGTGCATCCATGATGAGTCGCTCGAGCACCCGCAAGTCAGTGTTGAACAGCTCTTCCAGCGAACGGGCATCAGCTTGTGAAAGCTGAACCAACAGTCGATAAGCGCCAACACGTAGCCGGTCACCCTCGAGCAAACGCCTGGCCGATAGCGGCCCCAGGCTATCGAGGTTGTTGTTCAGGTAGGTGCGCTCGCAGCGGTCGATCACGCAGAAGCCGCCTTCGATCCAGCGGATCTCGCAATGGATCGGCGCCACGCCCTGCTCACGATCATTGATCAGCCACGTGGTTCCCGCGCTGCCGACGGTGCCACCTGCACGATCGAATTCGTGCCGGGCGGTGACGTTGTGCTGCAACTGGTCGAGGTTGGTGATGCTCAAGATCAACGTGCTCATGAGCGCCCCCGGAACCGCACGACGGGGCTGATCTGGCCGCGGCGGTCATCGACGAAGCTGGTCCAGCCCAACTGGGCGCCACGGCTGGGGTGCAGGCAGAAGGGCGACAGCGCGTGCTGCTTCAGCCGCAGCTCCAGGTCGTAGGCCAAGCCGTCGCGCAACAGGAAGTCGATCAGAGCACGCAAGCGGTTGAAGTTGATGCCGCTGGGCAGCAGGTAACGCAGCTGTGCCTGGTCGAGCTCGCTGATCACGATGGTGAACTTGCTGCTGCGAGTTCGCGTGCGGCTGCCGACCATGAAGGAATTGCCCAGCTCACCATTGTTGCGGCCAAGGCTTACCTGTTGCTGGATTGTCGTAGGTACCAAGCGGGTTTCGAACTCGCGAATCTGCACCTGCTTCAGGTCGAAGCAGTGCGCGATGATGCCGGCGACGGTACCCGGTGCGCGGCTGCGGCTGGCGATGACGCCGGCGAAGCTGAGCAGCCGGCTCCAGGGCAACGCCGTGTCGCCGCGTAGCTGTTTGTCATTCAACCCGAGCAGGGCAAAGATGTATTGGGAGAATCCATCGCTGGCACCCGGCTGGAAACGAATGTAGTAGCGGTACTTGCGCCAGATGCGGTGTAGCAGGCTGAGCAGGTAGTGATTGAAGAAGTCGAAGAACGCCGGACGCACGCCGATCCCCTGTGCATGCTCGTATGCCACCTGCTCCAGGTAATAGGAGGGCAAAGGCGAATCAGTGCCGTGCAGGCCCATGAACGTGGTGCACACGCGATAGCGATCTTGTGCTTCGGGCATGCGTTCGGCCTTGCAGATATCCGAAACGGGGAAGCTCAGGCGTGGGTCGCTGCCAAGCCGCACGCGCAGGCGGGCTTCTTTGCTGGGCCAACGGGGTTCAAGATCGTCTCCGTGAAGCCCGTGGAGGCGCTCGAGCAACTGGTAGAAGTTGTACCGGTGCGCGCCCGCGAGCAACTTGTCGGCTAGATCAGCGGTTGCTTGCCGGTCTGGATGGGCCATGTGTAATGCTCGTTGTTGGTGATGTTGATCACTTCCAGCTGATGGAAGGAATTGATGCTGGAGTACAAGGCGAAGAAGTGCGCGAGCACACAGCCGAACAGGTAAAGGTCGCCTTCGCAGAGGAATGCAGCCTGGTCGAGCTTCAGTTGCGTGCGCAGGCCGCGAATGGGCTGCCCCTTGATCAGCCAATCCAGAGGCGCCGTTTGGATATCCCGGATGCCGTCGAGGCGTTTGCGGGTGGTGCGTGTCTGCTGGATGTCGTGCAATGCCGCGAAGTCATAAGCGCGAATAACCGCCTTCAATGGCTCGGCTGAGAGCAGCGACAAGTAGTTGAGCGACATGTTGGATATCAAGGACCATTGCAACTGGCCGTCCAGCACCGGCCGAAAGGGGCGGGTCGGTGCACAGATATTGGTGTAGGTGGTCAGTGGCGGGGTGACTTCGCTGAGCACATTGATGTCATCGATGCCCAGAGCCAGGGGTAGATCGCGGTTGGTGCAGGTCAGGTCGATGGACGCCGTTTCCAGCTCACCGATATAGGTATTGGCGTCGGCACGCACGAAGGCGATGCGATGCGTGACGCCATCACCTCGCAGTGAGTCTTCGAGGGTGTAGCGGTAATACAGCGCCGTGCGCCCTTGAACATGCTCGATCTCATGGGCGAACGATTCGAAGGGGCGGAAGGTTCGCAGGTGTTTACCAGTACTTCCGTCGTTTGTCGTACGGGTGCTGATCACCTGATCGACACTGAAGATTTCGTAGGCGTGGCACTCGGCACCTTTGGGTGTGAGTTCGACCTGGGCGGCCTCGTTGGAGAGGTCAATGGGGTCGGCGCTGTGCTTGAACAGGTTTACCGCAGGGGCGCAGAACAGGTTGAAATCCGCTTTGCCAATGCGCAGCGAGTCTGGTAGCTGACGGGTGAAGTGGAATTCCAGACCCACTTGCTGAGTCGTCTGACCAGGCCAGATCTTCTCCAGGCCTGTCAGGGCGAAGAAGTGAAAGCGCTCAGGAAAAATGAAGTATTCCTGCAGGATCCGGTAACCGTCGAAGACGTTCTGCGGATAAGGCAACAACGCGTCGTCCGGGCTGAAGCCTGGGAAGACGATGCTGCTGGCCGGCAGCCGGCGAGCCTGACCATTGATGGTCACGCTGACATGGCTGAGATAGTGAGCGATCCATAGGTACAGTGTGCGCGCTGTTCGGGTGGTACCGCTCAGGTGAAAGTCGAGGCTGGTGCATTCGAGCGTATTCAATGGGCGCTCGACCAACGTGTGTAGGTCGATGCGAACCACTGAACTGTCGAGCGTTTGTGTTGAGCCCACCGCGTCGATCTCGAACGGATGAATGTCCACGGCGGTACAGGTGCGGAACTCACAGGGAATTCCGTCGACAGGCTTGGAGAACAGGCGTGCCCCCCTTGGCACGCGTTGCGACTGGCTGAGCGCCTGTTTGCACGGTGTGAACTGGATGATCGTGGCGCTCGGCAGCGGGCGAAGGTAGTTGGGCCACAGCAGTTGCAACATGGGGTGCGTCAGCTCTGGGAGGTCGTCCTCCAACTTGAGGCGCAGCTTCGCCGTCAGGAAGGCGAAGGCTTCCATCAAGCGCTCCACATCGGGGTCGCTACCCCTCTTGCCCAGCAGCCGGGCAAGTTGTGGATTGTCCTGGGCGAAGTCGTCCCCAAGTTCATGGAGGTAGCGCAACTCTTCGCTGAATCGATCTTTGAGCGACATCGATTACCTCACTCGGGTATGGCGGTTATGGCCGTTGACCAGCAACTCCAGTTGCAACTGCTCCGTGTGGTTATTCACCTGCACTTGGCAGTCCAGCCTGAAATGCAGCTCCTGAGGGGCGTGACAAGCGGGCACGGCCTTGAGTGAACGTACCTGCACGCGAGGCTCGAAACGCTGGATGGTGCGGCGTATGTCGGCGCTCACTTGTTTCAGGAGGTCGCCACTGCTCACGTCATGCCCGTTGAAATCGCGCAGGCCCAGCTCAGGGCTGCTCTGTGAGCAACCCTGGCGAGCGTTGAGCAGCGTTTCCAAGTGGCGCTTGATGGCGGCGAACTTGTGGGACGCGTTCTCTTGCCTGGACGGCGCCCGGATCACGGACTGATCGGCAACCAAGCGGTCGAAAAATCCGCTCATTGGGTGTCGAGCCGGCCTACCAGGGAGATCTCGAAGTTCGCGCCCATGTATTTGAAGTGCGGGCGTACTGCGAGCGAAACCTGATACCAACCCGGATCGCCGGCAACGTCTGAAACCTCGACCTTTGCAGCACGTAGGGGACGGCGGCTGCGCACGTCGGCCGAGGGGTTTTCCTGGTCGGCGACGTACTGCTTGATCCATTTGTTCAGCTCGGACTCAAGGTCGCGGCGCTCCTTCCAGCTGCCGATCTGCTCGCGTTGCAGCACCTTGATGTAATGGGCCAGCCGGTTGACGATGAACAGGTAAGGCAACTGTGTGCCCAGCTTGTAGTTGGTTTGAGCCTGCAAGCCTTCCGGGGTCTTGGGGAAGTTCTTCGGTTTCTGTACCGAATTGGCCGAGAAGAACGCGGCGTTGTCGCTGTCCTTGCGCATGGTCAGCGCAATGAAGCCTTCTTCGGCCAGCTCGAATTCCTTGCGGTCGGAAATCAGCACCTCGGTTGGGATCTTCGCTTGCAACTGCCCAAGCGCCTCGTAGAGATGCACTGGCAGATCCTCCACGGCGCCACCGGACTGCGGGCCGATGATGTTCGGGCACCAGCGGTAGCGGGCAAAGCTGTCGTTGATGCAGCTGGCCAGCAGGAAGGCGGAATTGCCCCACAGGTAATTGTCGTGTCGCCCGTCGATACTTTCTTCGTAGTTGAAGCTTTTGATCGGCTGTTCCTGGGGGTGGTAGGCCGAGCGAAGCATGAAGCGTGGCCCGGTCAGCGCTGTGTGGCGGGCATCTTCGCTTTCACGGAAGGCGCGCCATTTGGCATGTCGCGGCCCTGCGAAAATGTCTTTGATTTCCTTCAGGTTTGGCAGCTCTTCAAAGCTGCTCAGATTGAAGAAATCGGGGGCGGGGGCGGCCAGGAACGGGGCATGCGACATGGCACCGACAGAGGCCATGTAGCTCAGTAACTTTATGTCTGGCGAAGAGGGGCCGAAGTTGTAGTTTCCCAGCATGGCCGCCACCGGCTCACCACCGAACTGCCCATAGCCTGCGGTGTAAACGTGTTTGTACATACCGCTGCAGGTGATATCGGCGGCATTGTCGAAATCGTCGAGCAAGTCTTCTTTGCTGACATGCAGGATTTCAAGCTTGATGTTCTCGCGGAAGTCCGTGCGGTCCACCAGAAGTTTGAGGCTGCGCCACGATGATTCGAGCGCCTGGAATTCCGGCTGATGAAGAATGGCATCCATTTGCTTGCTGAGCACTCGATCCAGTTCTGCAATCATCTGGTCGACGCGATGTTTATTGATTAGTTGATCTGGATCACCAGTTTTGAGTATTTCTGCAATAAAAGCCGATACGCCTTGACGAGCGACTTGATAGCCCTCTTGAGTGGGCACTAGTTGTGTTTGCGCCATGATCTGATCGAGCAGAGTGGCATGGCTCAATGTCTCGCCAGATAGTTCAGCGGCGAGGGAGGTGCTGGTTGGCTTTGGCATGGGGACGCTCCGTTGTCTCAGTCTTCTTTTGGCGCCTCAAGCACCAGGTCCAATTCTTCGGCGAGTTGTTTGCGGGCCTGCTCGTTGTTCAACAGGTGATGCAATTGCTTGCGGAAAGCGGGCACGTTGCCCAGCGGGCCTTTCAGTGCCACCAGCGCCTCACGCAGCTCCAGAAGCTTGCTGAGCTCTGGTACTTGGCGGGCGATGCCGTCTGGCCCGAAGTCATTGATCGATCTGAACTGCAGATTGACCGCCAGCTCCGCGTCGATGGCCGTGCTGAGCGTGGACGGTACCGACATGGCCAAGCTGACATCGGCGTCGTTCAACACGTTGTTGAAGGTGTGTTTATCGATGCGCATGACCGATCGGTCTTCCAGCGCACGGGTGTCATCCAGGCCGAAGTCGCCCATTACCAACATCTTGTGCGGCAGCTCTACTTCGGCCTGTTCATCGCCGGTGGCGGGTACGTATTTGATGTTGATGCGTTCTTTGGGTGCAACCGATCCTGTGGATTTTGCCATCGCAGAATCTCTCCGTGTTCTAGTAAGAGTTGTCCGTATTGAGTTTTTATTTGCAAATTAGTGTGTGGGAAATTTCCTAATTACTTGTTGGGGGTGTAAACAAGGTGCGGGATTGGTTGTGGGTCGCGTAAAAACATTGCGCTTGGTTTTATCATGTCGTCGAGTATGAAAATGTAAAAAAATATTTTTTTGTTTGTTGCTGTCCCGATGGGCTAGGCTCTTGCTGTTTGCGGGAATTTGAGTGCCTGGGAGGGCTGTTTCAGATCCACTGATTTGAATAGGTCATATGCACTATATGAAAGGTATTTACTTGCGATGCTTGGTAATAAAAATTGTGGCGTAAGTCTTTGGCTGGTGCTCGGGTGTATGCCAACACCCGTGTATTCCGATCAGGATTGTTCGCGGATCGTGTCCAACCTTGAGCGTTTGGCGTGTTTTGATGAGGCCGCCGGAACGCCTGCACACTCGGTGCCCATGCAGTGGTCGCCGCCAGAACAGGACTCACCCACGGTGCGCCGGGTGCTGACTCACGAAGCAGGACGCCATCCCGACGACCTAACGTTTCGACTCACGCCTGAAGACGACGGGCTGACGATCTCTGCACCTGCAATCGCTTCGGCCGTGTCGCATCCCTACTTGGTGATCAGTTGTTTGCAGAACATCTCCAGGCTGCAACTGGTCGCCGCGCAACCCATTGATGCTGGTCGGGTGACGGTGCGATTGCAGGGGGAGCGGAGCACCACCGTCGCAACCCCTTGGCAGGTGACGGAGAACGGTCAGGTACTCGATGCGGGCCGGGGCTTGCCCGGAATCGAGCAGATCAAGCAACTTATTGGGGCCCATCGCATTCAGGTCCAAAGCGACAACCCTTCCATTGATGGATTGGTCTTCGATGCCCAAGGCCTGGACCCGCTCATCGACGAGGCGCGCAAAACATGTCGCTGGTAGCAGAGGTCAACGCACAGGAAATTGCCCGGCTGCTCGCACCCATCGATGCGCAGGCACCGGTCGGTCTGTTTGATGTGGAGGACGAAACCTATCAGGCCATTGACCAGGAAATGGTCAAGCTGGGCGGGCTGCAGGCATCCACCATCGACTGGGCCTATATCGAGGAAGCGTCACGACAGTATCTGGCGCAGCAGTGCAAGCACTTGCGTATCGTCGCGCACCTGAGTGCTGCGTGGCTTCGCAGTGGATGTTGGGAGCGATGGGGTTTTACCTTGGCGTTGCTGGCCGGCATGGTCGAGCGCTATTGGGAGGTTGCGCATCCAAAGCCTGGCCCCAAAGGTTTCCTGGGCAAGCGCAAGCTGGTTGGCCTTGTGCTCGATCGCTTGAACGAAGCGCTGCCGCGCCTGGACCGCTACACATTCAGCCCTGCTCATGCGGCCGTAGCTCAAGAGGCATTGCAGCGCCTGCGACAGCAGCAAGCCGTTGCTCAGTTGGATGGAGCCATTCTGAATGCTGTCGACCGACTGCTGCGCAAGCAGGCGGAGCAGGCGAGTGGCGCTGGCGAGCCTGCTGCGGCGAAGTCGTCGGCGGCGGCCAAGTCTGCACCGCTGGCCGAGGTCATTGCCACCCCAATGCCTCGTGTGTCGTTAGGCAACGAGCGTGAATCACGACGGGCCGTGCTGGCCATGGCCGAGATGATCAATCAACAAGACCCCTACGACCCGACGGGCTACCAGTTGCGTCGATTCGGCCTGTGGTCCCATATCCAGGCGGCGCCTCAAATCAAGCAAGGCAATCGCACGGAACTGATGGCGGTGCCGCTGGATATCGCCAGCGACTATGAAGAGGCGATTGCTGGCACCGCGATCGACGCGGTGTTGCTTCAGCGGATCGAAAAGAGCGTGACGGCTTGCCCCTTTTGGGTACGCGGCAGTTTCCTCGCGGCCAGTGCGGCGACACGGCTGGCGATGGGGGAGGTAGCTGAGGCAATCCGCGCAGCGACTGCCCGATTCGTCCAGCGCATGCCCGCGCTCCAGCAATTGTGTTTCAGCGACGGCAGGTCGTTCGTGGACGATCAAAGCATGGCTTGGCTCAGAGGCGCAGCTGGGCAAACGCAAGCCGAATCTGCCCACGAGTTCGCAGGCCTGCGCGAAGAGTTGGCCGGTCAGTTGGACGCAGGTGGGGTAGAGCCGGTCTTGCTCAAGTTGCAGGCCATGCAGGCGGACCTTCGTGCTCCGCGTGAGCGCAGCCATACCACCGTCATTGCGGCCGATCTCTTGGCAGCGCGAGGCGTGTCCTGGCTGGCTCAGGACCTGTGCGCCAGCGTCGCACGGACCATGCAGCACACCACGGCCGCCGTTTGGGAGCCAGAGGTGTTTCGACGACTGCAACAGTATGCCCCTGCCCATGTGTTGGCTGATCAGAACAAGGACTAGGCCCCCCATGAATCAACTATGGAAGCTATTGAAACGTTGGGGTTTGCCCCTGATGACTCGGATCGGCCTGGCCATGCCGCTGCTGCTTGTGCTGGGTACCGTGTTGATGCTGGTCGCCATCTGGTGGCTCGGGCCGCAGTGGACGTGGCGTGAACAGCACCCGCTGGCCAGCATGGCGCATCGCAGCTTGGCCAGCCTGGTGCTCGTGCTGGTGCCGCTGTTGTGCTGGCTAGTGGTGCTGCGCAGGCGATACGTTCGCCTGCAGGCTGAGCGCAAGCAGGCGGTGGACGCTGAGCTGGACAGCGTATTGCCGCTGGTTCAGGCGCAAGAGAAAGCCTTGGACCAAGGACTTTCGCGATTTCTCGATGGCGCAGGCGGGCGACGTGCGTTGTATCGATTGCCCTGGTACTTGGTGATAGGTGACCAGCATGCTGGCAAGACCAGCTTCATCGATCGCACAGAACAAAGCTTTTCCCTGACCCGCATCGACAAGGCACAGGCTCGGGGCAGGCAGGCCCAAACGCTAGCCTTTCCGATAGGTTGGTGGGTCAGCAATGATGCGGTGATCATCGATCCGCCAGGGGCGTTCATCCGGCAGGAGTCGCTGGCAGGCTCGCCCGTCGACGAATCAGTCACACAGCAAGTGCCACCTGCAACCTCGGCCAGGCTGTGGCAGCACCTGCTGGACTGGTTGTTGCGCAGCCGCAGCCAGAGAGCCCTCAATGGCATATTGCTGGTAGTCGACTTACCCGCGCTATTGCATGGCACACCCGAGCAGCGCATTGCCTTGGCGCATGTGTTGCGCGCCCGTCTGTACGAGGTCAGTAGTCAATTGGGTTCGCGGCTGCCGCTGTATGTGGTGCTGACCAAGTTCGACCTGTTGGACGGGTTCGACCAGTTCTATGCCGGGCTTTCCGTCCCCATGCGGGAAAAAATGCTCGGTTTCACGTTCAAGCTGGATGCGATCGGTACGTTCGACGCTTGGCTGGAGGAGTATGGCGATCACTACGAACAGTTGATCAGCCAGCTGTTCGAGCAGGTGGTGGATCGGCTCGATGCGCTGGACAGTGCTGCGCAGCGCGCGCGCCTGTTCTCATTGCATGCCCAATTGATCGGCTTGCGCCCAATACTGCTGGAATTCCTGAAAGAAGCGCTGGCCAGTGATCGCTACACCACGCCAGCCTTGGTACGCGGGGTGTACTGGTCCTCGGTCATCCAGCAAGGTGACATGATCAATGCGTTCGTGCGCGAGGCCGCGCAACCCTACAAGACGAAGCTCCCTCTGCTCGAGGGGAAGGCGCAAACCAAGGCGCTGCCGTACTTCATCCAGCATGCGTTCGGGCGCGTCATCTATAAGGAAGCCGGACTTGCTGGGGATAACATCAAGGTGGCACGCAGCAAGCGCCAACTCCTATGGGTGGGCTCAGGGGTAGGCATGCTGGCTTTTTGTGTCGCCATCGCCGGCTGGCAGCGCTTTTTCGACATCAATGGCGACAAAGCCGCCAACGTGCTTGCCAAAAGCAGGGAGTACAGCCATCACGAGGTGGACCAACGTCTGGATCCTACCGGACGCAACCTGCTGGAGCCGCTGGACCAGATTCGCGATGCGGTATCGGTTTTTGGCGACTACCGCGCTGCATGGCCGGGTGTTTCCGATTTTGGCCTGTATCAGGGGCGCGCTATAGGCCCGCGTGTCGATGAGGCATATATCAGCTTGCTCTCCAAGCGGTTTCTGCCGGCCTTGGCCAGTGGTGTGATCGATGCCATGGATGCGGCGCCGCCAGGCAGTGAGCAGCAAATGGCTGCCCTCAGGGTTTACCGCATGCTGGAAGACCGTCAGAACCGCCGCACCGAATGGGTCGAAGAGTGGATGGCCCGACAATGGCAGCAGAAATTCCCTGGCCAGGGGCAACTGCAGCGTGACCTCATGCGTCACCTTAAGTACGCCTTGGCCTACGCCGATACCGACCTGCCGCAGTACAGCCAACGTGTCGCGGTGGCGCAGGCAGCGCTGCGCAAGGTGCCGCTACCCGAGCGGGTTTACGCCGGCCTGAAACAACAGGCTGGGGAGCAGTTGCACACCGGGCTGGACTTGCGTCATCAGGTTGGGCCTGCCTTCGACGTGGTGTATCAGCCATCCATGGGCGCCAGGATGGGTAATGATGTGCTGTTAGCGCCGATGCTCACTGCCAAAGGTTTCAAGGAGTACTTCGAGCCACGCAGTCAGAGCTTCGCCGATTTGGCGATGATTGACCAATGGGCGCTGGGCGAGCGTAGCCAGCTCGATTATTCGGACGCCGACAGGGAGGCGCTGAGCGAACGGCTGCGCAACTTGTACAGCGCCGATTACATTGACAGTTGGCGCCGTGCCCTCAACGCTTTCAGCGTGGCTGATTTCCGTGACCTGGACCATGGTGTCGCGATCCTGCAGCAGTTGACGGGGCCTGCGGCGCCGCTGCATCGATTGCTCGATACGGTAAGGGACAACACGTCGCTCTCATCGACTGGTGTTGTTGAGGTGGCAGATGAAGCCAAGACCGTGCCACCGACAAGTAGTAAGCCTGGGCATCAGCAGGCGTGGACTATTCAAAGGGCCTTTGCCGGGCTGAGCGCGATGCTGCAGGCAACGGCAGAGAAGCCTAGCTACTACGATGAAACCCTGGCTGCTATCGCAGACGTGCACGACTACGCCAAGGCGGTGCAGGACAGCCCGGACCGAGGCAAGGCTGCTCTGCAGGCCGTGCATCAGCGTTTCTCGATGATCGGGCATGATCCCATCGGCACCTTGCAACGGGTATCCACCGGCTTGCCTGAGCCGATCAACCACCAGGTCCGAAAGGTGGCTGATCAAACGGCGCAGGTATTGAACGTTGAAGCCCTGCGCGAGTTGGAACGGCGCTGGGACGCCGAGGTGTACAGCTTCTTCCAGCAGCGCCTGGCAGGTCGATACCCCTTCGTGGCCAGGGCGCCCGACGCGTCCCTGGATGACTTCGAGGCGTTCTTCGGGCCGAAGGGCCGGCTGAAGCAGTTCAATGAGCAGTATCTGAAGGTGTTCCTGAAGGACAACCTCGAAGCCCTGCAAACCGGCCAGCAGGGGCAGTCCCTGATCCGCAGCGATGTGATCGAGCAGTTGGAACTGGCAGACCGCATTCGCGAAACGTTCTTCGATCAACGCGGCAACTTGAGTGTGCAGTTCAGTATCGAGCCGTTAGGGCTGAGTGCGAACCAGCGCACCAGCCTGCTGGATCTGGACGGTCAGTTGATTTCCTACACCCATGGCACGAGCCAGATCACCGGCATTATCTGGCCCAATACGCTTGGGCAACATGTGCGTAGCAACCTGACACTGCTCAGGCAGAACGGCAACAGCAGCAGCCTGGAGTACCGAGGGCCATGGTCCATGTTTCGCCTGCTCAGTCGCGGTTCGCTCAATGGGCGGACGGCGACCAGCGTGGATCTGAGTTTCAGGACTGGTGATGGTGTGATGCGCTACCGACTCAGCGCAGAGAAGGCCTTCAACCCAATTACTCAACAACCGTTCAAAGGCTTCCGCTTGCCGCGCGGGTTGCTGCAACAGACATCCAGTGTGGCTCTGGTCGGACAGACGATCGCACCTGTCATGTAAGGAGTGGGCGATACAAAAGGAAGGGCGAGTTCAAGCTTTGCATTACTGCACCCAGGCCATCGAACAACTTGAGGCTGGGATGCGCACCGTGCGCAATCCGATCGTCGCAGGAGGAGAAGTGATGGAAGAAGAGGTGACCCCGCTATCCGAACAAGCATTGTTCGTGAGCCATGCTAAGTGCCTTCTTACAAAGAAGCTCTTCGAAGAGATTCGCGCGGCAGTTCGTAGCGAAGTGTCGGTAGCGGTGCCACCGATATCTGGGCATGGGTTCGATGACTGCATGCAAGCTTGCGCAGGCGCCAGATGGTGGCCCTACCAGGGGGGCACAGCGCTCGTGTTCGCCGTGTCCCATCTTCACCTGAAGCAATCAGTTTGCCTCGCCCTTGACCAGTGCTCCCGCTGACTCGTCGAATCCTCATCTTGCTGTCGGCTGACCACAGTCCGCAAGAAACGGAGAGCATCCCCCTTGTACCGCACCCGATAGTACCCGCGCACCCTGCAAATCATCTTCAGGACGAGGTACTCATCATGCAACTGGCAGGCAAAGTGGCAATCATCACCGGCGCCAGCTCCGGTATCGGCCGAGCCGCGGCGACATTGTTCGCCCGGCACGGCGCCAACCTTGTGCTCACGGCCCGGCGCCAGGCCGAACTCGAGCAATTGACGGCGGACATCGCGGCGGCCGGGCAAGGCCGGGCTATTGCCGTGGCTGGCGACATCACCGATGCGGCGTTGGTCAGGGAACTGGTGGACGTGGCGGTGGCGCGCTTCGGTGGCCTGGATATCGCCTTCAACAATGCCGGTACCCTCGGTGAACTGGGCGCCGTCCCCGAGCTGTCCCTGGAGGGCTGGCAACACACCCTGCACACCAACCTCACCAGCGCCTTCCTCTGCGCCCAGGCGCAGATTCCGGCGTTGCTGGCCCGTGGTGGCGGCTCGCTGATTTTCACCTCGACCTTTGTCGGCCACAGCGTGGGCATGCCGGGCATGGCCGCCTATGCGGCGAGCAAGGCCGGCCTGGTCGGCCTGGTCCAGGTCATTGCGGCGGAGCAGGGCTGCCGTGGCATACGCGCCAACGCGCTGCTGCCCGGCGGTACCGATACGCCCATGGGCCGTAGTGCGATGAACAGCCCCGAGGCCCGGGCCCATGTCGAAGGGCTGCATGCCCTCAAGCGTCTGGCCCGGCCGCAGGAGATCGCCGAGGCGGCGTTGTTCCTGGCGTCGGAGGCATCGAGTTTCATGACCGGGGCGGCCATGCTGGTGGATGGCGGGGTGTCGGTGGTGCGGGGGTGAGGTGGGCTGCAGGTTCCGCGTGGCCCTTTAAAATGATCGCGGGGCAAGCCCACGCAAGTCCAGTTACTACACGCAAGTTCAGTTACCAGTAGATTGAACGGGGCTGCCAGGCAGCCCCGAGCGTTTGCATCAATCCGCCGGTTTGGGCGCGAAGCGCAGGATCAGGCAGGCGATCACCGCCGACAGCAGCGAGCCCAGCAGGATGCCGATCTTGGCTGCGTCGATCTTATCGGCCTGGCCGGGGAAGGCCAGCTCGCCGATGAACAGGCTCATGGTGAAGCCGATGCCGCACAGCATCGCCACGCCGTAGATCTGCAGCCAGCTGGCGCCATGGGGCTTGCTGGCCAGGCCGGTCTTGACCGCCAGCAGCACGCCGCCGAACACGCCCAGCTGCTTGCCCAGCAGCAGGCCCAGGGCGATGGCCAGTGGCAATGGAGCGAAGATGTCGCTCAGGCCCAGATTGCCGAACGACACGCCGGCGTTGGCGAAGCCGAAGGCTGGCACGATGAGGAAGCCGACCCAGGGCGCCAGGCCATGCTCCAGCTTGAGCAGCGGGCTGGCTTCGCGGGCCTCGCTGCCGCCGGTGCTGTAGGGGATCAGCAGGGCGCCGACCACGCCGGCGATGGTGGCGTGAACGCCCGACAGCAGGGTCACGTACCACAGTGCGGCCACGCCGATCAGGTAGGGCCACAGGCTGACCACGCGCAGGCGGTTGCAGGCCAGCAGCACCGCGACGATGCCGGCGGCGCCGGCCAGGGCCAGCAGGTTCAGCGACGAGGTGTAGAACACGGCGATGATCGCCACCGCACCCATGTCGTCGATGATCGCCACCGACACCAGCATCACCTTGAGCGACAGCGGCGCATGCCGGCCGAGCAGGGCCAGGGCGCCGACAGCGAAGGCGATGTCGGTGGCGGCCGGGATCGCCCAGCCGTCGGCCAGGCCCGGCTCGCCACGGGACACCGCCAGGTAGATGAGCGCCGGCACGGCCATGCCCATCAGTGCCGGCAGTGCCGGCAGGCGGCGCTGCTCCCAACTGGCCAGGCGACCGTCGACCAGCTCGCGCTTGATCTCCAGGCCCACCAGCAGGAAGAAGATCGCCATCAGGCCATCGTTGATCCACATGTGCACGGTCATTGGGCCGAGCTTGTCGGTCAGCACCGGGCCGACGGGCAGGTGCAGCAGGTGCTGGTAGGCGCTGGCCCAGGGGCTGTTGGCGATGACGATGGCCAGCGCGGCGGTGAACATCAGCAAGACGCCACCGGCCGCCTCTGTGGCCAGCAGGTGCCGCAGCATCGAGCGCGGCTTGAGGGGTGGAAGGGGTGCGGTCATATAACGCTCCTCGTTCATGGCATCACCCTCGCGGTGGCAGTGTCGCGACGGGCAACGGGCACGGCGGGACGCTGGCTCCGGGCAAGACGGGCCACTGCGGCGAAGGGCGAGAAGAAGGATGGAAAATGCGGCGCAGCGACCCACGCCGTGAGGACACGGGGCAGGAAGGGCCATGGGGAATGGAGGCATGCGTGCAACATGGACGGATCTCACGGAAAACAAATGAATGTTCTCCGTATTCGGGAAGGCTCCCGGGCGCACGCAGCACACGCCAGGCGGCCATTCTAGCTGTGCAGTCGAAGGTTTGTGTTGCATTTTTGCATCGAAATGTTGCCAAGCGAAGGTTTCGACCCGTAGCATCGCTCCTCAGGAGATGGCATTCCTCCTTGAACCGCCTCAGCGCTGATGATGCCTGCGCAACCCCATTGGAGGGCGCGTAGGCCTGTGCCTGTCTCTCTCCATGGGGGTCTTTCGGACCTTTCCTGGAGCTAGTCGATGAACCTCTCGTTGATTTCCGTTGTCGTCGGTGGCAGTGCCGGTTGCGTATTGCGCTGGATCCTTGGCCTGCGCCTGAACTCGCTGTTTCCCGGGATGCCGTGGGGCACCTTGCTGGTCAACCTCGTCGGTGGTTTCGTCATCGGCGGCGCGATGGCCTTCTTTTTGCGCTTCCCCAATCTCGATCCGGCCTGGCGGCTGCTGATCACCACGGGCTTTTGCGGCGGGCTGACCACCTTTTCGACGTTCTGCGCCGAAGTGCTGTCGATGCTCATGCACGGCCGCGCTGGCTGGGCGATGGCCACGGCACACCTGTGACAACCAGGTGGCGCGGGCCAGCCAGTGGACCTGGTGAAGACGGTTCATGGCTGCAGCCCGAGAAAACGACGTTGATGGTCTGGGCTGGGCATCAGGCATTGCTCATATCGGCCGAACAGCCGATAGCGGTTGAGCGCCACACGATCGTACAACCCGTCCCGCAACCTGCGAGGGCAGAGACGCAGCATGCGCAGCAGTGGCCAGGCGCCGGGCAGTTGGCGTACTACCTCGAAGAATGCCTCGGAGCGCACCCAGTAGTGGTTGTCACGAATGACCGCCATGGTGTCGAACGCCATCACGGGCAGGCCTGCCCAGGCCAGCAATGCCTGGCCTTCGGCTGACTGCACCGTGGCCAGGCGGATACGTTGGTGGCGATCGTGGCGGATAACGAACGTCGCCCAGCCGTTGCACAGCTTGCATACACCATCGAACAGCAGCACGGTTTCCCCTGGCGCGAGCAGAGGGGCGTGAGAGGGGCGCATCAGGGAGGCGGGCATCGCTTGATTCCGTTCAGGCTGGAAGCGGCATTTTAGAGGCTTTGGATGGGAAGTAGCGATTAATCGGCGCGCAGGGAGCCGCGCCCTAGGGACTGGCCGGTTCAAGGGCGATTGTCGAACCGTTATCATGCGCCCCCGATATTGGAGCGCCCCATGGCCAAGGACATCGACAACCCCTGCGTCTCGCTGTGCCAACTCAATGGCGAACTGTGCGTGAGCTGTGGCCGAACCCGGGATGAGATTCGCAAATGGCGGGGCATGAAGCGCCCGGAGAAGATGGCGACCGTGCAGCGGGCGGCTTCGCGAATGAAGGCTATCGTCAAGAAGAACGCCAAGCGCTAGGGCAAGACGCCGTTGCGGCCTGGCCCGGGCGTCAGGCGCGCTTGCGTGTCCCTGACACCTGCTGATGATCCGAATTCATGGGGAAGCTATGCGCAGACTGTGGCGAAGGTACCTCGCACTGTTGGATGCGGACCTCAGTAACAAGGTCTTCGACAACTTCAAGAACTTGCTGGTGTGCGCGCTGCTGTTCGCCGCGGGCACCGAGGCGATCCATGGCAACCAGCAGATGCTGTTGGGGTTGTGGGTGTCCAGTTTCACCGGCTGGGGGTTGATCCTGGTGTCGGCGTTGCTGTTGCTGTTGAACATCAGCGACACGCTGCATCGTCTGGCGAAGTTGCCATACCACACGGTACTGCAGGTCATCCTGTGCCTGCTCTATCTCATCCTGGCGTCGCGAGTGGTCGAGATTGTCTGGAGTTTCCGGGCGGAGTAAGGACGCTCCTTCAGGAGGCGACCGCGACACCGCCTGGTCGTCCAGGCAGTGTCGTTACGGTACGTGTCGCCGATTCAGGGGGCTATCAGGCGATCGCCTCGCGACCTGCACTTGCCGCCTTGCTGTGCCAAAGGGTCGGCACCATGAACGCGATCGCCAGCACGCACGCGCTCACCAGCAGCACGAAGCCGCCGTCCCAGCCGAAGTGGTCGACGGTGTAACCCATCGCCGCGCTGGCCGCGACCGAACCGCCCAGGTAGCCGAACAGCCCGGTGAAGCCGGCTGCGGTACCGGCGGCTTTCTTCGGCGCCAGCTCCAGCGCCTGCAGGCCGATCAGCATCACCGGCCCGTAGATCAGGAAGCCGATGGCGAACAGCGCGATCATGTCGACGGTCGGGTTGCCTGGCGGGTTGAGCCAGTAGACCAGGGTGGCGACGGTCACCAGGGCCATGAATACGATCCCCGTCAGGCCACGGTTGCCGCGGAAGATCTTGTCGGACATCCAGCCGCACAGCAGGGTGCCGGGAATACCGGCCCACTCATAGAAGAAGTAGGCCCACGAGGTGGTGTCGACGCTGAAGTGCTTGGCTTCCTTCAGGTAGGTCGGCGCCCAGTCGAGCACGCCGTAGCGCAGCAGGTAGACGAACACGTTGGCCATGGCGATGTACCACAGCAGCTTGTTGCGCAGCACGTACTCGACGAAGATCTGCTTGGCGCTGAATTCCTGCTCGTGGCTCTCGTCGTAGCCTTCGGGGTAGTCGTTCTTGTACTGCTCGACCGGCGGCAGGCCGACCGACTGCGGGGTATCGCGCATGGTGGCGAAGGCGAACACAGCCACCAGCACGGCCACGGCGGCGGGCACGTAGAAGGCGGCATGCCAGTCGTTGGTCCAGCCCAGGCCCAGCAGGAACAGCGGGCCGATCAGGCCGCCGCCGACGTTGTGAGCGACGTTCCACACCGACACCACGCCACCGCGCTCCTTCTGCGACCACCAGTGCACCATGGTTCGCCCGCTCGGCGGCCAGCCCATGCCCTGGGCCCAGCCATTGATGAACAGCAGCACGAACATGATCGTCACGCTGGATGTGGCCCAATGCGCGAAACCGAAAATGAACATCACCCCGGCCGAGATCAGCAGGCCGAAGGGCAGGAAGTAGCGCGGGTTGGAGCGGTCCGAGACCAGGCCCATGAGGAACTTGGACAGGCCGTAGGCGATGGCGATGGCGGAAATCGCCACGCCCAGCTGGCCGCGCGTGTAGCCCTCTTCCTCGATCAGGTAGGGCATGGCCAGTGAGAAGTTCTTGCGCAGCAGGTAGTAGCCGGCGTAGCCGAAGAAGATCCCGGCGAAGATTTGCCAGCGCAGGCGGCGATAGGTGCTGTCGACGCGCTCGTCGGGCAGCGGCGCCTGGTGCGCGGCAGGGCGGAAGAAGGCAAACATGTGAAGCTCCCAACTTGTTATAGGTATGCGAAAACGAATTTTACATTTTCGTTACAGAAAAAATACCGGTTTCGCTGGGAGATTCTGTTGTTTTGTGAACCTGGTCGGCTGCCGCCATGAAGCAAGCCCGGCACAGGGCATGGTTCACGGCGGCACACGCCCCGACCAACTGATAAAAGAGCTGTGATGTGGCGCAAATGACCCTGGCTCAGTCGAGCACAGGGCGCAGGAAGTTGCGTTCGTAACTGAGGATGAAGCGTTGCTCGCTGGCCAGGGCGAAGGCGGCGATGCATTCCGGGTCGGTTTCCGAGGCAATGCGGTACTGCTCGTAGGCCGCCAGGCTGGGGAAGCTGAACAGGGCGTAGGCGACATTGTTGGCGCCTTCGCTGGGCAGGAAGTAGCCGTGGTGGGTGCCGCCCATGCGGTTGACCAGGCCGATCCACAGCTTGCCATAGGCCTCGAAGGCTGGGATCTGGTAGGGGTCGATGATGTACTTGAGGTGGCAGGTGATCATTGCACGCAATCCTTTGGGTGAGCCGGGTGGCTCACCTTACAGGGGCGGATGGCGGCCGTCACTGGGGGGCTGGCTGGCGCCAGATCAGTTGGTCGGTGGGATAGCCCTGCTGGCGTGCCAGCTCCAGCAGCTGTTCTCGGGTCTGGGCACTGACGGTCGGTGAGCGCGACAGCAGCCACAGGTACTCGCGGTTCGGATGGCCGACCAGCGCCACGCGATAGTCCGGGTCGTGGTAGAGCACCCAGTACTCGCCCTTGGTCAGGCCGGGGGCCAGGCGGCTGAACCAGTTGTCGAAGCGCACCCAGAGCTTGTCGGTGCGTCCGGCCACCTGTGGCTCGGCGAGGCCGTGGGCCTCATTCCACTGGCCGTCCTTCTCCAGGCAGCGATTGGTCACATCGATACGACCGTCCTCGCGCAGGCCGTAATGGGCCTCGGATTGCACGCAGTTGCGCTGGAAGAACATCGGCAGGCGCGCCAGTTCGTACCAGGTGCCCTGGTAGCGCTGCAGTTCTATCTGTTGCGTGGTAGGCGGCGGCTCGTCGCGGGCGCTGGTGCAGCCCGTGAACGCGAGGGTGAGGCAGCAGTAAAATGGCACGGCCAGGCGCATCGCCATGGAAAACCTCCTGAAGGGGGAAAGGGCTCACATGATATTCGATGCGCGGGCCGGCCAAAGGTTTTACTGGGCTGGGCGCGAGGTTTCCACGCGCAGGATCTCGGTATAGATGGCGTCGACGGTCTGGTCGACCTTGAGGTTCTTCATGCGTGCCTGCAGGTCCGGGTCCTCGACCTTGACGACTTGTACCTTGCCTTCAGGCGGCAGCAGGGTGACCTCATGGGTGTTGAGGTCGATCTTCTTGATCTGCGAGGTGACCTTTACCTGGCGGAACGCCTCGCCGCCGGGGTTGGGGTTGTCCTTGGTGGCGCGGATAGTGCCGGATTCCTCGGACGCTTTCGGTGCGCCGCCTTCCTTGGTGTTGAGCACGTAGGCCACGGCGCGGGTCACGTAGATGTCGACCTGATCGCCGACCTTGAGGTTGGGCAGGGCCTTGGCCTGTTCGGTGAGCTGGAAGGTCACGTCCTTGTCGTGGGGACCCTTCACCGTGACCTGGCGATTGGTCAGGTCGATCTTGGTCACTTCGGTGGTGACATGGCTTTCCAGCGCCTCACTGGCGATGGGCAGTTCGGCGGCGTGGGCGGTGAGGTTGGCGGCAAAGATGAGCGAGGTGAGAGCGATGGCGCGGGTCGGGTTCATTGGCCTGTCTTCCTTGTGGTCGAGGGTGCATGCGAGAGGAAGCATAGACACTGGTTGGCAGGTGTGCGGCAGGTTCAGGCACTAGAAAGGTTGATGGTCACGCTGGCGCTTGGCCCCGGACACACTCACCGCCCCCGGCAAGTTCACGGCGTTCTTGGCCGCCAGCACTTCGGCCATCACGCTCACCGCGATTTCCGCCGGGGTCTTGCTGCCGATGTAGATGCCAATGGGCCCATGCAGGCGCTCGAGGGACTGTTCGGTTTCGCCGAAGTGCTCGATCAGCCGCTCGCGGCGCAGCTGGCTGTTGCGCCGCGAGCCGATGGCGCCGATGTAGAACGTCGGGCCGTGCAGGGCCTCAAGCAGCGCCAGGTCGTCGAGCTTGGGGTCGTGGCTGACGGCGATGATGCAGGTGCGCAGATCGGCCTTGAAGTCGCGTACCACATCGTCCGGCATGCCCTTCAGGTATTCGACGCCGGCGACCGACCAGGTGGCCATGTGCTCGGGCCGGGGGTCGCACACCGCCACCCGGAAGCCGTTGAACAGGGCCATGGTCGCCAGGTACTCGGCCAGCGCGCCGGCGCCGATCAGCAGCATGCGGTAGCCGGGGCCGAGGGTGTTGGTCATCTGCCGGCCATCGAAGCAGAACTGTTCCGGGGTGGCGGTGGGTTCGAGCTCGACCGCGCCGTCGGCCAGGGTCAGCTGGCGACGCATCAGCTGGCCGTTGTCGAGCTGCTCCAGCAGGTGTCGCAACGAGGCGATGGCGGGCATGAACTCGAGAATCAGTTCCAACGTACCGCCGCATGGCAGGCCAAAGCGGTGGGCGTCGTCGGCGCTGATGCCGTAGCGGATCACCTCGGGCGCCCCCTCGAGCAGGCCGGGGCCGCCGTAGGCGGTGGTGTAGCGGTGGATCAGGTCGTCCTCGATGCAACCGCCGGACACGCTGCCGACCACCCGGCCGTCGTTGCGCAGGGCCATCATCGAGCCGACCGGGCGCGGCGACGAACCCCAGGTGCGGGCGACGGTGGCGAGCAGCACGCGATGGCCGGCCTGGAGCCAGTCATGGGTGGTGCGCAGGACCAGCAGGTCGATGCTTTCCATGGTGTCCTCGTGAGTCCGTAGCTCGCGCTTTACCCGTGGGAGCGGTATCAGCGCATATGCAGGATGATCGGGCTGCTGCTGGCCGGGTCGGTATGCCCGCGCAACGTGCCCACCGCCTTGGCCTGCACCTCGCCGCCGTGATTGCCCCACGCGCCGCGGGCGAAACTCAGCACCTGGGCGATCTCCTGGTCCGACAACTGCTCGCGGAACGCCGGCATGCGGTAGGCGTCCGGCACCCCGGCGGCGACGATGCGCTGCGAGCCGTTGAGGGTGATGTTGATCGCCGAGGCATTCTCCGTGGCCAGCATCGAGGTGGCGCCCGCCAGTGGCGGCATCCACTCGGCCTGGCCCTTGCCGTCCAGGCCATGGCAGCTGGCGCAGCGGGTCGCGTAGGTATGCGCCCCTGGCGTGTCGGGCCCGGCGGCAACCGCCTGGTACTGCCAGGGTGCGCCGTCACGCCCCGGGTCGCCGGGCAGTGACTTGAGGTAGCGGGCGATCGCGTTCAGGTCGTCGTCGCTCATGAACTGCGTGGAGTTGTTGAACGCCTCGGTCATCGAGCCGTACACCACCGCGTGCTTGTTCCGCCCGGTCTTGAGGAACTGCACCATCTCCGGCTCGCTCCAGCGCCCGAGCCCGGTGTTGTGGTCCTGGCGCAGGCTCGGCGCGTACCAGCCATCGAGCAGGGCGCCGGCGAGGAACGGCGCGCCGCTTTCGTCCAGGGCCTTCTCGTTGAAGGCCAGGCCCCGAGGCGTGTGGCAACTGCCGCAGTGGCCGGGGCCCTGGACGATATAGGCGCCGCGATTCCACAGCGGGTCTTGGTCGGCCTTCTGCGCATAGGCGCTGGTCGGCGCGAACAGGCCGTTCCACAGGGCGATGGGCCAGCGCAGGTTCAGCGGCCAGGGAATGTCGCTGGGGACATTGGCCTCGGCGGCCGGCTGCACGCCCTTCATGAAGAACGCGTAGAGCGCCCGCACATCGTCGTCGCTGAGCTTGACGTAGGACGGGTAGGGCATGGCCGGGTAGAGCCGTCGCCCACCCGGCGCGACGCCCTGGCGCACGGCGCGGTCGAAGTCGGCCAGGCTGTAGGCGCCGATGCCATGCTCGCGGTCCGGGGTGATGTTGGTGGCATGGATGGCGCCCAGCGGCGTGGCCATTTCCAGGCCGCCGGCAAACGGCGCCTTGCCCGGCAGGCTGTGGCAGGCCACGCAGTCGCTGAGCCGGGCGACGTATTCGCCGCGGCTGACCAGGGTGGCGTCGGCGCTGTCCGTGACGCTGAAGGGCGAGGCGGGCTCGCGGGTGACGTACCAGGCCAGCAGGCCTGCCGCGACCAGGCACGGCAAGGCCAGCCAGCCTGCGGTTCTTGCGAATCGGCGGTTGTTCATGGGCTGTCCTTGTCGTGTCAGCTGAAGGTATGGCGGTTCAGGGGCATGCTGCGCACGCGCTGGCCGGTGAGCTGCGCCACGGCGTTGGCCACCGCGGGCGCCACCGCCGGCAGCGGTGGCTCACCGATGCCGCCCATCTTCGCCCCGCTCTCGACGATGCGCACATGCACCCGGGCCATGCGCGACGGCGGCAGCACCGGGTACAGGTCGTAGTTGCGTGCCCGTGGCATGCCGTTGAGCCACACCGACTCCTCCAGCAGCACCTGGGACAGGCCCAGGGACACCGCGCTGTTGACCTGGGCCTCGATGATCGCCGGGTTGACGATGCTGCCCGGGTCGATGGCCTGCCAGATGTCGTGCACCCTGACCTGGCCGCCCTCCAGCGACACTTCGGCGATCACCGCCGCCTCCGAGCCGAACGGCGAGGCCATGGCCACGCCGCGGGCGCGCTTGCTGCCGTCCTTGGCGGTGAACGGGCCGCGTTTCCAGCCACCGGACAACTCGCCCACCGCCTGCAGCAGGGTGGTCAGGCGCGGGTTGCCCTGCAGCAGTTGCAGCCGCAGCTCGAAGGGATCGTGGCCGCCCTTGTCGGCCAGCTCATCGAGGAACGACTCGTAGAAGAAGTCGTTGAGCGAGTTGCCCACCGAACGCCAGTAGCCGAGCATGGCCGGGCCTTTGACATAGATCTGCGCGGTGCGCTTGTTGGCGATGGCGTAGGCCTTGCCCGACAGCCCTTCCAGGGCGGTGGGGTCGACCTTGTCGCCCTGCTTGCCGGCGAGCGACTCGGTCGGGCCTTCGGTGGCGCTGATCGCCTCGATGGCCACCGGCAGGCCTTTTTCGTCCAGGCCGGCGCGGAACTTGACCACGGCCATCGGCCGCATGGCATCGCGCAGGAACTCCTCCTCGCGGCTCCAGATCAGCTTCACCGGCCGACCCACGGCCTTGGCCAGGGCGATGGCCTGTGGGTAGGGGTTGGCCGAGTCGTACAGGAAGTGGCGGCCGAAGAAGCCGCCGAGCAGCGGCGAGTGCAGGGTGATCCGCGCCGGGTCCAGGCCGGTGCGCTTGGCGATGTCGTCGCGGAACATGTCCTGGGCCTGGTTCGGCAGCCACACCTCCAGGCTGCCGTCGGGATTGAAACGGGCGGTGGCGGAGGGCGGCTCCAGCTGCGCATGGTTGAGGTACTGGTTGTGGTAGGTGGCCTCGACCGTGGTCTTGGCGCCTGCCAGGGCGCCTGCCACGTCGCCCTGGTTTTCCTCGTCACGGCTTGGCCCGGTCTGGGCGGCCAGGTGGTCGCGCCAGCCGTCGCTGGAAAAATCGGCGGGCATCGCACGCACCTGGCTGTCGGCAGCCGCCTCCTTCCAGTCCACCTGCAGTGCTTCGACGGCGCGCTTGGCGTGCCACCAGCGTTCGGCGACCACGGCCACCGCGCCGGGTAGCTGATGCACCGAATGCACGCCCTTCATGGCCTTGACCTGTTCCTCGTTGCGCAGGCCGCCGACGCTCATGCCCAGGCGCGGCGCATGCTGCACGGCGGCGTGGAGCATGCCGTCGACCTTGATGTCGATGCTGTAGAGGGCCTTGCCGGTGGACTTGTCGTAGGCGTCGAGGCGCTGTACCGGCTTGCCGATCCAGCGGAACTGGCTGGGGTCGCGCAAGGTGACGCTGGCGGGGTCCGGCACCGGCAGGTCCATGGCCGTTTCGGCCAGTTCACCGTAGCCGAGCGAACGGCCCGAAGCGGCATGCACTACCTTGCCCGGCTCGGTGGTCAGCTCGCTCACCGGCACGCCCAGCCGCTGGGCGCCGGCCTGCAGCAGCATGGCCCGGGCCAGGGCGCCGAGGCGGCGCATGGTCGGGTAGCTCATGCGCACCGACATGCTGCCGCCGGTGATGCGCAGGCCGTTTTCCATCACCACGTAGGCTTCGCCGGCGGGCGCGCTTTCGACCAGGAAGCGGGCAGGATCGAGGTCCAGTTCCTCGCCGACGATCTGCGCCATGGCGGTATTGACGCCTTGCCCGCCCTCCATGAATGGGCTGAGCAGGCGCACGCTGCCGTCCGGGCGCAGCTCCAGGAAGGCCGGCACCTGGGTACCGCGCTCTGGGGCGCTGGCGGCCTGTACGCGTGGTGCGCCTACTGGCAGGCCGAAGCCGAGCACCAGCGCGCCCACGGTGGTGCCGACCAGAAAGCGCCGGCGCGACAGGTTGACGGTTTCACCTGCGGGCAGTTTGAGTAAGTCTTCGGGGGTATCGATGCGTGTGCTCATCAGGCTTTACCCCCTTCGGCGAGATCCTGCACGGCGGCATGGATGGCGTTGTAGGTGCCGCAGCGGCACAGGTTGACCATCGCCGCGTCGATCTGCGCAGTGCTGGGTTTGGGCGTGTGCTTGAGCAGCGCGGTGGCCGCCATCACCTGGCCGGACTGGCAGTAGCCGCACTGGGCGACCTGGTGCTCGACCCAGGCGGCGACCACGCGTTTGCCCACGGCATCGTGCTCGATGGCCTCGATGGTGGTGATCTCGCGGCCGACCACGCCGGCCACCGGGGTGACGCAGGCGCGCACCACGTTGCCGTCCACCAGCACCGAGCAGGCGCCGCACTGGGCCAGGCCGCAGCCATACTTGGTGCCGGTCAGGCCCAGGTCGTCGCGGATCACCCAGAGCAAGGGCGTGTCGGCGTCAGCCTCGACCTGGTAAGTCTGCTGGTTGATTCGTAATTCCATGGGCTCACCTGCTGATCATCGGTTGTGGAAGCGGGGAATACGCTGTTCCCCAATCCAGAAACGCTAGCACAGCGGCCCATTGCGCAACCGATACACCCCGCAGATTCAGAGGATCAGGCAAGCAATCCGGCGGAATGCGCAAGTAGCCCTCAATCGATGCGCGGATGCTGCTCTGCGAGGGTCTTGCGCCTGGCCTCGAGCTCGGCGATCTGCGCGTCGATGTCCTCGATCTTCTGCTCGATGTTGTCGTGGTGCTCCTGCAGCAGTTCGCGGGCTTCCTCGATATCCGAGGCGGCCGGGGCGGCGCCGCGCAGCGGGCGGTTGGCGGTCTCCTTCATGGTCAGGCCGGTGAGCAGGCCGATCACGGCGATGACCATCAGGTAGTAGGCCGGCATGTACAGGTTGTCGCTGGTTTCCACCAGCCAGGCGGCCAGGGTCGGGGTGAGGCCGGCGATCAGCACCGAGATATTGAAGGCGCTGGCCAGGGCGCTGTAGCGGATATGGGTGGGGAACATCGCCGGCAGGGTCGAGGCCATCACGCCGATGAAGAAGTTCAGCAGCACGGCGAGGATCAACAGGCCTGCGAAGATCACCGCCAGCTTGCCGCTGGTGATCAGCATGAACGCCGGGATCGCCAGCAGGAACAGGCCGACGCTGCCGATGATGATGAACGGCTTGCGCCCCCACTTGTCGCTGAGCAGGCCGATGATCGGCTGCACGAAGAGCATGCCGACCATGATCGCGATGATGATCAGCACGCCGTGGTCCTCGCTGTAGTGCAGGTTGTGCGAGAGGTAGCTGGGCATGTAGGTGAGCAGCATGTAGTAGGTGACGTTGGTGGCGATCACCACGCCGATGCAGGTCAAGAGGCTGCGCCAGTGCTGGGTGGCGACTTCCTTGAACGACACTTTCGGGCCACTGGCCAGGCCTTCGCGGTCACCTTGCTCGAGCTTGTCGACGTGTTGCTGGAACGCCGGGGTTTCTTCCAGGGCGTGGCGCAGGTACAGGCCGATCAGGCCCAGCGGCAGGGCCAGGAAGAACGGCAGGCGCCAGCCCCATTCGAGGAACTGTTCCTCGCCAAGCACCGTCGAGATCAGCACAACCACCCCGGCGCCAAGGACGAAGCCGGCGATCGAGCCGAAGTCCAACCAGCTGCCAAGGAAGCCGCGCTTGCGGTCCGGGGCGTACTCGGCGACGAAGATCGACGCTCCGGTGTATTCGCCGCCCACCGAGAAGCCCTGGGCCATCTTCGCCAGCAACAGCAGGATCGGCGCCCAGATGCCGATGCTGGCGTAGGAGGGGATCAGGCCGATGGCGAAGGTGCTCAGCGACATGATCACGATGGTCGCGGCCAGCACCTTCTGCCGTCCGTAGCGGTCGCCCAGGGCGCCGAAGAACAGCCCGCCCAGCGGGCGGATCAGGAACGGCACGGAGAAGGTGGCCAGGGCGGCGATCATCTGCACGCCGGGGCTGGCGTTGGGGAAGAACACCTTGCCCAGGGCATAGGCGACGAAGCCGTAGACACCGAAGTCGAACCACTCCATGGCATTGCCCAGGGCGGCGGCGGTGATGGCCTTGCGCATCTTGGCGTCGTCGACGATGGTGATGTCCTTCAAGCCGATGGGCTTGACGGGTTTCCTGCGTGATTTCATGGGCCGTTGTCCTTGAAGGCTTGGGGCGTGGCCATGGTTTGGCCAGCCTTGTACCTAGGGTCAGATACAACGGCGCGCTAAATAATTCCCTGCGGGGTCATTTGCGTGGGTAAACCATGCGTGATTTCTGTAGGAGCGGCGCTGGTCAGAGCGTGCGAGACATCAACCAATGGCTATGCCCCCAGGCCTCGAACTGCTCCATATGCGTCCAGCCACGCTTGGCGTAGTAGGCGTCCTGGTCGTGGGTATGCAGGTAGAGCGTGGCAACTCCGTTGCTGCGGGCATGCTCGCAGACACCTTCGATCAGCCGCTCCGCCAGGCCTTGCCCACGCGCCTCTGGGGCGACGAACACGCAGGCCAGCCAGGGACCGAGGTCGCTGCGTCCGGGCAGGTCGTCGCTGGCTAGGGCGGCACTGCCCAGCAGGCGGTCGCCGTCCAGGGCGACCAGGCATTGCCATTGACCGTTGTGCTGGCCTTCGGCGAATTCGCGTTGCCAGTCGGCCAGCGGCACGTCCGCGTACTCATAGTGGAACTGTTGGTGCAGCCACTGGGCGAGGGTGTCGCTGTGGGCCATGTGGTGTTTCAGCCAGTCCAGGCGGAGCATGACGATGTCCTTTCAGGGGCAGGAGGGGTGGACCTTTGCGCGAAGCATACACCGCAGTGCGTGAGCGACGAGGATGATGGCGTTTTGATTTTAAGGGTGCGCAGCCGTTATCCTTGCGCCCGCATTCATCAAGGAAGAACCATGCACCTGTCGTCCCGCCTCAAATCGCTTGTAGCCCTGTCACTTGCCAGCCTGCTCGGTGCTTGCGCCAACTACCACTACAAGGAGTACCAGGGGGACTGGGCGCCTGAGACGATGACGCCCTATGATCTGTCCGGCAACCAGGCCGACGCACCGGTCGTGTACTTCGCTACCGTCCGTTACCGCGCCCTGGGCGTGCCGTTCCATCGCCTGCTGCTGGCCACCCATGTCGACGACCAGTTGCTCGAAGGCGCCGGGCGCCGCTCGATCCTCGATATCGCGGGCAAGCAGGCGCTGCGGCTGACGCCGGGCAAGCACTCCCTGAGCTGGTGCTGGGCCTCGATGAACGCGCTGGGGACCGGTGGCGGCAAATGCGGTTTCACCGCGCGCGATGTCGAGTTCCGTGCGGGCAAGCGCTACATCGTCGACTTCGACACCGTCGATGCCATCAACGGCCCGCCCGGGCGAGAGACGATGACCATCACCATCACCTCCGAGATTCGCGACCTCGACACCCGGGAGGTGGTCTACCCGCCCAAGGGCAGCGAAGCGCTGACCAAGAGTATGGATGGTTGATCGACCCGACCAGCGCAAGGGGGCTTCCACATCTGTTTCGGGCCAGCCAATCCTGTTAGGTTATCGCTGTTCGCCTTGGCGCATGCCTTGAAACAGGTGGAACGTCAGTGATGCCCATGCTGAAACAGCGTCGTACCAACAAGGCGGATCAGGTACTGGCACAGGACTGATTGGCCCGAAACAGATGTGGGAGCGGGCTTGTCCCGCGATGCGCCGCGCGGGCGGCGCTCCATCTTGCAGGCGCTGCAATACGCTCGTCGAACACCTGGAAAACATACATTCCAGAGCGAATCGCTCTTAATTATATGGCGCAACTTTTGCGCAATTTTCAACCCACTTGTCTCTCGGTCAATCTACCGACAAAGCAGAATCTTGTTCCACTCCCGCCCGTACGACTAAAGTCCGGTGTCTCCCGTTCGTGTCTACAAGTACCGTGGGGCCAGACAGTCATCAAGTTCGATTGTTGGACAATTAGATCTCGTCAACCCCTTTACCCGCTCTGCCACGGGCTAGCCAGTGACCATGCGGTCATGACTGGCGCCATGTGGTAATTAGCAGTCGTTAACTTTTCCGCGAGCGTTTCAACAAACAACGCTCAACTTTCTAAAGTTATTGCGCGTGTGCCGATAACCCTCGGTGACCGTGCTGGGAAGTTCCAAGTACTGCGATTCTCGCTGTGCCTTTGCCTGCGAATGGGTGTTGTATGTCGTACCTGTCTGCTGTTGATCGTCGTCAATTAACGCTGTCTGTCGCATTGGCTTGCCTGTGTGTTGGCAACCTGCATGCCGAGACATTTACGCCCGGTCAGGAAGTGCTGCGCCAACAACAACAGCAGCAACACGACCTGCAGCAACTGCAGTTGGAACAACGCCGCCGGCAACTGCAACGCGGTGCATTCACCGCACCCGACAACACTGCGCAGACACCCAAGGCCTCGGCTGCGGATGCGCGCTGCTGGCCGCTGGCCGGGGTGCGCATCGGCGGTGTCACGCTGATCGACCGTGCCACCCTCGATGCCCGCATCGACCCGCTGGTGGCCGCGTGCATGGGCGTGGGGCAGATCAACCAGCTGCTGGCGGGCATCACCGCGCTGTACCTGGAAAAGGGCTATATCGCCAGCCGCCCCTACCTGAGCAGCGCCCCGACGGCCGGGCAGTCGCTGGACATCCTGGTGGACGAAGGCTACCTGGAGGCCATCGAGCTGGCCGACCAGCGCCTGCCGGTGTCCCTGGCCGGGGCCTTCCCCGGCATGCTCGGCGAGCCGCTGAACCTGCGCGACCTGGAGCAGGGCCTGGACCAGCTCAATCGCCTGCGTTCGGTAGACCTCAGTGCCGACATCGCCCCCGGCAGCCAGCCGGGTGCCTCACGGATCATCCTGCGCCCACGCAGCGCCGGCCAACCGCGGGTTTCCGTGGGCCTGGGCCTGGACAATCTCGGCAGCGCCAGCACGGGGCGCGACCGCAGCGTGCTCAGCCTGAGCCTGGACAACCCGCTGGCGCTCAACGACCTGCTCAGCCTGTCGGCCAGCGATACCCTCAACCAGGGCGATCGCTACAGCCGCAATGCCAGCCTGTATTACGCCATTCCCTATGGGTACTGGACCTTCAGCCTGTTCGCCAGCCATGCCGAGTACCGCTCGCCGATCAAGCTCAGCACCTTGACCCTGCACAGCACCGGCATCACCGATCAGCTCAGCCTGCGCGGCGAGCGCGTGCTGTGGCGCGACCAGCGCCATCAACTGAGCGCCAGCCTGCAACTGGCGCACAAGGACGTCGACAGCGAATTCGCCAAGGTCCGCCTGGATGTGCAGAGCCCGACGCTGACGGTGGCCGAAGCCGGGCTCAACCTGTTCTGGCTCGACAGCGCGGTGTGGAACCTGGACCTCAACTACGCCCAGGGACTGCACTGGTTTGGCGCCGACGACGATGCCGATCGGCCAGTGCCCGACCTGCCCATGGCGCAGTTTCGCAAGTACCGCGCCGGCCTCGGCCAGTGGCGCAATGGCCACCTGCTGGGCCAGGCCTGGCAGTGGCAGAGCCAGCTCAACCTGCAGTACAGCCCCGACCCGCTGCCGGCCATCGAGCAGTTGCTCGGTACCGACGATTCCGCCGTGCGCGGCTACCGCCTCAGCAGCCTGTCCGGGGCCAGCGGAGCGGTGTGGCGCAACACCCTGCGCCTGCCGTTGCAGCCCCAGGGGCCGCTGACCATCACCCCGCGGCTGGGGCTGGACCACGGCTGGATCAAGGCCGACCACGGCGCCGCCAGCCAGCGCCTGAGCGGCGCGAGCCTGGGCCTGAACCTGAGCTGGAAGGCCCTGCAGCTGGATGTCGACTACCAGCGCAGCCTGACCACCCCCAGCGGTTACCACCGCGAGCCCGAAGTCTGGCTGTTCAGGGCCGCCGTGCAGATTTGAGCGCACCGAATTAGCAGTACCGACATGGAGAGTGACCTATGCCCAAGACCCCTTTTACCTTCAACCTGTCCCCGCAAGGCAAGCTGCGCTGGGCGATAGCCAGCCTGTTCCTGGCCACGAGCCTGCCCCAGGCGCTGGCCGGCGGCGTCGTGGTCGCCCCCGGCCCCGGGGGCACGGCACAGTTGCAGACCCAGGGCGGCGTGCCCATCGTCAATATCGTCGCGCCCAACGGCGCGGGCCTGTCGCACAACCAGTTCCTTGACTACAACGTCGACCGCCAGGGCCTGGTGCTGAACAACGCCCTGCAGGCCGGCCACTCGCAGCTGGCCGGTGAGCTGGGGGCCAACCCGCAGTTCCAGGGCCAGGCGGCGAGCGTGATCCTCAACGAAGTGGTCAGCCGCAACGCCTCCGCCATCAATGGCGCCCAGGAAATCTTCGGCCGCGCCGCCGACTACGTGCTGGCCAACCCCAACGGGATTTCGGTCAACGGCGCCAGCTTCATCAACGCACCCAATGCCAGCCTGGTGGTGGGCCGCCCTGAACTGGACGCGGGCCGGCTCAAGGCCCTGGGCACCCAGGACGCCAGCGGCCAGTTGCAGGTGCAGGGCGCCGGCCTGCGCAACGATGGCGGCTCGGTCAACCTGATCGCCCCGCGCATTGACAGCCAGGGCCGTCTGGATGCCCGTGACCAGCTCAACCTCACCGTGGGCCGCAACCAGGTGGACTACGCCAGTGGCCAAGTCCAGGTCGTCGACCGCGGCGCGGCCAGTGGCGAGCAGCGTATTGACGCCAGCCTGTTCGGCGCGATGCAGGCCGGACGCATCAATATCGTCAGCACCGCGCAAGGTGCCGGGGTGCGGGTTGGGCCGGGGCAGGTCGACGGCCGCGACGGCGTGCGCATCGACTCGGCGGGAGACCTGAACGTCAGCGGCGCTGCAGTGGCCGACTCGCTGGAAGCGACCCGTGCCGGCGTGCGCAGCAGCCAGGGTGATGTCGAACTGCGTGGCGCCCAGGACCTGACCCTGGCCGCCGCCGACGTGGCCGGGCGCGATGTGAAGCTCGACGCCGGACGCAACCTCACCCTGAGCACCGTGCAAAGCCGCAAGCTTCAGGAAAAACGCGAGAACTGGCGCAGCGGCGCGCTGGGCATCGACTGGGAGACCTACCAGCGCACCCAGACCGACAGCGACACCCGCGAGCACGCCACCCGGGTCGTGGCCCAGCGTGATGCCGGGCTGAACGCCGGCCAGGATCTCACCCTCAGCGCCGCCAGCCTCGAGGCGCCCGGCAAGCTGAGCCTGGACAGCGGCGCCGACCTGCGTCTGACCGCCGCCACCGAGCGCCAGGTGCAGACCGACCAGGGCAAACACACCAAGGGTTTCTGGAAGGCCGACTGGGACAACCGTAACGAAACCCAGCGCAGCGTCACCAGCCAGCTCAAGGGGGGCGACATCGCACTGCACGCCAAGGCCTCGGTGCTGGCCGAAGGTGCCCAGCTGACCAGTGGCCAGGACATCCGCATCGCCGGCAAGCAGGTGCAGATCAGCAACGCCTTGCGCACCGACCAGCGTGACAGCCAGAACCAGCAGAGCAAGTTCTTCGGCGTCAGCCACAACGAAGCCAAGCAGAACAGCCGGGAAAGCACCGCGGTGCGCAGCGAGCTGGTGGCCGGTGGCAGCGTCGGCCTGAACAGCGCCGAGGGCATCGACGTGGTCGGCTCGACGGTCAAGGCCAGCGGTGCGCTGAACGCTGATGCGGCGGGGGATCTGAAGGTCGCCTCGGCCCAGGACACCCGAGAGCACAAGAGCGCCAGCAGCAGCCGTGGCTTCGTTGCGTCGGCCAAGGAGACCGCGCCGGGCTCCGGGCAGTATCGTGCTGGCGTCGGCTATGCGAGCGATCGTCAGAGCACCAGTGGCAGCCAGGTCAGCCAGCAGGGTTCCAGCCTCAGCGGCAGCGAAGTTCAGTTGACCGCCGGCGGTGACCTGAGCGTCAAGGGCGCCGCGGTGAAGTCAACCGCGGGCGATACCACCTTGGTCGGCAAGCAGGTGTCGCTGCTGGCCGAGCAGGACAGCCGCAGCGAGACCCGCGACAGCAGCCACACCGGCGGTGGCGTCTACCTTACCGCTGGCCTCGACCGTGCCGGCGCCGGGGTCGACTTCGCCCATGGCACCCAGCAGGACGCCTCGAGCAGCACCACGGCGAAGACCACCGGCCTCGACAGCGCCGGCAGCTTGAAAATCAAGGCCGACACACTGGCCAGCGAAGGCGCGCAGGTGAACAGCGCCGGTACCCTGAGCATCAGCGCAGGTCAGGTGGACAACCGCGCGGCCCGCGACACCATCAACACTAGCCATCAGCAGAGCAGCTGGACGGCGGATGTCGGTGTCAACGTCGAGTACAAGGACATTGCCCGGCCAATCGCCGGGGCGGTCAAGGATGTGGTGGACGGCAAGGTGTCGGTCAAGGATGCGCTCGACGGCAAGCTACCGCTTAATGACGTCAAGGACGTGCTGGACGGCAAGACTTCGCTGACCGCCGCTCTGGGCAAGCTTGGCACGCCGAACCTGGGCGTCGACCTGGCCGTGGGCCATGCCAGCCAGCAACAGGGCGAGCAGACTGGCACCGCGGTGGTCAGCCAGTTCAATGGCCAGGGTGTGCAACTGGACGTGGCCGGTGCGCTGAAGGACCAGGGCACCCGCTACAACGCCAACGGCGGCGCGCTGGACATCAAGGCCGGTTCGCTTCAGGCCGACGCGGCCAGCAACACCCACAGCCGCAGCGAGCAGCAGGTGAACGCCGATGTGTCCGCCCGGATCTACACCAAGACCGGCGAAGACCTCAACGTGACCGCCAATGGTTCCGGTGGCAGCAAGCACTTGAGCGAAGATACATCCACTGCCGTGGTCGGTACTTTCAGTGGCAGCCAGGGCCTGAACATCCAGGTCGGTGGCGATGCCCGCTTCGAAGGCAGCCGCCTCGACGGTGGCCAGGGCGCGGTGGCGGTCAACACCGGCGGCAAGCTGGCCCTGGACCAGGCCAGCAACCAGGCGCGTCGCGACACCGGTAGCCTCGGTGGCAGCGGTTCGTTGACCGTGGGCACCTTGCCGGTGGGCGACAAGGTCGACCTGGGCGCCGGGTTCCAGCTCGACCATGCCGGCGAGCACAGTGTCGACAGCAAGGCCCAGGTGGCGAGCATCAGCGGCAACGGCCCGGTGCGACTGGGCAGTGGTGGCGACCAGACCCTGCAGGGCACGCGCATCGACGCGAACGGCCCGGTCGAACTCAAGGCCGGTGGCGCCCTCGACCTGCAGGCAGCCAGCGATACCCGGACTGTCAGCGGCAGCCATCTGGGCGGCGGCCTCAACCTCGGCGGCAAGGCTGCCACCGGTGAGCAAGGGCGTGATCTGAGCGGCAAGCTGGGCGGCAACTTCAATGTGGGCCAGACCAACGAACGTTCGCAGACCCTGGCCGGCGGCCAGTTGAACAGCCATGGCAACGTGGACCTGTCCGGCCAGTCGGTGCATCTGCAGGGTACGCAGGTCGGTGCCACGGGCGTCAACGCCAGCGCAGGCGAGGGTGGCCTGGCGCTGGAGTCGGCGCAGTCCACTCAGGCCCGCACCAACTGGGGCGTCGAGGTGAAGGCCGGGAGCAACCTGAGCCGCACTACGCCGGCGGACGCGGGGCAAGAGGTCAGCTCGTCCCATGACTTCGACCTGGGCGGCAAGGTGCAGGTGGACCATCTGCAGGCCACCACCCAGCAGAACAGCCATATCACCGCTGGCGATGTGACCCTGAACAGTGCCGGTGCGGCGCAACTCAGCGGCGCACGGGTCGACGGCCAGCAGGTCGGCGGCAAGCTGGCGGGCGGGTTGACGGTCGCGGAACGCCAGGACACCACCACCTCGGTACGGGTCGACCTGGGCGCGGGCCTGGCCGGCAAGCCGGGCGAGGCGAAGGAGGGCCAGGAGAAACCAGGCTTCGACTACACGCCGTCGTTCAATGCCCAGGGCGAGTTCGTGCGCAAGGCCGGGGTTACGCAGGCTTCGGGCATCTCGGCACAGCGTGGGCTGGGTCTGCAGGTCAAGGGTGTGGAGCAGGGCGGTACCACGCTCGGTGCCGATGTGAAACCGCTCGGCTACCAGGTCAAGGCCACCCTCGACCTGCCCAAGCTGCCTGAAGCCGGTCTGCCCAGCGTGTCGCTGGATGACGGCAAGCTGAAGGTCGGGCCGGTGACGGTCGAAGGGCGTATCGAAGGCTGAACGTCTTCCATTCACACCAATGAGGTCCGGGGCGCTTTGCGCCCCTTTTTGTTGGTTGAAACTCTAAGCTTCGTACGAAAAAACGATGGGTGGGGGTGAGCCCTTGGGCCTGGCGCGAGAGCTGTAGGAGCGAGCTAGCCTCGCGATAGCACAGGACCAGGCCGTACCATGGGCGCATCTGACTCCATCGCGGGGCAAACCCGCCCCCACGCAGGTTATGTATGCAGTCCAGTGCCTGCCTGCAACAACCTCGCTCAGACCGCCGAGAACACCGACCCGGTCATTCGCTCGCTCAGCAGCTCCAGCGCCCGCAGCCCTGCCAGCGAGTTGCCCGAGGCGTTCAGCGCCGGCGACCACACGCAGATGCTGTAGCGCCCCGGCACCACCGCGACGATGCCGCCGCCCACGCCGCTCTTGCCTGGCAGGCCGACCCGGTAGGCGAAGTTGCCGGCCTCGTCATACAGCCCGCTGGTGGCCATGATCGCGTTGACCTGTTGCGCCTGGCGCGGGCTGAGCACCTGCTCGCCGCTGTGCGGGCAGTAGCCGCTGTTGGCCAGGAAGGCAAAGCCGCGGGCCACGTCGGCGCAGCTCATCGACAGCGCGCAGTGATGGAAGTAGCTGCGCAGCACCGCATCGACATCGTTGTGGAAGTTGCCGAAGGCCTGCATCAGGTAGGCCATGGCCGCGTTGCGCGCGCGGTGCTGGTATTCCGACTCGGCCACCACGGTGTCGCTGACGATGCGCGGGTTGGCCGCCAGGCGGCGGACGAAGTCGCGCATCGACAGGGTGGGGGTGGCATAGCGCGACTGGTTGATGTCGCAGATCACCAGCGCCCCGGCATTGATGAACGGGTTGCGGGGCCGGCCTTTCTCCACCTCCAGCTGCACCAGCGAATTGAACGCCTGGCCCGACGGCTCGTAGCCCAGCCGCGACCAGATGTCCTCGCCGCTGTGGTTGATCGCCTGCACCAGGCTGAACACCTTGGAGATGCTCTGGATCGAGAACGGCGTGTGCGCATCGCCCGCGCAGTGCAACTGGCCGTCCAGGCTCTGCACGGCGATGCCCAGCTGGTTCGGGTCGACCTGGGCGAGGGCGGGGATGTATTGCGCCACCTGGCCCTGGACGAGCAGGGGGCGGACGTGGTCGAGGATCTCTTGCAGGAGTGCTTGCATCGGGAAACCTGGTGCGAAGGAAAGGCGCGTTCGAAAACGTTCAGGTAGACGATGGTCGCTGGCTGCGGAGCACATTTGTGCGTGTCGGCTCGCGGGGTGATGCGCAACCTCCGGGAGCGGGGCAAGCCCGCTCCTGCAGTGACCGCGTTCTACGCGTTGGAGGTTGCCTCGAACGCCGCGCAGTACTGCACGCTGCCCTGCGCCACATCACCGCTGAAGGACAGGACCTGGAAGTACTCGGCGGGCACGCCCGGCAAGCTCAGGCCCGGTTGGGCCTTGAAACCGAAGCGGCCATAGTACCCCGGGTCGCCCAACACCACGCAGCCCTGGCCACCCAGCCCGTGCAGGCGGGCCAGCGCGGCGTTGATCAGCGCCGAGCCGATGCCCTGGCCCTGACGCCGCGGCAGCACCGAGACCGGCCCCAGCCCGTACCAACCCTCGGCACCCGACGACAGCGTCACCGGGGAGATCGCCACATGGCCGACGATGACGCCGGCCTCCACGGCCACCAGCGATACCGTGAGCGCTCCGGCCTGACGCAGGGCGCTGACGATGAACTGCTCGGTGTGGCTGCTGTGTTCGGCGTTGGCAAAGGCGGCTTCGGTCAGCTGGCCGATGGTGTTGGCGTCCTCCGGGCGCTCGTCGCGCAGGCTGATGCCATTGTCGAGATGCCGGCGCGTGTCGGCGTCGATCAGGCCGCGCAGGGCCTCGAACAGCGGCGTGGCGGCAGTGTAGCGCTTGCCGTAGTCGAGGTTGAAGGCATAGTCGAAGCCCGGAGGATTGCGCCCCTGGTTGTGCTGCAGCAGGGTCTCCAGCTTGTCGAGGGCCTTGACCGCCTGTGCCTCGGCCGAGGTGGCGGCCTCGTACTCCTCCCACAACGCCATGATCTCCTCGCGCAGGGCGGCGTCCAGACTCGCCATCAGCTGCAGCAGGTCTTCGCGTTCCTGCCGGCTCTTGTCGGGGAAGCCCTGTTTGCTGACGGCCGGGACGTCGCCGCTGATGGCCTCGCCCAGGTCGTGGACCAGGCACATCTTCAACACCTTGAGCAGATCGAGGTCGCCCAGTTCGTCGGCGAAGGTGATGGCCATCAGGCACAGCCGCCAGGTGTGCTCGGCGGTGCTCTCGGCGCGGCCGCTGGAGGTGTGGGCGCTGCGGATCACGCTCTTGAGTTGTTCGGCCTGGCGCAGGAAGGCGAGGCGGTTCTGCAGTTTTTCGATGTTCATGGTGGCTCCATGTCCTGGGGCGGGTTCAGCGCGTCTGCATGACGAACAGATGATACCCGTACTCGCCCAGGTGGTTTTCGTGGGTCTTGAGTTCGCGGCGGATGTCGGCCAGGGCCTGGGAGGCGAAGTCCTCGTCCGCCAGGCTGGCCACGCGTTCGCGCAGCGGCTCCAGATAGTTGGCCCAGGCCTGCGCGCTCAAGGGGAAGTGCGACAGGGTGCGATAGCCCAGGCGGGCGATGGCGGCCAGGCGCGTGTCGACGCTGTGCAGGTCGGGGTAGGCGGCCTGCCAGAACGCCTCGGCCGCAGGGGCGAGCCTGTCGGCCACCCGCACCAGGTCGCTGATGACCAGGTAACCCTGGGGCTTGAGGAAGGTACGCCAGTACGCCAGGGCGTTGTCGAAGCCCATGATGTAGGCGCAGCCCTCGGCCCAGATCGCGTCGAAGTGCCGAGGCGCGAACGGCAGCTGGGTCATGCTCGCGCAAATCGGCGTGACCCGTGCCTGCAGGCCCTTGTCGAACAGGGTCGCCCGCAGGCAGCCAAGGCTGTGCTCGTCGTTGTCTAGCGCAGTGATGTGCGCCTGGCTGTGTTCGGCCAGCAGCACGCTGGAGGCGCCACGGCCGCAGCCGATGTCCAGCAGTGTCGCGGGGGCGTGGGGCAGGGCGTGCAGTGCTTTGAGTGAGTCCTCTGGCGACCCTGGGCCAAGGTGCTCAAGGCCCTCGAAGAGGCGTTCGAAGTCGGCCATGTAGCGGTCGTGTTCGTTCATGTCGCGGGACAGCCATTTCAGGCGCAGGGCCTGCTTCTCATTGAATCCTTGCCGGCGCAGCCACGCCAGGTGGGCGCCGGGCGCCTGCTGCTCGAGGGCCTCGTGCCAGGGGCGCATGGACGACAACCCGAGCATCGCCGCCAGCAGGTCACGTGAGCGTTGCCGGGCGGCGATCTCTTCGTCCAGGGTGTGCAGGCGTTCGAGCAGGGCCGCGCGGTCCAGGCGTGCCTCCAGGCAGGCCTGGCACTCCTTCAGGCTCAGCCCGCCGGCCTGCAGTTGCTGCAACAGCCGCAGCTGCTGCAGGTCCTGCTCGCCGTAGGTACGATAACCGTTGGCCTGGCGCCGCGAGGACACCAGTCCGAGTTTTTCGTAATAGAGCAGCGTGGAGCGGCTCAGGCCCACCTTCGCCGCCAATTCGGAGATGCGATACACCGGTCTTCCCCTCATGCAGTGGGGCGATGATGAACTATGAAGCTATAGACAGGTAAAGCGGGTTTCTAAAGAAACAGGCGTTTCTTGAGATCGGGGTTGCCTGTGATCACAGGCAGCGCCGGCGTGCTCTTGAAGGATGTTTTCTCAGCGGCTCTTCAACAGGCCCACGAAGCGCTTTGTGGGCCATTCCTTGAGGTCGGATACCTGGCCGTCGCCCAGCTCCACCAGCCGCAGCACGCCATCGGCGCGCATCACCGTGTCGACCGAGAAGAACGGGCTGTCGATCCGCTTTGCGCACTCTCGCACCAGCTCGGGCACCTTGCCATCCGCACCGTGGGCGCATCCATCGAGTACGAAGTAACGACGCTCGGTTTCCTTGAGGTAGCTTTCCCGCCGCCTGACGCAGATACCGCCCTCGACCTGGCCGCGGTATTGGCGCATTTGGGCCACCAGCGGCGCGATTTCCCGAGGGCTGTCCACCAGGCTGCCGGTGCCGGTGTTCAGCGATTTCACATAGTCCTTGATGAAATAGCCCGGCCATTGCAGGCCGGCGAGCGCCTGCTCGAAATCGGCGTCGTCGGGCAGTATCACCGTTTCGCTTGTATGCGCGGCCAGCAACGGGTACCACTGCGGCAGGTGATGACACTGCCGGTACTGCTCGGGACTGGTCAGCGCGGCGGCGGTACTACCATGCAGCAGGTCGACCAGCACGGCGTAGGCCTCGGGCGTCAGCATCCAGCCCCGGTACAACATGCAATCGCCGGGATTGAGGGCGCGGGAGGTTTCGAGCAGACCGGCTTGAAGGGCTTCGAACGAGAACAACAGGGTGTCCAGTCCGGCCGCCAGCGCCGCGTTGTACTCCTCGGCGTACTGTTCATCGGGCTGTTTCAGGTTGAAGGGTTCGCAGGGATAGAGCAGTCGCATCGGGTTTGCTGTCCATGGCAAGGGTGGGAGGCGCAAAGGCTGTCAGTCTACCCCGATTTCCTCCATGAATTCGGCGAGGAACGACGCCAGCCGCTGATGCCTGAGCGCGGCCAGTCGCGCACCTTCGCCGGTCTGAAAGCCTGAGGCGAGCTTGAGCAGCTTGGTCGGGAAGTGCTCGATGGCGAAGCGGTTGTCGCGATAGTCCCGGTCTGCGGCGGTGGGGTTCTCGACGTCGTAGAGCGCCGACCCCGTGCGCCCGGCCACATAGAAGCAGCGGGCGATGCCGACGGCACCGATGGCGTCGAGGCGATCGCTGTCCTGGAGGATCTTCGCTTCCAGGCTCTGTGGCGGCAAACCTGCCGAGTAGCTGTGGGTCATCACTGCATGGGCCACCTGTTCGATGCGCGGTAGCGGCCAGCCCATGTCGGCGAGGATCGCGGCGGCGCGTTCGGCCGAAAGCGTCGAGGCCTGCGCACGCAGGGGCGAGTTCTTTTCCACCGCCACGCAATCGTGCAGCACGGTGGCGGCGACCAGTACGTCGAGGTCGCCGCCTTCCTTGGCCTGGATACGCTGGACATTGCGCCAGACCCGTTGCAGATGGGCGAGGTCGTGGGAGCCGTCGTTACCGTCGGCGGGCAGATAGGACAGCAGTTGGGCCGCCAGGGCTTGCAAGGGGAAAAATGGCGCGCTTGCCATGAAAGGGTTCACCGATCAAACGGAGGATTGAATTCTACGTTGGCGATTAGCGAAGCCGGAGCATTGTCCTTGCCGTTGTCCGGGCGCGGCCTTACATCAACTGGCGTACTGGGCGATACCGTTGCCGAACGACCAGTTCTCCTTGCGCACCTCGACCAGGTTGATGAACACGTCCTGCGGTCGCACCCCGGCATCGTGCTCGAAACCTTCGGCGATGGCCTGGTACAGCGCCTTCTTCTGCTCCAGGGTGCGGCCTTCGTTGAGGGTGATCTGGATGAACACCTGGCCGTCGGAGCGTTGGATGCCCAGGTACTGTGGGTCGCTCACCAGGCCGTCGCCGTCGTGTTCGGTCAGGATCTGGAAATTGTCGTGTTCGGGCACATTGATCGTGCGCCGCATGCAGGCGTAGACGATCTGGCCGAGTGTGCGCAGATGGTTAGGGTCGGGGTGGCGCTTGATATCGATGCGTACCAGTGGCATGTGGACTCCTTGGACGATGGCCAGGCGAGACGCAGAAGCTGGTACGGCAGGATCAGGTATGAGCCCGGACAGGCGCCGGGCTCGGGAAGGCAACTACCGTTACTGTGGCAGCAGCTTTGAGGCGCGCTCGCTCGCGTTATTGAAGACCTCGATCAGCCTTTTCGCCAGGGCATCTTCGATGGCCGCTGCAGTGAGCAGGCCCTGGGTGAAACCGATGCCCTGGTCCTTGGCGACAGCCAGCTGCTGGTTGTTCTCTGCCTCGGCCATGTCGCCCAGGTAGTGGGCTGCACGATAGGCGTAGCGCTCGGGGAGTGTCAGCTGTTCGAGCTCCTTCAGCGAGAGGGCGAACTGGCTGGCGGCGGCGGGCTTCAGGCTGAGTTGCTCGAACTGGAGCAGGCTCAGGCGATCGGTAGTCAAGGCGAATCTCCGTTTCATTGCGGGAACACCCGGTTACTGTCCTGCCTTTTGCCGGTCAACGCAAGGGTGGCCAGGGCAGTGGCGCGAAAAGAATCCGCTTGCCCACGGCCTATGCTCGCCTGCCGGAGCGGTAAGGAGGTGCTTGGCTCGGGTGCTAAAACGTTCTAGCCTTCGCGTTTTGCTTATTTTCACAAGGGATGCCTGCATGATTTCAACCCTCAGCCGCCGCCGCGTGCTCCAGGGCGCGCTCGGCTGCTCGGCCCTGTTGACCTTGCCCGCCTGGGCGCACGATCCGCTGCGTCAGGCGATGCAACAGCTCGAGGCGGCCAGCGGCAGTACCATCGGCCTGTGGGCCCTGGACACCGGCAGCGGTCGGCAGCTGGCCTGGCGCGGCGAAGAGCGCTTCGCCTTCTGCAGCACCTTCAAGGCCGTCCTCGCCGGTGCCGTCCTGCACCGCAACGAGGCCGAGCCGGGCTTGCTGGCGCGGCGCATCGCCTATGGCGCCGAGCAGTTGGTGGTCTATTCGCCGGTCACCGAAAAGCATGTCGGGCCCGGCATGACCGTCGCCGAACTGTGCGCCGCCGCCGTGCAGTACAGCGACAACACTGCTGGCAACCTGCTGCTCGAGCTGGTCGGTGGCCCGCCCGGGCTGACGGCGTTCGTCCGTGGCCTGGGCGATCCGACCTTCCGCCTCGATCGCAACGAGCCGACGCTGAACACCGCTTTGCCGGGCGATCCGCGTGACACCACGACGCCCCTGGCCATGGGCGTGACCTTGCAGCGCCTGCTGCTCACCGATGGCCTGCCCGCCGGCGCGCAACAACAGCTGCAGGCCTGGCTCAAGGGCAACACCACGGGTGATGCCCGTATTCGCGCCGGGCTGCCGAAGGACTGGGTGGTGGGCGAAAAGACCGGTTCGGGCGACTATGGCGTGGCCAACGATGTCGCGGTCATCTGGCCCAAGGGCCGGGCGCCGTGGATCCTGGTGGTGTTCAGCCGTGGCACGAAACAGGATGCGCCGTGGAACAGCGAGACGATCGCGGCGGCGACGCGGGTGGTGGTGGAAGCCTGGAAGGGCTGAGCAAGTGTGCGGGCCACATCGCGGGCAAGACCAGATAACACCTGGCCATCACCCCACCCGCGCCCGCCGCCGCTTCTTGCGGTACATCTCGCCATCGGCATGGCTGAGCAGGGTGTCGGCATCCTCGCCATCGGTGGGGTAGCAGGCCACGCCGATGCTGCAGGACGGCATCCTGACGTCGCCGAACTCGGCGCCGAGCGGCTCCTCCATGACCATGGCGATCTGCTCGACCACCTCGTACACGGCGTCCTCCGACGGTACATCGGTCAGCAGCACGATGAACTCGTCGCCGCCGATCCGCGCCACGGTGTCCGCTTCCTGCACGCTGTCCTGCAGGCGTCGGGCGATGGTGCACAGCACGCGGTCGCCGGCCGCGTGACCGTGTACATCGTTGATACCCTTGAAGTCGTTGACGTCGAGGAACAGCAGGGCCAGCCGGCGCTGCTGCTGGCGGGCGGCGCGCAGGGCGGTGGCCAGGCGGTCGTTGAACAGCGAGCGGTTGGTCAGCTTGGTCAGCGGGTCATGATGGGCGAGAAAGCGCAGTTCCTGCTCGGCCTGGGTGAGGGCTGTGATGTTGCGGGCGACGCCGATCCGCGCGCCCACCTCGTCGGACCAGAAGGCCGCCCAGAGGATATGCACGATCTCGCCATCCTTGCGTACATAGCGGTTGCGAAAGTCGAAGTGCGGGGTGCCGTCCATGACCCGGGCGATCGAGGCGCGGGTGGTTTCCAGGTCATCCGGGTGCATGTAGCGGGTGATCGGGGTGCCGGTCAGTTCGTCGGCGCGGTAGCCGAGCAAGGCCTCGCAGGCGTTGCTCACGAATGCGATGGTGTCGTCCCGGTCGACCACGAACACGGTGTCCAGCATCAGGTGGATCAGCCTGGGGTAGAGCGCTTGCAGATCGACGGGCATAGGGCAGAAGTGTCCGAAACGGGTAGCCCGGTCATGGTCCGATCACGCAGGGCGGCCGCGCGAGGTCCTGCAAGCCGCCGGGGGCCGCTCGCCGCGCCCGTGCAGCATACACAGGCTCGGGGGCGCGGCACACTACCTGCGGACAAGCAAACCGTCGGCAGCTTCAGCGCCCCTGCCAGGTCCGGGTCGCAGACCGTGACCGTCATGCCCCGATAGCATGGGGCAGACCGTCGCTCGGTGACGGCCTAGAGTTTCCAGCATCCGGCGAAGCGCTTGCAAACCCCTTCGCGTTGATCCAGTTCAGCCATGTTGCGCAAGTGTTCGAGGCTGATCTGCGCGATCGTCTCCTGCAGGACATAGTTGTAGTAGTAGGCCATGTCGCGCATGCGCTGGGCCTTGCTCGGCAGGCGCGCATCGTTGGTGCCACCGGCCCAGACCTGCAACTGCTCGTCGCGCACGCTGCGCAGGTAGGCGCGGCTGTCGGCGTCGTAGCGTTCCAGCGTGCGTGCCTTGAGGTTGGCGAGCGCCTCGGCGAAGGTTTGCAGGTTCTGCTGGTACTGCTGCCAGTAGGCCTCTGGCAGATCGAGGCCCAGTTCCCGCTTGCGCGCTGCTACCTGGACTTCGGGGGAGGCTTGCCGAGTCAGGGCGACGGCTTTGCGCAACGTGGTCAATTGCTCCATCTCCGGGGTGACGCTGTCGCGGATGATGCTGTCGATCAACGCGGTGCGCCGGGCGGTGTCGGGCAGCGGTGTGGGTTGTTTCGGGAATAACGCCGAGGTACCCCAGCAGGCGCTCGGGATGGTGTCGATCATCGGATAGGGCTGGCGTTGGTCCTTGCCCTCGACCCGTTGCAGGCGCACCAGCGTTGCCTGGCAGTAGCCAGGCGACTGGTCGAAGCGCAGTTCATATTCGGAGCCTGCCTGCGGTGTCAGGGTGAACGAGGCCGAGCAGACCGTGTTGGCGCTCTGGGTGTTGGCGCGAACATGTATCGGCTGACCGGGTTCGAGGCGGATCTCGTAGTAACTGTTGCTGTTTGCCGGCGGCGGCACGCTCATGTCGGCCCGTCGGCGAGAGTCGGGCACGAACAGATTGTTGAGGATGCCGCTGGTCCGGCCTTCACAGCGCGCGCTGTCGAACAGGTCGAGGGTGGCGCTGCCATTGCCCGAGATGTAGCGCAGCTTGGCTGCATCAGGGCGGGTGCTGTCGATGTAGGTGCCATTGATACTGCAGGCGCTGACCAGGGTGGACAGGGCGAACAGGGCAAGCAGGCGGGTGGCGGAGGGCATGATCGTCCGTGAGTGAGGCCGTGGGGGCGCCGATGCTAGGGCGATTCTGGCTACTCGTCCAGTGGGCCGAAGATGATCAGCCCACGGTAGTTGAGCGAACCGATGAGGCCAGGTGCTTTTGAGCGCCTACAGGCTTTCTCCGGCGTTCAGGATGCCGACCTTGAAGTAGTCGCCCCAGGTGACGCACATGCCCTTGCGCTCCAGTACGTGCAGCCAGAGCAGGGTGGCGAGGCTGCCGATGGGGGGGCTTGGGCCCCAGGTCGCAGCCGATGACATTGGCGTAGATCATCGCTTCGCGCACCAGGCCTTGGGCATCGCTGGCCTGGATCGACAGGGCACCGATGGTCTCGTCGGCGAGGCATTTGAATACCTCGGGGCGTGAGCATGATGATGGTCTATACATGTGGAAGGCCGAATATGCGGATTCCCATATGTGAATAGCAAGCCCGTCTGCGCGATGGCAGGGGTGTGGTTCAGGAGAGAGAGGCGAAGGTACTGCCTGCCCGAGGCAGGCAGCCTGTGAACTGTTCAGCGACGATAGTAGCGGTGGTCGTCATCATAGCGATGATGCAGGGCACGCTCGTGATGGCGCTCCCAGTAGCGTTGCCGTTGCATTTCCCGACGGTGCTGTTCCCGGCGCCATTGTTCTCGCCGCCACTGTTCCCGACGCCAGTCGTCGCGGTGGTCATGCCAGCGTTCGTCGTGCCGGTAGCGTTCGTCGTGGGCCAGCAGCGGTGCGGACGGCGTGCTGGCCAGGCTTGGCCAAGGGCGTTCGCTGGCCTGGCGGTCCGCCAGGTCGAGGCTGTGGGCGGGAGGTGTCGAAGTCTTCATGGGGGCGGCGGATGCCGAGCCTGCGGCCACAAGTGCGAACAGGCCAACGAGCAGCAGGCATGGGGCAGGGAAGTTCATGAGTGAAGACAACCTCTGATTGGCAATTGAAGGTGCGTTCGGTGGTTGCTGGAACAACCGTGGAGCGCACTCACCCAATAGACCGGGAAAACGGAAAAAGTTCTGGAGGCTGCGTACGACCTGTCTCGTCTGCTCGGTAATCCCGCTATGTGCCCGCCGGTTGTTCGGGGCCGTTGAGCGGCCCCGCAAATCCGGCGTCACTGTTCAGAAACCGAACTCGCTCAGCCCCGGATGATCGTCCGGGCGGCGCCCCAGCGGCCAGCGGAACTTGCGCTCGGCCTCGCTGATGGGCTGTTCGTTGATGCTGGCGTGGCGGTTGCGCATCAACCCGTCCTCGGCGAACTCCCAGTTCTCGTTGCCGTAGGCGCGGTACCACTGGCCGCTGTCGTCGCGGTACTCGTAGGCGTAGCGCACGGCGATGCGGTTGTCGGTGAAGGCCCAGAGTTCCTTGATCAGGCGGTATTCCAGCTCGCGGTTCCACTTGCGGGTGAGGAAGGCCTGGGCCTCTTCGCGGCTGGTGCAGAACTCGGCGCGGTTGCGCCAGTGGGTGTCGAGGGTATAGGCCAGGGCCACCTTGGCGGCGTCGCGGCTGTTCCAGCCGTCTTCGGCCAGGCGCACCTTCTCGATGGCGGTTTCACGGGTAAAGGGGGGCAGTGGTGGGCGGGACATCGTGGTCGTTCCTTGCAGGGAGTGGGTTTGCAGGACCGAGATTAGACCCATCGCAGGGCAGGGAGAATCGGTATACCGGGCACTTCATAATTGTCCTCGGAGGAACAATCCGGGCGGGAGTGTCAGGCCTGGCTGTCTATAGTTACCGCACAAGCGACCCCCAGCCCCACTGGAGCCCACTCATGACCCTGATCAGCCGCGAACCCTGGTGGCTCGTCCCGCCCAAGCCCGGGCAGACCGAGCAGGACCTGCACTGGGGCTACCTGGAAATCTACGCCGACGGCCGCACCGTGTTCGTCGACCAGCGCCCCAGTGAGCGGGAGCTGGCCGAACGCAAGAGCTGCCGTCACTTTCCCGATGCCGAAAAGCCCTGAGTCAACCTTCGAGTTGGGCCAGGCGTGCTTCCAGCGCCGCCACTCGGGCTTCCAGCGCCTCGATGCGCTCGTCCGCCGCGCTGGTGGAGCGGTGGCCGCCGTCCTGCTGGCGGGCGGCGAGAATCGCCTCGATCTCGGCCGGGTCGCCCAGGGCGTGGGTGTAGCGGTCTTCGCGCTGGCCGGCCTGGCGCGGCAGGTGCAGGGCCAGCTCGCGCGAGACCAGGCGCTCGAGCTGGTGCTGGACCTGATCGACGTCCTCGAAGGCGTACAGGCGGTTGCTGCGAGTCAGCAGCTCGCTGAGGGTCTGCGGGCCACGCAGGAACATCAGCCCCATCAGTACCAGCTGCGCCGGCACCAGCTCCAGGGCCTTGTCCACTCTATGCTCCCAGCGGTCGGCGCGGCTGCCCATCTGCAGGCGCGCCATCTCCTGGCTTTCCAGGTTGCGCAGGGCCTGGCCGACCTGGCCGGGCGTCAGGTTCATGACGGGTTCGCGGCTGGTCTTCTGGTTGCAGGCCAGGACCAGGGCATTGAGGGTCAGGGGGTAGGTTTCCGGGCTGGTGGCCTGTTTCTCGATCAGCGAACCGAGCACACGGCTCTCGATGCTGCTGAAACGGCCTTCGCCGATGGTTTCGTGTTCTGACATGGCCCTGTCTCGTTGCGAGGAAAAGGCCACTAGCCTAGGTAAAGCGTCGGGCTTAAGCAATCACTGCCGCCGTCGCGAGCCGGGCCTGCACGCATCACCCAGGGTATGAGTGATAGCGGAGCCGACCCGCTGCGGCGACAGCGATCAGGCAGTGCTGCCCAATGCCTGGTCGCTGGCCTTGCCGCGCCCGCCCAGCCACACCAGCAGCAAGCCGGTCGCGGCCAGCAGGCCACCGGCCATTGGCACCGCCGCATAGCCCAGGTCCAGGCTGATCACCGCGCCACCCAGGGCGGCGCCGACGGCATTGCCCAGGTTGAACGCACCCACGTTGATCGATGAGGCCAGCCCCGGCGCCTCGGCGGCGGCGGTCATCACCCGCATCTGCAGCGGCGGCACCACGGCGAAGGTGAACACACCCCACACCAGCAGCGCCAGCGCGGCGCCGACATGGCTGCCCAGCACCAGCGGCATCAGCAGCATGATCGCCGCCAGCGCGCCGAGGAAGATCCGCGCGGCGCCGTCCAGCGACCAGTCGGCCAGCTTGCCGCCCAGGCTGTTGCCGAGGGTGAAGCCGACGCCGATCAGCACCAGGCCGAGGGTGACGAAACTGTCGGAGGCACCGGTCAGTTCGGCCAGCACCGGGGCGACATAGGTGTACAGGGTGAACATGGCGCCGGCACCCAGGACCGTGGTGGCCATGGCCAGCAGCACGTTGGGGCGGGCAATCACCGCCAGTTCCTTGCGCACATGGGGCACGCTGCCGCGCTCGCCCTTGGGCAGGGCGTACCACAGCGCCGCGATGGCCAGCACGCCGAGCACCGCGGTGCCAGCGAAGGCCATGCGCCAGCCGACCTGCTGGCCGAGCCAGGTGGCGGCCGGCACGCCGCCGATATTGGCGATGGTCAGGCCCATGAACATGGTGGCCACGGCACTGGCCTGCTTGTCCCGGGGCACCACGCTGGCGGCCACCACCGCGCCCAGGCCGAAGAAGGCGCCATGGTTGAGGCTGGTGATCAGGCGTGAAAGGAGCAGGGTGTAGTAGTCCGGCGACAGGGCCGAGAGCAGGTTGCCGAGGGTGAAGATGCCCATCAGCATCATCAGTGCGGCGCGCTTGCCGAAGCGGCTGAACAGCAACGTCATGATCGGCGCGCCGACCATCACGCCGATGGCGTAGGCGGTGATCAGCATGCCCGCGCTGGGAATGCTGGCGCCGACACCATCGGCGATCACCGGCAACAGGCCCATGGGCGTGAACTCGGTGGTGCCGATGCCGAAGGCGCCGATGGCCAGGGCGAACAGCACCCGTTTGGGGGAAAGCGTGCTCATTGGGAGCTCCGAAAAAGCGGTTGAGAACGGGGGTGGGCTTCCATGCCCGGTGCAGATCAGTCCCAGTTCGGCGCCAGGCCGTCCGGGCTGACTTCGCGGCCGTTGCGTTCCAGGGTGGCGATGCGCGCCATGTCGTCGGCGTCCAGGCGCAGGCTTTGGGCAAGCAGGTTGCTGGCCAGGTTCTCACGCTTGGTGGACGACGGGATCACCGCGTAGCCCAGTTGCAAGGCCCAGGCCAGGGCCACCTGGGCCACGGTGGCCTTGTGCTTGGCGGCGATCTGCGCCAGCAGCGGATCCTTCAGCACCTTGCCGTAGGCCAGGGTCATGTAGGAGGTGGTGGTGATGCCCTGCTCCTGGAGGAAGGCAGTCAGCTTGCGGTTCTGCAGGTACGGGCTGAGCTCGATCTGGTTGGTGGCGATCTCGCCCTGGCCGACCACGGCGATGGCCTGGCGGGTCAGCTCGATGTTGAAGTTGGAGATGCCGATCTGGCGGGTAAGACCCTGGTGCTTGGCCTCGGCCAGGGCCTGCATGTATTCGGGCAGCTCGACGCCGTTGCCTGGTGCCGGCCAGTGGATCAGCAGCAGGTCGACATGGTCGGTGCGCAGCTTGGCCAGGCTCTCGCGCAGGCTGGGGATGAGCTTGTCGGCGGCGTAGTGGTCGACCCAGATCTTGGTGGTGATGAACAGCTGGTCGCGCGGCACACCGCTTTCGGCAATGGCTTGGCCGACTTCGGCCTCGTTCTTGTAGATCTGCGCGGTGTCGATGGCGCGGTAGCCCAGCTCCAGCGCCGACTTGACCGAATCGATGACGGCCTGGCCGGTGAGGCGGAAGGTGCCCAGGCCGAAGGAAGGAATGCTCATGGATCTGCTCCTGTCGAGTGAGGGGATCGAAGCCCGGACAGTGGGGTGCGGGTTCGAACGAGTGAGCGCAGTTTGCGCCGTTCGGCGGGATTGATTAAGACGCCGGTGAGTCAAGGTCCTTTGACTTGGAGTCATGAATGGGAGGGTGGGTTGTGATTGGTGGCTAGGCAATAGGGGTATCAAGCAGGGGGATGCATCCGGCATCATGGCAAACCTGCAGGTGGTTGTGATTGAGCAAATGCGGCTAGGCAGGCCCGAGCGCGGATCGACGAAGCTGTGGCCTGCCGTATTTCCAGGAGCACACTGACCTTGCCCGTCAACGTTCATTACAAGACCCGCTTCGACGCCGTGCTCGCCTATATCCAGGACAACCTGGAAGGCGACCTGTCGGTGGAGGCCCTGAGCGCGGTGGCGCACTTTTCGGTGTTCCACTTCCATCGCCAGTTCAGCGCCTATGTGGGCGTGCCGGTTGCCCGCTACGTGCAACTGATGCGACTGCGTCGCGCGGCCCAGCGGCTGCTCGGCCAGCCAGGCCACTCGGTGCTGGCGGTGGCGCTGGAGGCGGGCTTCGAAAGCCCGGAAGCGTTCAGCCGGGCGTTCCGCCGGGCCTTCGGGCATGCGCCCAGCGCGTTCCGCCGCCGGCCTGACTGGCAGGTATGGAATACGGTGTTTGCCATTCCTCATTTTTCCAGGAGCATCACCATGCAGGTACGAATCGTCGATTTCGCCGCCGTGCGCCTTGCGGCGCTCGAGCACCGTGGGCCGGCCAATCGGGTCAGCGAGACCGTGCGCCACTTCATCGACTGGCGCATGAGCAGCGGGCAGTCGCCCGTGGCCAGCAGCCGCAGCTTCGGCATTCCCTACAACAACCCGGACACCACGGCGCCGGAAGACTTCCGCTTCGCCATCTGCGGGGAAATCCACGAGGCGGTGGCGCCGAACGCCCAGGGCGTGCGGGAGTCGAGCCTGCCCGCCGGACGCTGCGCGGTGGTGCGGCATGTCGGCTCGCCGGACCATATCGGCGAGACGATCTATCCGCTCTACCGCGACTGGCTGCCGGCCAGTGGCGAGGAATTGCGCGATCATCCGTTGTTCTTCCATTACCTGAGCATCTACCCGCAGACGCCGCTGGAGCAGTGGCAGACCGATATCTACGTGCCGTTGCGCTAAAGCACGGTCGGCCCCAAACGCAACAGCCCGCCGATTGGCGGGCTGTTGCGTAGGGCCAGGAGCGATCAGCGGCGGCGGAACAGCGGCAGCGGCTCGTCAGTGGCGCCCTGGTAGGTCACCGAGAAGTCCTTCAGGCTCTGCAGCGCGTCTTCCGGGTCCTTGTCGGCACGGATGGCGAACGCGTCGAAGCCACAGCGGGCCATGTAGAACAGCTGGTCGCGCAGCACGTCGCCGATGGCGCGCAGCTCGCCCTTGAACTTGTAGCGGTCACGCAGCAGGCGCGCGTTGGAGTAGTTGCGCCCGTCGGTGAAGGCCGGGAAGTTCAGAGCGATGACCTGGAAGTGCTCGACGTCTTCGCCGATTTCCTCGGCTTCCTCGTCGCTGTCCAGCCAGATGCCCAGGCCGCCGTCGCGGGCCTTGAGCAGGCTCGGATGGTCACGCCACAGCTGCAGCGGCACGATGTAGTCGTCGCAGTTGGTCAGCTCGTCGATCGAGACGTCCTTGGGCAGCAGGTGCCAGGTTTCGTCGACGATCTGGTTGTTCTTAATGATTCGCTGCATAGACGCGTTCCTTGAAGGGGTCGATGCCGATCCGCTGGTAGGTGTCGATGAAGCGCTCGTCTTCGGTGCGCTGCTCGACGTACACATTGATCAGCTTCTCGATCACGTCGGCCATGTCGTCCTGGGCGAAGGAGGGGCCGAGGATCTTGCCCAGGCTCGCGTCGCGTGCGGCATTGCCACCCAGCGAGACCTGGTAGAACTCCTCGCCCTTCTTGTCCACGCCAAGGATGCCGATGTGGCCGACGTGGTGGTGGCCGCAGGCGTTCATGCAGCCGGAGATGTTCAGGTCGAGCTCGCCGATGTCGAACAGGTAGTCCAGGTCGTCGAAGCGGCGCTGGATGGACTCGGCGATCGGGATCGACTTGGCGTTGGCCAGCGAGCAGAAATCCCCGCCCGGGCAGCAGATGATGTCGGTCAGCAGGCCAATGTTCGGGGTGGCGAAGCCTTGCTCGCGCAGTTCCAGCCACAGCGCGTGCAGCTGGCGCTGCTCGACGTCGGCGAGGATGATGTTCTGCTCGTGGGAGGTGCGCAGGAAACCGAAGCTGTAGCGCTCGGCGAAGTCCGCGACGGCGTCGAGCTGCTTGTCGGTCAGGTCGCCCGGGGCGACGCCGGTGGGCTTGAGCGACAGGGTCACGGCGACGTAGCCCGGCTTCTTGTGCGCGCGGGTGTTGCGCGAGCGCCAGCGGGCGAAGCCTGGGTGCTCGGCGTCCAGGGCGCTGTAGTCGACGTTGTCGAGGGCCAGGTACTCGGGGTCGACGAAGTGGCGGGCAACGCGCTGCACCTCGTCCTCGGTCAGGGTGGTGCTGCCACCGCGCAGGTGGGCCATCTCGGCCTCGACCTTCTCGGCGAACACTTCCGGGGTGAGGGCCTTGACCAGGATCTTGATTCGCGCCTTGTACTTGTTGTCACGGCGGCCGTAACGGTTGTACACGCGCAGGATGGCATCCAGGTAGCTGAGCAGGTCCTGCCAGGGCAGGAACTCGTTGATGAACGAGCCGATCACCGGGGTGCGGCCCAGGCCGCCGCCGACCAGCACGCGGAAGCCCAGCTCACCGGCGGCGTTGCGCACCGGCTCCAGGCCGATGTCGTGCACTTCGATGGCGGCGCGGTCGTCGCTGGAGCCGTTCACGGCAATCTTGAACTTGCGCGGCAGGTAGGCGAATTCCGGGTGGAAGGTGGTCCACTGGCGGACGATCTCGCACCACGGGCGCGGATCCACCAGCTCGTCGGCGGCGACACCGGCGAACTGGTCGGTGGTGACGTTGCGCAGGCAGTTGCCGCTGGTCTGGATCGCGTGCATCTGCACGGTGGCCAGTTCAGCCAGGATTTCCGGGATGTCTTCCAGCGCCGGCCAGTTGTACTGCACGTTCTGGCGGGTGCTGATGTGCGCGTAACCCTTGTCGTAGTCGCGGGCGATCTTCGCCAGCATGCGGGCCTGGCGGGCGTTCAGCTGGCCATAGGGCACGGCGACACGCAGCATCGGCGCGAAACGTTGGATATACAGGCCGTTCTGCAGGCGCAGAGGGCGGAATTCTTCTTCGCTCAGCTCACCGGCCAGGTAGCGGCGGGTCTGATCACGGAACTGCTTGACGCGGTCCTCGATGATCCGCTGATCGTACTCGTCGTATACGTACATATAAGTCCTGTCTCAGGCTAGCATGCAGCTAATCGCGCGCACGGCCGCGCACTCCAGGTCGGAGCCGAGGCACGATAGCAGAGTGGGTTTATGCGCTAAAGTGATGTTTTTGCATATGAAAAGAACCATTTGGACTAAGTGAGACTGACTGGCATTTGTCCGCGCCGGTACATCGCGGCGCTATAATCCGGGGTTTGCTCCGCAGGGAAGTATCAGCATGCTCAAGGCCTTGTGCCAGAGCCTGTGCCTGAGCCTGCCACTGGCAGCGAGCGCACAGGCAGCGTCCGTGGTGTTCCTCAACCCGGGCTATTCCAATGAGACGTTCTGGGTCGATTATTCGCGCTTCATGCAGGCCGCCGCCCAGGACCTGGGCATGGCCTTGCGCGTGCAGTACAGCGAGCGCCGTGCCGACCTCGCGCTGACCCAGGCCCGCGAAGTGCTGCAAGGACCGCAGCGCCCGGACTACCTGGTGCTGGTCAACGAGCAGTATGTCGCGCCAGAGATCATCCGCCTGTCACGGGGCACCGGGGTCAAGCTCTTTCTGGTCAACAACGGCCTCACCGACAGCCAGGCGCACAGCGTCCAGGCACAGCCCGACAAGTATCCTGAAGTGCTCGGCACCCTGGTCAGCAACGACGAGGCGGCCGGTTACCAGATGCTCAAGGCGATGGTGGCGCAGGTGCCGACTGACGCAGGGCCGGTTGACCTGCTGGCCTTCGCCGGGATAAAGACCACGCCCGCCTCGCAATTGCGGGTGCAGGGCATGCGCCGGGCGCTGGCGGAGTCCCCCCAGGTGCGCCTGCGCCAGGTGGTGTATGGCGGCTGGCGCCGCGAACGCGCCTTCGAGCAGGCGCAGATGCTGCTGGAGCGCTACCCCGACACGCGCCTGGTGTGGTCGGCCAACGACCAGATGGCGTTCGGCGCCATGCAAGCGTTCGAGGCCCTGGGCAAGGTGCCGGGGCGCGATGCCCTGTTCAGCGCGGTCAACAGCTCGCCCGAGGCCCTGCGGGCGCGGATCGACGGGCGTCTGAGCGTGCTGATGGGCGGGCATTTCACCCTCGGCGGCTGGGCCATGGTCATGTTGCATGATGATGCCCAGGGGTTGGCAGTGGGGCGCGACGGCCAGCGGGAACATAGCGTGCCGGCCTTGCAACTGATCGACGCGGACAAGGCCCGGCGCTGGCTCAAGCTGCTGGAACAGGACAACCACGGCATCGACTTCCACCGCTTCAGTGCCGAGGGCAGGCCGACGGACTTTCGCTACCCCTTTCTCACGTCACCCGTCGACTACTGAAAACCCCTGCTTGAGGGAAGGGCATTGCTGGACTTAACTGCTGCTTGTGAAGTGCATTCCCATAACCACTACAAGAGGCAATGCAATGGGAAACTCTACCAAGGTCCGCAAAGCTGACAGCAGTGTCGATGCTTGGGCGATCCTGTGTCTGATCGTGCTGGTGGTGGTCACTGCGGTGTATTGGGTCAGCCATCAGTAGCCAGTAGCGCAAAACTGCTCGAGACCGTGAGTAACACCTGAACCGCCCGCGGAAGGGATATCCGCGGGCGGGTTGCGTTTGGGCCAGCTAATGCATACCCCCTGTAGGAGCGGCCTTGTGCAGGGGCTGGCCCTGGCGCGGCTAGCGCGCCGTCAGGTGCAGCGCCAGCTGCACCAGGCCAATCAGCACGAAGATGAAGATCAGCGTGAACAGCGTTCCCATCACGATGAAATGGCTGGCCTTGCCGTAGGTGAAGTCGCGCGCGCGGTTCTTGCCGCTCTGCACGCCGAAGGCGGCGGCGAGGATGCTTTGCAGCATCTGCCAGAAGGTCGGTGGCTTGCCGTGTTGGTGGTCGTCCATGAGTGGCTCCCGGGTTCAGAGGCAATCCCCCACAGTGTAGGCGACTCAGGCCGAGGCCATGGACGAATCCGCCTGCTCCTGCTCATCCTGGGCCACCACCCGCTCGCACAGCTCGATGATCTGCTCGCGCATCCAGCGGTTGGCCGGGTCCTGGTCGGTGCTTTCGTGCCAGTACAGGTGGGTCTCCAGCGCCGGCACCTCCACCGGCAGCGGCTGGTGACGCAGCTGATGACGGCGGGCGAAGCGCTCGGGCACGGTCATGACCATGTCGGTCTGCTGCAGCACCTGCGAAGCCATCAGGTAGTGCTGCGAGCGCAGCGCGACACGGCGCTGCACGCCCATCTTGCCCAGGGCCAGGTCGACATAGCCCAAGCCGTTGCGGCGGCTGGAAATATGGATGTGGGTCATGGCCAGGTAGCTGTCCAGGGTCAGCTTGCCGTCGGCCTGCGGATGGCCGGGGCGCATGGCGCAGACGTAGCGGTCCTGCATCAGCTTGACGTGGCGCACTTGTGGGTCGGTATTCAGCGGCGCGTCGACGGCGAAGTCCAGGCGCCCGGCGGCCAGTTCCTTGGTGGTCTCGCGGCGCTTGCACAGGAAGCTCTCGATCACCAGTGCCGGGGCCAGGCGGCGCAGGCGCTGGAACAACGGCGGCAGGATCACCGCCTCGGTGAGGTCGGTCATGCTGATGCGAAAAGTCTTGCTGGCCTGCAGCGGGGTGAAGATGCGGCTTTCCTGCACCGAGGTGCGCAGCAGCGACAACGCGTTGCGCACCGGGCCGATGATGTTCTGCGCCATGGGCGTGGGCACCATGCCCTGGGCGGTGCGCACGAACAGCGGATCGTTGAAGGTCTCGCGCAGGCGCGACAGGGCGTTGGACACCGCCGGCTGGGTGATGCCGACGATCTGCCCGGCGCGGGTCAGGTTGGCTTCGGTGTAGATGGCGTCGAAGACGATGAACAGGTTGAGGTCGACCTTGCTGAGGTTCATGGGCGCCGCTCTTTGTTGGAATTATCGGGTGATCATATATTGGTTATGAATGTTTATACACGTAGAAAATAGACTAGGTGGATGAAGGGTGGCTGTTCTAGGCTCAGGCCCATGTTCTTCATTGACTGAAGGTAGCCCCGATGGATTTCGCCTATTCGCCCAAGGTCCAGGCACTGCGCGAGCGCGTCAGCGCATTCATGGATGCATACGTCTACCCGGCCGAGCCGGTGTTCGAGCGCCAGGTCGCCGAGGGCGACCGCTGGCAGCCCACCGCGATCGTCGAGGAACTCAAGGCCAAGGCCCGCGCCGAGGGGCTGTGGAACCTGTTCCTGCCGGAATCGGAGTACGGCGCAGGGCTGACCAACCTCGAATACGCGCCACTGGCCGAGATCATGGGCCGCTCGCTGCTGGGGCCCGAGCCGTTCAACTGCTCGGCGCCGGATACCGGCAACATGGAAGTGCTGGTGCGCTACGGCAGCGAGGCGCAGAAACGCCAGTGGCTCGAGCCGCTGCTGCGCGGCGAGATCCGCTCGGCGTTCGCCATGACCGAGCCGGACGTGGCCTCCTCGGACGCCACCAACATGGCCGCCACCGCCGTGCGCGACGGTGACGAATGGGTGATCAATGGCCGCAAGTGGTGGACCTCCGGCGCCTGCGACCCGCGCTGCAAGGTGATGATCTTCATGGGCCTGTCCAACCCGGACGCCCAGCGCCACCAGCAGCACTCGATGATCCTGGTGCCCACCGACGCGCCCGGGGTGAAGATCGTCCGCCCGCTGCCGGTGTTCGGCTACGACGACGCGCCCCACGGCCATGCCGAGGTACTGTTCGAGAACGTGCGCGTGCCTTATGAAAACGTGCTCCTGGGTGAGGGCCGCGGCTTCGAAATCGCCCAGGGCCGCCTCGGCCCAGGCCGGATCCACCACTGCATGCGCTCGATCGGCATGGCCGAACGCGCCCTGGAGCTGATGTGCAAGCGCTCGGTCGAGCGCACCGCCTTCGGCCGGCCCCTGGCGCGGCTGGGCGGCAACGTCGACAAGATCGCCGACTCGCGGATGGAGATCGACATGGCCCGCCTGCTGACCCTCAAGGCCGCCTACATGATGGACACCGTCGGCAACAAGGTGGCGCGCAGCGAGATCGCCCAGATCAAGGTGGTGGCGCCGAATGTTGCGCTGAAGGTGATCGACCGGGCCATCCAGATTCATGGCGGGGCCGGGGTGAGCGGTGATTTCCCGCTGGCGTACATGTATGCGATGCAACGCACCCTGCGCCTGGCCGACGGACCGGATGAAGTGCACCGGGCGGCGATCGGCAAGTATGAGATTGGCAAGTATGTGCCCAAGGAGATGTTGCGCAGCGGACACTGAAGAACATCGTGAACCGCCCGCTCAGGTTCGGCTGCACGCCTGAACGGGCTCACCCTCGGCGCCATCGCTGCCGTGTTCAACGAAGTGTTCTTCTACAACGAAGCGGGCCAGATGACCCACGCCAACGCAGCAGACCAGGCGCCGGTGCCCAGCGTGATGATGGGAGGCTCCGACGCTGGGCTTGGGCGTCAGGACGAGATGGGCAAACTGATGAGCGTGCTCGCGACCAAGGCGGCGAAGGATCTGGTGCTGGACCTCAAGACGCCTTGAGTAAAAATCTGGCCACCGGTCCCCGCATTGGTACCTGAAACTCCCAAGGCGGGGCTGGCTTGTCGGACCGGGAAGTCGGGGGCTGGCAATTTTTGCATGGGACACTCCTTGTGCGGGAAGTGCGCATGCTCGCCAAGGTGTTTTGCCTGAAGTAGTCAGCTGGGTCCGCTTGCGATGTAGGACGTTTCTTGATGAGCCTTGAGTAGGCCTGGCAAGGGCAGAAGACCCGCCGTGGCGGGTCTTCCTGTCGATCATCAGCCCGGCGGATTCAGACCCCCGCCGCCAGCTTTGCACTCACCTGGCGACGGCGATATGCGCTGTCGCGAGTGGCCAGCCACCAGTACAGCGGCGAGGTGATCGCCAGCCCCACCAGCCACGACAGGTCGGCGCCATTGATGTGTACGGATACCGGCCCGACATACAGCGGCGTGTTCATGAACGGGATCTGCACCGCGATGCCCACCGCGTAGGCGATCAGCGCCTGTGGGTTGTAGCGGCCGTAGATGCCGCCGTCGACCTTGAAGATCGAGTCGATGTCGTAGTCGCCCTTGTGAATGACATAGAAGTCGATCAGGTTGATCGCCGTCCACGGCACCAGCACCACCAGCAACACCAGCACCATGTCGACGAAGTGGCCGATGAAGTCCGCCGAGGCGAACACCGCCACCACACAGCAGGCGGCCAGGACGATCAGCGACAGCACGGCGCGGCTCTTGGCGGTGGGGATCCAGCGGTAGGCGAAGGTCTGCACCAGGGTGATGATCGACAGCACCGCACCGTACAGGTTGAGGGCGTTGTGGCTGATCACGCTGAGCAGGAACAGCACCAGCATCAGCGGGCCAAGGGTGCCGGTGGCGAGCTTGACCGCGTCCATGGTGTCCATCCCGGCCGGGATCGCCAGCACCGCGACCGCGCCGAAGATGAACGACAGGCTCGAGCCCAGGGCCGAGCCCAGGTAGGTGGTCCAGAAGGTCGAGGACACCTTGACGTCGGCCGGCAGGTAGCGCGAGTAGTCCGAAACGTAGGGCGCGAAGGCGATTTGCCACAGCGCCGCCAGCGACACGGTGGCCAGCCAGCCGGCCAGGTTGAAGCCGCCGCGGGTGAGGAAGTCGTCGCTCTGCACATGGCTGAAGATGTAGCCGAAGCCGACCACGATGCCGATGCCCAGCACCCAGGTGCCGATGCGGTTGAGCACGTGGATGAAGCGGTAGCCGATGATGCCGATGATGCCCGAGCCCAGGGCGCCGATGACGATGCCCACCGGCACCGGCACGCTGTCGACCACGCCGTGCAGCGACTTGCCGGCCAACACGATGTTGGAGGCGAAGAAGCCGATGTACATGACCCCGGCGATCACCACCACCAGCAGGGCGCCGAGCGAGCCGAACTGGGCACGGCTCTGGATCATCTGCGGGATGCCCATCTGCGGGCCCTGGGCCGAGTGCAGGGCCATGAGCACACCGCCGACCAGGTGGCCGACGAGGATGGCGACGATGCCCCAGACCAGATTGAGGTGGAACAGCTGCACGCCCAGCGCGCCGGTGACGATGGGCAACGGCGCGATATTGCCGCCGAACCACAGTGTGAACAGATCCCTTACCTTTCCATGGCGGTCTTGCGGCGGCACGTAGCCGATTGTGTGTTTCTCGATGAGGGGTGCCGAATTGGCTGCACTGGTCATGACTGACTCCAAGGCAAGGTGGGGCATCGGGGGAAGCCCGGGTGCGTGCCGGCAAGGGGCGACGCGTTCTTGTTGGAGCGATGATGCGGGGTGGGCGGGTATCGAGAAATTAGTAAATTTGTGCTCATGAACCTTAAAAAACCTAAGGCTGGCAAAAGGTTAAGCGGGGGACGGCAGCAAGGAGGATGCCAGGTGGCCGGAGGCCTTGGCGGGCGGGGGCTGCACAGCGCCTTCGGGTCGTGAAAGGTCCATTGTGGTGCGCGCTGCGCAATAACCTGGCACTGGCTGCGTGGGTGATCACGCGGCACGTCCGCTCCCGTTGGCAGTCCGCTGCAGTGAGGGCGCACAGCGGCTATGCTGTCTAGTGCGGGGGTTCAAAGAGGGGATGACTTCATGGCGACGCTGGAGCGGGCCATCGCGATGGCCATCAAGGCACATGAAGGGCAGTTCGACAAAGGCGGTGCGGCGTACATCCTCCACCCGCTGCGGGTGATGGAGCGAGTGATCACCCCGGAACAGCGCATCGTCGCGGTGCTGCACGACGTGCTGGAAGACACCCCGCTGACCCTGTCCGACCTCGCCCGCGAAGGTTTCCCGCTGAAGATCCTCGCCGCGCTGCTGGCGCTGAGCCGTCGCGAAGGGGAGAGCTACGAGGCCTTCGTCATCCGACTTGGCGTCGACCCCCTGGCGCGCCAGGTCAAGCTCGCCGACCTGGCCGACAACAGCGACCTCTCGCGCATTGCCCATCCTGGCCCGGCCGACCTGGCCCGGCTGTCCCGCTACCGTGAGGCCAGCGCCTACCTGCAGACGCTGGCCTGACCCTGCTCAGCCACAGGCCTTGAGATTGACCGGCCCGACGAACTCGTTGCCACGGCCCATCACGCATGCCACCTGCTGGTTGCGCTGCAGCTCCCAGGCCTGTGGCGGGTAGGTCTTGTTCCAGGCCTCGAACAGCTGGCGGTCCTGCTTGGACAGCCTCAGGTCATACTGCTTGCTCATATAGAAGTAGGTGCGCGCGATCATCCCGCGGATCGATGGGCGCGGCATGACCTTCTTGGCCTTGAAGTCGACCTGGGTCAGGCAGCTGCCGTACTGGCCATGCTGCTCGGGCAGCCAGCCGAAGCTGAAGTTGCTGCGGTCGCCGTTGACCTCGCCAATGCTCGGCACCAGGTTGTGCAGGTCGGCCTCGGCGCGCTGGTAGACCTTGTCGTGGCGCGAGCAGTTCTTGCGCCCGCCATCCTGCCAGCACTGGCGCTGGTGGCCGATCTGCCAGGCCGGGACGATGTGCTCCCATTCGATGCGCGAGGCGCGGTTGAGGTTTTTGCGCGGCGCGTAGCCGCAGGAGGCCAGGTCGACCTTGTTGCCCTTGTACTTGCAGCCGCAATAAAACTCCGTGGACTGCGGCGCGTACAGCTTCCAGGCGACCTTCTTGGCCTCCTGGAAGGTGCGCGGGGCGTCGGCGTGGGCGAGGGGGGCAAGCAGCAGCAGGCAGGCGGCGAAAAGCGAAACTCTCATGCGCGGTCAGTCTTCCTTCGGCACGGTCCAGAAAATCTGTACGCCGCCATCGTCGCGGTGGGCGAGGGTGACGTTGTCGTTCTCGGCGATTTCCTCAAGCAGGGTTGCCCAGTCGTCGGGCGACTCATGCTCCAGGCGGAAGATCAAGGCGGCGCGGCTGCGCTGGGCGGTGGGGCTGTTGATGATCTTCTGGATGCGCTGACCCAGGAGTTCATAACTGCTTGGCGACGCGGAGGCGGGTTTGGCCACGGGGCTGTTCCTTGTTTTGCTGTATGTGCATACAGTATTTCACTGTAAGCCGTTTCGCAACAGCAGGTAGGATGAAAGCCGTATAAGACCGTGGTAGAGGGATTGGTTCCATCGAAAGCATCGCGGGGCAAGCCCGCTCCCACAAAGTCGTTGCAGACTTGTGGAAGCGGGCTTGCCCCGCGATAGGGCCGCTATGTTCAACACACCAGCCCGAGGCGCAGGCCGATCAATATTCCCAGAAGATCCGCTGCAGCTCCTTGCTGTCCTGGGTCTTGGTCATCGCGACCATCGCCAGGATCCGCGCCTTCTGCGGGTTCAGGTCGTGGGCCACGACCCAGTCGTTCTTGTCGTCAGGCTGTTCGGCGTTGCGCAGCACGAAGCCGCCCTGGTTGACGTGGGACGAACGGATGATCTGCACGCCGTCCTTGCGCAGCTCCTGCAGCGCCGGTACGACGCGCGACGATACCGAGCCATTGCCGGTGCCGGCGTGGATGATCGCCTTGGCGCCACCCTGGGCCAGCGCCTTGTAGGCGGTGTCGGTCACGTTGCCGTAGCCGTAGGCAATGTCCACGGCCGGCAGCTTGCTGATGGTCTTGATGTCGAACTCGGAGTTGACCGTGTGGCGCTTGGCCGGCAGGCGGAAGAAGTACGACTTGCCTTCCACCACCATGCCCAATGGGCCCCACTGGCTCTTGAAGGCTTCGGTCTTGATGTTGACCGCCTTGCTCACGTCACGACCGGACTGGATCTCGTCGTTCATGGTCACCAGCACGCCCTTGCCGCGGGCGTCCTTGCTGCTGGCCACGGCCACGGCGTTGTACAGGTTGAGCATGCCGTCGGCGGACATCGCGGTGCCCGGGCGCATCGAGCCGACCACGATGATCGGCTTGTCGGTCTTTTCCACCAGGTTGAGGAAGTAGGCGGTTTCTTCCAGGGTGTCGGTGCCGTGGGTGATGACGATGCCATCGACGTCCTTGCTGTCGGCCAGTTCGGCGACACGCTTGCCCAGCTTGAGCAGGTCGTCGTTGCCGATGCTCTCCGAGGCGATCTGCATCACCTGCTCACCGCGCACGTTGGCCAGGTCCTGCAGCTCCGGCACGCCGGCGATCAGCTTGTCGATGCCCAGCTTGGCGGCCTGGTAGGTGGCGCTGTTGGCGGCACTGGCGCCGGCGCCGGCGATGGTGCCGCCGGTGGCCAGGATCACCACGTTGGCAAGTTTCTGTTGTTGCGCGGCTTCCTTGGCGGAAACGGTGGTCGGCAGTACCAGTAGCAGCGCCAGGGCGCTCGGTGCGAAGGTCTTGATAGCGGTTTTCATCATTTCTGCTTCTCTCTTCCTGGAGGAGATGTGCGTTATGTCGCACTGGGATAAGGCAGATTTCGTACCAGCAACTACCGTTCGTCGAATTTCATCTTGAAACCCCTGTTTTGACTGGGGGTACTCGAATCGACCGCAGGGTCAGGAAGGTAGTCTTTGTTCGGCTGGCCGAATTTATGTAGGAAAAATGTTCGGTTTTTCGGATGGATTGCGGATAATCCGACGCGTGGAGCTGTGGCTGCCTACGCAATGGATTTGACAAAACCTACGGCTGTTTCCATAGTTGATCACCGCAAACGTTTGCGATCCGATAAAAACCACAAGATTCGGAGTCATTTCCATGAAACTGCCGTTCCCCGGCCGTCCACTGGCCCTCGCCGTTTTCTCCTCGCTGATCTTCGCCCTCTCCACTGCCCACGCCGAGGAAGCGCCCAAGGTCGCCCTGGTGATGAAATCCCTCGCCAACGAGTTCTTCCGCACCATGGAGGACGGCGCCAAGGCCTACCAGAAAGAGCACCCGAACGATTTCACCCTGGTGGCAAACGGCATCAAGGACGAGACCGACACCGGCAACCAGATCCGCATCGTCGAGCAGATGATCGCCACCGGCGCCAATGCCCTGGTCATCGCCCCGGCCGACTCCAAGGCGCTGGTGCCAGTGATCAAGAAGGCCATGGACGCCGGCATCACCGTGATCAACATCGACAACCGTCTCGACCCTGCCGTGCTCAAGAGCAAGGGCATCAGCGTGCCGTTCGTGGGCCCGGACAACCGCAAGGGCGCGCGCCTGGTCGGCGACTACCTGGCCCAGCAGAAGCTCAAGGCCGGCGATCAGGTCGGCATCATCGAAGGCGTGCCGACCACCACCAACGCCCAGCAGCGCACCGCCGGCTTCAAGGACGCCATGGAAGCCGCGCAGATGAAGATCGTCTCGGTGCAGTCGGGCAACTGGGAGATCGACAAGGGCAACGCCGTGGCCGCCTCGATGCTCAACGAATACCCCGAGCTGAAGGCGCTGCTTGCCGGCAATGACAGCATGGCCCTGGGGGCCGTCTCGGCCGTGCGCGCCGCCGGCAAGACCGGCCAGGTGCAGGTGGTCGGCTACGACAACATCAACGCCATCAAACCGATGCTCAAGGATGGCCGTGTGCTCGCCACCCTCGACCAGGCGGCCAGCCAGCAGGCGGTGTTCGGCATCCAGGCGGCGCTGAAGATGCTCAAGGGCGAGCAGCCGGGCGTGGATGCCGACAATGTCATCCAGACGCCGGTCGAGATGATTACCCAGTGATGTTGTGATCCCTGTAGGAGCAGGCTTGCCCCGTGATCACCGGCCTGACCGGTGCCATGCGCCGCGTCGACGGCTTCGCAGGGCAAGCCCGCGCCTACCGGGGTGTTGTGCCAACCTAGGAGAGTATGGCCATGTCAGTATCGGCCAATGAAACCGTGCTAGCCGTCAGCGGTCTGGGCAAGACCTACGCCCAGCCCGTGCTCGGCGACGTCACCCTCGAGCTGCGCGGCGGCGAGGTGCTGGCCCTGACCGGCGAGAACGGCGCGGGCAAGTCGACCCTGTCCAAGCTGATCAGCGGCCTGGAGATCCCCACCACCGGGCAGATGCGCTATCGCGGCCAGCCCTACAGCCCCGGCAACCGCGCCGAGGCCGAGCGCCTTGGCGTGCGCATGGTGATGCAGGAGCTCAACCTGCTGCCCACCCTGACCGTGGCCGAGAACCTGTTCCTCGACAACCTGCCCAGCCGCCTCGGCTGGGTCAGCCAGAAGCGCCTGCGCCAGCTGGCCAGCGCGGCCATGGCCCAGGTCGGCCTGGACGCCATCGACCCGGACACCCCTGTGGGCGAGCTGGGCATCGGCCACCAGCAGATGGTCGAGATCGCCCGCAACCTGATCGGCGACTGCCATGTGCTGATCTTCGACGAACCCACGGCCATGCTCACCGCCCGCGAGGTGGAGCTGTTGTTCACCCAGATCGAGCGCCTGCGCCAGCGCGGCGTGGCCATCGTCTATATCTCCCATCGCCTCGAAGAGCTGCAACGCGTGGCCCAGCGCATCGCCGTGCTGCGCGACGGCAAGCTGGTGTGCGCCGAGCCGATCCAGCGCTACAACAGCGAGCAACTGGTCAACCTGATGGTCGGTCGCGAGCTGGGCGAGCATATCGACCTCGGCCAGCGCAGCATCGGCGCGCCGCTGCTCAAGGTCGACAAGCTCAGCCGTGGCGACAAAGTGCGCGAGGTGTCGTTCGAGGTCAGGGCAGGGGAGATCTTCGGCATCTCCGGCCTGATCGGCGCCGGGCGCACCGAGTTGCTGCGCCTGATCTACGGCGCCGACCGCGCCGACAGCGGCCAGGTCGCCCTCGGCCAGCCGCCGGTGCCGGTGGTCATCGATTCGCCCAAGGCCGCGGTCAAGGCCGGCATTGCGCTGATCACCGAGGACCGTAAGGGCGAAGGCCTGCTGCTGAGCCAGTCGATCAGCGCCAACATCGCCTTGGGCAACCTCGGTGCCGTGTCCCGCGCCGGCGTGCTCGACCGCGACGCCGAGCGCGCGCTGGCCGAGCGCCAGATCGGCGCCATGCGCATCCGCAGTGCCAGCCCTGCCCAAGCCGTGGGCGAGCTGTCCGGCGGCAACCAGCAGAAGGTGGTGATCGGCCGCTGGCTGGAGCGCAACTGCCAGGTGCTGCTGTTCGACGAGCCCACCCGCGGTATCGACGTCGGCGCCAAGTTCGACATTTATGGCCTGCTCGCCGAGCTCGCCCGCCAGGGCAAGGCCATCGTCGTGGTGTCCAGCGACCTGCGCGAGCTGATGCTGATCTGCGACCGTATTGCCGTGCTCAGCGCCGGCCGTCTGATCGACACCTTCGACCGTGATCACTGGACCCAGGACCAACTGCTTGCCGCCGCCTTCGCCGGCTACCAGAAACGTGATGCCCTGCTGCACGACGCAGCCCCCAGGATGGACGCATGAAAACCACAACAAATACATCGGGCGCCGCGCCCGTGCGCCGCAGCGGCACCTATTTCGGCCTGGGCACCTACCTGGGCCTGGCCGGCGCCTTGCTGGCGATGATCGTGCTGTTCTCGATGCTGAGCAGCCACTTCCTGTCCTACGCCACCTTCAGCACCCTGGCCAACCAGATCCCCGACCTGATGGTGCTGGCGGTGGGCATGACCTTCGTCCTGATCATCGGCGGCATCGACCTGTCGGTGGGCTCGGTGCTGGCCCTGGCCGCCTCGACGGTCAGCGTGGCGATCCTCGGCTGGGGCTGGAGCGTGCTGCCTGCCGCGCTGCTGGGCATGGCCGTGGCCGCGTTGGCCGGCACCGTCACCGGCAGCATCACTGTGGCCTGGCGCATCCCTTCGTTCATCGTCTCGCTGGGCGTGCTGGAGATGGCCCGTGGCCTGGCCTACCAGTTCACCGACTCGCGTACCGCCTACATCGGCGACGCCTTTGCGTGGTTCTCCAACCCCATCGCCTTCGGCATCTCGCCGGCCTTCATCATCGCCTTGCTGGTGATCGTTGCCGCCCAGCTGGTGCTGACCCGCACCGTGTTCGGCCGCTACCTGATCGGCATCGGCACCAATGAAGAGGCCGTGCGCCTGGCCGGCATCGACCCGCGTCCGTACAAGATCCTGGTATTCGCCCTGATGGGCGTGCTCGCCGGCCTCGCCGCGCTGTTCCAGATCTCCCGTCTGGAAGCCGCCGATCCCAACGCCGGCTCCGGCCTCGAGCTGCAGGTGATCGCCGCCGTGGTGATCGGCGGCACCAGCCTGATGGGAGGCCGCGGCTCGGTCATCAGCACCTTCTTCGGCGTGCTGATCATTTCGGTGCTGGCCGCAGGCTTGGCCCAGATCGGCGCTTCGGAGCCGACCAAACGCATCATCACCGGGGCGGTGATCGTCATCGCCGTGGTACTCGACACTTACCGCAGCCGGCGCGCGAACCGGCGGAACTGAAACCATGGCAACCATCAAAGACGTCGCGGCACTGGCGGGGATTTCCTACACCACCGTGTCCCATGTACTGAACAAGACCCGCCCGGTCAGCGAGCACGTGCGCCTGAAGGTCGAGGCGGCGATCGCCGAGCTCGACTACGTGCCCAGCGCCGTGGCCCGCTCGCTCAAGGCGCGCAGCACCGCCACCATCGGCCTGCTGGTGCCCAACAGCGTCAACCCGTACTTTGCCGAGTTGGCCCGGGGCATCGAGGACGCCTGCGAGCGCAATGGCTACTGCGTGATTCTGTGCAACTCCGACGACGACCCGCAGAAGCAGCGCAGCTACCTGCGTGTGTTGCTGGAAAAGCGCATCGACGGGCTGATCGTCGCCTCGGTGGGCGAGGACCAGGACCTGCTCGACAGCCTCAGCGGCGTGCGCACGCCGATGGTCATCGTCGACCGCGCCCTGGACGGCGTCGAGGCCGACCTGGTGCGCATCGACCACGAGCAGGGCGCCTACCTGGCCACCCGCCACCTGCTGGAGCTGGGTCACCGCGAGATCGCCACCATCGGCGGCCCGGTGGACACCGGTGTCAGCCAGCTGCGCATGGCCGGTTTCCGCCGGGCGATGGCCGAGGCCGGCGTGCGCGTTGCCCCCGGCCATGTGCTGCACAGCGACTTCACCAGCCCTGGCGGGCATGCCGCCGCGGCGCGCCTGCTCGACGGCGAGCGGCCCACGGCGATCTTCGCCGGTAACGACATGATCGGCTTCGGCGTGTTGCGCGCCGCCGCCGAGCGCAACATCGACGTGCCCGGCGAGCTGTCGGTGATCGGCTTCGACGATATCGAGCTGAGCCGCTATGTGTACCCGGCGCTGACCACGGTCGGCCAGTCGATCCGTGAACTGGGCGAGAGCGCCGCCGGCCTGTTGCTGTCGCGCATCGTCACGCCACGGCGCGAAGGCGGCGCCGAGCAGCGCATCGTCGCCCCGCGCATCGTTTTGCGTGAATCCACCGGGCCGCGCCCGGACCTGTTCAACGATTACCGTTAAGGAATACCCATGGATGCCAAGGTGGTGGTGGTCGGCAGCCTCAACATGGACCTGGTGGCCCGCGCCCAGCGCCTGCCCCGGGGCGGCGAGACCTTGCCCGGCGAAAGCTTTTTCACCGCGCCCGGCGGCAAGGGCGCCAACCAGGCGGTGGCCGCCGCGCGGCTGGGCGCCAGCGTGGCAATGGTCGGTAACGTCGGTGATGACGCCTATGGCCAGCAGTTGCGCCAGGCGTTGAAGCGCGAGGGTGTCGATTGCCAGGGCGTGAGCCTGTGCGAGGGCGTGTCCAGCGGTGTGGCGCTGATCGTGGTGGATGCCGCCAGCCAGAACGCCATCGTCGTCATTCCCGGCGGCAACGGCCTGCTTGGGCCCGAGTCGGTGAGCCGCTTCGACCACCTGCTGCAGGGCGCCGAGGTGATCATCTGCCAGCTTGAGGTGCCCACCGCCACCGTGGCCTGGACCCTGGCCCGTGGCCGCGAGCTGGGCAAGACCGTGATCCTCAACCCGGCGCCGGCCAGCGGGCCGCTGCCGGCGGAGTGGTATGCCTACATCGACTACCTGATCCCCAACGAGAGCGAGGCCGAGGCCCTGGCCGGGGTGCAGGTAGAGGATCAGGACAGCGCCCGCCGGGCGGCCGAACGTCTGCGTCAGCTGGGCGCGGGCAAGGTGATTGTCACCCTGGGCGGTGACGGCGCGCTGTTGGTCGATGCCGCCGGCAGCCGGCACTTCCCGGCGCCGCGGGTGCAGCCGGTGGACACCACGGCGGCCGGCGACACCTTCGTCGGCGGCTTTGCCGCTGGCCTGGCGCGCGGCCTGCCCGAGGGCGAGGCGATCGCCTTCGGCCAGCGCGCCGCCGCGTTGTCGGTGACCCGTGTCGGCGCGCAGCCTTCGATCCCTTACCTGAAGGAGCTGGCGCCATGAAGAAGACGCCACTGTTGAATATCGCCCTGTCGCGGACCATCGCCGGGCTGGGCCATGGCGACATCCTGGTGATCGGTGATGCCGGCCTGCCGGTGCCGTCGGGCGTGGAGCTGATCGACCTGGCGCTGACGCCGGGCATCCCGGACTTCGCCTGCGTGCTGCGCGTGGTGCTGAGCGAAATGCAGGTCGAGCGCCATGTGCTGGCCGAGGAGGTGTTCCAGGCTTTGCCGCCAGGGTTGGCCGAGGTCGAGCGGCTGCATGCCGGCGGCGAGCTGGGCCAGCGCCAGGTGCTCAGTCATGCCGATTTCAAGACCCTGTGTCGCCAGGCCCGGGCCGTGGTGCGTACGGGGGAGTGCAAGCCCTACAGCAATATTGCCCTGGTGGCGGGCGTTACCTTTTAGACCGAATGCGAGGGCTTTGCCCTCGGTCGCAGCGCAAGGCCGCCCCCACGGGTTGGGTTGTGGGGGCGGCTTGCCGGCGAAAGGGCCGCAAAGCGGCTCCCGTTGAAACCATCCCCTAGCAACAAGGAGTGCTAAATGTCCCTCAAATCCCTGCTCCAAGGAGCCGTCCTCATGTCCGCGCTAGCCGCCACTGCCGTCATGGCCGCGCCCCGCGACCTGATCATCGATACCGACCCCGGCGCCGATGACGTGGTGGCCCTGCTGCTGGCCATGGCCTCGCCCGAGGAACTGAAGATCCGCGCCATCACTACCGTGGCTGGCAACGTGCGTCTGGAAAAGACCTCGCGCAACGCCCGTCTGGCCCGCGAATGGGCAGGCCGCGAAGAGATCCCGGTGTACGCCGGGGCAGGGCGGCCGATGGTGCGCACGCCGATCTACGCCGCCAACGTCCATGGCGAGGAAGGCCTGACCGGCGTCCAGGTCCACGAACCGAAAAAGCCCCTGGCCAACGGCAATGCCGTGCAGTATCTGATCGACACCCTGGGCGCTGCTGAGCCCCACAGCATCACCGTGGCCATGCTCGGCCCGCAGACCAACCTGGCCCTGGCGCTGATCCAGAAACCCGAGATCGTCAACGGCATCAAGGAAGTGGTGGTGATGGGTGGCGCCCACTTCAACGGCGGCAACATCACCCCGGCCGCCGAATTCAACTTGTTCGCCGACCCCCACGCCGCCGAAGTGGTGCTGGCCAGCGGCGTCAAGCTGACCTACCTGCCGCTGGACGTCACCCACAAGGTGCTCACCAGCGACGCCCGCCTCAAGCAGCTGGCGGCGGTGAACAACAATGCCAGCAAGCTGGTGGTGGACATCCTCAACGCCTACATCAAGTTCGACATGGACAACTACGGCATGCCCGGCGGCCCGGTGCACGACGCCAGCGTCATCGCCTACCTGCTCAAGCCCGAACTGTTCAAGGGCCGCCAGGTGCACATGGTAGTCGACAGCCGTGAAGGCCCGACCTTCGGTCAGACCATCGCCGACTGGTACGGCGTGCTCAAGCAGCCGGCCAACGTGATGTGGATCGAGGAGGGCGACGCCCAGGGCTTCTTCGACCTGCTCAGCGCCCGCCTGGCGCGATTGAAATAGCCTCGTGCGGCGCGTGGCGCTCGAGCACTTGCTCGATGAAGCTGCGCGCCGCGTCACCCCCGCGGTCGCGCACCAGCAGGTCGACGGCGATCAGCATCAGTTCTTCAGGTGTGCTCGGGCTGTAGGCGCTCTGGCCCTCGTCCCACTTGACCTTGATATCGGCGTCGATGCTATGGCTGCTCATGGGGCGGTTCTCGCTGGGCCTGGGTGAAAGGTCGAATACCGCGTCCTGGCGTTCGAAGGGGAGGCGTTTTGCGCTCCGCTTCTTGCAGTAAATCATGCCTTTGCGTGACGGCACCTGCGACTTAAGCATAAGAGGCGCGGTTGGCCGAACCGACGGTTCGGTGCAAAATCCGGTGACGATTGCCTTTCGCGTCAAGTGGCCGAGTCAGGCAGAATCGTGCGGTTGTGCAACAAATGCCTGGAGGAATTGTCGCATCAGGCAGTTCCCGGATTTATTTAGGAGGATTCATGTTCCGTACCCGCGCTTCCCTGGCGACCTTGCTGGTGGCTTCCGTTCTGACAGGTTGCAGCACCGGTGGCTCCTCGGGCGGCAGCAGTACCCAGGCCACCCCGGCCGGCAATGATGGCCGCTGCGAAGCCAGTGGCGCCGACTTCACCATCGGCAAGCTGGCCTCGCCAGAGTTGTTGGAGCAGGCGCGCAAGGCTAGTGGCTCGCAGATGGCGCGCATCCTCAAGCCTCACGACATGATCACCCTGGAATACCGCTCCGAGCGGCTGAACCTGAATGTCGACGACAAGGGTGTGGTTACCCGCGTCAACTGCGGTTGATCCAAGCCCAGAATTGGCCCCCTGTTGGAGCGGCCTTGTGTCGCGATAGGGGTGCGCAGCGGCCCCAAGTTCGTCGCCACAACACAGATCGCCGGGGCCGCTTTGCGGCCCTATCGCGACGCAAGGCCGCTCCCACAAAGGTACTGCGTGATTCTGGCAGGCAATAAAAAACCCGCCACAAGTGGCGGGTTTTTTGCAGCTATCCGAAAATTACTCCGGACGAACCTGCGCAGCCTGCATGCCCTTCTGGCCTTTTTCGGCGACGAAGGAAACAGTTTGGCCTTCTTTCAGGCTTTTGAAACCGTCGGTTTCGATAGCCTTGAAGTGTACGAACAGGTCGTCGCCGCCGCCTTGAGGAGTGATGAAGCCGAAGCCTTTCTCATCGTTGAACCACTTGACGGTGCCGGTTTGGCGATTGGACATGGGGTGAATCTCCAGAAACATGATTTTTTATCGGGGTGCAATGTCGCGAAGCTTCAGTGGCACCGACGACACTATAGTCCATTTCTACGCATCTAGCGCCTTTTACCTTCGCAGGATGTTGATCCAGCGCAAAAGATGCGTGAAATGGCCCGCTAACCCTGGTTATTTCGGCTTGCAGGAGGCCTGAACCACCTGCTGGGCCTTCTGCATCAGCTTGGCGTCAACGCCGTCCTGGCTGTCGAGGTCTTCGATCTCCTTATCGTTGAAATTCTTTTTGATGGCTTGGGCGCCACACTCGCAGTGCTTCTTCGCCATCGCCGCGTCCACGCCCTGGCCGCTCGCCACCTGTTGGCACTGGGTCATGTAGTGCGCTTCCTTACCGGCGGGGAAATTGCCTGCATTGGCAGCCAATGGCAGCAGCAGGGCGCTTGCGGCGCAGGCAGCCAGAAGGGACTGAAGTCGCATAACCGGACACTCCTTGGGTAAAGGTCTCATCAAGAGTAGGTTGCTTCAGAAGGTCTGATAGGAAATTTTCCGTACAAGTTCACCCCGGCGGCGTAATTTCCAAATATTTCCGCGACCCGGTGCAACCCGCGTGCTAGCATGCTCGGCTTGCGGCTCGCCACCGGCGGCCAGCAACTTTTACCTTCCAGTCACTCTGGTTCGACCCTGGCAGGCCGAAAGGTCTCTGCCACTGTGAGGCAGGCTTTCCCGCGGGAAAGGCAGGGCGGATCTTGTACTGGCTCATCCCAACCCACGTGACCTTTGGTAGGGGTCACCACTAGGAGAGGAGGCGCCATGCCCGTTATTACTCTTCCCGATGGCAGTCAACGCACGTTCGACCAGCCGGTATCTGTAGCCGAAGTCGCCGCATCCATTGGTGCGGGCCTCGCCAAGGCCACCTTGGCCGGCAAGGTCGACGGCAAGCTCGTCGATGCCTGCGACAAGATCGACCACGACGCCACCCTGCAGATCATCACCCCTAAAGATGAAGAGGGACTGGAGATCATCCGTCACTCGTGCGCCCACCTGATCGGCCACGCGGTGAAGCAGCTGTACCCGACCGCCCGCATGGTGATCGGCCCGGTGATCGACGAAGGCTTCTATTACGACATCGCCTACGAGCGTCCCTTCACCCCGGACGACCTCGCCGCCATCGAAAAGCGCATGCAGCAGCTGATCGACACGGACTACGATGTCGTCAAGAAGATGACCCCGCGCGCCGAAGTCATCGACGTGTTCACCCAGCGTGGCGAAGACTACAAGCTGCGCCTGGTCGAGGACATGCCGGATGAACAGGCCATGGGCCTGTACTACCACGAAGAATACGTCGACATGTGCCGTGGCCCGCACGTGCCGAATACTCGTTTCCTCAAGGCATTCAAGCTGACCAAGCTGAGCGGCGCCTACTGGCGCGGCGATGCCAAGAACGAGCAGCTGCAACGCGTGTACGGCACCGCCTGGGCCGACAAGAAGCAGCTGGCCGCCTACATCCAGCGCATCGAAGAAGCCGAAAAACGCGACCACCGCAAGATCGGCAAGCAGCTCGACCTGTTCCACCTGCAGGAAGAAGCCCCGGGCATGGTGTTCTGGCACGCCAACGGCTGGACCGTGTACCAGGTGCTCGAGCAGTACATGCGCCAGGTTCAGCGTGAAAACGGCTACCAGGAGATCAAGACCCCGCAGGTCGTCGACCGCATCCTCTGGGAGCGTTCCGGCCACTGGTCCAACTACGCCGAGAACATGTTCACCACTTCGTCGGAAAACCGCGACTACGCGGTAAAACCGATGAACTGCCCGTGCCACGTGCAGGTGTTCAACCAGGGCCTCAAATCGTACCGCGACCTGCCGCTGCGCCTGGCCGAGTTCGGTGCCTGCCACCGTAACGAGCCGTCCGGCGCCCTGCACGGCATCATGCGCGTGCGTGGCTTTGTACAAGACGACGCGCACATCTTCTGCACCGAAGACCAGGTGAAGAAAGAAGCCGCCGACTTCATCAAGCTGACCCTGGATGTGTACAAGGACTTCGGTTTCACCGACGTCGCCATGAAACTCTCGACCCGCCCCGCCAAGCGCGTGGGTTCCGAAGAGCTGTGGGACCGCGCCGAAGGCGCGCTGGCCGACGCCCTGAACGAGTCGGGCCTGGAGTGGGAATACCAGCCGGGCGAGGGCGCGTTCTACGGTCCGAAGATCGAGTTCACCCTGCGCGACTGCCTCGGCCGTAACTGGCAGTGCGGCACCCTGCAGTACGACCCGAACCTGCCGGAGCGCCTGGACGCCAGCTACATCGCCGAAGACAACAGCCGCGTGCGCCCGGTGATGCTGCACCGCGCCATCCTCGGCTCGTTCGAACGCTTCATCGGCATGCTCATCGAGCACTACGCCGGCGTGTTCCCGGCCTGGCTCGCCCCGACCCAAGCCGTGATCATGAACATCACCGACAAGCAGGCCGATTTCGCCCTCGAGGTGGAAAAAGCCCTGAACGGTAGCGGATTCCGTGCCAAGTCGGACTTGAGAAATGAGAAGATCGGCTTTAAAATCCGCGAGCATACGTTGCTGCGTGTCCCTTACCTTTTGGTTATAGGGGATCGCGAAGTCGAAACGCAAACCGTCGCTGTGCGCACCCGCGAAGGCGCAGACCTGGGCTCGATGCCCGTCGCGCAGTTCGCTGAGCTGCTGTCGCAAGCGGTTTCCCGGCGTGGTCGCCAAGAATCGGAGTAATGACTATTAAGCGTGAAATGAGAAACGATAAACGAACTGCACCGAAAGCCCCGATCAACGAGAATATCTCGGCACGCGAGGTTCGGTTAATTGGTGCTGACGGCGAGCAGATTGGCATCGTCTCGATTGATGAAGCGCTGCGTATCGCTGATGAAGCGAAGCTGGATCTGGTGGAAATCTCTGCAGACGCGCAACCGCCCGTCTGCAAGGTGATGGACTACGGCAAGCACCTCTTCGAGAAGAAGAAGCAGGCCAACGAAGCCAAGAAGAACCAGAAGCAGATCCAGATCAAAGAAATCAAGTTTCGTCCAGGGACGGAAGAAGGGGATTACCAGGTAAAACTACGCAACCTGGTACGTTTCCTTAGCGATGGGGACAAGGCCAAGATCTCTCTGAGATTCCGCGGCCGTGAGATGGCCCACCAGGAGCTGGGCATGGAGCTGTTGAAGCGGGTCGAAACCGACCTCGCCGAATACGGCACCGTTGAGCAGCATCCGAAGATGGAAGGACGCCAGCTTATGATGGTCATCGCCCCCAAAAAGAAGAAGTAATCTCCCGGGCACGGCAGGCCTGATGATTATTGTGTAATTTTATCGAATGCGGAGTTCCAACATGCCAAAAATGAAAACCAAGAGCGGTGCTGCGAAGCGTTTCCTGAAAACCGCTTCCGGCTTCAAGCACAAGCACGCTTTCAAGAGCCACATCCTGACCAAAATGTCGACCAAGCGTAAGCGTCAACTGCGCGGTGCCAGCCTGCTGCACCCGTCTGACGTGGCAAAAGTCGAGCGCATGCTGCGCGTACGTTAATTTCGGTCAAAGATAGAGGAAGTTACTCATGGCTCGTGTAAAGCGTGGCGTCATCGCTCGTAAGCGTCACAAGAAAATTCTGAAACTGGCTAAAGGCTACTACGGTGCACGCTCGCGCGTATTCCGCGTTGCCAAGCAGGCGGTCATCAAGGCAGGCCAATACGCCTACCGCGACCGTCGTCAGAAGAAGCGTCAGTTCCGCGCACTGTGGATCGCTCGTATCAACGCCGGTGCCCGCACCAACGGTCTGTCGTACAGCCGTCTGATTGCTGGCCTGAAAAAGGCGTCGATCGAAATCGACCGTAAGGTTCTGGCCGATCTGGCAGTGAACGAAAAAGCGGCGTTTGCTGCGATTGTCGAGAAGGCTAAAGCCGTACTGGCTTAAGTACCCACGACAATCATCCGGCGGCGCCTGCGCCGTCGGGTGTAAAACGTCATCGGATAGGGGAAGAGCCTTCAAAAGCTCTTCCCCTATTTTCGTATCTGGAGTCTGTACATGGAAAACCTGGACGCGCTGGTCGCCCAAGCCCTCGAGGCCGTGGAACGCGCTGAAGACATCACTACCCTGGAACAGATCCGGGTTCAATTCCTCGGCAAGAAAGGCGAACTGACCCAGGTGATGAAGACCCTGGGCAACCTGCCAGCCGAAGAGCGCCCCAAGGTCGGCGCGCTGATCAACGACGCCAAGGAACGCGTCACCGACGTGCTCAACGCACGCAAGGCCGGTTTTGAAGAGGCTGAGCTCAACGCTCGCCTGGCCGCCGAATGCATCGACGTGACCCTGCCAGGCCGTGGCCAGACCACCGGCGGGCTGCACCCGATCACCCGTACTCTCGAGCGCATCGAGCAGTTCTTCACCCACATCGGCTACGGCATCGCCGAAGGCCCCGAGGTCGAAGACGACTACCACAACTTCGAAGCGCTCAACATCCCCGGCCACCACCCGGCCCGGGCGATGCACGACACCTTCTATTTCAACGCCAACATGCTGCTGCGCACCCACACCTCGCCGGTACAGGTGCGCACCATGGAAAGCACCCAGCCGCCGATCCGCATCGTCTGCCCAGGCCGTGTGTACCGTTGCGACTCCGATATCACCCACTCGCCGATGTTCCACCAGGTCGAAGGCCTGCTGATCGACCGTGGCATCAACTTCGCCGACCTCAAGGGCACCATCGAAGAGTTCCTGCGGGTGTTCTTCGAGAAAGAACTGGCCGTGCGCTTCCGCCCGTCGTTCTTCCCCTTCACCGAGCCTTCCGCCGAAGTCGACATCCAGTGCGTGATGTGTTCCGGCAAGGGCTGCCGCGTGTGCAAGCAGACCGGCTGGCTGGAAGTGATGGGCTGCGGCATGGTCCACCCGAACGTGCTGCGCATGTCCGGCATCGACCCGGAAGAGTTCCAGGGCTTCGCCTTCGGCATGGGCGCCGAGCGCCTGGCCATGCTGCGCTATGGCGTCAACGATTTGCGTCTGTTCTTCGACAACGACCTGCGGTTCTTGGCTCAATTCCGCTAGGCCCAATCGACGCAACTTTCAGGAGAACAGCATGAAATTCAGTGAACAGTGGCTGCGCGGTTGGGTAAACCCGCAAGTCTCCCGTGACGAACTGGTCGCCCGCCTGTCCATGGCCGGCCTCGAAGTCGACAGCGTGACCCCCGCTGCCGGCCAGTTCAGCGGCATCGTGGTGGGCGAGATCCTCACCACCGAACAACACCCGGACGCCGACAAGCTGCGCGTATGCCAGGTGAGCAACGGCGCAGAGACCTTCCAGGTGGTTTGCGGTGCCCCGAATGCCCGCCCAGGCATCAAGATCCCGTTCGCCATGATCGGCGCCGAACTGCCGGGCGACTTCAAGATCAAGAAGGCCAAGCTGCGCGGCGTCGAGTCGTTCGGCATGCTCTGCTCGGCTTCCGAGCTGCAGATCAGCGAAGAGAACGACGGCCTGCTGGAATTGGCGGCTGACGCCCCGGTTGGCGAAGACATTCGCAAGTACCTGAACCTGGACGACGCCAGCATCGAGATCGGCCTGACCCCGAACCGCGGCGACTGCCTGTCCCTGGCCGGCCTGGCCCGTGACGTCAGCGCCCTGTACGACGTGCCGGTCACCCGCCCGGTCGTGCCGGCCGTACCGGCTGCCCACGACGAAGTGCGCCCGGTCGAAGTCAGCGCCCCGGCCGCCTGCCCACGCTACCTGGGCCGCGTGATCCGCAACGTCGACCTGAGCAAGCCGACCCCGCTGTGGATGGTCGAGCGCCTGCGTCGCAGCGATGTGCGCAGCATCGACGCCGCCGTCGACATCACCAACTACGTGATGCTCGAGCTCGGCCAGCCGATGCACGCCTTCGACCTTGCCGAAATCAACGGCGGCATCCGCGTACGCATGGCCGAGGAGGGCGAGAAGCTCGTCCTGCTGGACGGCCAGGAAGTCGCCCTGCGCGCCGACACCCTGGTGATCGCCGACCACACCCGCGCCCTGGCCATTGCCGGCGTGATGGGTGGCGAGCACAGCGGCGTCAACACCGAGAAGACCCGCGACCTGTTCCTCGAGAGCGCCTTCTTCGAGCCGATTTCCGTTGCCGGCAAGGCCCGTTCCTACGGCCTGCACACCGACGCCTCGCACCGCTACGAGCGCGGCGTGGACTCGCAACTGGCCCGCGAAGCCATGGAGCGCGCCACTGCCTTGGTGCTGGAGATTGTCGGCGGCGAAGCCGGTCCGATCGTCGAGACCGTGAGCGAGCAGCACCTGCCGAACATCGCGCCGATCACTCTGCGCGCCGAACGCATCACCCAGATGCTCGGCATGGAGATGGACGCCGCCCAGGTCGAGCAGCTGCTCAACGCCCTGGAGCTGAAGACCAGCGCCAATGGGGCAGGGCAGTGGACGGTCACCGTCCCAAGCCACCGCTTCGACGTCAGCCTGGAAGTCGACCTGATCGAAGAGCTGGCCCGCCTGTACGGCTACAACAACCTGCCGGTCCGCTACCCGCAGGCCCGCCTGGCCCCGCAAGCCCGCCCGGAAACCTGCGGCGAGCTGCCGAACCTGCGCCGCCTGCTGGTCGCCCGCGGCTACCAGGAAGCCATCACCTACAGCTTCATCGACCCGAAACTGTTCGAGCTGTTCACCCCGGGCGTCGAGCCGCTGCTGCTGGCCAATCCCATCTCCAGCGACATGGCCGCCATGCGCGCCTCGCTGTGGCCGGGCCTGGTCAAGGCGATGCAGCACAACCTCAACCGCCAGCAAGACCGCGTGCGCCTGTTCGAAAGCGGCCTGCGCTTCGTCGGCCAGCTCGGTGACCTCAAGCAGCAGCCGATGATCGCCGGTGTCGTCACCGGCAGCCGCCTGCCAGAAGGCTGGGCCAACGGCCGCGACGGCATCGACTTCTTCGACGTCAAAGCCGACGTGGAAGCCCTGCTGGGCTACTCCGGTGCCCTGAGCGACTTCACCTTCGTCGCCGGCAAGCACCCAGCCCTGCACCCAGGCCAAACCGCCCGCATCGAGCGCGACGGCAAGGAAGTCGGCTACCTCGGCGCCATCCACCCGGAGCTGGCCAAGACCCTCGGCCTCGACCGCCCGGTGTTCGTCTTCGAGCTGGTGCTCGGTGATGTAGTCGAAGGCCGCCTGCCGAAGTTCAGCGAGCTGTCCAAGTTCCCGGAAACCCGCCGTGACCTGGCCTTGATCGCAGGTCGTGATGTAGCTTCGAGCTCGGTGCTTGAAGTAATTCGTGACAATGCAGGCGAATGGCTCACAGACCTCAGGCTGTTTGACGTCTACCAGGGTAAAGGCATTGATCCTGATAGAAAAAGCCTGGCCGTCGGCTTGACCTGGCAACATCCATCGCGCACTCTTAACGACGATGAGGTGAATGAAACCCTGCAAACCATCCTCACCTCGCTTGAACAAAGGTTGAACACCACGTTAAGGAAATAACGGCATGGGTGCTCTGACGAAAGCTGAGATGGCCGAAAGGCTGTACGAGGAGCTGGGGCTTAACAAGCGTGAGGCCAAGGAGCTGGTCGAGCTGTTTTTCGAAGAAATTCGGCACGCGCTTGAAGACAACGAGCAGGTCAAGTTGTCCGGTTTCGGCAACTTCGACCTTCGCGACAAACGCCAGCGGCCGGGCCGCAACCCTAAAACAGGGGAAGAGATCCCGATCACCGCGCGCCGCGTCGTCACCTTTCGTCCAGGGCAGAAGCTGAAAGCCCGGGTAGAGGCCTATGCTGGAACCAAGCCATAACGACGAGCTGCCCCCCATCCCGGGCAAACGCTACTTCACCATCGGTGAAGTCAGCGAGCTCTGTGCGGTAAAACCGCACGTGCTGCGCTACTGGGAGCAGGAATTTCCGCAGCTCAACCCGGTGAAGCGCCGTGGCAACCGGCGGTATTATCAGCGCCAGGACGTGCTGATGATCCGCCAGATCCGCGCTTTGCTGTATGACCAGGGCTTTACCATTGGCGGGGCGCGGTTACGGCTCTCCAGTGATGAGGTCAAGGATGAGTCCAGCCAGTACAAGCAGCTGATTCGGCAGATGATTGCGGAGTTGGAGGATGTGTTGGTGGTGCTGAAGAAGTGACCTGGTTGGCGACGAGTGGAAATTTTTGAAAAAAAGCTTCCATTATTCAAAAGGTTAGGTTACATTCTTCAACGTTCTCAGCGGTATCGAGAATGATGTCGGGGCGTAGCGCAGCCCGGTAGCGCACTTGCATGGGGTGCAAGGGGTCGAGTGTTCGAATCACTCCGTCCCGACCAAAATACTCCAAAGAATCCAGTCACTTAGCGGTGGCTGGATTTTTTTATGCCTTCGAATTTTGCTGCTGATAGAAATTTACCCCACTTTTTTGCGCCACCGAGATTTGATTAGATTTCGCGGGCGGCTTAGCACATCGAAATCCATGACTAAGCGTTGTTCAGAGCCGTTTACGTCTATGGATTGATGGTCAAATTCTCGCACCCAACTGATTTGCAAATGGTAAATATTGGATGGCCGCTTTCGACCCATAGCTGCCCTTCTTGGAGGGTAAGCCAACGGCCAAGAACGGTCCTTGGGCACCTTGAGAACGTCTGCCCAAACCTCATAGATGCCGTTTGTCCCCTTTTCAAGTTTTTTCTTCTAGCGCGCTACTCGATCTGCTTATAAACTCATCTGGCATCGAGGATGCTCTACCCATGAGCGGTGCATTGTTAGTTAGGTCTAGGCAGTCGAATTGGGGAATTTGACGTTTTTCTATACTCCGCTGAGGTGTTTAAAGTTGAGCTATTATGAAGAAGACGAAGATTTAGAGATTGTCCCTGGAAAGGACTGGATCTACATTGGTTGCGATGTAAATAAATTAAACTGGTCGAAGGTTGGAAAGACTACCGAAGGGCTGCATACTCGACATAGATCCTCTCAGAATCCAGATTATTGCATTTACACTGCCTTTGAAATCACTCGTGGTGATGTTCACGATATTGAGAGGAAGCTACTAAAGCACCTTGACGGCGAGAGTGGATTTCAGAGACTGCGCCACATGAGTACCAGCAACAGCAGTGAGTGTTTTAATCTGAATCCAGAAAGTATGACATGGCTTGTTGAGCAGTTCATTGATAAAAATTTCTCGTTGTGCGTTACTTATGAGAGTAGTCTTCATGGAGAGATGAGTCGCTACCGTTGCGATGATGCAGTTTATCAGCGTTTCCAGACTTTACATCACCCAGAGTCACAGTCTTCGGCACCTCAGCCTCTGTCACTGGGAAAGGGGAGTTACTTTACAGGGAATCAAGAAACATATGAGGTTGATCTCGGGGAAGGCTATTATATCGACACGCAGAGCGGCTTGACTATGTACCGAGACGATGAATATTGAGTAAGCCATATAGTAGCGGCAGAGCCATTGGTTGGACGTTTTTTGAAATTTAAAAACCTGAAATTACCCGGGGCCAACGGGATCTACTCGACTCCCACAAATTGCGACCTAACGCGAAAGACAGCTAGTGGCCGCTTGCTGCCCTCCACCAAGGGCAGCAAGCGGCCATATACAGGGTTGGAGCTGAGTGCGAATCGAATCTACAATGTTACTCGTCCGCAATATGTTATTTAGAATACGTGTTCTAGTCGCGCGAAAATAAATCGTCGATTGGATCTATAGGGCTAATTAATTGATCTGACCAGCTAATGCGTAGCTCTCTGTAAGAATCATAATCCGGCTCATGCTCTGATTCATAATAATATTTATCGTAGAATTTCTCCACATTAACTGATTCTGCAACACCTTCGGCTACACCGGATGAGTCATTAGCACCCAGATCAATGGCTTTTTCATCCATTAGTTCCAAAAACCTTCTGCGCGCTGTTGATTGTGAGCCACCGTCAGAGAACACCTCCGCTTCCGGGAATTCATCTTCAACTGACGCTATTAGATACCCAGTGATGACTTGATCATACGCCTCATAAAGCGACTGGTGCTTGGCAACATCAAAGCACTTTACAAGCTGCCCTAAAATTAGTAGCTCGTCATAACTTGGATCATTTTCGAAGGCTTCACCCAAAAAGGCTTCCACAGAAACTTTATTTACGCCACCACTGCGCAGCGCCCATAAAAGTACTCGTGCTGACGCCAAGAAGGATAGGCCACACTTTTCACCATTAATAAAGTCGATCGCTATTAAGAGGCCTTGGTCCGATAAGTCAAATTTATTGCCCAGCTCGGATCTCGCGATGCATAACTGGGCGACAAACTCTGCATTGCATCCAAGAAAGTTAATATCCAGAGCGGATGAAAATATATGATCTATTACTTTGATTGCTACGCATGCGCTGATTATTTTGTTGTCCAGCATATCCTTCAATGTCTTCAATGAAGATTGTGTCTTAAGGCTACTAAAACACTGCCGCAAAACTGGGGTATTGCTTGCGTACCTGTTGAATACGAAATCACCCAAAGATGGGTTAAACAATCGGACAAAATGCTGATTTTCGCCAACTACTAATCTCGTGAGCATCGAGCCGGATAAGTGGCGGAGGTTTAGTAGAAAATCCTTTTTCCCAGTAAGACTGGCTGCTCCTGGGCTCTCTAGATATCGCGCAAATGCCTCTGAAAGCTCAGTTTCAGTGATCATGCGTCCGTTCATAGCGACAAGTAAAACCAAGGCTCGACCACAGTCATCAAGTTGCGCTTGAAATGGATGATCCCAGACCTGAGACGGATCATTTAGCAAGCCAGTTACATGAGACCAGTAAGACTCCGAAGGGACATCCTCCAGTCGCTGGGCGTCGGTAATAAATCGGATTAGCCGAGGGTTAAAATTTTTATGATCAATAATGGTTCGATAGCGTTTATTTGAGTACAACTGTTCGATGTATTCAGGATCTATTTCGGAATGCCAGATGTGATTGTAAAGGATTCTAGCCTTATCAATCTTTGCTAAGGATTCAAGTGTGATCTCGAATTCGTTTCTATTCACATTTGAATTGTGAAACACATCGTTTAAGATCTTCCCTTGATTTAGGATGGTAGTTCGAGATGTCAGCACAAACCGCTTCTGGTGATTTTTGGCAATGCGCCTAATAAAACCTACAATCTTAGCTCCCTCATGGCCAGAAAGCGCTTCTAGGTAGTTGCGCCCCAAAAAGTCATCAAAATAGAAAATTTGCTTTGAGTCAGGATTAAAGACGCTCTCAGCCTCTTTAATGTCTTCAGAAATTACCGAAAGTTCAAAGCCGTCTGCGACATACTGTAAAATTAGTTGGCCAGCTAATGTTGTTTTGCCAATGCCCGCTGGCCCCGTGATGATTACAACGCTGGTAGCTTCAAGCTTTTCAATCGCTTGATTATGATTTGCAGTGGCAGCATATAATTTAGATGTCTCAACTATCTCGCCAAGTTCAAACTGGCTCCTGTCATGAATGGGCTTGTTAATCATATATGATAGGACATTCGAGCTCGCAATCCAGAGCTTGTAGTGACGCCTCTCGACATCTGGGTACTTTGCAAGTACGTCACTTAAATCCTCTCGCCCCAATATGTCTTCTGGCGATAAAACAAATGGCGATAAACTCTGCAGCAAGATTTTTTTATCATTGCGCGAAAGTGAGTGAGATACCGCTAAAATATATCGACTTGGCGATAGCTTTTGAACTTTAAGGCTTTCAAGACTCGTAATGGATTTAACTAGCTTTTCTAGCGGCGTCGAAACCCAGTGCTTGCACTGGAGAATCCACTCATCCCCTTCGGATCTATAAAAGCGCCCATCCACTCCAGCGTCACGTCCGGGCTTGAATCTCTCGAATCTTACTCCTTCCCTCGCGCTCAACAGGTCAGCGCAAAAGACTTCGAATTCTTTGTCATTCAACCGCGAAAAATCGTAATCGCTCACAAAAGCCTCGCTCAGAAGTGGGACACATGCCAGTAAGTCGCTCAGCATGAGAGTATAGTTGTTCGAAGCGCACATGAGCCATCAGGTTGCCAGTAGCAATGATGCATGCTCTCCTGAGCTGGTTGCCCATATGAATCAGGGCTTTGCCCCAATTCAGCATGCGATGTCGAAGAACGGATGACCTGACAGGTCGCTTATGGCAGTTAGCTGCCCAGCGCAAAGGCAGCTTTTGGTCGATAGCGGTCAATCGTGGCCGGCGGCTATCGGCCCAAAGTCGCGGCTTGGGAAGGGCGGTAATCGGCTAGAAGCTCCCATCCAAGGGTGCCTACGAATCTTGGGACATTTCAGTTTGACAAATTAAACTCAGCTTTCAATTGCTTTGAGTCGCTGCTTCAACTGCTCGTTGAGCGACATGCCATTTACGCCTGAGTGAATCTCGCGATGGCAAGATGGGCAGACAGCACCTACGTATCGAGGGTGGTCGAGGCCACCGTCGGAGAGCCGATTTACATGATGCGGCTCCAGGTATGGGGTTCCATCTTTCTTAAAAAAAGGAGCTGGCTTGTCACAGCTTTCACACAAGCCTTTGGCACGCATGAGAACGTAGTGAGCGACCTTTCGGCTGCGTTGGTAAATTTTGCGTTGCGCTGATTGGCCCATTTCATTCGTTACCGGTTTGCAGGCAGCCAGTGCGGCTATCCGAGCAGCCGCTAATGAATCTGCGAGTTCAACCTCTGTTTCCGGCTCAGTGTCTACACTCAGCTCTGGACTGCCCACAGGTACCAATCTGAATACAAGAGCAGTACGATCCTCGCCATCAACATCCGGCTGGGTTCGTTCAAAGACGTCGGCGCAGCAGAACTCACCTATGTAGCGATTACCTTTTCCTTTGCCGAGCGATTTGAACAGATGAAGCGTACGACCTGTCTCAGCATGCTCAGCGACAGCTCTGTTGCCACGGTTCAATGCCATAGGCCCACGCTGCCCTTCACCGGTGTAGAGAAACGCACCATTGTCCCACCGGTCGGCATAGCCATATTGCTCGCCACTATCGCCTGTAAACAAGAAAATCGCCGGGTGGGTAGCTGATGCAGCTATGCCGCTCTGCCGGCTACCCCCGAATGGTCCGTTGATTTCAGTCACGCGATCGTAAATGGCCCCAGGCTCGAACTGCAGGACTGGTTCTAGACCAGTGCTCTGCAGCTCGATGATGGAAAATCCACGCTTTTCTAAATAGCGGTTTGTGATGTGTCCGCCTGGGAATTGGCTAACTGCGATGCCGGTAGCCAAGGAGACTATTTTCTTTGCTGGGTACGATGTACCCCCTACAGCAATCGCGTAGCGGTGGGCAGGGTGCGTCTCCCAACCATGCCACTCTCGTCTTCCTCTAAAATCGCGGTCAAATTCCAGCAAAGCCTCGTCAATACGTTCCTTCGATACAGCTTTGATCGCCACGTGCGCTGCCCTTTGTCGCCGATGTTTGTAGGAAATTTCCCCATCGTCGCCAAAGTGATCAAACGGTTCAAGAAAAACTGGCAAAGCGCCACTGCGATCGCGGCGCCCGCGCGCGAGTTCGTATGCGTTTCAGGTCCATATTCGTTGTTGCAGCAGGCGTGCCCAGGGTCTGCTGAATCGGATTTTCCCTCTTCTCTGTAGTCCGTTTCCGAAACATACTTCTACCCCCTTACAGCCCGTTGCAGCCGCTGCATCACCCATCTAGTCTCGCCAAGTCGCTGCCAATTCAGCGACCGGTTTTGACAGACCGGGAAGATAGTAACGCGCGTGCATGGCCGTCTATGGTGGCTGTACGTGGGGCACCTCGGTGCGCCGGTTTCCTATTTTCCCGGTCTGTCAACCCGCGTACAGCTGCCACCTTTCTGTTTGACAGCAGAGAACGGTAGCTCCATTTGAAAATAGGAGCTCTACCATGCTGAAAATAGTCCCCGATCCACCCCTGCACGACAAATATACCACCCACACTCTCGAAGACCTCCTGGTCCAGATCTCCGAATACCTCGTCTGCGCCCTGACCGTGAGCCAGCAGACCGTCCTGCTCCATGCCAAACCCCCAGGTCAGGTCCTGACCCTCGCTGCCATGCACGAAATCGACAGCGCCCGCACCCTGGTGGAAGTGGCGCTGAGTCGCGTGCAATCCCGGCACTGACCTGGCGAGCCTGGGCTCGCACTTGATGTTCACCGATCAGGCCCCGCGCCGTTCGCGGGGCCGCAGGAGGAATGGTATGGATAAGGAATTGCAGATCCCGCGCATCAAGAAACTCGCCACCACCGGCGTCGGGCATTTCGGCGAAGGCGCGCAGGTGGGTGTGCAAGACCCGCTGTTCCGCGTGGTGGCGGGGCATCCGCTGGACCATGCGGTGGAACAGGCGACCGTGCTGATGTGTGCGGTGCACAAGATCAGTGATCTGGCGATGGTGGAGACTGATCATCTGCCTACGCTGCTGACGGCGGTGCATTACCTCAGTGGCATGGCCAAGGCGTTGGCCCAGGATGTGAATCATGGGTTGATGGTTGGGCGGGGGGCTGAGTAGGGGGAGGGTATCTGGCTGGTGGCTTGGTTGTCTGGGCGGGAGCTATCGCGGGGCAAGCCCGCTCCCACGAGTCCGCGCCTGCGAGCCCGATTCCTCGAACCCGGTCCCACAGGCCTGCTCCCGCGTTTCGGATAGCCGTTATGGCGCCAGATTCACGCCGTTACAGCGCCCCTTGGTGGAGAAGTCGTTGATCTGCCGCGCCTTGTTCACCGACATCAGTATCGTGCAGCCGCCAGGATGGGCCACGTCGTCCCAGTAGTTGGTATGGACCATCACGTTGCCTTGCATCTCGGCGGTGCTGCCGACCACCTCCTTTTGCACGTAGGTGGTATCGCGGTACCAGCCCAACTGCACCCCAGTGCCGTTGGGCAACGGCTCCATGCGCATGGGCGGGCCGAAGAAGTCGATGGCTTGCTTGGCGTCGCGCCCTTGCCATTGGTTGCCCGCCATCAGCTCCGGCAGGGTCGGGATGCAACCGGCCAGCACAGGCAGCAACAGGCCGAGGACCAGCAGTGGGCGCGTGCTCATCGTGGGGTGTTCGCCAGCATGTCGTCCAGCTCCTGCACCGCCTGGCTGTTGGCCTGGACGCCGATCAACTGGATGAACATGGCCTGGATGGTGGCGACCATCTTCGCCGCCGGCATCTTGCCGATCGACAGCATCTGGTTGCGCGCGCGGTTGTCGGGGGCGCAGACGAAGGCGAAGGTGCGCTGCAGCCAGTAGTCCTTTGGTGCGGCCCAGTCTTTGGCGTTGGTTTTTACATCCCTCACTGCGCCGTCGAAGCGACGTATCGCCCGGGCGCTGTCCAGGCGGATCTGGCGCTGTTTGCATTTGACCTGCACCTCGTAGGCGGCGAGGGTCGGGAAGGCCGGGTCTTCGAACAGCTGCATGACCTGGGCCGATTGCACGCCACCGGGCTTTTGCAGGATACCGGTGGCATCGGCGACGTAGACCTCGTTGTGCAGGCGTTCGCCTTTGCCGTAGATGATCCAGTAGTCGCCCGCAGCTTGCTCGGCCAGGGCCGAGGTGCTGCAGGCCAGAGCCAGGATGGCTAGCCATCGGCAGGGGAGTGGAAGTCTGTGACGCATGGAGTCCTTTCCCGATTTATGTAATCCAGAAGGGACTATACGAGCGCTGGGGGAGCAGGGTCGATTAGGGCGCTTGTGCTAATGGCCAAGCGCCTTTATCACTTAAGCGCAGTAATCAAAACCTTTCGCGAACGGCTTACATTGGGACTCGCCTGTTGCTAGAGCGAGTTCGCGGTGGACTCTTACCCTGACCAAATTTATGGAATCTTGATCCCCAGGGAGTTGAGGGTGGGTGTATCCATCCTGCCATTCACGGTCAGTGCACTATCCATTTGGAAAGCCATTAACGCGCCACGAGTAGCCTTGCCCATGACCCCATCAATTGTGCCTTGATAGTACTGGCGAACCATAAGTGCAGTCTGTACGCGCTTGACCAGGTTGCTTTTCTGTTCGTTGGTTGCGCGGGTCTTTGACGTACCCGGGCTAGCCCCGGTAGTAGTGCCGGACGACTGATAAAGGCTATTGCTGCTTGAAGTACTGTGCGAAGTGCTCGGCGCACTGTAGCTCCGTGTGCTGGTTGCGGGCGGGCTGTAGTAGCGAGGTGCGCTATAGCCACCAGACCCGCTGTAATGGGAACTGTGGGAACTGTGGGACCGATGTGAGCTGTGCGAGCGATGTGCCGCATAAATGTTCACTGCATCTGGGGCATTTAGCGTATCGGCAAAGACTGGAGGCTGCAGCTTGTCGTTCGGTTGCCAGTTCGTATCGGCAAGCGGTGTATGGCCCGCCTGTGCCAATGTGGTACCAGCCATCGGCAACAAGGTGATGCCACTGATCAGGATTTTCCAGCGGTCAAGCAATTTCACTGTGCACTCCTTGCATAGGCGCTAAAGGCCTCGGTCGATAGTTGTCGTACGCCGCGGCTCTGCCAGCGGTCAGTGTGGGATTTGAAGAACCCTGAGCAATGTTTGACGGCAGCGCATTGCTGACAGGTATCGATGAACAGGTTTTTCCAGTCGGAGATACTCTGGCGGGCGAATCGTGAGAGGTGGGGTGGGATCAAACACAAGGGCAGGTTGTAGATCGAAACCGACATCCCACGGTTGAAGAGGAAATAGGCGGTTTGGCTCAATGCCTCTTGATAATCCAGCGGGTCAATCCACAACTCCTCGTAGTGCTTTCTGGCCAGACCAGTACTTTCGATACCCATCAACGCAACGTGCCGTACGAAGGGGAGGTTCCTGAACACGTAGTGAGCTAATTCAGGCAAGCGTGGTGTGGTCAGGCGACTGAGTACCACGCGTATCTCAATGATCTGGTTAGCGCGTGCGAGGTTATAGAGTCCTTGCACGGTTTCGCTGAAGGCGCCCGGGGCCTGAACTACATGGTCATGGTCGACTGCGTTGTCGGCATACAGCGGAATGCCCCAGCTTAGCTGGGGGTGGCCTAGGGCCGCGAGGGCTGCGATCCAGCTCGGATCTTTGAACAGCCGTCCATTGCTGAGCACATGTATGGACTTCTGCGGCAAAACGGTTTTGCACTTGGCCAGAATCTCAAGCAGGCCATCACGATAAAGTGTGGGCTCTCCGCCGCTGATCCCCAGGTTTTCCTCGCCTGCATCCATCAGGTCGATCAGTCGAAGGTTTTCCTCGATATGCCAGCGGTCATCGATATCTTTAGGCGGTTGCGAGCACATCAGGCAGAGGCTGTTGCAACGATCCGTCATGAACAGCAGGTTACTGTCTGACCCGCGTCGATAGAGCACCCTTACCAATCCATTGCCAGGGGTAATGGCAATGACATCGCCAGGTTGAACGACATCCGGGTCTTTGGGGGAATGCAGATGTAGCCTGCCGTTGTCGATGGGGCTAGTGAGTGACTCTGGGGTCAGGAAGCCGCCCACTGGCAATGAAACCAGATGTGGATTTCGCTCAAGATCTTTGTTGGGTAGCCAGAGCAGCAAATCATTGAATTGCGCGGCACCGGCGCAAACTGCGACACCTTGCTCAATGAACTCATCCAAGGTGATGACCTTGAGCAGCTTTGGTTCATTCAGGTGTTGAATTTCGAAGTGGGTATCTTTGCGCAGCATCGTCCTCAGCCCCTGTAGCCTGGGAAGCGAACATCGTTGTATGAGCGCCTGTTCAACCAGGACAGCAGTACCCTTTGGACGTTGTCATCTCCATCGCGAAGCAAGGCGAACAAGTGCTTTAACAGCCCCATGTTCTTCTTGCAGAAACTGCTGAACAACCGGTGTCCGATTGGATCACCTTGGCGAGCATAATGTTCGACCGGGTCTGCGCCGCAGTAGGGAACCAATGCGCAATCCGAACAGCCCGGCAATGCCTCCGCGACGCCACTGGCAAGTAGCGCCTCCATAACGGGTGAGGCCAAAAGTTCTGACAAGGGTTGCTGGACTGTGCCCAACCTTAAACCGTCTTCGCCCATCTCCAGCAGCATCCGAGCCTCGTCCGACGGGTAGACGTAACCGTCATAGTTGTAGACCAGCGCCGCTGTACCCGCGCCGGCGGGTGAGCGCAGGTCGACATAGCCGGATGAGAAGGGCGTCAGGATGTTCTTCAGCAGCAAGCTGGTGTAGCTCTCCGACAGGCAGGTTCCTTGCTGGTTGATCTTCAGCAGATAGGCCAGCGCCTTCGTGTAGAAGGTCAGGTACTGCTCAATCGGATAGTCAAGGCGATGTGCACTCTTGGAAGCAAACCCGTAAGGGCTGAGCGGTCTAAGTGAAATGCTGGAAAAACCCTGCTTTACGTATTCGTCGATGATAGCTTCAGGCTGTTCAAGGCTTCGAGAAGTCAACGTTGTCAGTGCGGAGACTGCGTCGTGTCCAAGATGCTCACGGACCCGTTTTATGCCTTCCACGGTGCGCTCGTAAGAGTCTCGTGAAGGCGTTGGGCGGTTGGCATTGTGCAAGGGCGCCGGTCCATCGAGGGACGTCGAGAACTGGATGCGGTGCTGTTTTGCGAAGTCGAGTACTTCGTCTGTCAGGTGGTGCAACGTTGTGGTAATGACGAACTGAATATCTCGTTGCTCGACCAAGTTTCGTGCAGCTACCCATTCGACAATCTGGCGTACACGTTCGAAGGCCAGAAGTGGCTCGCCGCCCTGGAACTCCACTGTCAGGGCGGGAGCGTTCGACTCGAACAAGCGATCAACAGCAGCGAGTGCATCCGCTTCCGATAAGTCATGGCCTGAGCCACCCAGCGGTGCGCGCGAAACTTGGCAGTACTGGCAGGTGTGGTTGCAGCGTAGCGTTACCACGAACAAGTGCAGGGCTGGGCCCTGAAAAAGAAAGTCTTTGCGGCTGCGATATTGCGCCGCCATTTCGGGAAAAGGATCGTGACGTGTCGGTTCGTAGATGAAATGGCGAGCTAGCAGGTCTTTGTAAAAAGGTGTGCCTGCTTCTATGTCGAAGTAACTAAGGGCTCGCAACTGCGCGTCGTTCACGTGCATGTACTCGCCTGTATCGGAGGTGAGCAAAATGTCACGTTCATTTGCGGTGTTCAGGCGCATGAAGCGAAAGGGCAGCAGACGGTAGCCGTTAGCGTCGGTCGCAATCAGTGTCACCGCGAAACTCCGCATCCAGCAAGCGCTGCCCGAGCCAGCACCTCACGCAACCCAGATGTCTCACGGTTGATGTGATCACGTAGGGCAAAGTCATTTAAATGCTGGAGGATCAGCGAATGCGCCTGCTCCTGAGGCAGCATGACTTTCGCTTTAGCAGGGAAGGCAGTGAGGCTGATCTGGTCAGCTTCAATGCCGATCTGAATCACGACTGTGTCAGCCAAGGCGTAAGCGGTTCGTTGCACCACGCTGAGGGAATAGGCTGCGCTGTCGAGTTTCAGCATGACTGGCCATGTCATTGGAACCGGTCCTTCAAATCCGTTGGGAACGTGTGGATTTTGCCGGCTAACGAGGCATAGTGCCATCATATTTTTTTACATTTTTAACGGTGGCTCGCTCTTGATTTGCCGTAAACGATTCTGCTGTAGCATTCATCTGATCAGACCGCACATGCGGCAGTCGTCGCATGGTTCGGATGAAGGAGCAAAACATGTCCAAATCAAGGGTGAACATGGCTCTTCTAGCCATCGAACGCGAAGCGCAGAAGGCCGAGAAAGCTATTCTTGAGCTTGTCCACATGGACATGACCGAGAAACCGGAACGTCTCCAGCCCATCCCTGCATCGTTGCTGAGTCGCATGGCTGATCTTCGGGCACGGGCACAAGCGAATCGCAAGCGCACCGTGCTGTTCGAAGGTTGAGAACGCGATAGTCAGCAGACAACCTCTGTACACTCACGCCCCCGGTCCTGCTTGTGCCGTCCTCCCTGTCGCTTACGCCAAAGGCTACGTTGGGCGCCTTCAGACCGCCCGTTCCAGCAGTTGGGCCTCTGCGATCTGTCCGTTCTCATAACGCAGCAGTACCTGACGCTCCCCTTGATCGAACAGCGACTGCTGCAGTTGCTGGGTGTCCCGCGTGCCTTGGGCCAAGACGCTGGTCAGGCCGTCCAGTTGCGCCGTGAAGCTCTGTTTCAGCGAGGCGTCGAGGCTGAACATGCGTGAGCTGGTCAGTTCCATCTGAGAGTTGTAGATGCTGCGGCTCTGGTTGCCGATTTCTTCCAGCTGGCCGAGGCTTTCGAGAGCCTTGCTCGCCTGCGCGCGGTAGCGCTGCAGTGGCTCGGCCAGGTAGCGCAAGGCACAACTGACCACCTGCAGCTGTGCGGTTTGCAGGTAACCGCTGACCCAGCCCTCCATCTTCGTCAGGCTGTCCTGCAATGCCTGGCGGGTGCTGTCCACACCGAACAGTTTGTCTGCCTGCACATCCCGAGCGTGCTTCAGCTCTTCGTCCATCTTGCGATTGAAGTACTGGGCCAGGGAGGTGATCTGGCTATGCTGATTTTCCAGTGTCTGGCGAGCAGTGCCGTCGATGCCGTCGTGCGGATAGTGATCGAGCACGCCTTGGGTGTATTCGAACAGTCCAGTCAGTTCTTGCCACTGCGCTTCATCCAGCTCGCGCAGCACGTTGTCCAGCTGGCGCTTGATGGCACCCAGCTTCTCGTTGATGTCGTGCAAGTGCTTCTGGCCCACCGCCGAGGACACCGCGTTCCACACCACGCCACTGAGCAGCACGTTCTGCAGGTCTTCAGGCAGTGACAGGCTGGCCTGTTCACTGATCTTGCCGCCGGTACGCACGAAGGCCCGGACGCTGCCGTCGCCGTTGGCGTTCTTGGTCAGTGTCTCGAACGGCAGGCTGCACACCACGTAGTTGCCGCTGGCCAGCTCGCCCATGGCGGCCAGGCCGGGCACATTGGCCAGCAGCGGGTTGAGCGCACTGATCTGGTCGGTTGGCAGTGAGCGATGGGTACCTGCGGGCGGGCGTTGCACGACGTTGAGCTTGAGCAATGTGCCGCCCTGGCCGTCCTGGACCACCAGATCGGCCGTGGTCTGGGAAGCGGTGGCCACTGGCTGGGTGTCGGGGCGTGTGGCCGGGGGCGTGGCGGGTGCTTCCCGGCGCAGGCGGATCCAGCCCATCTGGGCAACGAAGGGCACGGTCACGCGGTAGGCTTCAGCCACGCTGCTGTGCAGGCCCACGCCGGCCGTGAAGGCAGCGCCGAAGGGGTTCAGGCGCAATCCGGTGGTCGCGGCCATGGTGAACAGTGCCGCGCTGCGCGAGGCGGAGAGGCCGATCATGCTGGCGGCCCCTTTGGGCAGCGCCTCTTCAAGTTTGAACAGCCCAGTCAGCACCTTGGTGCTGGTGGCCCGCTCGAAACGCTCGCTAGCCGGTAGCTCCCGCCAGCCGGCACCGAACAGCGCCAGGGCGATTTGGCGTTCCTTGTCCGCCACGCTGGTTGCGCCGCTGCCGTTGAGCTTCTGGTACACGTCGTTGACGATCTCGGCGTAGGGCACCGCCGATTTCTTCAACAGGCGACGGGCCAGGTTCATGGCCGAATGCCCGCCGAACTGCTGCAGCTCATGGCCCAGCAGGTCAAGTTGCTGCTCGGTATAGCCCGCCGGTCGCGAGCTGTGCTTGGCCTGTACCAGCTGCTTCTTGATGTCTGCATCCAGGCCGGCGCGGCCCCGGGAGAAGTCGGTGATGATGTCCACCAGAATGTCCACTTCTTCGGGCGTGGCGCTGATAAGGCTGGTGAACAAGTCGTCGTCGCAATCGATTCCTGAGGTTGCCATCGTGTGTCCTTACCTTTTGAACGGTGTATCGGGTAAAGGGAGCTTGTGCTCCCGTACAAGGTGGGGTGGGCTCAAGGCACCAGCCAAGTGCTGGTCGGCTTGGCGTCTCGCTGAATGGCGACAGCTTGGCAGTGCTCCAGTATCGGCAGGATGTAGGTGATGACGACAGTGCCTGGACGACCATCGGGTTGGCGACGAGCTGCGTGGCAAAGCGGGCCGGCGTCCTCAGGCTTGCGGTTGGAGCGGATCTCGACAGCGCGTGCCTCGCCGAAGTGATGATTAGCGGCAAGATAATCCAGCGTTTGTTGGAAAGCCGTACGGGGCAGGGTGACCGAGCTGTTATTGGCGCCGGTTACCACCTCTACCTGGTCGTTGTTGACCGACGCGATTCTGAAATGGGTATTGCTGGCATTGGAGGGCGTTTGCAGCTCCGTGCCCTGCAAGCGGCTGATCAGTGCCCAGAGAGTGTTATCGACCTGGGTAATGTGCTGCATGGCGTTTCTCCTTGTTGTTCGCTGGCCGTCTCCTTAGATTAGCGTGGCTTGATATCCGAATGACATCATCCTTTGGACTTACCCGTGTAACGATCCAAGGTCGTCCTGCAACTGCAATTAGAGTTGCAGCGGGTGTCATACCGCGTGTCGCCTGCATCGCGGGGCAAGCCCGCTCCCACGATGATTTCGATGGTGCCGATGGCACTTCGCGAAACGTGCCTTCGTCTCTTTAATCTTGTAGCCCTTGGGCTACTAAAGTGAGGTTGTGTACGTTTTTTGTAGCCTATGTGACAAAGCTATCTGGATGAACAACGGTCTGGAGTTGCTTGACCATGATCCTTGACGTCCTTGTTCGTTCAAGGCTCGTGGCCATGCTTTACCGGGCGCGTGGCGAATAACGCGGCGATGATCGAGCAGCTTTGCGAGTCTGAATCGCTGGGTAAAAGGAAATACCGTTCGGGTTGCCGGGTGAGGTTTGCTGCGTGCCTTACCTCCCCGGCGACCCTGAGTTATACCCACCCGATCATTGCAGCGAACCCGCAAGCAGCGCCAACAGTGCGTCAGCATCCAACTTGGCACTCACTTCGCCGCCCTCCAACAGGCTGTCGGCCAAGTCTCGTTTGCGAGCATGCAGGGCGACGATCTGCTCTTCGATGGTGTTCTCGGCTACCAGCCGGTAAATCGTCACCGGACGCTGCTGGCCGATGCGATAGGCACGGTCACTGGCCTGATCCTCCACCGCCGGGTTCCACCAGGGGTCGAGGTGGATCACATAGTCGGCGGCGGTAAGGTTTAGGCCGCTGCCGCCGGCTTTCAGGCTGATAAGGAAGACTTCACCCGCGCCAGCCTGGAAGGCATTGACTCGGCTTTCCCGTTCCTTGGCGGGCACGCTGCCATCGAGGTACTGGTGGGCGATGCCTTTTTCATCGAGCCAGGCACGGACGATACTCAGGTGATCGACGTACTGGCTGAAGATCAAGGCCTTGTGGCCATTGTCCAAAAGCTCTTCGACGATCGCGGTGACCGCCTGGAACTTGCTGCCAGGCAGGGTCGAGCCGGGAGTCACCAGGGCCGGGTGGCAGCAGAACCGGCGCAGACGGGTGATCTCCGTCAGGATCTGGAATGATCTGCCTGCTCCGGGCGCCAGATCAGAGACATTGCTCACCGCTTGCTGGCGAACGGCCTCATAGAGGTGAGCCTCTTCATCGGACAGCGGTACTTTGTAGGTAATCTCTGTGCGCGCGGGTAATTCGTCGAGCACCTGGCTTTTCAGGCGGCGCAGGATAAAGGGCTGGATAAGCGCTTTCAGGGCCCGTCGGGCTGCTGCATCGCCCTGCTCGATGGGGGTAGCGAAGCGGCTGTTGAAGTGTTCCTGGTTGCCGAGCAGCCCTGGGTTGATGAATCGGAACAGGTTCCACAACTCGCCCAAGTGGTTTTCCAGCGGGGTGCCAGTGGCGACCACGCGGAAATCGGACTGCAAGGCCATTACTGCTTGAGAGCGTTTGGTCTGGGCATTCTTGATGGCCTGGGCCTCGTCCAGCACGACGCTGTGCCAGTGGCAGGCGGCGAAGGCTGCGCTGTCCTGCTGCAGCAACCCGTAGCTGGCGATCACCAGGTCGCCGGGGCCGAGATCTGCCAGGCTGCGCGTTTGCTGATACAGATGCAATTTCAGTTGTGGCGCGAAACGCCGGCTCTCAGCCTGCCAGTTGAGGGTTACCGACGTCGGTGCCACGACCAGTTGCGGGCCACCGGCGGCCCGCTGCAGCAGAACGGCCAGCAGCTGTACCGTCTTGCCCAGGCCCATGTCGTCGGCCAGGCAGGCACCGACGCCCCATTGAGCCAGGCGTGCCAACCAGGTGAAACCCTCATGCTGATAGGCGCGCAGGTCGGCCTGCAGGGTACGAGGGAGCTGAGGCTGGTGGTCGCGCATCGACTGCAGTTTATCGAGGTGCGCCTGCCAGCTTTTATCGGCCTTGAACTCGCTTACCTCGGCGGCCAGCCCGGCCAGCAACGGGGTAGTCAACGGGCTGAGGCGAAGGCCCTGGTCCGTGACACGATCAGCCAGACAAGCCAGTTCCTCCAGGCGTTGGCGCAAACGCTTGTCGAGTGCCAACCAGTCACGGTCGTCGAGCTTGAGGAAGCGTCCGGGGCTGGCCTTGAGCAGATCCAGAAGCTGGCGCAGTTGCAGAACCTTGCCGTCATCGAGTGCGACTTCCCCTTGCAGGATGAACCAGTCACCCTGTTTGCGCAGACCCAGCTTGAGCGCGTCGAGGTTCACGCGGCCCTTTATGCGCAGGCGCTCGCCCTCTGGCCAGACGCAGTGCAGCAAGTCGCCGTCCAATGCATGCAGTTCGCCAAGTACCTGCAAGGCATCCTGAGGCTGGTCCAGCTGCCATTCCTGGCCATCGCTGTTGGCGTTGGCCAGGCCGGGGCAGGCATGCAATACCTGTTGCAGTGCCTGGCGTTCGCCTGCCAGGTCGCGGCAGACCTGCAAGGGTTTGCCGTCGCGCTCGCCAAGCAGGTTCTGCGCGCCCTGGCCCGGGCGAAACCAGCTGCTCTCGGCCAAAGGGCGCACCAGCAGTTGCAAGCGCAAACCCTCGGCAAGTGGCAGCAAATGCGCGTACAGGCGCGTATCGGCAGGTTCCTGTTCAAGGTTCACCGAGAGCTCGGGCAGGTCCGAGTGGATGGGTAGCAGCGGTGCGATGGCACTGATGGCTTCGATCAGTTGCGCCTTGCCCGATTGCGGTACGCGCAGGCCGTCGCCGATGATCCTGGCGATCTGGCGCAGGTCGCTGTTGACCGGATAGAGCTGCAAGCGGGTCGGTGTCTGCTGATCAATGTAGAAGGTCTCGGCGGTGACGACGCCCGGCGGCTCGAGACGCAGATGGATCTGTCCGTCCTCGGCCTGAAGGTGCAGGCTGGCTTCGCCTGCCTGGAGATCGATGCGTGTGTCAGGGGCATCTTGCCAGAACAACGCCGGATGACCGACCAACCTGGGCAGGGCCATGCCAAGCGGCAATTCGTACTCGGTGTGGTAGTAGGACTGGCTGACTTGAATCGCGCTGATCACCTGGCGGTCTTGCTCGCAGAGAAAGTCCAGGCTGTCGCCCTCGTCCATGAGGCGTTTGAGTGCCACGGGGCGGCCCTTGCTCCATTGTCCTTTGGCCCCCAGTTTCTGCTCGCGTGGCTCAAGCTGGTTGCCGTAGCGATGAAGACTCAACAACCACGCCAGGCGGGTGCTCTTCTTGCCAGCCACGGCGACCGGTGCATTGGCCGGTTTCAGCTGACTCAATGCGCTAAGGGCATGCTGCCAGGCTTCCTGGCGCTGAAGCAGCGCAGTCAGTGGTTTGAAACCTGCATCGTGATGCAGGTCGTGAAGCTGCCGGGGCAAGCCGAATTGCATGGCGATCAGGGCGTCGAATTCTGCCGCCAACCAGTTGTAACCCTGTTGATCGAGTTCGCCTCGGTAACCTTCCAGCTTCGCGCGCCAATCGGGCCCACGCGCGAGTGGGGCATCCAGCCAGTACAGTGCCAGGGAGAGCATCAGCCCATCCAGGCCGTTGAGCGTGGTTGAACGCAGGTACGACAAGTCCGGCGTGTTGCCTTGCAAACGCTCGAACACCTGATAGAGCGCCGGATAAGCACTGCCGTAGTTTTCCTTTGTGCCCAGAACCAGTGCCTGTTTGAGCGCAGCGTAGTGCTGGCTGTCGTTTTCAGCGATCAGCGCCAGGCAGTACAGTGCATTGAGCAACGGTGGCAGGTCGATTTTGCGCTTTTTGGTCTGTTTGCGCTGATCGGTGAGCCAGGCCCGCAGCAAGCGCAGGGTTTCGTTAGGCTGGCCGCGCAGCAGCGACTGCAGGCACTGTGTCGTCAGAGGCAGCTCTTGCTCGCCATAGTGTTGCAGCGCCGCCCAGTCGCCACGCCAAAGCGCCTGTTGAACCAGTTGCAGGCGCAATGCGAGGGACTGCTTGAGTGCCATCTCCTGCTTGGCCAATGCATAGCTCTCGTCTGCAGGCCCCAGCAGGTCGTTGTTCAGGCGCAGGTGATCCTCGATCAGCAGCCTCCGCACCGTCTCGTCCAGTTGGCCGATGACTTCCCGCCCGGCCGGATCGCACTGCAGGAGGCGCATAGGGTGCTGGGCATGCCACTCGCTCACCGGGAGCACCCTGTACGACAGGTAAAGCGAGTCGGGCAGTCGCTGACTGTCGCCGCTCAGCAGGCGTATCCAAAGCTCTTGCAGTACTCGGGATCTGCCAGGCATTTGCCATTGCCCAAGTGCAGGCAAACTGGCGTTGATCCGGTGCAAGCGCAGGCCCCCCTCGGCTGTGCCCAGCAGGCTGAGGAGCACGCTGTTACGACACTGTGCTGTCACGCAGAAATATTGCCCTTCGTTGCGTTGCTCGACTTCGACCCAGCCCTGGCTTTGCAACCACTCCAGCAACGTGGGCAAGGTTGTGGCGTCAAGCAGCCTGCCACCATCGTCACGGATCTCCATGGCCCGCAGCAGTTTGAGCAGCGAGGTCTTACCTTTGCCAGGAACCGAGGTTACCAGCGCATAGAGAACAGCCTTGCAATGATCAGGCAGCGAATGGGGGGAGAGGGTGCTAAGGGACATCCTGGATCTCTTTGATGCGGTTGTGGCGCGGGTGCCCTGGGTCAAGTCGCCTGGTGATGCCCGCGCTGAGGTCGGCCTTGGCAGCAACTTGGCTCTGTATCTACCTGGTGCAGTACTTGATTCGGAATGCGAAAAATCCGGTGAAAGAGGATAGCACCAGGCATCGCTTCAATGCGGGCGTTTGGACGGTGACTTGGCCGCACGCTTGCGGGGCTGAAATCGCCGGGACCGCTTTGCGGTCCTTTCGCGACGCAAGGCCGCTCCTACAGGGGGGCGGCGTATGGGTTGGCTGGCAGCTCATGCTCGAAGGGCAGATTCGGGCCTGTTCGGGAGCAGGTGATTGCTGCGGCATGGATTGCGTAGGCGAGGATCGCATCGATGGTTTCATGGGGGAGCTTCGCCACACCGGCTGGGCTGTCTGCTCCGAGGCGTGCGAGGTAGGCGAGCACGGCGGCTTGGAAGGTGTCACCGGCGCCGACGGTGTCGCTTACCGGCAACGACATATCCGCTGGGCGCTGCCATGAGCCATGTGCGCAATGCACGCTGGCTCCGTCTGCTCCATGGGTGATGAAAACGAGTCGGCAGCGATCGTTTAGCCAGCCCCGCGCCACATCACGAGTCTCCCGGCCCGGATAGAGCAGGGCGATATCTTCCTCACTGGCCTTGATCACATGCGCATGTCCGGCAAACGCTTCCACCTGCCGCCGCCACAGCGCCACATCCGGCTGCGGATTTAGCCGCACATTCGGATCAAGGCTGATCAGCCGCCGGTCCCGCTCGCGCTCCACCAGCGCCATCAGCGTATCCGCCACGGGCTGCACTACCAGTGTGTATGAGCCCACATGCAACCCACGCACACGCTCATCCAACTCCGGCAGATGCGCCAGCGTCACCTGCCGATCCGCACAGCCTTCACCGCGAAACTGATACTGCGCCGAGCCATTGGCATCCAGCCCGACCATGGCCAAGGTGGTCGGTGCATCACTGGTTACCACATAGCGGCAGTCTACCCGTTCCTCTTCCAGCACCCGGCGCAGCCGGGCACCGAGGTAGTCGCTGGACAACCCGCCGAACAACGCCGATTCAACGCCCAGCCGGCGCAGGCCGACGGCCACGTTGAACGGCGATCCGCCGGCAATCGCGGTAAACCCCAGCTCGTTGCTGCGGTTGCTGTTTTCCAGGCTGAAGACATCGAACAGGGCCTCGCCACACACCAGGTACATGCAGTTCTCCAGAACGAAAGACAAGGGAAGGATACCCGCACTCAGCGTGCAGGCAGTTGATCCCGGTAGCGTTGATAGGCGACCTCGTACGCGGCCTGTTGCGCCGGGCGGGGCAGGGTTCGGGTGCTTTCGTCGAGGGCGACGCAGCGTTTGCACAGGGTTTCGAGGCTGTCGCCCTGGCCTAGTTGGCGACCGAGGCTCCAGGCGGCCTGGATCGCGGCGCCCAGGGCGGCGGCTTCGGTCTGTTGGGGGCACACCACTGGCAGACCGAGCAGGTCGGCCAGTACCTGGCGCCACAGCGGGCTTTTCGCTGCGCCGCCGACCAGGCGGATTTCGCTGCCTGGCAGGCCGCTGGCGCGCAGCAGGTCGAGGCCGTAGCGCAGGCTGAAGCAGGTGCCTTCGAGCACGGCGCGGCAGAGGTTGGCGCGGGTCAGGTTGGCGCTGGTCATGCCGTGCAGGCTGGCGGTGGCTTCGGGCAACGCGGGCACGCGTTCGCCGTCGAAGAAGGGCAGCATCAGCAGGCCGTCGGCGCCGATCGGGGCTTGGGCGGCAAGCTCAGTGAAACGCTCGAGGTCGAGCTCCAGCAGGTCGCGCACCAGGGCGCAGGCGCTGGTGAGGTTCATGGTGCAGATCAACGGCAGCCAGCCGCCGCTGGAGGCGCAGAAGGTCGCCACTTCGCCCTGGGCACTGACGTGGGGCTGGTCGGCGTGGGCGGCCAGGGTGCCGGAGGTGCCGAGGCTCAGGGTGATCATGCCGGGGACGATATTGCCGGTGCCGATGGCGCCGAGCATGTTGTCGCCGCCGCCCGTGGCCACCCAGGTCTGCGGGCTCAGGCCGAGGGCAGTGGCGGTCTGTTCGCGCAGGGTGGCGATGCAATCGCCGGATTCGACCAGCTCAGGTAGCGCCGCCAAAAGACGCTCGCCTGGCTCGATGTGCTGAAGGACATCGGGCGCCCAGGTCCGTCGGCGTACGTCGTAATAGCCGGTGCCGGAGGCGTCGCCGGGCTCCGTGCAGACGCGACCGGTCAGCCAGTAATTCAGGTAGTCGTGGGGCAGCAGGACATGGGCGAGGCGAGCGAACAGATCGGGATGATGGCGCTTGGTCCACAGTAACTTGGACAGGGTATAGCCCGGCGCGATCACCAGCCCGAGGCGTTCGAGCGAGCCTTGGGCACCGCCGAGGGCATCGAGCAGTGCCTGGTTCTCGGGCGCACTCTCGGTGTCGCACCAGAGCTTGGCCGGGCGCAGCACCTGGCCTTGGGCGTCGAGCATCACCAGGCCGTGCTGCTGGCCGGACACCGCCAGTGCGCGGATCGCGTGGCCATCCACACCGGCTTCTCGCAAGGCAGCGGACACCGCCGCACGCAAGGCATCCAGCCAGTCGGCGGGGTCCTGCTCGCGCCGGCCGTCACGGCCCTGGGGCGGCGCGTGGGCGGCGCTGCCCAGGCCGAGTACCTGGCCGCTGCCGGCGTCCAGCACCAGGGCCTTGGTGCCCTGGGTGCCGCAGTCGATGCCGAGGAACAATCCGTCCATTTCGAAACACTCCGTGTCAGTCGCCGAGGACCTGGCGCAGGGTTTCACTCACGCCGACTTCGCGCAAGCTGTCGTACAGGCGCTCGAAGGCGCTGACGAACGCCTTGGACGCGGGGATGGCACTGCCGAAGATCGCCTCGTCGCCCAGCACCCGGGCGGCCAGGCCGTCGCGCTGCACCACACGGGCCTGGCAATCGGCGGCGCGGGGGTCGGGGATGCTGTAGCGGTTGCCGTGCTCGTCTTCGCCGCGCAGGTACAGGGCCCAGGCGGCGACCACCAGGGCCACGCGCTCCAGCGGCTTGCCGTCGGCGATCAGGCGGTTGGCGGTGGGCACGATGAACTTGGGGAACTTCGACGAGCCGTCGGAGCACACGCGCTCCAGCTGGTCGGCGATGGCGCGGTTGGCGAAGCGTTCGCCGAGGCTTTGTTTGTAGCGCTCAAGATCGATGCCGGGCACCGGGGCCAGTTGCGGGGTTACGTCCTGGTCCATGAAGGTGCGCATGTAGCGGCGCAGCAGCGGGTCGGCAAGGGTTTCGTGGACGAAGCGGTAGCCTTGCAAAAAGCCCAGGTAGGTGAGGGCGAGGTGGCTGCCGTTGAGCAGCTTGATCTTCATCTCTTCATACGGGGTGACGTCGCGGGTGAACTGCACCCCGACCTTTTCCCAGGCCGGGCGGCCCGCGACGAAGTCATCTTCCACCACCCATTGCAAAAACGGCTCGCACACCACCGGCCAGGCATCGTCGACGCCGTGGCGCTCGCGCAGTTGCTGGCGGTGGGCGGGGCTGGTCATCGGGGTGATGCGGTCGACCATGGCGTTGGGGAAGCTGACGTGGCTGGCGATCCAGTCGGCCAGGTCGGGGTCGAGGCGCTGGGCGAAGGCCAACAGGGCCTTGCGGGCGACGTCGCCGTTGTGCGGGAGGTTGTCGCAGGACATCACGGTGAACGGCCCGGTGCCGGCGGCGCGACGGCGGCGCAGGGCTTCGCAGAGGTAGCCGAAGACGCTTTGCGGGGATTGCGGGTTGGCCAGGTCGTGCTGGATCTGTGGCAGGTCGAAGCGGAACTCGCCGGTGCTGTCGTCGATGCAGTAGCCGCCTTCGGTGATGGTCAGCGAGACGATGCGGATATTGGGTTCGGCCAGTTTGGCCAGCAGCGGTTCGGCGCCGTCCGCAGCCAGCAGCATGCCGTTGATGGCGGCGATCACGCGGACCTTGGTGTCGGGCTGGTCGCCCAGTTCGAACAGGGTGTAGAGGTGGTCCTGGCCGGCCAGGGCGTCGCGCATGGCGCGGTCTTCGCCGCGCAAGCCGATGCCGCAGATGGCCCAGTCGAGGCCTTCGCCGCCGTTCATCAGGGCGTCGGTGTAGGCGGCCTGGTGGGCGCGGTGGAAGCCGCCGACGCCGATGTGCACGATGCCCTGGCGCAGTTGGGCGCGGTCGTAGGAGGGGCGGGCGACGGTGGGCGGCAGTTGGCCGAGGTTGTGCTGGTTCAGTTTCATCCTGGAGTCCTTAGGCCGCTTGTTGCAGGCGTTTGTCGAGGGCCTGGCCGTTGCTGTCGAACAGGTGGCAATGGGCGGGATCGAAGGTCAGTTCCAGCGCCTCGCCAAAGGCTGGTGCGAAATCCCCGCGCACTCGCACGGTGAGCATTTCCCCGGAGGCGGCGCGCATATGGCAGTAACTGTCGCTGCCCAGTCGCTCGCTGACATCGGCGGTCACCTGCAGCGAGCCTTGGATACCTTGCCCGGCGCGGTCGATGTTCAGGTGCTCGGGGCGAATCCCCAGCGTCACCTGGCTACCGGCATGCAGTTCCCCCGCGCACAACGGCAGGGCGATACGGGCGCCGCACTCAAGCGCGACCTCGCACTGGTTGCCCTGGTTACGGCTCAGGTGCCCACGCAAAAAGCCCATCTTCGGCGTCCCCAGAAACCCTGCGACAAACAGGTTGGCCGGATGGTGGTACAGCTCCAGCGGCGAACCGACCTGCTCGATGCGCCCGCCGTTTAGCACCACCACCTTGTCGGCCAGGGTCATCGCCTCGACCTGGTCATGGGTCACGTAGATCATGGTCGCCGCCAGCTCCTGGTGCAGGCGCGCCAGTTCCAGGCGCATCTGCACGCGCAGGGCGGCGTCGAGGTTGGACAGCGGCTCGTCGAACAGGAAAATTTTCGGGTTGCGCACGATCGCCCGGCCGATCGCTACCCGCTGGCGCTGGCCGCCGGAGAGCTGGCGGGGCTTGCGTTCGAGCAGCGGTTGCAGCTCGAGGATGCGCGCGGCGTTGTCGACCTTGGCTGTCACCTCTTGCTTGCCGACGCCGGCCAGGTCCAGGGCGAACGACAGGTTCTTGCGCACGGTCATGTGCGGGTACAGGGCGTAGGTCTGGAACACCATGGCCAGGTCGCGCTTGGCCGGGGCGGTGTCGGTGATGTCGGTGCCGTCGAGGGTGATGCTGCCGCTGCTGACCTCCTCGAGGCCGGCGATCAGGCGCAGCAGGGTGGACTTGCCGCAGCCGGAGGGGCCGACGAAGACCACGAACTCGCGGTCGCGCACGTCCAGGTCGATGCCCTTGATGATGGCGTGGCCATCGAAGCCTTTGTGCAGGTTGCGGATTTTCAGGTCAGCCATAGGGGGTGTCCTCGGCGAAAGTCGGGGTTGGATGCGGGAATGCCGGGACCGCTTCGCGGTCCTTTCGCGACGCAAGGCCGCTCCCACAGGCGTGCGCGATCCCCTGTGGGAGCGGCCTTGTGTCGCGATTGGGCTGCAAAGCAGCCCCTGATAGCGGAGTCATTTGACTGCCCCAAACGAAAGCCCACGCACCAGCTGCTTCTGGCTGATCCAGCCAAAGATCAGGATCGGCGCGCAGGCCAGGGTCGAGACGGCCGAGAGCTTGGCCCAGAACAGCCCCTCAGGGCTCGAATAGGACGCCACCAACGCGGTCAGCGGCGCGGCGGCGGACGAGGTCAGGTTCAGCGACCAGAACGCCTCGTTCCAGCACAGGATCAGCGACAGCAGCAAGGTCGACGCCAGCCCGCCGCGGGCGATCGGCAGCAGCACGCGGACGATCTCCTGCCAGGTGCCGGCGCCGTCCAGCCGCGCGGCTTCGAGGATGTCCACGGGGATGTCCTTGAAGTAGGTGTACACCATCCACACCACGATCGGCAGGTTGATCAGGGTGTAGACGATGATCAGCGCCAGGCGCGAATCGAGCAGGCCGAACTGCTTGGCCAGCAGGTAGATCGGCATCAACACGCCCACCGGCGGCAGCATCTTGGTCGACAGCATCCACAGCAGCGTGCGCTTGGTGTGGCGGGTCTCGAAGAAGGCCATCGAGTAGGCCGCAGGCACGGCGATCAGCATGCACAGCAGGGTCGCCGAGAACGAAATCAGCACCGAGTTCCAGGCGTAGGCGAAGTAGTCGCTGCGCTCGTTGATGTGCAGGTAGTTCTCCAGCGTCGGCGCAAAGAGGAACTGCGGCGGCGTGGCGAAGGCGTCCAGCTCGGTCTTGAAGCTGGTCAGCAGCATCCAGAAAATCGGGAAGAAGATCACCAGGGCGATGGCCCAGCACAGCAGGCCGAGCAGCGCGTTCTTCAGGGTGCGGGTTTGCTTGAGTGTCAGCATGGCGGGCTCCTCAGCTGCGCGCGGTGAGGTTCTTGCCGATCATGCGAACCAGCACGATGGCGGCAATATTGGCGATCAGCACGGCGATCAGGCCACCGGCCGAGGCCATGCCGACGTCGAACTGCAGCAACGCCTGGTTGTAGATCAGGTAGGCGAGGTTGGTGGACTCGTATCCGGGGCCGCCGCTGGTGGTGGTGAAGATCTCGGCGAACACCGAGAGCAGGAAGATCGTCTCGATCATCACCACTACGGCGATCGGCCGGGCCAGGTGCGGCAGGGTCAGGTGCCAGAAGATCGCCAAGGGGCCTGCGCCATCCAGGCGCGCGGCTTCCTTCTGTTCCTGGTCCAGCGACTGCATGGCGGTCATCAGGATCAGGATGGCGAACGGCAGCCACTGCCACGACACGATCAGGATGATCGACAGCAGCGGGTAGTGCGCCAGCCAATCCACCGGCTGCGCGCCGAACAGGCGCCACACGGCGGCGAGGATGCCCGACACCGGGTGGAAGATCAGGTTCTTCCACAGCAGCGCGCTGACCGTGGGCATGATGAAGAACGGCGAGATCAGCAGCACCCGCACCACGCCGCGGCCCCAGAACTCGCCGGCTTCCAGCAGCGCGGCGACCAGCACGCCGAGCACCACGCTGATCGCCAGCACGCTGCCGACCAGGGTCAGGGTGTTGAGGGCACCGGGCATGAAGCCGGCGTCGGTGACGAAGAAGGCGAAGTTCTCAAGGCCCACGAACTGGTTTTCGCCGGGGTACAGCAGGTTGTAGCGGATCAGCGAGAAATACAGGGTCATGCCCAGGGGCACGATCATCCACAACAGCAGCAGCGCCACCGAAGGGCTGACCAGGAACCAGCCGGGGCCGACGCGGCGTTTGCCGGGGCGCGCGGTGGCGAGGCTCGGGGTGTCGAGGGCCGATGTGTTCATGGCGACTCCGTGTGCATCGGAAAGGGGCGGTCACCGCGCCGCAGGACGGCGCGGTCTACGGCGGTGAGAGCTACTTGTGGTAGCCGGCGCGCTTCATCTCGCGTTCAGTGGATTGCTGGGCCGAGGCCAGCACCTGGTCCACGTTCATCTGCCCGGTGAGCGCGGCGGAAAACAGCTTGCCGACCTGGGTACCGATGGCCTGGAACTCGGGGATGGTCACCAGCTGGATGCCCACATAAGGCACGGGCTTGAGGGTGGGGTGGTTGGGGTCGACGCGTTTGAGCGATTCCAGGGTCACCTTGGCGAACGGCGCGGCGGCCAGGTACGCGTCGCTGTAGGTCGAGGCGCGGGTGCCCGGTGGCACGTTGGCCACGCCTTCCTGCTCGGCCACCAGCTTGCCGTAGGCCTCGGAGGTGGCCCAGGTGCTGAAGGTTTTGGCGGCGTCCTTGGCCTTGGAGCTGGTGGGGATCGCCAGGGCCCAGGAATACAGCCAGGTGGCGCCCTTGTCGGTGACCTCCTTGGGCGCGAAGGTGAAGCCGACCTGGTCGGCGACCTTGCTCTGGCTCTTGTCGGTGACGAACGAGCCGGCGACGCTGGCGTCGACCCACATCGCGCACTTGCCGCTGTTGAACAGCGCGAGGTTTTCGTTGAAGCCATTGCTGGAGGCGCCGGGCGGGCCGTACTGCTTGAGGGTGGTGACATAGAAGTTCAGTGCGTTCTTCCACTCGCTGCCACTGAATTCGGGTTTCCATTGCTCATCGAACCAGCGCGCGCCGAAGGCGTTGGCCACGGTGCCGATCAGCGCCATGTTCTCGCCCCAGCCGGCCTTGCCGCGCAGGCAGATGCCGTACTGGCCCTGGTCGGGGTGGTTGAGTTTGGCGGCGAACTCGCCGAGCTGGGTCCAGGTGGGTTGCTCGGGCATGCTCAGCCCGGCTTTTTCGAACAGGTCCTTGCGGTAGTAGGTGATCGAGGCTTCGGCGTAGAAGGGCAGGGCGTACAGCGTGCCGTTGGCCGACAGGCCGTTGCGCACCGAGGGGAACACATCGTCGAGGTGGTAGTCGGCGGGCAGGTCGGTCATCGGCGCCAGCCAGCCCTTGGCGCCCCATAGCGCGGCTTCGTACATGCCGATGGTCAGCACGTCGAACTGCCCGCCCTGGGTGGCGATGTCGGTGGTCAGGCGCTGGCGCAGTACGTTCTCTTCGAGCACCACCCACTTGAGCTGGATGTCCGGGTGCTGCTGTTCGAACACCTTGGCCAGGCGCTGCATGCGGATCATGTCGTTGTTGTTGACCGTGGCGATGGTCAGGGTCTCGGCGGCCTGGGTGTGCAGCGGCAGGCTGAGGCAGGCGGCGGCCAGGCAGGCCTTGATCGAGTCGTTCATCGGTGAACTCCCTCGGGGAAGACGTTATTGTTTTTGTGTCGCTCGCTGCCGATTACACCGTTGTGCGACGACGCCGACAAAGCCTCGCCTGCACCTTGGCTGATACTTTTTTGCAGTGACTTGTGGGGTATACATTTCCCTGTAGGAGCGGCCTTGTGTCGCGAAAGGGTCGCTTTTACAGGAGATTGCGTATGACGTTCAGGCGCGATTCTGCTCGGTCAGTCGCTGGGTCACCAGGCTGCGGTAGTCGGAGGGCGTCATGCCCTTGAGCTGCAAAAAACGCCGGTTAAAGTTCGACAGGTTGCTGAAGCCCGACTCGAAGCACACTTCGGTCACCGGCAGCTCGCCCTTGGCCAGCAGCTCGCACGACTTGCTCACCCGCAGCCGGTTGACGAACTCGACGAAGCCGCGCCCGGCGGCCTGCTTGAAAAACCGCGAAAAGTAGGTCGGCGTCATCCCCAGGTGCTCGGCCACCGCGTTCTGGCTCAGGTCCTGGGCGTAATGCTGGAAGATGTAGTCCACCGCCCGGTTGATGCGCTCGACGTTGTGCTCGTCGGCTAGCTGCGAGGAGGTGACGGTGGACAGCAGCTGGTACTCCTCACAGGCGGCCAGCTGTTCCATGAGGATAAAAAAGTATCCCAGGCGGGTCATGCCGCAGCTATCGGCGATGCGTTGCAGCAGGTGACGGCTATCGCGGATCAGCGCCGGGTCGCGGAACTCGATGCCGTAGCGCGCTCGTGCCAGCAGCGGGGCGAGCTGGGTGAGCTCGGAGAACACCTGGCTGCCGCCTTCAAGCACCTCGTCGGTGAAGTTGACCAGCATGTCGCGCTTGGCCACCACTTCGTCGGGGCCGACCTGGCTGATCCAGTTGTGCGGAAGGTTGGGGCCGGTGAGGAACAGCGTGTCGGGGGCGAAGTTGCCGATGTAGTCGCCGATGAACACCTTGCCTGCACTGGCAACGATCAGGTGCAGCTCGTATTCCTTGTGGAAATGCCAGCGTACCAGCGGGCTGGGGAAGCCGTGCTGACGGTAGATCAGCGAGGCGCCTTCATGGTCGTCCATCAACTCGTAGGATGGGTCGGTGACTTTGCTGGTTCTGGGCATGGCGGTGGCTGGGCCTGGCGGGGCGAGGTGTCATCGTAGCCTGAAGTGCTGGAGCAGGGCAGATGCTTTGCAGCCAAGGCATCCCTGGTGCCACCCGATGCAGGTCAATGCGGCCTTCGTGGGCGCGGCGATGCGACTTGTCTCGCGGTGGACAACCTATGCGGAGAATATTTCAGGTCCTGCAGCCTTTGTTTCGTTGTTTATGTAGGCCTTTTCCTAAAGATGCCTTTTCCTGCCGGTAGCCCGTTGTAGCGCATTGGCGATCGCTTTAGTCTCGGCCTGCTCGTCGCGCTTCACCCGTCGGAACAGGCCGCACCACTGGGCAGCTTACTGCGCACGGATCGCGCAGTCAGGTATGGCGGTTCCGGAGGATGAAGCGCGACGGGCTCTTTCTTTTTCCAGGGGGCAAGGTCATGGACAAGGACGAACACGCAAAGGGCACCACAGACTTGAAGATCGTCAGTCTGGTCGGCCGCACCAAGCAGTTCTCGGTGCGCGACTGGGTGCAGGCGATCCCGGGGTTGCCGACCGAGGACGTGCTGCAGGAAACAACAATCATCCTGGGCTGTATCACATCGCTGACGTACCAGGCGTTGAGCCAGCCGAAAGAGGCACAGACGCTGATGCGGGCGACGTACTACCTCAGTGGCATGGCCAAGGCGATGATCGATGGGCAGTTGCCGGCCAAGTGTGAGCAAGGCGACAGTTGAACGTCGGCGTAACGGCAAGGGCCGCTTTCGAGCAAACGAAAGCGGCTTTTTCATCTGGAGGGGAAGTGTCAGATTTTTTGTGTGCGGGCCGGTAACGGCCTGCCGTCAGGCAGGCCCTGACTTTCACCAGGTCGGCCTGATGAACCGATCTCCGTACAAA
>NZ_JBLIYU010000015.1:0-123332 GCF_057480815.1 Pseudomonas sp. P106(2024) | reverse complement strand
TGGGGATTTTGGGCAGGTCACGCAAGGGTTTCTTTTTGGTTGGCATACATGCACCTCTTACTCATGTTATGCCCGAACACAAAATTTCTGACACCCTCTTTCGCGACGCAAGGCCGCTCCTACAGACGATCGCGTAATCCTGGAGCGGCCTTGTGTCGCGAAACGAGAGCGAAGCCCTCGCTGGCGCAGTCTCAGGCTAACGGAGCTGTAGCCACCATCGACGGTCGCTTTGCCACCTCGGCATACCACGCCGCCAGCCCTGGATACAGCCCACGCCAATCGAACTCAGGCTGGCGCAGGTCCAGATACCCCAACGCACAGGCCGCCCCGATCGCGGCGATATCGAACCCCGAGGCGATCTCAGCCAGGTGCTCGCGCTCCAGGCTCGCCAGGCTGCGGCGGATCTTCTCGCCCTGTGCCTGCACCCAACCGTCCCACTGCTTGTCCACCGGGCGCAGGAAGGTCTCGTAGCGGGTGGCCACTGCCGCATCCATGATCGCGTCGGCCTGAGAGGCCAGGGTCAGACGCCGCCAGCGTGCCGAGCCCTCGCGGGGGATCAGCGGCAGGCCAACGTGCTGGCTGTCGAGGTACTCGCAGATCACCCGGCTGTCGTGCAGCACGCTGCCGTCGTCCAGGCGCAGGGCCGGGATCTTGCCGATCGGGTTGCCCTGGTTGAGCTGCGCGTCGCCGTTCACCGGGCTGATGTTCACGCCCTGCACGGTGACGCGGTCCAACTGGCCGGTCTCGTGCAGCACGATCATCACCTTGCGCACGAATGGCGACAGCGGCGAATGGAACAGGATCATGGCTCAGTTGCCCTGCAGGCTGGGCGGCAGGCACACGCCGGTGCCGCCGATGCCGCAGTAGCCTTCCGGGTTCTTGGCCAGGTACTGCTGGTGGTAGGCCTCGGCGAAGTACACGGTCGGCGCCTGGGCGATCTCGGTGGTGATCTCACCGAAGCCGGCCTTGCCCAGCTCGGCCTGGAAGGCGGCCTTGCTCGCGTTTGCTTCATCGAGCTGCTGCGGCGAGGTGCAGTAGATCGCCGAGCGGTACTGGGTGCCGACATCGTTGCCCTGGCGCATGCCCTGGGTCGGGTTGTGCAACTCCCAGAACATCGCCAGCAGCTCGCGGTAGCTGACCCGGTTCTTGTCGAACACCACCAGCACCACCTCGGTGTGGCCGGTCAGGCCCGAGCAGACTTCCTCGTAGGTGGGATTGGGGGTGAAACCGCCGGCGTAGCCGACCACGGTGCTGACCACGCCTTCGCGCTGCCAGAAACGGCGCTCGGCGCCCCAGAAGCAGCCCAGGCCGAAGATGGCGAAGTCGATGTCGCCTTCGAAGAACGGGCCGAGCAGCGGGGTGCCTTCGAACACGTAGTGGAACTCGGGCAGGGTCATCGGGGTTTCGCGGCCAGGCAGGGCCTGTTCCGCGGTGGGCAGGACGTTTTTGTTCACCAGGATTTCCGAACGCAGGACCATGGCCGTTCCTCTGTGTCTTTTCAGTTGGACAGGTGTTGGCCCAATCGCCGGCAAGCCGGCTCCCTCAGGGTTATGCGTTCGACTGTGGGAGCCGGCCTGTCGGCGGTGAGGCCCGAATGGTTCCTATAGTGCCCGAGGTTGGCGCCGCTGTCAGTCCACCGGCCCACGCGGGTAGCGGCGCAGCTTGTCGTTCAGCTCGCGCCCCGGAATCGGCCGGTCGAACAGGTAGCCCTGGCCGACGTCGCAGCGGTGCCGGCGCAGGAACGCCAGCTGCTCGGGCGTCTCGATTCCTTCGGCGACCACCTTGAGCTTGAGGTTGTGGGCCATGGCCACCACCGCCGAGGTGATCTCCATGTCGTCCTGGTTGTCGGGGATCTCGTTGATGAAGCTGCGGTCGATCTTGATGATGTCGATCGGGAACTTCTTCAGGTAGCTCAGCGACGAGTAGCCGGTGCCGAAGTCGTCCATGGCCAGGGTCAGGCCCAGGGCCTTGAGCTCGTCGAGCTGGCGGTGGGTGTCCTCGGTGGCTTCCAGCAGCAGGCCTTCGGTCAGTTCCAGCTCCAGCAGGTGCGGCGGCAGGGCTTCTTCCTTGAGGATGCTGCCGATCGAACTGACCAGTTCGGGATCGGAGAACTGCTTGGGCGACAGGTTGATGGCCACGTGCAGGTTGCCGAAGCCGGCTTCGCGCAACTGCTGGCTCATGCGGCAGGATTGGCGCACCACCCACTTGCCGATGGGGATGATCAGGCCGGTTTCCTCGGCCACGCTGATGAACTGGTCGGGGCGGATCATGCCGCGCTCGGGGTGGTTCCAGCGCAGCAGCGCCTCCAGGCCGAGCAGGCGGCCGCTGCGCAGGCACAGCTTGGGCTGGTAGAACACTTCCAGTTCGTTCTGGGTCAGGGCGCGGCGCAGGTTGTTCTCGACGAACAGCTTGTAGCTGGCCTCGGCGTTGAGCACTTCGGTGAACACCTGGACCTGGTGCTTGCCGTTGGCCTTGGCCTTGTGCAGGGCCAGGCCCGCGTTTTTCATCAACGTGGCCGGGTCGCTGCCGTGCAGCGGCGCGCAGGCCAGGCCCACGGAGGCGGTGACGTTGATCAGCTGGTTGTCGACGAACATTGGTTTGTCGAGGGTGCGCAGCAACTGGTGGGCGACGCCCTGGCCATCTTCCAGGCTGGTGTCGTCCAGCAGCACGGCGAACTCGTTGCTGGCGAAGCGCGCCAGGCTGCCGCCGTTGGCCAGGCTGTTGCGCAGGCGCCGGGCCAGGCTGATCAGCAGCTTGTCGCCGGTCTGGTGGCCGAGGCTGTCGTTGATCCGCTTGAAGTTGTCGATGTCCACCAGCAGCAGGCAGATGGGGCTGGCGCTGTCGCGGGCGAAGCGCTCGTCGAGGTTGCGGATGAACGCCGGGCGGTTGCCCAGGTTGGTCAGGTTGTCGGTGTAGGCCAGGCGCTCGATGCGCTGCTGGGCCAGCTTGGTCTGGGTCACATCCTCGTAGATGCCGATGTAGTGGGTCAGCTCGCGGTTGTCGCCGTACACCTTGGAGATCGATAGCTGGCCCCAGTAGGGCTCGAGGTTCTTGCGCCGGCTTTTGAACTCGCCTTGCCAGCTGTTGCCCATGGCCAGGCTGGACGGTGAGTCGAACAGCAGCTCGCTCAAGTTTTCCAGCGCCGGCAGTTCGGCCAGGTGATGGCCCTGGACCTCCTCGGTGCTGTACTGGGTGATCGCGGTGAAGCTGGGGTTGACGTATTCCACCACGCCGTCGCGGTTGACCAGCAGGAAGGCGCTGGCGCTCTGTTCCACGGCGCGCTGGAACAGGTGCAGGGCGCTGGCGGCGGTACGCCGGTTGTGGTTGTTGATGACTTGGGCGAACTGGTCGGCCAGCTCGCCAGCGAAGGCGATCTCGTCCGACTGCCAGGCCCGTGGCTGGCCGGTCTGCTCCAGGCACAGCACGCCGACCACTTGGCCGTCGATGCGGACACTGGCATCGAGCATGGCGTTGTCGTCGGTGCTGTACAGCGATTCGGCCATCTCGCGGGTGCGCGGGTCGTGGCTGGCGTTGTGGGCGTCGATGGCGCGGCTGGCGTGCAGGGCTTCCAGATAGTCCGGAAAGCGGCTGGCGTCGATCGCCTCGGGCATGCGGTGCTGTTGGTCGCGGCTGTACCAGGCGCTGATCGGCTCCAGGCGCTGGTCGTTCAGGTACCAGATGCTGGCGCAGTCGACCTTGTAGATCTCGCAGGCACTGCGGGTGATCAGCTCGGCGGCTTCGAGCAGCGAGTTGCCGATGCTGTAGCGCTGGCGCGCCAGGCGCAGGATCAGGTCCTGCTGGGCGCGAACCCGCTCCAGGTGTTCGAGTTGCTCTTGTTGGGCGCGCTGGTTCAGTTGCAGGGCCAGTTGCAGGCGGTTGTTGCGCGACTCCAGGTCGTTGGCGTCGAGGTCCGGGGTGTCCTGGCGGTGGTCGTCGAACACCGTCAGGTAGCCGCGCAGCAGCTGGCGGTTGTGCTGCTTGTAGCTCTCCCCGACCTCCAGCAGGCGCAGCGGCGCCGGGCAGGCGTGCAGGGTGTAGCTAACCCGGTAGTAGCCGCGCTGAGCCAGCTGCAGCTGGATCTCGTCGTGCAGCTTGTAGCGTGCTTCTGGCTCCATGAGGCTGGCGTAGGGCGAACCGATCAGGGCGCAGAGCTCGGCGGCGGGCAGGCCGAACTGGCGGTCGCAGCCCGGGTCGAGGTAAAGCATGGCCCAGCTGGCTTCGTTCAGCCGCTCGAAACGCAGCATGCCGAGCCGCGAGGGCACGGGAAGCTGCGTCACGACCTCGGCCGCCACACGGCTGGCGGCATCGGGTTGGCTTTTCATCGAAGACTCGCTTGAACTGGGGCGCGGCCTGGAGCACGGCGCATCGGGCAAGGTTGCATCATGTCCCTGGGGCTGGCAAGCGGCCATGGGGGATGCTGTGAACAGGTTGTCGGCCAGTTGCATGAAATCTGTAGGCGCCAGCTTGCTGGCGAACCATCCACCTGTTCGCCAGCAAGCTGGTTTCTACAAGGCCGTGACATTCATGCGGGCAAAAAAAGCCCCGCCAATTGGCGGGGTTGAGGTACGAGCGTGGCAGCTCGAAAACGGGGCTGCCCCTCCGGGGGAGGGGCAGCGTGCAGCGTTACAGCAGCATGGTGCGGATGTCGCCCAGCACGTCGCCCAGGCGCTTGGTGAAGCGCGCGGCGGCGGCGCCATTGATCACACGGTGATCGTAGGACAGCGACAGCGGCAGCATCAGCTTCGGCTGGAAGGCCTTGCCGTCCCAGACCGGCTGCATGGTCGCCTTGGACACACCGAGGATCGCCACCTCAGGCGCGTTGACGATCGGCGTGAAGCCGGTGCCGCCAATGTGGCCGAGGCTGGAGATGGTGAAGCAGGCGCCCTGCATCTCGTCGGCCGAAAGCTTCTTGGTGCGGGCTTTCTCGGCCAGCGCGGCAGCTTCGGCAGCCAGTTGCAGCAGGCTCTTCTGGTCGACGTTCTTGATCACCGGGACCAGCAGACCGTCCGGGGTGTCCACGGCGAAGCCGATGTGCACGTACTTCTTGCGGATGATCGCCTTGCCGCTTGGCGCCAGCGAGCTGTTGAAGTCCGGCAGTTCCTTGAGCAGGAAAGCGCAGGCCTTGAGCAGCAGCGGCAGCACGGTCAGCTTGACGCCAGCCTTCTCGGCCACGGCCTTCTGCGCGACGCGGAAGGCTTCCAGCTCGGTGATGTCGGCGGAGTCGAACTGGGTCACGTGCGGCACGTTCAGCCAGCTGCGGTGCAGGTTGGCGGCACCGACCTGCATCAGGCGGGTCAGGGCCACTTCTTCCACTTCACCGAACTTGCTGAAGTCCACGGCCGGGATCGGCGGGATGCCTGCACCACCGGTAGCACCGGCGGCTGGAGCTTCCTTGGCCTTCTGCATCATGGCCTTGACGTAGACCTGCACGTCTTCCTTGAGGATACGGCCGTGCGGACCGGTGGCGGCAACCGCGCCCAGGTCGACACCGAATTCACGGGCCAGCTGACGAACGGCTGGGCCTGCATGAACCTTGGCGTTGCTGCCGGCGGCCGGTGCGGTGGCTACCGGAGCAGGGGCGGCAGCGGCAGGCGCGGCGGCCGGTGCCGCTTCAGCCTTGGCCGGAGCCGGGGCAGCAGCAGGGGCCGGAGCAGCAGCCGGCGCGGCGCCAGCGACTTTCAGCTTGAAGATCAGGTCGCCAGTGCCGACTTCATCTTCCAGCTTGCACAGCACTTCTTCGACCACGCCGGCAGCCGGCGATGGGATCTCCATGGAGGCCTTGTCGGACTCCAGGGTGATCAGCGACTGGTCGGCTTCGACGGTGTCGCCGACCTTGACCAGCACTTCGATGATCTTGGCCTTGCCCGACGAGCCGATGTCCGGCACGTGGATGTCCTGCACGCTGGCGGCAGCCGGGGCTGCGGCCGGAGCGGGAGCAGGGGCGGCTTCGGCGGCAGGCGCGGGAGCCGCAGCCTGGGCAGGCGCGGCGGCTGGAGCCTCAGGCGCCGCAGCGGCGCCCTCGACTTCCAGGATCAGCAGCTCGTCGCCTTCTTTCAGGCGGTCGCCCAGCTTGACCTTCAGTTCCTTGACCACACCGGCCTTCGGCGCGGGGATCTCCATGGAGGCCTTGTCGGACTCCAGGGTCAGCAGGCTCTGGTCAGCCTCGATACGGTCACCGACCTTGACGAACAGCTCGATGATTTCACCTTCACCGCTGCCGATGTCAGGTACGCGAATGAGTTCGCTCACTTAAAAATACTCCTCAGCAGTCCAGTGGGTTGCGCTTGTCCGGATCGATGCCGAACTTGACGATGGCGTCAGCCACAACCTTGGGTTCGATCTCGCCACGGTCAGCCAGGGCTTCCAGGGCAGCCAGCACCACGAAGTGGCGGTCGACTTCGAAGAAGTGACGCAGCTTCTTGCGGCTGTCGCTGCGACCGTAACCGTCGGTACCCAGAACCTTGAACTCTTTGCTCGGCACCCACTGGCGAATCTGCTCGGCGAACAGCTTCATGTAGTCGGTGGAGGCGATGACCGGGCCCTTGCGACCGCCCAGGCACTCTTCGACGTAGGTCTTCTGAGGCTTCTGGCCAGGCTTGAGGCGGTTGGCGCGTTCCACGGCCAGGCCGTCGCGACGCAGTTCGTTGAAGCTGGTGACGCTCCATACGTCGGCGCCGACGTTGAACTCTTCGCGCAGGATCTTCGCGGCCTCGCGGACTTCGCGCAGGATGGTGCCGGAGCCCATCAGCTGTACGTGGTGCGCGGCTTCGCGGGTGTCTTCCTCGAGCAGGTACATGCCCTTGATGATGCCGTCCTCGACACCGGCCGGCATGGCTGGCTGCTGGTACGACTCGTTCATCACGGTGATGTAGTAGAAGATGTCCTGTTGCTCTTCGGTCATCTTCTTCATGCCGTCCTGGATGATCACCGCCAGCTCGTAGCCGTAGGTCGGATCGTAGGTGCGGCAGTTCGGGATGGTGCCCGCCATCATGTGGCTGTGACCGTCTTCGTGCTGCAGGCCTTCACCGTTGAGGGTGGTACGGCCGGCGGTACCGCCGATCAGGAAGCCACGGGTGCGGCTGTCGCCGGCGGCCCAGGCCAGGTCGCCGATACGCTGGAAGCCGAACATCGAGTAGAAGATGTAGAACGGCAGCATCGGCTGGTTGTGGCAGCTGTACGAGGTACCGGCGGCGATGAACGACGACATGGCGCCGGCTTCGTTGATGCCTTCCTCGAGGATCTGGCCCTTCTTGTCTTCGCGGTAGAACATCACCTGGTCTTTATCGACCGGCTCGTAGAGCTGGCCGACCGACGAGTAGATGCCCAGCTGGCGGAACATGCCTTCCATACCGAAGGTACGGGCTTCGTCCGGGATGATCGGGACGATGCGCTGGCCGATGTCCTTGTCCTTGACCAACTGCGCCAGGATGCGCACGAAGGCCATGGTGGTGGAGATTTCGCGGTCGCCCGAGCCGTCCAGGATCGCTTTCAGCGTTTCCAGTGGCGGGGTCGGCACGCTGAAGCTCTTGGCACGGCGCTGTGGCACGAAACCGCCCAGGGCAGCGCGGCGCTCGGCCAGGTACTTGGCTTCGGCGGAGCCTTCTTCGGGCTTGAAGAACGGCAGGTTCTCAAGGTCGGCATCCTTGACCGGGATGTCGAAGCGGTCACGGAAGTGACGCAGGCTGTCGACGTCGACCTTCTTGGTGTTGTGCGCGGTGTTCTTGGCTTCGCCGGCACCGGTACCGTAACCCTTGATGGTCTTGGCCAGGATGACGGTCGGCTGCTCTTTGTGGTTCACAGCCTGGTGGTACGCCGCGTAGACCTTGTACGGGTCGTGGCCGCCACGGTTGAGCTTCCAGATCTCGTCGTCGGACAGGTCCTCGACCATGGCCTTGAGCTCTGGGGTGTTGAAGAAGTGCTCACGAACGTACGCGCCGTCTTTGGCTTTGTAGTTCTGGTACTCGCCGTCGATGACTTCGTCCATGCGGCGCTGCAGGGCACCGTTGGTGTCCTTGGCCAGCAGTGGGTCCCAGAAGCGGCCCCAGACGACTTTGTTGACGTTCCAGCCACCGCCACGGAACACGCCTTCGAGTTCCTGGATGATCTTGCCGTTGCCGCGAACCGGGCCGTCGAGGCGCTGCAGGTTGCAGTTGATGACAAAAATCAGGTTATCCAGCTTCTCGCGGCCGGCCAGGGCGATCGCGCCCAGGGATTCCGGCTCGTCGCACTCGCCGTCGCCCATGAAGCACCAGACCTTCTGCTTGCCGGCCGGGATGAAGCCACGGGCTTCCAGGTACTTCATGAAGCGCGCCTGGTAGATGGCCTGGATCGGACCCAGACCCATCGATACGGTCGGGAACTGCCAGAAGTCAGGCATCAGCCATGGGTGCGGGTACGAAGACAGGCCGTTGCCGTCCACTTCCTGACGGAAGTTGTTCATCTGATCTTCGCTGATGCGGCCTTCCATGAAGGCACGGGCGTAGACGCCTGGCGAGGCGTGGCCCTGGAAGAAGATCAGGTCGCCGCCGTGTTCTTCGGTCGGGGCCTGGAAGAAGTAGTTGAAGCCGATGTCGTACAGGGTGGCGCTGGAGGCGAAGCTGGAGATGTGTCCGCCCAGGTCCGAGTCTTTCAGGTTGGTGCGCATGACCATGGCCAGGGCGTTCCAACGCACCATCGAGCGGATGCGGCGTTCCATGAACAGGTCGCCAGGCATGCGTGCTTCGTGGGTGACAGGGATGGTGTTGCGGTACGGCGTGGTGATGGCATACGGCAGCTGCGAGCCACTGCGGGTGGCCAGCTCGCCCATACGGGTCATCAGGTAATGAGCGCGGTCTTCGCCTTCTTTGTCGAGGACCGACTCCAGGGCATCCAGCCATTCCTGGGTTTCGATTGGATCGAGGTCTTGCATGGCTTGCTCCAGGGCGGAAAGGCCACCAGAATCGATGGCCTGAGTTTGCGACTGGCCTTATGGGCAGACGTCGTGAATTCTTGGATTACCGGACAGTCATCCGGCGCGGTGTAGTTTTACTACAAATGCTTTCTCATTTCATGCTTTGGCAGGTCATGAGTAGTAGTAAAACTACACAAATGCGACGTTTGGTCGCATCCCGGGTTGTGAGGAAAAACGTTCATGTTGGTTGGTGGTGTGTCGCTGATAGGTAGATCTTGATGGGTTTTGCCAATTTTTCGTCTATTTCAGCTATTTCCAACTTTTGTACGACAGTCCAACCGTGGTCCAACCCCCGTTTGCCCTGCGCAACCGCTCTCTTTCACGCCGATCAAGGATAGACCATGCGCCTGCCTTTGCCGCTCGATCTGCCTGCTGTCCTCCAACCGCTGGTCGCTCGCAACCAGCAATTCATGCGCGATGCCTTGATTGGTCACCCCGAGCTGGATCTGGACAGCCTGAGCGCCGAGCACCGACGCCAGTTCGACCAGGTCGCCGCCGCCAGCGATTTCGTCCTGGCCCAGGCCCAGCGTGATCCGGCGATGCTGTTCGAACTGCTGGCCAGCGGCACGATGGGCCAGGCCTACGCGCCGGGCCAGCTGCGTGCGCAGATCAACGCCGCGGCCGATGCCGCCCAGAATGAGGACGAGTTGGCGCGCAACCTGCGCCGCGAGCGCAACCGCCAGCAACTGCGCATCATCTGGCGCGACATTACCCGCCAGGCCGCGTTGCCCGAGACCTGCCGCGACCTGTCCGACCTGGCCGACGCCAGCATCGACGAAGCCTATCTATGGCTGTACCCGCGCCACTGCCAGCAGTTCGGCACGCCCATCGGCAACCGCAGCGGCCAGCCCCAGCACCTGGTGGTGCTGGGCATGGGCAAGCTGGGCGCGGTGGAGCTGAACCTGTCGTCCGACATCGACTTGATCTTCGCCTTCCCCGAGGGCGGCGAAACCGAAGGGGTCAAGCGCTCGCTGGACAACCAGGAGTTCTTCACCCGCCTGGGCCAGCGCCTGATCAAGGCGCTCGATCCGGTCACCGTCGACGGCTTCGTATTCCGCGTCGACATGCGCCTGCGCCCTTATGGCTCTGCTGGTGCACTGGTGCTCAGCTTCAATGCCCTGGAGCAGTACTACCAGGATCAGGGCCGCGACTGGGAGCGCTACGCCATGATCAAGGCGCGAGTGGTCGCTGGCGATCAGGTGGCCGGCGCGCAGTTGCAGGAGATGCTGCGGCCGTTCGTCTACCGACGCTACCTGGACTTCTCCGCCATCGAGGCGCTGCGCACCATGAAGCAGCTGATCCAGCAGGAAGTGCGGCGCAAAGGCATGGCCGACAACATCAAGCTCGGTGCCGGTGGCATTCGCGAAGTGGAGTTCATCGCCCAGGCGTTCCAGCTGATTCACGGCGGTCGCGACCTGAGCCTGCAGCAGCGGCCGTTACTCAAGGTCCTGACCACCCTGGAAGGGCAGGGCTACCTGCCTACGGCCGTGGTCGCCGAGCTGCGCGACGGCTATGAATTCCTGCGTTACACCGAGCACGCGATCCAGGCCATCGCCGACCGCCAGACCCAGATGCTGCCGGACGACCCGACCGACCGCGCGCGCATCGCCTACATGCTCGGCTTCGCCGACTGGGACAGCTTCCACGGCCAATTGATGCACTGGCGTGGGCGTATCGACTGGCATTTCCGCCAGGTCATCGCCGACCCGGATGAAGATGAGGCCGAAGGCGAACTGGTGGTCGGCGGCGAGTGGTCGCCCCTGTGGGAGCAGGCCCAGGATGAAGACGCCGCCTCCCGCCAATTGGAGGAAGCGGGCTTCCGGCAGCCGGCCGAGGCCCTGCGCCGCCTGACCGCGTTGCGGGCCAGCCCGACCCTGCGCTCGATGCAGCGCATCGGTCGCGAGCGCCTGGACGCCTTCATTCCGAGGCTGCTGGCCCAGGCGGTCGAGCACGACAACCCCGACCTGGTGCTGGAGCGGGTGCTGCCATTGGTCGAGGCCGTGGCGCGGCGCTCGGCCTACCTGGTGCTGCTTACCGAAAACCCCGGCGCCCTGCGCCGCCTGCTGACCCTGTGCGCCGCCAGCCCGTGGATTGCCGAGCAGATGGCCCGTTACCCGCTGCTGCTCGACGAACTGCTCAATGAGGGCCGGTTGTTCAGCCCGCCGTTGGCGCCGGAGCTGGCCGCCGAGCTGCGCGAGCGCCTGACGCGCATTCCCGAGGATGACCTGGAACAGCAGATGGAGGCCCTGCGCCACTTCAAGCTGGCCCACAACCTGCGCGTGGCCGCCTCGGAAATCAGCGGTAACCTGCCCTTGATGAAGGTCAGCGACTACCTGACCTGGCTGGCCGAGGCGATTCTTGACCAGGTGTTGGCCCTGGCTTGGCGCCAGACCGTGGCGCGTCATGGTCAGCCCAAGCGCAGCGACGGCACCCTGTGCGACCCGGGCTTCATCATCGTCGGCTACGGCAAGGTCGGCGGCCTGGAGTTGGGCCATGGTTCTGACCTGGACCTGGTGTTCATTCATGATGGCGACCCGAATGCCGAAACCGACGGCGCCAAGCCCATCGACAGCGCGCAGTTCTACACCCGCCTGGGCCAGCGCATCATCCACCTGCTGACCACCCAGACCAACTCCGGCCAGCTCTACGACGTGGACATGCGCCTGCGTCCCTCCGGCGCCTCGGGGCTGCTGGTCAGCTCGCTGGGCGCCTTCGAGCGCTACCAGCAGAACGAGGCCTGGACCTGGGAGCACCAGGCACTGGTGCGGGCCCGCGTATTGGTGGGTTGCAAGCAGGTGGCGACGGCCTTCGAGTCGGTGCGGGCGCAGGTCCTCGGCCAGCCACGCGACCTCGACAAGCTGCGCGTCGACGTCAGCGAGATGCGCGCCAAGATGCGCAACAACCTGGGCACCAAGCTCACTGCCGCCGGCACCGCGGGCAATGCCTTCGAGGCCGGTCAGCCGTTCGATATCAAGCAGGATGCCGGCGGTATCGTGGATATCGAATTTATGGTGCAATACGCCGCTTTGGCCTGGTCCCACGACCATCCGGCCATACTGCGCTGGACCGACAACATCCGCATCCTCGAAGAGCTGGAGCAGGCCGGGCTGATGCCCGCCGCCGACGCCGTGCTGCTGCGCGAGGTGTACAAGGCGTTCCGCTCGGCGTCGCACCGCCAGGCCCTGCAGAAGCAGGCAGGGGTGATCGATGCGGCGCAGTTTGTCGATGAGCGTCGTGAGGTAAGGCGGATCTGGAGTGAGCTGGGTCTGACTTGAGGTTGTTGGGGCCGCTGTGCGGCCCTTTCGCGACACAAGGCCGCTCCTACAAGGGATTGCGTTCCCTGTAGGAGCGGCCTTGTGTCGCGAAAGGGCTGCAAAGCAGCCCCAAAGGTTCATGCCTCACCACCGGTGGTACACTGTCCGCCACATAGCCTGAATATAAAGAGGGGAGGCCAGGTTGTAGCGCAGCCTGCAGCCTCCCCGAATGTTTCTGGATAAAGCATGAGAATACTGATCATTGGCCCCAGCTGGGTCGGCGACATGGTGATGGCGCAGACCCTGTTCCAGTGCCTCAAACAGCAGCACCCCGACTGCGTGATCGACGTCCTGGCCCCTGAGTGGAGCCGACCGATCCTCGAACGCATGCCCGAGGTGCGCCAGGCCTTGAGCTTCCCGCTCGGCCACGGCGCGCTGGAGCTGGCCACGCGCCGGCGCATCGGCAAGTCGCTGGCCGGCCAGTACGACCAGGCGATCCTGCTGCCCAACTCGCTCAAGTCGGCGCTGGTGCCGTATTTCGCCGGTATCCCCAAGCGCACCGGCTGGCGCGGCGAGATGCGCTACCTGCTGCTCAACGACGTGCGCAAGCTGGACAAGGCCCGCTACCCGCTGATGATCGAGCGCTTCATGGCCCTGGCCTACGCGCCGGATGCCGAGTTGCCCAAGCCTTACCCGCGTCCGAGCCTGCAGATCGAAGCCGCGAGCCGCGAAGCGGCCCTGGCCAAGTTCGGCCTGGCGCTGGACCGCCCGGTGCTGGCGCTGTGCCCGGGCGCCGAGTTCGGCGAGGCCAAGCGCTGGCCGGCCGAGCATTACGCCGAAGTGGCTGACGCGATGATTCGCCAGGGCTGGCAGGTGTGGCTGTTCGGCTCGAAGAACGATCATCCGGTGGGCGAGCAGATTCGCGACCGGTTGATCCCCGGGCTGCGCGAGGAATCCTGCAACCTGGCGGGGGAAACCTCCCTGGCCGAGGCCATCGACCTGATGTCCTGTGCCGATGCGGTGGTGTCCAACGATTCGGGCCTGATGCATGTGGCCGCCGCCCTCAACCGCCCTCTGGTGGCGGTGTACGGCTCGACCTCGCCGGGCTTCACCCCGCCGCTGGCCGACCAGGTGGAGGTGGTGCGCACCGGCATCGAGTGCAGCCCCTGCTTCGAACGCACCTGCCGCTTCGGCCACTACAACTGCCTGCGCCTGCTGGAGCCGGCCAAGGTGATCGCCGCGCTGCAGGGCCTGGGCGGGCCGAACCTGATCGATACCGTGGCCGAGGTCGACTGAGTGCGGGTACTGATCATCAAGACCTCGTCGCTGGGCGATGTCATCCACACCCTGCCGGCCCTCACCGACGCCGCCCACGCCATCCCAGGCATCCGTTTCGACTGGGTGGTGGAAGAAGGCTTCGCCGAGATCCCCAGCTGGCATCCGGCGGTCGACCGGGTGATCCCGGTGGCGATACGCCGCTGGCGCAAGAATCTCTGGCAGACGCTCAAGAGCGGCGAATGGAAGGCGTTCAAGCAACGCCTGCGCGAACACAAGTACGACCTGGTGATCGATGCCCAGGGCCTGGTCAAGTCGGCCTGGCTGACGCGCTATGTGAAAGCGCCGGTGGCCGGCCTGGACCGTTACTCGGCCCGCGAGGGCTGGGCCAGCCGCTTCTACGACCGGCGCCTGTCGGTCGCCGTCGGCCAGCACGCCGTGGAGCGCGTGCGCCAGCTGTTCGCCCTGGCCCTGGCCTACGACCTGCCGGAAGGGCTGGGCGACTACGGCCTGGACCTCAACCGCCTGCAACTGCCGCCGGCCGCGCCCTACGTGGTGTTCCTGCACGGCACCACCTGGGCCACCAAGCACTGGCCGGAGGCCTACTGGCGCGAGCTGGCCGAGCGCATGGGCCGGCGCAAGCTGCAGGTGATGCTGCCGTGGGGCAACCCGGCGGAAAAGGCCCGCGCCGAGCGCATTGCCCAAGGCTTGAACAACTGCCAGGTGCTCCCCAAGTTGAACCTGGCCGGCGTCGCCCGCGTGCTGGCGGCGGCCAAGGCCTGCGTGGCGGTGGACACCGGCCTCGGCCACCTGGCCGCCGCGCTGGATGTGCCGACCATCTCGCTGTTCGGCCCCACCAACCCTGGTCTGACTGGCGCCTACGGACGCGCCCAGATCCACCAGGCGAGCGACTTCCCCTGCGCCCCGTGCCTGCAGAAGAAGTGCACCTACAAACCGAGCGCCGAGGACCTGCGCCGGTTCGATCTCAAACGCGAGTGGCCGCTGTGCTTCACTCGCCTGAATCCCGAGCGTGTGGCGGGCCGCTTGAGCGCGCTGCTGCTGGCTGAGGATGTTCGTTGATGCAACTGGCTTTTGTGCTCTACAAGTATTTCCCCTTTGGCGGGCTGCAGCGCGACTTCATGCGCATCGCCCTCGAGTGCCAGAAGCGGGGTCACCAGATCCGCGTGTACACGCTGATCTGGGAAGGTGACATTCCGCCGGGCTTCGAGGTGCTGGTGGCGCCGGTCAAGGCGCTGTTCAACCACCGCCGCAACGAGAAGCTCAGCGCCTGGATGGAAGCCGACCTGGCCAAGCGTCCGGTCGATCGCCTGATCGGCTTCAACAAGATGCCCGGCCTGGACGTCTACTACGCCGCCGACGGCTGTTTCGAGGACAAGGCCCAGACCCTGCGCGGCGGCCTGTACCGCCGCTGGGGCCGTTACCGCCATTTCGCTGAATACGAGCGGGCGGTGTTCGCCAAGGATGCGCATACCGAGATCCTGATGATTTCCGAGGTGCAGCAGCCGCTATTCATCAAGCACTACGGCACCCCCGAGGCGCGCTTCCACCTGCTGCCGCCGGGTATCTCCCAGGACCGCCGCCGCCCGGCCGACGCCGCGACCATTCGCGCCGACTTCCGCCAGGAGTTCGGCCTGGCCGACGATGAATTGCTGCTGGTGCAGATCGGCTCGGGCTTCAAGACCAAGGGGGTGGACCGCAGCCTCAAGGCCCTGGCGGCGTTGCCGTCGGCCCTGCGCAAGCGTACCAAGCTGATGGTCATCGGCCAGGACGACCCCAAGCTGTTTCAGGTGCAAAGCGCGGCGCTCGGCCTGGGCGAGCAGGTGCAGTTCCTCAAGGGCCGCAGCGACATTCCGCGTTTTCTGCTCGGTGCCGACCTGCTGATCCACCCGGCCTACAACGAGAACACCGGGACCGTGCTGCTCGAAGCGCTGGTCGCCGGGTTGCCGGTGCTGGTGTCCAAGGTCTGTGGCTATGCCCACTACATCGCCGAGGCCGATAGCGGCCTGGTGCTGGACGAGCCGTTCGAGCAGGAGCAGTTGAACCGCTACCTGCAACGCATGCTCGAAGACGCCGGGGCCCGCGCGGCCTGGTCGGACCACGGTGTGGCCTTCGCCGAGACCGCCGACCTGTACAGCATGCCGCAGCATGCCGCCGATGTGATCCTCGGTCAGGAGACCGCATGAAGCTGATACTGGCCGAACCGTTCAAGCGCCTGTGGGTCGGGCGCGATCCCTTCGAGGCCGTCGAGGCCCTGCAGGGCGAGGTGTACCGCGAGCTGGAAGGCCGCCGCACCCTGCGCACCGAGGTCGATGGCGCGGGCTTCTTCGTCAAGATCCACCGCGGCATCGGCTGGGGCGAGATCTTCAAGAACCTGTTCAGCGCCAAGCTGCCGGTGCTCGGCGCCGGCCAGGAATGGCGGGCCATCCAGCGCCTGCATGAAGCCGGTGTGCCGACCATGACCGCGGTGGCCTACGGCGAGCGTGGCAGCAATCCGGCCACCCAGCACTCGTTCATCGTTACCGAGGAGCTGGCGCCCACTGTCAGCCTGGAAGACTTCAGCATCGACTGGGTCAAGCAGCCGCCAGCGCCGCGCCTGAAGCGCGCGCTGATCGCCGAAGTGGCGAAGATGACCGGCGGCATGCACCGCGCCGGGGTCAACCACCGCGACTGTTACATCTGCCACTTCCTGCTGCACACCGACCGCCCGGTGACGCCGGAAGACTTCAAACTGTCGGTGATCGACCTGCACCGCGCCCAGACCCGGGCGAAGATCACCCGTCGCTGGCGCGACAAGGACCTGGCCGCCCTGTATTTCTCGGCCCTGGACATCGGCCTGACCCGCCGCGACAAGCTGCGCTTCCTGCGCGGCTACTTCCAGCGCCCGTTGCGCCAGGTGCTCAAGGACGAAGCCGCGCTGCTCGCCTGGCTGGAGCGCAAGGCGCAGAAACTCTACGACCGCAAGCAACGTTACGGGGACGCACTCTGATGGCGAGCTGGAACCTGGCGCCCGAGTATGCGCACCTGGCGGCCGATTTCGGCAGTATCGACGCGGTGTTCGCCCTCCAGGGCGAGCGCCTGACCCGCGACCCGCTGAGCGAGGTCATCCGCATCGAGCGCGATGGCGTCAACTACTACGTCAAGCGCTACACCGGCGCCGGCAAGCACATGCGCCGCTACCTGGGCCGACCCAGGGTCAAGGCCGAATGGCAGAACCTCAAGCAGTTCGCCAAGTGGGGCATCCCCACCGCCGATGTGGTCGCCTGGGGGCTCGAGCGCCAGGGCCTGGCCTTTGGCCGCGGGGCGATGATCACCCGCGAGCTGCCGCGCACCGAAGACCTCTCGGCGTTGGCCGAACGCAATGATCCGCGCCTGCGCGACGCCGCCTGGGTCGATCACGTCAGCCGCCAGCTGGCACGTCACACTCGTGTGATGCACGATCACCACTTCGCCCATAACGACCTTAAATGGCGCAACCTGCTGGTCGACGACCAGGGCACGCTATTCTTCATCGACTGCCCGACCGGCGACTTCTGGCGCGGCTTCATGCTGCGCCACAGGCTGATCAAGGACCTGGCGTGCCTGGACAAGGTGGCCAAGTACCACCTGTCGGCGACCCAGCGTCTGCGCTTCTACCTGCAGTACCGCGGACACGCGCGTCTGAACGCCCGTGACAAGAAGCGCATTCGCCAGGTGCTGGGCTTTTTCGAGGGAAGGGAATGACCGATTACCTGGCCAGTGCCGACCAGGCGCTGCTGCAACGCCACGGGCTGAGCGACTTCGAGGCGCTGTGGGCCCTGCAGCTGGATGCCGTGGACGAACCCAATACCGGCCGTGGCGGCTGGAGCAGCGTGTTCCGCCTGGAGCTCGAGGGCAAGGGTTTCTACCTCAAGCGCCAGAGCGACTACTTCACCCGCAGCCTGCAGCGGCCCTTTGGCGAGCCGACCTTCGCCCGGGAGTTTCGCAACATCAGCCGCTACCAGAAGCTCGAGATTCCCGCGCTGCAGGCGGTCTTCTATGGCGAGCGCAAGCAGGGTGGCGAGCACCGGGCGATCCTCATGACCCGGGCGCTGGACGAGTGGACCGACCTTGAGCAACTGCTCGGCCGCTGGGCGCAGATGGACGCGTCGCAGCACCAGGCGATCCTCCAGGCCTGTGGACGGCTGGCCCGCACCCTGCACGCCGCCGGGCAGATGCACGGCTGCTTCTACCCCAAGCACATCTTCCTGCGTGAGCGCCGCGAGGGCTGGCAGGCCCAGCTGATCGACCTGGAAAAGACCCGTCCGTTGCTGTTTGGCATGCGTGACCGGGTCAAGGACCTCGAGCCGTTGCTGCGCCGCGCCCGGGCCTGGGACGAGGCCGATGTGCGCATGCTGCTGGCGGCTTATCTGGAGCAGCCGGCGGACAGCGCCCCGGTATCCACCTGGCTGCAACGCCTGACCCAACGCCGTCGTCACAAAGAGGCCCGCTGATGCGCCTGTCCGAATTGAAGGCGGCCGGGCGCAGCCCGAGCCTGCCGCTGACCGTCACCCTCGCCGACGCCGCGGGCAGCGCCGACCTGCAGTTGCTCAGCCTGTTGCGCGTGCTGCCGGGCCAGCGTTATGTCGGCGCGGGTATCTGGCGTGGCACCAAGGTGCTGGCCAAGTTGCTGGTCGGTGGCAATGCCGCCCGGCATTTCCAGCGTGAGCGCGATGGCGCCCTGCTGATGGCCGAGCAAGGCCTGACCACTCCACGCCTGCTGGCCGATGGCCTCAAGGAAGGCGAGGGCGGCTGGCTGTTGTTCGAATACCTCGACCATGCCGAAAGCCTGGGCGACGCCTGGGCCCGGGTGGAGCAACTGCCGATGCTGGCCGACGAGCAGCACCTGGTGCTGGGCGAGGCCCTCACCGCCGTGGCGCAGATGCACGCCAAGGGCCTGTGGCAGGAAGACCTGCACCTGGATAACCTGCTGCGCCAGGATGGCCAGCTGTACCTGATCGACGGCGCGGGCATCAAGGCCGAGACGCCCGGCCAGCAACTGTCGCGCCAGCGCGTGCTGGAGAACCTCGGGGTGTTCTTCGCCCAGTTGCCCAAGCGCCTGGAGCCGTTCATCGAGGAAGCGCTGGTGCACTACGTGCTGGCCAATGCCGAGCACGCGCTGCCGCTGGAAGCGCTGCACAAGCAGGTGGACAAGGTGCGCGCTTGGCGCCTGAAGGACTACCTGGACAAGGCCGGCCGCGAATGCACGCTGTTCAGCGTCGAGCGCAACCTGTCCGGGCTGCGGGCGATTTGCCGCAACGAGCTCGAAGCGATGCGTCCGGTGCTGGAGCAGGCCGATGCGCTGATCGACCAGGGCCATCTGTACAAGACCGGTGGCGCGGCCAGCGTGGCGCGTATCGAGGTAGCCGGGCGCACGTTGGTGCTCAAGCGCTACAACATCAAGAACACCGCCCACTGGTTCAAGCGCTTCTGGCGCCCGAGCCGGGCTTGGCATTCGTGGATCGAAGGCCATCGCCTGACGTTTCTCGACATCGCCACGCCTCGCCCCCTGGCGGTGCTGGAGCAGCGGGTGATGGGGCTGCGCAGCACGGCCTACCTGGTGACCGAGTACGCCGATGGGCCGGACCTGATCGAATGCTTCGCACCCTACGTGGAAAGCGGCGAGGCGCCCGACGAGCAGGTCGAGGCCTTGATACGGGTGATGCAGCAGCTGATCCGCGAGCGTATCAGCCATGGCGACTTCAAGGGCCACAACCTGTTCTGGCAGGACGGCCAATGGTCGCTGATCGACCTCGACGCCATGTGCCAGCACGCCACCCAGCTCAGCTTCGCCCCGGCCTTCGCCCGGGACCGGGCGCGGCTGCTGCGCAACTGGCCGAGTGGCAGCGCGTTGCACCAGCGCCTCGATCAGTTGCTTCCAAGGCTTGGGGAGTAAACCGGGGGCAGCTCGAGCCATTCGCTGCTGCGTCCGGTCTGGCGCACGCGGATCTGCCATCGTCGCTCGTGCCAGCGCAGGATTGCCCAGGGGTTACCGCCGAGCTCGCGTTGGCCTGCGATTATCAAGTGATAGTGGTTGTCCAGCAGGTGCAGACGCAGTGGCAGCGCGTGACTGCTCAGCCGCAGGTACAGGCCGTTGCTGCCTTGGTACAACCCAAGCGCCTCGCCATGCTTGACACCAGCGGGGATTGAGCTGAGCCGGCAATTGTCGAGCAGCGCCTGCAGGTCTGGCAGGCCGTCATGCCACACTAACGGTGAGTCGACGACCCATTCGCCGTCCTTGCGTCGTTTCACTGGCACCTTGGTGTAGGCGTCCGGTTTGCGCGGATCGATCACTCGCCAGCGATAGCCATCGTACGAGACCTGGTAGGTGCGTTCTTCGCTGTTCTTTATGAAGTAGAACGTCAGCCCTGGGTAAGGCGAAGGTTGTTCATAGATGCCCTCTTTGTGAATGCCATCGACCCGGTAACGCAATGTGCTGGTATCTACAGGCTTGGCCAGTTCCAGGGGCAGTTTAAGCACGGGTGTCGGTGGCATGCCACGGATCGCCCGACGCACCACGGAAGACCCGTTTATGCTGTTGATGCCGTCGCTGGTGTGGGTAAAGGCCTCGACCATATGCTTGAGCACGCCGATGCGGTCTGCTTCACGGCAAGACTTCTCCAGGTCCAGCACCGAGAGCACTGCTCGCCCGAACGACAAGGCGGTGAGCGCGGGGTTGGGCAATACCAGGCTGAGCAGGTCGAGCGTGATCCACAGCACATGCATGCTCATCTCTCCCAACAGTTCAAGCTTGGTGTTGGTGGCTGAATCCACTGCGCTGAGTGCGGCGCTCACTTCGGCCCGATAGCGGGCCTGCTGGAAATCCCCGACGATCCGAGGTGTGTTCACCCGCGCCCCCAGCCCGCCCTTGAGCAACCAGCGCTCGATCGCATCGCGGTCGGCCAGTGGCACGCGGTCCTTCACATACTCGCGCAGAGCGGGCTGGTCGCGCAGTGTCCTGAGCAGATGCCGGGCGTTGCGAAATTCCCGCCAGGATCTTCGGTCCGGCGCGTCGGGGGTGTACACAACTAAACGATGCACGCCAGGGGTATCGGGTGTCACCAGCAAAACGCCGTGGACCGTGTGGCTGTTTATCAACCACTGACGGACACTGCCGCTCGGGCGTTGTCTACTGTCCGGATGGTCGATTGCTGTTTTCGTCCATGTGTAACCACGCTCAAAAGGGTCCTCCAGAAAGTGGCCGGCATAGCGCGCCTTGGCCGCTTCGGCACGCATGCGCGCCCTGCTTATGGCGACAAAGCACGCTTGGCGCCACTGCCCGGCGGGTGAATCGAGCAGGTGCGTGCGCAGATACTGGCTGTAGCGTTCGCCCACGTTCAGGGTGCGTATTATGTGCTTGATCTGGCGCGGCGTGATCTGCGGCACTTGGCTGCCGTCTTTGCGGTGCACGCGTGCTGTGAGCCAATAGTCCACGTCGATCCAGCCGATGTTGAGCCTGGCCAACTGGTCGAGGCGGTAGGTCCGTGATACCAGTTCCACCGTGTCGCCCACTTGCCGGCGACTGGCTACGGGTACGTAGCCGGTGGTGAGCCCAGGATGCAGCATCGGTCCCTGTTGCCGGGCCAGCGTCACGCTGACGTAGATCTCAAGTGGATCGGTATCGAACTGGTATTGATGACGCATTGCAGCGCGCAGTTGCCCGCAGGTCCAGGCGTTCAAGTCATGCTCGTCGAGAAATTGCTCATGGTTCAGAATCCCTGGTGCGGCCGCCTGGTCGATGGCTATCACCAGCTCCTGCAGGGTCTGCATGATATGCGTCAGGCCTTGCGTAGACGCGTTCTTCAGCCAGGCGGGTGAGTTTCTTTCCAGCAACAGCCCATAGCGGGTTTGCAGGGCTGACCGGCTGTCGGCCCAGGGCAACAGGTCACCAGCCTCGGCGACGCGTGCGCGCAGGGTTGGCCAGTCGACCGGGCTTTGTAGCGCCGCATTCTCCCAGACCAGGACCAGACGGGCGTGTTGTCCGTCGATGAGGGATTGCGCCTGGGCCTGCACCAGGTCGTCGTTGAACCATTCATAGCGTAAGCGCTCTGCGTTACGGGCCAGGTCGCGATCTCTTTTGCTGGTGATATGCCGCAACAGTGCGCGGCTCTGCTGCGGGTCGTCGAGCCGCTCGCACAGCTCGGCATGCAATTGCCCCAGGTCTTCGAACGCTTCTATGCCATGCGACAGGCTGCACAATAGAGCGTGGTTGCTGGTTTGCCGGGGATCGGGCGTGCCCCCCTCGGGACCGCCTTCGACGATCACGAATACGCCGGGCAGGTATTTGCGCCAGTGGGGGGGGGCGATATCCAGCAGTGGGCGATAGACCTGCGGCCGTTGAGCCTCAGGCAGGTGTTGGCGTTGCCAGGGCAACGGCATCTGCACACACGTTTCGAGCAATTCGGCATGGTTCGAGCCGAGTGTGTGGTCATCTAGACGCAAGGTGACCTGGGCAAGCAATTGCTGGCGAAGCAATGCGACCAACCGAGTCTGGCGACTCTCTGCACCGCTGCCCGTTTCGAGCCAGTAGCCGGAAAGGCTGGCAAAAAAACGCTGGCGGGCGTTAAGCCAGCCCAGCGAGGCATCAGGGTAGGGTGGCGAGGCGAGCAGGGTACCCAGCTGTTGGTCGAAAGATTGGAAATGTTGCAGGCTCATGCAGTCCGCTCCGAGGTGATGAAGCGGTGAAGCTTGGCGTGCGTGGCGGCGACGGACGTGTTAGCCGATTACCTCATCTGCGCAGGAGAGCACGAAACCCCAGCAGCGCCGGTACGCCCAACCCCAGCCATGAAAGGACGTCCCAGGCGCCGTCGCCAAGCAAGGCTGCGAACAGCCCTGCCGCGCTCAGTGCCGCGATCACGCTTGGCCATGCGAAAATACGCCCGGTAGTCTGCGACTGGTGGCTCACGGTTTGGTCCTCTGTGGTTTGCGCTGCTTGCTCCACCAGAGGTACAGGCCGCTGACGAGCACAATGATGGTCAGTGCATCGAGCAAGGCCCAGAGTATCTGCATTGGCCGGCCGCCGTAGTCACCGAAATGCAGGGGTTGGGACAGGCCCATTGCATCCATGTACCAAGGACGATCACCCACGGCCGTCACCTCGAGGGTGCGCGCGTCGATCAGGATCGGCGTGAACAGGTGCGAGGTCAGGTTCGTGGCGCCATTCATGAACACCGCATAGTGGTGCTCGCTGGAGAAGCGCGTGCCGGGGAAGGCGATGAAGTCAGGACGCATGCCGGGCGCGGCCTGTTCGGCGATCTTCAGCAACTGCGTGGCCGGGGCGCGTTCGGTGAGCGGCGGTGCGTCGCGGTAGGGCGCGACCATCGCCGCCAGGCTGTCGTTGCGCCAGGCGGCGATCACCAAGTCGGACAGGGCGCTGATCACCCCGGTGATGCCGACCACCAGGGCCCAGGTCAGGGTGACCACGCCGATCAGGTTGTGCAGGTCCAGCCAGCGCAGGCGCCGCGACTTGTCGTGGCGGACCGTGGCGAAGCGCAGGCGACGCATGAACGGCGCGTAGAGCACGGTACCGGAGACGATGGCGACAATGAACAGCACCCCCATGAACGCCAACAGCAGCTTGCCGGGCAACCCGGCGAACATATCCACGTGCAGGCGCAGCATCAGCATAATGAAGCCGCCGTTGGCCGCCGGCATGGCCACGGCCTCGCCGGAGCGCGCGTCGAGCATGAAGGTGTGCGAATCGTCGGGGTGGGTGCCGGCGGTGGCGGCCATGATCGCCACCACGCCGTTGGGCTCGTCCTCTTCGTAGCCGAAGTACTGCATCACCTCGCCGGGGCGGTGCTGTTCGGCCTTGAGCACCAGCTGCTGCAGGTCCAGGTGCGGGGTGCCTGCGGGCATCTCGCGCAGCTGCGGCGCGTCGCCAAGCAAGTGCTCCAGCTCATGGTGGAAGATCAGCGGCAGGCCGGTAAGGGCGAGCAGCAGCAGGAACAGCGTGCAGACCAGGCTGCTCCAGGTGTGGATCGCTGACCAGCGGCGGATGGTTTGGCTTTTCATCACGGTTCCTTACACGATCGCAGGTCAAGCCGCTCCCACGATCCGCAGGAACAGGCTTGACCCGTGATGGCCACTCAGAACTTGTAGGTGGCGCTGGCGACGACACTGCGTTGGTCGCCGTAGTAGCAGTAGTAGCCGTCGCAGGTGGACAGGTAGTCCTTGTTCAGCAGGTTGCTGGCGTTGATCGCCACCGAGGCGCCCTTGAGGCTGTTGTCCAGGCGGCCCAGGTCGTAGTGCACGGCGGCGTCGAACACTGTGTAGGCCTTGCTCTTGCCAAGCCAGGTGTTGGCTTCGTCACCGTAGCGGTTGCCGGTGTAGCGTGCGCCCAGGCCAATGCCGAAGCCGTCAAGCACACCGGTATGCCAGGTGTAGTCGGTCCACAGGGAGGCCTGCTGGTTGGGCATTTGTTGCAGGCGGTTGCCTTTGTACGGCCCTTTCTGGACTTCGGATTTGGCCAGGGTGTAGGCGGCGATCACTTTCAGGTTGTCGGTGACGTCGGAGACGGCTTCCAGCTCCAGGCCGTGGACTTTCACTTCGCCAGTCTGGCTGGTGACCGGTGTGCCACCGATGTTGTTGGTGACCTGGACGTTCTTCTGGGTCAGGTCGTACACCGCGGCAGAGAGCAGGGTGTTGGAGCCCGGTGGCTGGTACTTGATGCCCAGCTCCCATTGCTCGCCTTCGGTCGGCTTGAACGTCTTCTGCGGGTCCGCGTCTGCGCTGCTGGCCGGCTGGAAGGATTCTGCATAGGACAGGTAGGGCACCAGGCCGGAGTCGAAGACGTAGCTGATCGCCGCGTTGCCACTGAACTTGCTATCGCGCTGGGTGTTGGTGGCATCACCCTTGTTGAAGAACTTGGTGCCGGTGTGAACCCAGTCCTGTCGCCCGCCCAGGGTCAGGCGCCAGTTGTCGAGTGCCATCTGGTCCTGGATATAGAGGCCGGTCTGCACCGTCTTCTGGTTGTAATCGTAATAGGCAGAGGAGCGAGCGGGGCGGGTGATCGGCAGGCCATGGGCCGGGTTGTTGACGTCGATCGGCGGTAAGTCGAAACCATAGATCGCCAGGTAGTCGTGATTGGTGCGCTGGTGATCCAGGCCAATCAACACGGTATGGCTGACGGAACCGGTGGCGAAGTCGGCCTGGAAGTTGTTGTCGACCGCGAACTGGCCGATATTTTCCTCGGTGTTGGTGGACATGCGATTGGCAATGCCATCATCGGTGACCGGGGGAAAGTCTTTGTTGTAGCTGCTGACCGTGATTGTCTGGAACGAAAGCTCCGACTTGGTGTAACGCAGATTCTGGCGGAACTGCCAGACATCGTTGAAACGATGCTCGAAGGCATAGCCCAGCGCGTAATAGGTGCGGTCGTAGTAGTCGTAATCCGGGTCACCCAGGTTCTTGTGGCGGGAGACCTTGCCGAACGGCATGTCGATCTTGGTGCCTTGAATCGGGTAGAACTGGCTGGTGGCACCGGTATCGTCGCGGGTGAACTGGCTGAGGAAGGTCAGCGAGGTGTCTTCGTCGATGTTCCAGGTCAGGCTCGGGGCGATGTTGTAGCGCTTGTTGTCGATATGGTCGATCTGCGTGCCGCTGTCGCGTACCACGCCGCTGACGCCATAAAGGAACTGGCCCTGCTCGTCGAGCTTGCCGGTGCTGGCGAAGTTGATCTGGCGGTGGTTGTCGCTGCCGTACTGCAGTTGAATCTCGTGGCTGCTCTCGGTCTGGGGGCGGCGGCTGACCATGTCGAGCAAACCGCCGGGCGGGGTCTGGCCATACACGGATGAGGCTGGGCCCCGCAGCAGCGCAAGGCGGTCGAGGTTCCAGGTTTCAGCTTTCGGGTTGGCATACACGCCGCGGGGCAGGGGCAGGCCGTCGAGGAACTGGGTCGGTTCGAAGCCGCGCACGCGCATCCAGTCATAGCGGGTATCGCTGCCGAAACTGGCCGAGACGATGCCCGGCATGTACTTCACCGCGTCATCCAGGCTTTGCACGCCGCGGTCGCTCATCTGCTGGCGGGTGGCGACGGAAATGGAGCGTGGGACCTCGACCAGCGCTGTGTCGGTCTTAGTGCCGGCGGCGGTGCGCTTGGCGGTGTAGCCTTCCACCGGGCCCCAGGCGCTCTCGAAGCTGCTGCTGGCGTTGATGTTGGTCTCCGGCAGCGCCAGGCTGCCTTCGTTCACTGCCACCAGGCTGTAGCTGCCGGCGCTGCTCTGCTGCAGCTGCAGGCCGGTACCGCGCAGCGCGGCCTGCAGGGCACCGACAGCGTCGTACTGGCCACTGACGGGTGCCGAATTGCGCCCGCTGACCAGTGCCGGATCCAGCGCCAGGGCGATCCCGGCCTGGCTGGCGATCTGGTTCAGGGTGCTGGCCAGCGGCGCGCTGGGCAGGTCGTAGGCACGCGGGGCGGCCTGTTCGGCGGCGAACAGGGTGGTGCTGACCAACGGGGCGGCCAGGCCGATGGCCAGGGCCATCAGGCTGGGGCGAAGCAAAGCATCAACGGCACGGGACATGCAGCGGCTCCTCGACGAAATAGTGCTGACTGCTTCCTTGCCGAGCGAGATTGGGAAAGTGACAGGGGGCTTTGAAAAAATTTCGACTGATTTGCAGAAGCCTTTGGAAGCCGGCAAGCCGGCTTTCACAAAGGGCAGTGTGGCTGAAGCTATTTGGCGCTAACGGTGACCCACCACGGCGTACGCCGCTCGATCTTCACCGGCAGCGCCGGTTGCAGCGAGGCGAGGGCCAGGTCGGTGTCGGTCAGCGGGAAGCTGCCGCTCACGCGCAGGTCGGCGACTTCGTCGCTGACACCCAGGTGGCCGCTGCGGTACTGTCCGAGCGCTGCCACCAGGTCGGCCAGGCGCACGTTGTCCACCACCAGCATGCCGCGGGTCCAGGCATCGCTGCCGACCGCCACGGAGCCGACCCGGCCCAGGCCGTCTGCGTTCATCAGCACCTGCTGGCCTTCGCGCAGCACCTGCTCGTCGCCACTGTTCTGCGGCTTGGCGGCCACCGAGGCCTGCAGTACCTCCAGGCGCGTGCCGGCCTCCTCGCGCTTGACCAGGAAGCGCGTGCCCAGCGGGCGCAGGCGGCCATCCTCGGTGCGCACCAGCAGCGGACGGCTGTCCTTGTGGCCGGTCTCCACCGAGATCTCGCCGCGGTGCAGCACGATCAGCCGCTGCTCGCCCCGGAAGTCGATATCCACCGCGCTGCGGCTGTTCAAGCTCAGCAAGGTGCCGTCCTCCAGGCGCAGGGTGCGCATCTCGCCGGTGCCGGTGCGCTGGTCGGCCAGCCAGTAGGTCGGCGACAGGGTCGGCGCTGCGGTCCAGGCAAGTAGCCCGCCGAGCAGCAGCATGCCGGCCAGGCCGCCAAGGCGCTGGCGCAACCCGGCCCTTGATTGCAGCAGGGTGTGGCGTACCGGGCCGGCGGCGGCGTTGACGCGCCGGTCGAGCATGCCCAGTTGCAGCCAGGCGCGGGCGTGTTCCTCGTTGGCGGCGTGCCAGCGCATGAATTCGTTGCGTTCGTCCGGGGTACCGCTACCTTCGTCCAGGCACAGCTTCCAGGCGATGGCCGCTTCCAGCACCTGGCTGGAGACCGGGGCGTGGTTCATGTCGGTTCTCCGTAGAGAGCGACATAGCACTGGCGCAGGCCTTGGGCGAGGTACTGGCGCACGCGGGACACCGACACCCCGAGGCGCTCGGCGATTTCGGCGTGGCCCAGCCCGTCCAGGCGGCTGTACAGGAAGGCCGCGCGGGCCTTGCTCGACAGCTTGCCCAACAGGCGGTCGATAGCCTTGAGATCCTCGAGGATCAGGTGCTGTTGCTCGGGCGATGGGTGTTCGGCCTCGGGCAGCAGGGCCAGCTCGGCGAGGTAGGCCTGCTCGAGGGCGGCGCGGCGGAAGTGGTCGAACAACAGGCCCTTGGCCACGGCGACCAGGAAGGCGCGGGGTTCGCGGGGGGCGTCCAGGCGCTCGCGACCGAGCAGGCGCACGAAGGTGTCCTGGCTCAGGTCTTCGGCGCGCTGACGGCAGGTGGTGCTGCGCTGCAACCAGGCCAACAGCCAGGTGCGATGGTCGCGATACAGCGCTCCGACCAGCTCGGCATGTGGACTGTGCGCAGGCGTCAAGAAGCGATCCCCGAGGAAGAATGCGTTAACTAACGATAATTATTCGCGATTGTGGCAGAGGCGGGGGTGATGGCGCAATTGACGCTTATCGGATTGCCGGCAGCAATCGCAAACGTTTTGCGGTTCTCTTCAGGTGATGTGCAATTCCTGTAGGAGCGTGCATGGATCAGAGGCCGTGATGGTGCGCCTTGCGCCGCCGCCACTGGCGCACCCGCTGCTCTAGCTGCAACGGGCTGTCCAGTTGCTGGCGCCGGGCCTGGCTGAACAGGATCAGCGCCAGCTCCGCGGTCACCTGGGCATCGGCGCTGGCATGGTGGCGGGCCTGGACTTCAAGGCCGAAGCGGGCGATCCAGTCGTCCAGCCCGGCTTCACGCAACACGGTGTCGGGGTTGAGCATCGGCGCTAGCTCCGCCACATCGAGGAACGGATGCTGCAGGCGCAGGCCTAGGCTGTCCTTCAGCGCCCGGGCCAGCATGCGCTGGTCGAACGGGGCGTGGAACGCCAGCACCGGGCTGTCGCCAATGAAGTCCATCAGGTCGAGCAGCGCCTCGGCCGGGTCGCAGCCGGCGGCCAGGGCGCTGGGGCCCAGGCCGTGGATCAGCACGCTGGCGTTGGTCTTCTGCGCGGGCCGGTGCAGGGTGCGCTCGAACGGGCGACCTAGGGCGATGGCGCCGTCCTCGATGGCCACCGCGCCGATCGACAGCACCTGGTCGCGATTGAGATTCAGGCCGCTGGTCTCCAGGTCCAGCACCACCCAGCGCTGTTCACGCAACGAGCACACGCCCAGTGGCGCCGGCCCTGGCAGCAGGGCCAGACGACGACGCTGCGGGGCGGTGAGTTCGGGGGCGGCGGGGCGCCACCAGGGGAACAGGTTCACAGCTGGTACCGCAGCGCCAGGCTGCTTTGCAGGCGCTGGGCCTGGCGCAGCGACTCGCGCAGGATGCGCCGGTCCAGGTGGTTGAGGCTGTCCGGGTCGAGCCGGTTGGAGTAGGGCTGGTTCTCGCGGGTCTGGCGCTGGTGCTGCTGCATGCGGGTCTGCTGGATGAAGTGGTAGGCCTCTTCATAGGCGGCGCCGTCAAGCGGGTCGATGATGCCCTTGGCGATCAGCTGGCGCAGGCGCTCCAGGGTGTTGCAGGCGCTGATGCCATGGGCCAGGGCCAGCAGCCTGGCGCCATCGACGAACGGGGTCAGGCCTTGCACCTTGAGGTCGAGAGTGGCGGCCTTGTCGTCCCCCTGACGGGTCAGCACGAACTCGCGCAGGCGCCCGACCGGTGGTCGTTGGCGCAGGGCATTGTCGGCCATCATGCGCTGGAAGATGCGATTGTCGGCGACCTGCTCCAGCAGGCCCTGGCGCAGCTGTTCGCAGCCTTGCTCGTCGCCCCAGACCACGCGCAGGTCGAAGTAGATGCTCGAGCCCAGCAGGTTCTCGGGGCTCGCCTCGCGCACGAAACCGGCGAAGCGCCGTGTCCACTCGCTGCGCGAGAGGCACAGCTCGGGGTTGCCGGCCATCACATTGCCCTTGCACAGGGTGAATCCACACTGGGCCAGGTTGTGGTTTATCTGCTGGGCCAGCGGCAGCAGCCGGGCACGGATGGCCTCGGCCTCGGCGGCGTCGCGGGCCTCGAAGAGAATGCCGTTGTCCTGGTCGGTGTGCAGCGTCTGCTCGCGGCGGCCTTCGCTGCCGAAGCACAGCCAGCTGAATGGCACGCCCGGGTCGCCGCGCTCGGCGATGACCAGTTCGATCACCCGGCACACGGTATGGTCATTGAGCAGGGTGATGATCTGGGTGATCTGGGTCGAGGACGCGCCGTGGGCGAGCATGCGCTCGACCAGCTGGCCGATCTCGCCGCGCAGCGACACCAGGCTGTCCAGGCGTGGCGCATGGCGGATGGTGCGCGCCAGGTGCACCAGGTCGACACGCTGCAGGGAGAACAGATCGCGTTCGGAGATCACCCCGCACAGGCGCTGGTTGTCCACTAGGCAGACGTGGGCGATGTGCCGCTCGGTCATGGCCATGGCGGCATCGAAGGCGCTGGCCTGGGGGCTTAGGTGGAACGGTCGGGCGGTCATGTAGCGTTCGATCGGCGCGGTCAGCTCGGCACTGGCGTCGGCCACCACCTGGCGCAGGTCGCGCAGGGTGAAGATGCCGATGGGATGGCGCTGGTCGTCGACGATGACGATGCTGCCGACCTGCTGCTCGTGCATCAGCCCCACGGCCTCGCGCAGCGGTGTGTCCGGCGCGCACACCACCGGGTGGCGCAGCGCCAGTTCGCCCAGCGGGGTGTTCAGCGAGTACTGGGTGCCCAGGGTTTCCACGGCGCGCTGGCGCACCTGCTGGTTGACCTGGTCGAGCAGGCTGCTGACTCCTCGCAGGGCGAAGTCGCGGAACACCTCGGACATGGAGAACACGCGGATGAACGCGGCCTTGTCCAGTTGCAGGCAGAAGGTGTCCTCGCCGGCCAGGTGCTCGGTGCGGGTGGCCCGCTCGCCGAGCAACGCGGCCAGCGGGAAACATTCGCCACTGGCGATCTCGAAAGTGGTCTCGGTGCCCGGCTTGGTGACATGGTGGCGCTCGCCGACCACACGGCCCTGCTTGACGATGTAGAAGTGCTCGACCGGGCCGTCGGCAGGCTTGATGATGCTTTCGCCGGCCGCGTGGAAACGCAGCTGGCACTGCTCCACCAGGTAGGCCAGGTGGTTGTGTTCCATCTGGTTGAACGGCGGGAAACGCTGCAGGAATTGCAGGGTGCCCTGGATGTTTTGCAGCACTGCTGTCCTGCCCGCCTGGCTGTAGGCGTCCTTTTTGCTCATGGAACCGACCGCGATAAGTATGTCTGCATATGTAGCGCAGACCTTGTTGTTCTAGGGCTCCATGGTCGGACGACGGCTCTGCGGTGCCCATTGGACGTAAGTCTATAAGGCGCGACGAACGTTTCGCTGCTTGTCCCGGGTGTCAAATAGCCGACGAAAGGCAGTTTGCATGCAGGGGTTTTGCGGTCTGAACTTGAATAACGGGGTTTTTTTGACGAGACGACCATGGCAGAGCATGACGACATCCTGAGCGACGCCGAGCGAGAGGCGTTGGCCGTGGTGAGTGCACCCGTCGCGCCCAGGCCCGTGGTACTGGTGGTGGACGACAACCCGGTGAACAGCGAAGCGCTGAGCCTGTACCTGAAGAGCCGGGGTATCGCCTGCATGACGGCCGACGGTGCGCAGGAGGCGATGTTGAAGCTGCACTATGAGCCGCGTATCGCCCTGATGATCACCGACCTGCGCATGGAGCCCAAGGACGGCCTGGAGCTGATCCGCCAGGTTCGCGAATCGGAACGGGCGGCGCTGTCGATCATCGTGGTGTCGGGCGACACCGATGTGAAAGAGGCGGTGGACGTGATGCACCTGGGGGTGGTGGATTTCCTGCTCAAGCCCGTGGACCTGGGGAAGCTCCTGGAGCTGGTGCGACGTGAGTTGAGAATGGATCAGGGCTGAAAACGATCGCGGGGCCAGCCCGCTCCCACGCTGGACTGGCGTGGGAGCGGGCTGGCCCCGCGATGCGTTGCAGGTGGCTTACACCCCGTTACGCGCCTTGAACTCGCGACGACGACGGTGCAGCACCGGCTCGGTGTAGCCGTTCGGCTGCTTGGCGCCTTCGACCACCAGCTCCACGGCGGCCTGGAACGCGATGTTGTCATCGAAGTTCGGCGCCATCGGGCGGTACAGGGCGTCCCCCGCGTTCTGCTTGTCGACCACCGCGGCCATGCGCTTGAGGCTTTCCAGCACCTGATCCTGGGTGACCACGCCATGGCGCAGCCAGTTGGCCAGCAGCTGGGCCGAGATGCGCAGGGTGGCGCGGTCTTCCATCAGGCCGACATCGTTGATGTCCGGCACCTTCGAGCAACCCACGCCCTGGTCGATCCAACGCACCACGTAGCCGAGAATGCCCTGGGCATTGTTGTCCAGCTCGTTGCGGATCTCGTCGGCCGACCAGTGGGTGTCGGCGGCCAGCGGGATGGTCAGGATGTCGTCGACCGAAGCCGGGGTGCGCGAAGCCAGCTCGCGCTGGCGCGCCTGCACATCGACCTTGTGGTAGTGCAGGGCGTGCAGGGTGGCGGCGGTCGGCGACGGTACCCAGGCGGTGTTGGCGCCGGCCAGCGGGTGGGCGATCTTCTGCTCGAGCATGGCGGCCATCAGGTCGGGCATGGCCCACATGCCCTTGCCAATCTGCGCGCGGCCCTGCAGGCCAGTGGCCAGGCCCACGTCGACGTTGTTGTTCTCGTAGGCGCCGATCCACTTCTCGTTCTTCATGGCGCCCTTGCGCACCACGGCGCCGGCTTCCATGGAGGTGTGGATCTCGTCACCGGTGCGGTCGAGGAAGCCGGTGTTGATGAACACCACACGTTCGGCGGCAGCCTTGATGCAGGACTTGAGGTTGACCGTGGTGCGGCGCTCCTCGTCCATGATGCCGACCTTGACGGTGTTGCGCGGCATGCCCAGCAGGTCTTCGACGCGGCTGAAGATCTCGGCGGCGAAGGCCACTTCTTCCGGGCCGTGCATCTTCGGCTTGACGATGTACACGCTGCCGCTGCGGGTGTTCTTGCGGCTGGTGTTGCCGTTGAGGTTGTGCAGGGCGATCAGGTTGGTGAACAGGCCATCCTGGATGCCTTCGGGGATTTCGTTGCCCTGGGCGTCGAGGATCGCCGGGTTGGTCATCAGGTGACCGACGTTGCGTACGAACAGCAGCGAGCGTCCGTGCAAGGTGACGCTGCCACCGTTGGGGGCGGCGTACTCGCGGTCCGGGTTCATGGTGCGGGTGAAGGTCTTGCCGCCCTTGCTGACGCTCTCGGCCAGGTCACCTTTCATCAGGCCCAGCCAGTTGCGGTAGACGATCACCTTGTCGTCGGCGTCGACGGCGGCGACCGAGTCCTCGCAGTCCATGATGGTGGTCAGCGCCGACTCCATCAGGATGTCCTTCACGCCGGCGGCGTCGGTGCTGCCGACCGGGGTGCTGGCATCGACCTGGATTTCGAAGTGCAGGCCGTTGTGTTTGAGCAACACGGCGGTCGGTGCCTTGGCGTCGCCATGGAAGCCGATCAGCTGGGCGTCGTCGCGCAGGCCGCTGTTGCTGCCGCCCTTGAGGGCCACAACGAGCTTGCCGCCTTCGATGCGGTAGCCGGTGGAGTCGACGTGGGAGCCGGCGGCCAGTGGCGCGGCTTCGTCGAGGAAGGCACGGGCGAAGGCGATGACCTTGTCGCCGCGCAGCTTGTTGTAACCCTGGCCTTTCTCGGCGCCGCCCTCGTCGCTGATGACGTCGGTGCCGTAGAGGGCATCGTACAGCGAACCCCAGCGAGCATTGGCGGCGTTCAGGGCGAAGCGGGCGTTCATCACCGGCACCACCAGTTGCGGGCCGGCCATGACGGCAATTTCTTCATCGACGTTCTGGGTGGTGGCCTGGAAGTCCTCGGCCTGTGGCAGCAGGTAGCCGATTTCCCCGAGGAACGCCTTGTACGCCACGGCATCGTGGGCCTGGCCCTTGCGGGCCTGGTGCCAGGCGTCGATCTTCGCTTGCAGCTCGTCGCGCTTGGCGAGCAGGGCTTTGTTCTTGGGAGCGAGGTCGTTGATGATCTTCTCGGCACCGGCCCAGAACTGCTCGGCGTTGATGCCGGTCCCCGGAATGGCTTCGTTGTTGACGAAGTCGAACAGGACCTTGGCGACCTGAAGGCCACCGACTTGAACGTATCCAGTCATTGCTTGCCTCACCTCTGCTCAGCTATTTCGCTTTCGCTCTTCTGTATTAAGCCTGTAGCGCTTCTCTAAACACGGCACCAGTGCGTGCCCACGTGCTCCGGGGGCGGCTGGGTGCGGCTCGCCAGACGGGCCGGCGGGCGGTTGGCGTATTTTCACAGGCGCCTTGGCAGACATCGAAACGACGTTTTGTAGTCCGCGTCGACGCATACTACATGAAGCAGCAGGCAGGTGAACATCAGACTAAAAGCGTCGCTCTGCGACCGGTTGGTCGCATGGGGTCACGCTGGGAGACGACATGTTCGCAAAAAACAGGTGGATTGTTCCAGATAAATCTTGAAACAGTACACGATTGATTGCCATGACTGTCCTGCGGCAGGTTGCCGCGCCTTGCCTATACTGATTCGATCCCCGTATTCCGGTCGCCTGGGGCGGCCTTCGCAGACGAATGAAGGAGTGGCCCGTGGACCATCTCGTACTCACCGTGATCGCCCCGGACAAGGCCGGGCAGGTCGAGCGTATCGCCCAGTGCATCGCCGATCATAATGGCAACTGGCTGGAAAGCCGCATGTCGCGCATGGCTGGGCAGTTCGCCGGGATCCTGCGGGTGGCGGTGCCGGCGGAGAACTATGCCGAACTGGTCGAGTCGCTGCAGAAACTGGGTGACCACGGCATCCGTGTACTCATTGCCGAAAGCGGGATTGAGCCGTCCTGCACCTGGAAACCGATCGCCATGGAGCTGGTGGGCAACGACCGGCCGGGTATCGTCCGTGATATCACCCGCTTGCTGGCCGAGCAAGGGGTGAACGTCGAGCGCCTGAGTACCGAGGTCCGGCCGGCGCCGATGAGCAGCGAGCCGCTGTTTCATGCCGATGCATTGCTGGCGTTGCCGTTGACCTTGTCGCTGGAGGATCTGCAGGCGCGGCTGGAGAGCCTGGCGGATGATCTGATGGTGGAGTTGCGGTTGCGGCCGGAGGAGTGATTCGAGATCGCCGGGGCGCGAAGCGGCCCTGAGGTGGTTATCCCGATTTTGCGGGGAAGCCCCTGTGGATAAGCTGGGGGCGCTACGCTGGAGGCCAGTTACAGCAAGGCCTGGCGAGATTTGAGCAAAAAACGTCCACTATTCAGTGGCTTGTGCACAAACGGCGGGGACGAGGGTGTGGATAACCTTTGGAGCGCTTGCTGCAGGCCACGTTATCCGTGGCTTGCAGCAATATGATCATTTTTTGATCAGGCGCGCTTGCGCAAACTCAGCCAGGCATCGACGCTGTAGACAGCCAGCCCCGCCCAGATAAAGGCGAACGCCATCAATGTGCTCGACGACAGGTGTTCGTCGAACAGCAGCACCGCCTGCAGCAGCACCAGGGTCGGTGCCAGGTACTGCAGGAAGCCCAGTGTTGTGTAGGGCAGGTGGCGTGCGGCGGCGTTGAAACACACCAGCGGTACCAGTGTCACCGGGCCGGCGGCGATCAGCCACAGCGCTTCGCTGCTGCCGAAGAACTCAGGGCTGGCGCTGCTGGCCGTCGGGTGCAGCAGCAACCAGCCGATGGCAATGGGCACCAGCATCCAGGTTTCGACCACCAGCCCTGGCAGCGCCGCCACTGGTGCCTGCTTGCGGATCAAGCCATAGAAGCCAAACGACAGCGCCAGGGCCAGCGACACCCAGGGCAGGCTGCCCACCTGCCACACCTGTTGGGCGACGCCCAAGGCTGCCAAGGCGACCGCCAGCCATTGCAGGCGGCGCAGGCGCTCGCCGAGCAGCAGCATGCCCAGCAGCACGTTGATCAGCGGGTTGATGTAGTAGCCCAGGCTGGCCTCGAGCATGCGCCCGTTGTTCACCGCCCACACGTAGGTCAGCCAGTTGCCGGCGATCAGCATGCCGCTGAGGGCGAGGATCGCCAGGCGCCGCGGGTTGTCGCGCAGTTCGCGCCACCAGCCGGGGTGCTTCCACACCAGCAGCAGGAGCGAGCCGAACAGGGCCGACCAGAGCACGCGGTGGACGATGATTTCCACCGCCGGAACGCTCTGGATCGCTTTGAAGTACAGGGGGAACAGGCCCCAGATGATGTAGGCGCCAAGGCCCAGGAGGTACCCGCGGCGCGGGTTGGCGGCGTGCATGCAGAATCCTTGCTTAGGTAGCTAAATAAAGCGACGCCTATTGTAGACAGAGCGCGGCGTTGACCTAGAACAATTTCAACGGTTGTTCATCGAGCGCGGCGATCTGTTCGCGCAGGGCGAGGATCTGGTCGCCCCAGTAGCGCGGCTGGCCGAACCAGGGGAAGCTCGGCGGGAACGCCGGATCGTCCCAGCGCCGCGCCAGCCAGGCGCTGTAGTGCAACTGGCGCAGGGCGCGCAGCGGCTCGATCAGGGCCAGCTCACGCGGGTCGAAGTCGTGGAATTCGTTGTAGCCGTCGATCAGTTCGGCCAGCTGGCCGAGCCGCTCTTCGCGGCTCCCGGCGAGCATCATCCACAGGTCCTGGACGGCCGGGCCCATGCGGCAGTCGTCGAGGTCGACCACGTGGTAGACGTCGTCACGGTGCATCAGGTTGCCGGGGTGCAGGTCGCCGTGCAGGCGGATTGTCTGGTACGAGGTGCGGGCGTAGATGTCCTCGACCCGCTTGAGCAGGTCGCGGGCCACCGATTCATAAGCCGGCAGCAGCTCGCGGGGCACGAACTCGCCGTCGAGCAGGGTCTTGAGCGAGGCGTGGCCAAAGTTGTCCACAGCCAGCGCTTCGCGGTGCTCGAAGGGTTTACTCGCGCCTACCGCGTGCAGGCGCCCGAGCAACTGCCCGAGGCGATAGAGCTGGTCGAGGTTGCCCGGCTCCGGGGCATGGCCGCCACGGCGTGGGAATAGGGTAAAGCGGAATCCCTGGTGTTCGAACAGGGAGCGCCCATCGTGCAGCAACGGCGCCACCACCGGCACTTCGCACTCGGCCAGCTCACGGGTGAAGGCGTGTTCCTCGAGGATCGCCGCGTCGCTCCAGCGCCCAGGGCGATAGAACTTGGCGATCAGCGGCTGCGCGTCCTCGATGCCCACCTGGTAGACGCGATTCTCGTAGCTGTTGAGCGCCAGCACCCGTGCGTCGCTGAGAAAGCCGAGGCTTTCCACGGCGTCCAGTACGAGGTCGGGGGTGAGGGTGTCGAAGGGATGGGACATGAAAGGCTCCGGTCGCGGGGACTGCGGCCTGCATGTTACCCCAAACCCCGGGCCAAGCCGGCCTGGGCTTCGCGGCCAGGTTAGACCGGCACTCCCAGCAACACGAACGACGGATGAAACTGTACCCGCAGGGCGCTTCCTGGCTGGACCTGCCGTTGCGCCAGCCAGGCTGCCTCGGCGATGGCGCACAAGGTCTGGCCATTGCCCAGCGCCAGGCGCACTTCACCCGGCCCATCCTCTTCGATGAGTACCTCCTCCACCTTGGCCTTCAGGCAGTTGCTCCCTGGCTCCGGCGTCTCAGCCGCGTCCAGCAACCGTACCCAGCCGGCCTTGAGCAGCGCCACCACCGTCCCCCCCAACGCCAGCTCCAGCCGCTCGGTGCTGCCCCGGGTGATCAAGGCCTCGATCTCCAGCCCGCCGCCCAGGTCCAGGCTGATGCGATCATGCCGGCCTTCGCGGCGCAGCCCGCTGATCCGCCCCTGCAGTTGGTTGCGCGCACTGGTACGAAGCATCAGGCGGCCGAGCAGGTCGAGGTCGCTGCTGTCCTCGGCGGACTCGAGAATCTCCGCCTGCAGGGCCTGCAGGCGCTGGTACAGGCACAGCACCCGCTCGCCTTCTGCGGACAGCCGTGCGCCACCGCCGCCGCGGCCGCCGGTGCTGCGCTCCACCAGGGGCTGCGCCGCCAGGTTGTTGAGTTCGTCGATGGCGTCCCAGGCGGCCTTGTAGCTGATGCCCGCAGCCTTGGCGGCGCGGGTGATCGAGCCTTGTTCGGCGACATGCTGCAACAGGGCGATGCGCTGTGGGCGGCGGACGATGTGCTGGGTGAGCAGGGCAGGCAGGGACATGGGCGGGCATCGGGTGTGGTGTAGGTCCCGCGACGTTGCCGCCGTCACCGGGGCAAGTCAAGCCTGGCCCGGCCTGGGCGTGCGCGCTAGGCAGTAGATGTCGACCCGCCGGGCGCCGGCCTGGCGCAGCAGGCGGGCGATGGCCTGTGCGGTCGCCCCGGTGGTCAGTACGTCATCGACCAGTGCCAGGTGCAGGCCGTCGAGCTCGCAGCCGGGAGCAAGGGCAAAGGCCTGGCGCAGGTTGCGGTGCCGGGCCTGGGCGCCAAGGGCCTGCTGCGCCGGGGTATCGCGCACACGCTGGAGCAGGCGCTCGTCACAGGGCAGGCGCAGTTGCCCGGCGAGCCAGCGGGCGAGCATCGCCGCCTGGTTGAAGCCGCGCTGGCGCAGTCGACGCTTGGCCAGCGGCACGGGCAACAGACGGTCCGGCCGTGGCAGGCCTTCGTTGTAGCGGTACGTCAGGCTGTGGCCGAGCAATTGTGCCAACAGCCGCCCCAGCGGCCACTGGCTGCTGTGCTTGAAACGGCTGACCAGGGTGTCGATGGGAAAACCGTAATGCCAGGGCGCGATCACCCGGCTGAATGCCGGTGGGCGACGGCGGCAACCACCGCAGAGAAGGCCGTCCATGGCCAGGGGCAGCGCGCAACGGCGGCACTGCTCATCCAGCCAGGGCAGTGCCTGCTCGCAGGCAATGCACAAAGGATAGAGCTGCTCGCTAGGCTCGTCGCAGAGCAAACAGAATTGATCGGTATTTGTACATATGTAAACCAGCATGTTCTTGATTGGTTGACAGTTCATGCAGCCTTCCGTGACTATGCGAGCTATCCGTGATGCGCTGGAGGGTTTTCCTGTCCCGGCGTCAGTCAGACCATAGATAAGGAAACGCCAATGAGCGCCAGCGCAATTGCAACCACACGTCACGACTGGTCCCTGGCCGAGGTCAAGGCCCTGTTCCTGCAGCCGTTCAACGACCTGCTGTTCCAGGCCCAGACCGTCCACCGCGCGCACTTCGACCCCAATCGCGTGCAGGTTTCCACGCTGCTGTCGATCAAGACCGGCGCCTGCCCGGAAGATTGCAAATATTGTCCGCAGTCCGGTCACTACAACACCGGGCTGGAAAAACAGAAGCTGATGGAAGTGCAGAAAGTGCTGGAGGAGGCCGCCCGGGCCAAGGCCATCGGCTCGACCCGCTTCTGCATGGGCGCGGCGTGGAAGCACCCGTCGGCCAAGGACATGCCCTACGTGCTGGAGATGGTCAAAGGGGTCAAGGCCATGGGCCTGGAAACCTGCATGACCCTCGGCAAGCTCGACCAGGAGCAGACCCAGGCCCTGGCCCAGGCGGGCCTTGACTACTACAACCACAATCTCGATACCTCGCCGGAGTTCTACGCCAGCATCATCACCACCCGCACCTACAGCGAGCGCCTGCAGACTCTGGCCTACGTGCGCGATGCCGGCATGAAGATCTGCTCCGGCGGCATCCTCGGCATGGGCGAGTCGCTGGACGACCGCGCAGGCCTCTTGATCCAGCTGGCCAACCTGCCCGAGCACCCGGAGTCGGTGCCGATCAACATGCTGGTCAAGGTCGCCGGCACGCCGCTGGCCGATGAGGAGGACGTCGATCCGTTCGATTTCATCCGCATGCTGGCTGTGGCCCGGATCCTCATGCCCAAGTCCCATGTGCGCCTGTCGGCCGGTCGCGAGCAGATGAACGAGCAGATGCAGGCCCTGGCGTTCATGGCCGGCGCCAACTCGATCTTCTACGGCGAGAAACTGCTGACCACCGGCAACCCGCAGGCCGACAAGGACATGCAGCTGTTCGCCCGCCTCGGTATCCAGCCGGAAGCTCGTGAAGAACACGCCGACGAAGTGCACCAGGCCGCCATCGAGCAGGCGCTGGTCGAGCAGCGCAGCAGCGAGTTGTTCTACGACGCAGCCTCGGCCTGACTATGGCCTTCGATCTCGCCGCGCGGCTGGCCGAACGGCGTGCCGCCGACCTGTACCGCCAGCGACCACTGCTTGAAAGCCCGCAGGGGCCGCAGGTGGTGGTCGACGGCCAGCCGCTGCTGGCCTTCTGCAGTAACGACTACCTGGGCCTGGCCAATCACCCCGAGGTGATCAAGGCCTGGCGCGACGGCGCCGAACGCTGGGGGGTCGGCGGCGGTGCCTCGCACCTGGTGATCGGCCACAGCACCCCGCACCACGAGGTGGAGGAGGCGCTGGCCGAACTGACGGGCCGGCCGCGTGCGCTGCTGTTCTCCACCGGCTACATGGCCAACCTCGGCGCGATCACCGCGCTGGTCGGGCAGGGCGACACGGTGCTGCAGGACCGCCTCAACCACGCCTCCCTGCTCGACGGCGGGCTGCTCAGCGGCGCCCGCTTCAGCCGCTATCTACACAACGACCCGGCCAGCCTGGCCAGCCGCCTGGACAAAGCGACCGGCAATACCCTGGTGGTCACCGACGGTGTGTTCAGCATGGACGGCGATTGCGCCGACCTGCAGGCCCTGGCCAAGGTGGCCCGCGAGCGTGGTGCCTGGTTGATGGTCGACGATGCCCATGGCCTGGGGACCCTTGGCGCCAAGGGTGGTGGCCTGGTCGAGCATTGCGGCCTCGGCGTCGAGGACGTGCCGGTGTTGATCGGCACGCTGGGTAAGGCCTGTGGTACCTCCGGTGCTTTTGTCGCCGGCAGCGAGGAACTGATCGAGGCGCTGGTGCAGTTCGCCCGGCCCTACATCTACACCACCAGCCAGCCACCGGCGCTGGCCTGCGCCACGCTCAAGGCCCTGGACTTGCTACGCCGCGAACACTGGCGGCGCGAGCACCTGGCGGCGCTGATCCGGCAGTTCCGCACGGGTGCCGAGCAGATCGGCCTGACCCTGATGGACAGCCACACCGCAATCCAGCCGATCCTGATCGGCGATGCGGGGAGGGCGCTGGCATTGTCCCACCTGCTGCGCGAGCGCGGGTTGCTGGTCACGGCGATTCGCCCGCCCACCGTGCCCGCCGGCAGTGCCCGCCTGCGGGTGACCCTGAGCGCCGCCCACGGTGAGGCGCAGGTGCAGCTATTGTTGAATGCATTGGCCGAGTGTTATCCACAACTGGAGTCCGCCGATGCGTAACCGACTGATCCTCCTGCCCGGCTGGGGCCTGGGCACCGCTTCACTGGAGCCGCTGGCCGCCAGCCTGCGCGCCCAGGATCCACGCCTGCAGGTCGAGTTGATGGCGCTGCCGGAACTGGCTCACAGCGATGTCCAGGCCTGGGTCGACCATCTGGACCGCAGGCTGCCGACCGACGTCTGGTTGGGCGGCTGGTCGCTGGGTGGCATGCTCGCCAGCGCCCTGGCGCACAAACGGGGCGACCACTGCTGCGGCTTGCTCACCCTGGCCAGCAACCCCAGCTTCGTGGCCCTGCCCGACTGGCCGCACGGCATGCCCGCCGACACTTTCGGCACCTTCCTCGACGGCTGCCGCAGCCATACCCATGTCACCCTCAAGCGCTTCCGCACCCTGTGCAGCGAGGGCGCGCAGCAACCGCGCACCCTGCTGCGGCAGCTGGGCGTGGGCGTGCCCGACACCGATCCGCTGTACCTGGCAACCGGCCTGGAAGTGCTGGCCAGCCTCGATACCCGCACCGCCCTGGAGCAATACGGCGGCCCGCAGCTGCACCTGTTCGCTGGCAGTGACGCGCTGGTGCCGGTGGAAGCGGCCAAGGCCCTGAGCGACCTGCTGCCCGACGTGGAAGTCGGCCTGGTCGAAGACAGTTCCCACGCTTTCCTGCTGGAGTATCCCCAGGAGCTGGCGGCGGGCATCAAGAGTTTCCTGCATGAGAGTGGTGATGACTGACCTTTCCCAGCCCCCCCTGCCCGGCACCCTGCCGGACAAGCGTCAGGTGGCGGCTTCGTTTTCCCGCGCCGCGGCCAGCTACGACAGCGTCGCGGCCTTGCAGCGCGCGGTGGGCATGGCACTGCTGGAAAAGCTGCCCAGCAACCTTGCGCCTGCGCGCTGGCTGGACATGGGCAGCGGCACCGGCCACTTCAGCCGGGTGCTGGCCGAGCGCTTCGCGCAATCGAGTGGCGTGGCGGTGGATATCGCCGAAGGCATGCTGCGCCATGCCCGCGAGCAGGGCGGCGCCCGGCATCATGTGGCGGGGGACGCCGAGCACCTGCCGTTGCGCGATGGTTGCGTTGACCTTTTGTTCAGCAGCCTGGCGGTGCAGTGGTGCGGTCAGTTCGCCAGCGTGCTGGGCGAGGCGCGGCGGGTGCTGCGCCCCGGCGGCGTGCTGGCCTTCAGCAGTCTGTGCGTGGGCACGCTGGATGAATTGCGCGCCAGCTGGCAGGCCGTGGATGGCATGGTGCACGTCAATCGCTTCCGGCGTTTCGAGGATTACCAGCGTCTGTGCGGTGACAGCGGACTGGAGCTGATCGACCTGGAGCGGCGTCCCCACGTGCTGCATTATCCCGATGTGCGCAGCCTGACCCATGAGCTCAAGGCGCTGGGTGCGCACAACCTCAACCCAGGGCGTCCGTCGGGGCTCACCGGTCGGGCGCGGATGCAGGGCCTGTTGCAGGCCTACGAACAGTACCGCCAGGTGCAAGGCCTGCCGGCCACCTACCAAGTGGTCTACGGCGTCTTACACAAGCCGTCGGACGGAGAGCAGTGACATGAGCCAGGCCTATTTCATTGCTGGCACCGACACCGATGTCGGCAAGACCACCATCGCCGCAGGTTTGCTGCATGCGGCGCGGCAACTGGGATTGAGCACCCTGGCGGCCAAGCCGGTGGCGTCCGGGTGCGTGGTGACGGCCAAGGGGCTGCGTAACAGCGACGCCCTGGCGCTGATCGACGAAAGTTCGGTCAAACTGCCCTATGAAGCGGTCAATCCCTTCGCCTTCGAACCGGCCATCGCTCCGCATGTGGCAGCCCGCGAGGCCGGAGTGGTGCTGAGCGTGCCGGCGTTGCGCGATGCCATGCAGCAGGTACTGGCGCAGCACGCCGATTTCACCTTGATCGAAGGCGCCGGTGGCTGGCGCGTGCCGCTGTCCGACCATGCCAACCTGTCGGACCTGGCCATCGCCCTGAAGCTGCCGGTGATCCTGGTGGTGGGGGTGCGACTTGGGTGCATCAATCACGCCTTGCTCAGTGCCGAGGCCATTGCCCGGGACGGCCTGCAACTGGCGGGATGGGTGGCGAACATCGTCGATCCGCGAACATCGCGCCTGGAAGAAAACCTATCCAGCCTGGCCGAGCGCCTGCCCGCGCCCTGCCTGGGGCGGGTGCCCTGGTTGAAGCAGGCTGGTGCGGACGCGGTGGCTGCGCATTTGCAGCTGGACCTGCTGGATTAGGCCTTTGCCTATTAGCTGGCACTAGGCTATTAGGGATTTAAACGGGCCTTTTTCCCGCTGTGCTGCTTTAATAAGGCCTGTTCCTCATCCAGCGTCATGGAGTCCTGACATGGAAATCAATGCGAGCTCCGCCTTCTACGCGGGCCTGGGTGCCATCCAGAACGGCCAGAACCGTGTCGACCAGGCTGCCCAGCAGATCGCCAGCGGCGCTGTCGAGCGTGGCGCCAGCGGGCAGTCCACCGAATACCAGGCCGAGCGCCTGCGCGGTGTCGACCGCAGCCAGCAGCTGGATCTGGCCACCAGCACCGTGCAACTGGCCTTGGGCAAGCACGAAGTCGAACTCGGTGCCAAAGTCGCCAAGGCTTCCGATGAAATGCTCGGTCGGTTCATCGACACCTACGTCTGACCCGCTGAATTACTTTTGCTTACATCGCGGGGCAAGCCCGCTTCCATCCGTGGGAGCGGGCTTGCCCCGCGATGCGTTTGAGGGCGGTTGGCGTAAATGGCATATTCGGCGGCACAAATGCCGTCGCTAGCCCACCTTGACAGCGAGGCCACCTAAACGTAAGTTTCAAACAACTGTTTGACCGAAAGCCGCCAAGAGCTGGTCGGTATCCGCGGTCTCCCCACCGAACTCATCACAGAGGTTCATCGCAATGCCTGATTACAAAGCCCCCTTGCGTGATATCCGCTTCGTCCGCGACGAGCTGCTCGGCTATGAGGCGCACTATCAGAGCCTGCCGGGCTGCCAGGACGCCACGCCTGACATGGTCGACGCGATCCTGGAGGAAGGCGCGAAGTTCTGTGAAGAGGTGCTGGCCCCGCTGAACCGCGTCGGCGACCTCGAGGGCTGCACCTGGAGCGAGTCGGGCGTGAAGACCCCGACCGGCTTCAAGGAAGCCTACCAGCAGTTCGTCGAGGGCGGCTGGCCGAGCCTGGCCCACGATGTCGAGCACGGCGGCCAGGGCCTGCCCGAGTCGCTGGGCTTGGCCCTGAGCGAAATGGTCGGTGAGTCGAACTGGTCGTGGGGCATGTACCCGGGCCTGTCCCATGGCGCGATGAACACCATCTCCGCCCACGGCACCCCCGAGCAGCAGCACACCTACCTGACCAAGCTGGTGTCCGGCGAGTGGACCGGCACCATGTGCCTGACCGAGCCGCACTGCGGCACCGACCTGGGGATGCTGCGCACCAAGGCCGAACCTCAGGCCGACGGCAGTTACAAGGTTTCCGGCACCAAGATCTTCATCTCGGCCGGTGAGCACGACATGGCCGACAACATCGTCCACATCGTCCTGGCCCGCCTGCCCGACGCCCCGGCTGGCACCAAGGGCATCTCGCTGTTCATCGTGCCGAAGTTCCTGCCCAACGCCGAAGGCGGTGCGGGCGAGCGCAACGGCGTGAGCTGCGGCTCCCTCGAGCACAAGATGGGCATCCACGGCAACGCCACCTGCGTGATGAACTTCGACGGCGCCACCGGCTACCTGATCGGCCCGGCCAACAAAGGCCTGAACTGCATGTTCACCTTCATGAACACCGCTCGCCTGGGTACCGCGCTGCAAGGCCTGGCCCACGCCGAGGTGGCGTTCCAGGGTGGCCTGAAGTACGCCCGTGACCGCCTGCAGATGCGCTCGCTGACCGGCCCGAAAGCGCCGGACAAGGCCGCTGACCCGATCATCGTCCACCCGGACGTGCGTCGCATGCTGCTGACCATGAAGGCCTTTGCCGAAGGCAACCGCGCGATGGTGTACTTCACCGCCAAGCAGGTGGACATCGTCAAGTACAGCCAGGACGAGGAGGAGCGCAAGAAGGCCGACGCCCTGCTGGCCTTCCTGACCCCGATTGCCAAGGCATTCATGACCGAAGTTGGCTTCGAGGCCGCCAACCACGGCGTACAGATCTACGGCGGTCACGGCTTCATCGCCGAGTGGGGCATGGAGCAGAACGTGCGCGATAGCCGTATCTCCATGCTGTACGAAGGCACCACCGGCATCCAGGCCCTCGACCTGCTCGGCCGTAAAGTGCTGATGACCCAGGGCGAGGCACTCAAGGGCTTCACCAAGATCGTCCACAAGTTCTGCCAGGGTCAGGAAGGCAATGTAGCCACCAAGGAGTTCGTCGAGCCGCTGGCTGCGATCAACAAGGAGTGGGGCGAGCTGACCATGAAGATCGGCATGGCCGCGATGAAGGACCGCGAGGAAGTGGGTGCCGCTTCGGTGGACTACCTGATGTACTCGGGCTACGCGTGCCTGGCCTACTTCTGGGCCGACATCGCCCGCCTGGCCGCCGAGAAACTGGCAGCCGGTACCAGCGAAGAGGCGTTCTACACCGCCAAGCTGCAGACTGCGCGCTTCTACTTCCAGCGCATCCTGCCGCGTACCCGCAGCCACGTCGCGGCGATTCTCTCCGGCGCCGACAACCTGATGGCGATGAAGGAAGAAGACTTCGGTCTGTCCATCTAAGCCAGTTGGTTGTACGAAAAACCGCCTGCCCTCACCGGCAGGCGGTTTTTTTTCGCCTGGATTTCAGCTGCGACTTACGCGGTCGTCTGTGGGAGCGGCCTTGCGTCGCGAAAGGGCTGCAGAGCAGCCCCAGGATTCCAGCGTTGATGCAAAGATCGCCGGGGCTGCTTTGCAGCCCTTTCGCGACGCAAGGCCGCTCCCACAGGGAACGCGTAAACAGGAAAAATCCTACCGGGTGTCGCATCCCGTAACGAGAAAGTCTCAAGCTTGGCCCCTGATCTGCCGTTAAAGCGGGCATCTGTATTCATCTATTCATGTGCACTGCCGATGAAGTAGGGGCACAATGCCATTATTGATCTGCCGGGTCGGAGATTACCCTTGTTTCGTCTATCCGCTGTACGCGCGAGCCACTTCCTGCCTTCGCTTATTCTGTTGCTGGCAGGGCTTGCGGCAGCCTATGTAAGGGACCTCAGCGTCTTCTTCACATCGCTGTTCAACGTTCTACCCACCTTGGTGCTGTTGCTGGGTGGCGCCTACTGCGCCGTGTACCGCCGCCAGCGCGAGCTGTTCCTGATGGTCACGGTGTATATCGCCTATTTCCTGCTCGATACCCAGACCGATTTCTACCGCGACAACGGCCGGGTCCGCGAGGATGCGGCGGTGATCTTCCACCTGGTGTGCCTGCTGCTGCCGGCGCTGTTCGGCCTGTACGGGGCGTGGCAGGAACGCACCCACCTGGCCCAGGACCTGCTGGCGCGCTTCGCCGTGCTGTTCGCCGTGAGCAGCGTGGCGGTGGCGCTGGAGCAGAGTTTTCCCGAGGCGCTGCTGGGCTGGCTGGCCGAGATCCGCTGGCCCGCGCTGCATGGCCAGTGGATGAGCCTGATCCAGCTGGCCTACCCCTTGTTCCTGGCGGTGTTCATCCTGCTGGTGGTGCAGTACCTGCGCGAGCCAAGGCCGTTGCATGCCGCGCAGATCATCGGCCTGATCGGCATCTTCTGGATGCTGCCCAAGACCTTCATCCTGCCGTTCACCCTGAACATCATGTGCAGCCAGGTGATGCTGATGATCGCCGCTGCGGTGTCCCACGAGGCCTACCAGATGGCCTTCCGCGACGAGCTGACCGGCCTGCCCGGGCGGCGGGCCCTCAACGAGCGCATGCAGCGCCTGGGGCGCAACTATGTGATCGCCATGACCGACGTCGACCACTTCAAGAAATTCAACGACACCCACGGCCACGACGTCGGTGACCAGGTCTTGCGCCTGGTCGCCAGCCGCCTTTCCAAGGTGACCGGCGGCGGGCGCGCCTACCGTTACGGCGGCGAGGAGTTCGCCCTGGTGTTCGCCGGCAAGACCGCCGAAGAGTGCCTGCCGCACCTGGAGGCGGTGCGCGAGATGATCGCCAACTACGCCATCCAGCTGCGCGACCAGAACAGCCGGCCGCAGGATGATTCCACCGGGCGCCAGCGCCGTGGCGCAGGGGCCAACACCACGGTGTCGGTGACCATCAGCATCGGCGTCGCCGAACGCCAGGTCGAGCACCGCAATCCCGACGAAGTGCTCAAGTCTGCCGACCAGGCGTTGTACAGCGCCAAGGGCGCGGGGCGTAACTGCGTCATGACCTTCGGCCAGCAATCGAGGCGCGGCGCCGTGCGCATGGCGTGAGTTGTTGTGTGACTATGTAAGACTATTCGGTCGCATGATGACCCTATGTCTCGTAAAAGTTGTTCGGTTACACTGCGGTCATCCCAGTGCCGCGGCCCCGACGGGCCGCCCCGACCCCGATAGCGAGAGGTTGTCATGGCTGAATATAAAGCGCCCCTGCGCGATATGCGCTTCGTCCTCAATGAAGTCTTCGACGTGGCCACGCTCTGGTCGCAACTGCCCGGCCTGGCCGAGGCGGTCGATGCGGACACGGCCATGGCCGTGCTGGAGGAGGCCGGCAAGGTCACCGGCAAGACAATCGCGCCGCTGAGCCGCGCCGCCGACGAAGAGGGTTGCCACTGGGACAACGGTTCGGTGCGTACCCCGGCGGGCTTCATCGAGGCCTACCAGACTTATGCCGAAGGGGGTTGGGTCGGCGTTGGCGGAGATCCGCTCTTCGGTGGCATGGGCATGCCCAAGGTCGTCTCGGCGCAGGTCGAGGAGATGGTCAACGCCTCGAGCCTGGCCTTCGGCCTGTACCCGATGCTGACCGCCGGCGCCTGCCTGTCGATCAACGCCCACGCCAGTGAAGCGCTCAAGGAAAAGTACCTGCCGAACATGTACGCCGGCGTCTGGGCCGGTTCCATGTGCCTCACCGAGCCCCACGCCGGTACCGACCTGGGCATCATCCGCACCAAGGCCGAGCCTCAGGCCGACGGCAGCTACAAGATCAGCGGCACGAAGATCTTCATCACCGGCGGCGAGCACGACCTCACCGAGAACATCATCCACCTGGTGCTGGCCAAGCTGCCGGACGCCCCGGCAGGTCCGAAGGGCATCTCGCTGTTCCTGGTGCCCAAGTTCCTGGTCAATGAGGATGGCAGCCTCGGCGCGCGCAACCCGGCCACTTGCGGCTCGATCGAGCACAAGATGGGCATCCAGGGCTCGGCCACCTGCGTGATGAACTTCGACGAGGCGGTCGGCTACATCGTCGGTGAGCCGAACAAGGGCCTGGCGGCCATGTTCACCATGATGAACTACGAGCGCCTGGGGGTCGGTATCCAGGGCCTGGCTTCGGCCGAGCGCTCCTACCAGAACGCCGTGGAGTACGCCCGCGACCGTCTGCAGAGCCGTGCTCCGACCGGGCCACAGGCCAAGGACAAGGTGGCCGACCCGATCATCGTCCACCCGGACGTGCGCCGCATGCTGCTGACCATGAAGGCGCTGACCGAAGGCGGTCGCGCGTTCTCCACCTATGTGGCGATGCAGCTCGACAGCGCCAAGTACAGTGAAGACGCCGCGGTCCGCAAGCGCAGCGAGGAGCTGGTGGCGCTGCTGACCCCGGTGGCCAAGGCCTTCCTCACCGACCTGGGCCTGGAGTGCACCGTGCATGGCCAGCAGGTCTTCGGCGGCCATGGCTACATCCGCGAATGGGGCCAGGAGCAACTGGTGCGCGATGTGCGCATCACCCAGATCTACGAAGGCACCAACGGTATCCAGGCGCTGGACCTGGTCGGCCGCAAGGTGGTGGCCAGCGGCGGCGCCTACTACACGCTGTTCGCCGACGAGATCCGCCAGTTCATCGCCACTGCAGGCGGCGAGCTGGGTGAATTCACCAAGCCGCTGGCGGCATCCCTTGATCAGCTCGATGAGCTGACTGCCTGGGTGCTGGACCAGGCCAAGGGCAACCCCAACGAAATCGGCGCGGCCTCGGTCGAGTACCTGCACGCGTTCGGCTACGTCGCCTACGCCTACATGTGGGCATTGATGGCGCGGGCGGCCAAGGCCGGTGACGGGGATGCCGACTTCTACGGTGCCAAGTTGGGCACGGCGCGGTTCTACTTCGCACGCCTGCTGCCACGGGTTCACTCGCTGGTGGCATCGGTGAAGGCGGGGAGCGAGTCGCTCTATCTGCTGGACGCCGCGCAGTTCTAACCATTGCTGGGCTGCATAGCAGTCCGTTGCGGCTCAAGGCTGCTCTTGCAGGGGGATGCAATCCTTCTGCAGGGGCGGCCTTTTGCTTTGTCAGGGTGGTGTGTTTGTGCAAGGACTGCTTTTGTAAGCTTTGGCTTACACGACGTAGTGACGTTTCGCCTCTTTCCTAAGATTGGATCCACGGTTACTCTTTCTTACATGGACGTAGCGCAGGACGCGCAATGGACAGAGCAGGACGCCTTACACGGAAGTAGCGCAGGAAGCGCGAAAAGATAGAACAGGGACACGAAGGATTTCCTGCCAGGACGGCGGGTTGATAGGGATGTCGAAGGGAAACAGTCTGGAAAACCCCGCTTAGGCGGGGTTTTCTTTGTGCGCGTATTTTTCAGCCGAGCACATCCAGTGGCGAGGCACCCAGCTGACGTGGGTCGGCTTCCTCTTCCAGCAAGGTCCGCAGCAGCTCCACCGAAGCCTGCTGGCGCTGGGCATCGCGGAACACCAGGCCGACCTTGAGCGGCACCCGCGGCTCGCTCAGGGGCTTCCACAGCAGTTCCTGGTCGTCCTGCGCGGCATCCTTGGCCCGGCCCGGCAGGATGGTCGCCAGCGCCGTGTGCGCCAGGCTGTCGAGGATCCCCGCCATGTTGTTCATCTCGGCCTGCACCTGGGGCCTGCGACCCTGGCTGGCCAGCTGCGCCTTCCAGATCTGGCGGATCTGGAACTCCTCGCCGAGCATCAGCATCGGCAGCTCCGCCGCCTGGCGGATAGAGACCTTCTTGAAGTCTTTCAGCGGGTGGGTCCTGGGGATCACCAGCTGAAGCTCATCCTCGTACAGCAGTAAACCATGCAGCCCCGGCTGGCGCGGCGGCAGGTAGCTGATGCCGATGTCCAGGCTGCCATTGAGCAGGCGCCGCTCGATCTCCGACCCTGACAGTTCATAGATCTGCACCACCAGATGCGGCTGGGCCTTGCGCACCCTTTCCAGCAACTGTGGCACCAGGCTTGGCCGCACGGTCTGCAGCACGCCGATGGCCAGGGTGCGCAGCGACTGGCCCTTGAAGTTGCCCATGGCTTCGTGGGCCCGTTGCAGACCGTCGAGCAGGGGCACGGCGTGGTTGTACAGGGTATGGGCGGCCAGCGTGGGCAGCAGGCGCTTGTTGCTGCGTTCGAACAGGCTCAGGTCGAGGCTATGTTCCAGCTGGCGGATCTGCTGCGACAGTGCCGGCTGCGACAGTGACAGACGTTCGGCGGCGCGGCCCACATGGCCCTCTTCGTAGACCGCGACGAAGTAACGCAGTTGTCGGAAATCCATAAGTGATACTTATCGAAAAAGCTGGAAAAACGAAATGGCCGCAAATTGGCCGTAAGCCTAGTCTATCGCCGTATTCCAACGGGTTACAGCGGTCTTCAAGGCGATTGTTACCCCGAATGAAAAACACTTTTGATAGGCAAGGCAAAATATCCGATTCCGGCGCCAGACCGGAACCTTGACCGCCCACCCGTGATTGGCCGGAGCCCCGATGAACCTGTTCAACCTGCGCCGCTCGGCGCCCGCCGTCGCCGAGCCCAAGCGTGCTCCGGTGATCGAGCCGGCCGGCGCGCAGCTCTCCCGCGAGCGGCTGATGCCCAGCACCGAGCGTGCGCCGCAGGTGTTCGTGCGTGGCCAGGGTTCCTGGTTGTGGGACAGCGAGGGGCACGCCTACCTGGACTTCACCCAGGGTTGCGCGGTCAACAGCCTGGGGCACAGCCCGAGCGTGCTGGTCAAGGCGCTGGGCAACCAGGCCCAGGCGCTGATCAACCCCGGTGCGGGCTATCACAGCCGCGGTCTGCTGAGCCTGGTCGAGCTACTATGCCAGCGCACTGGCAGTGACCAGGCCTACCTGCTCAACAGCGGTGCCGAAGCCTGCGAGGGCGCGATCAAGCTGGCGCGCAAGTGGGGCCAGCTACACCGCAACGGCGCCTATCACATCATCACCGCCAGCCAGGGTTGCCATGGGCGCACCCTTGGGGCGTTGTCGGCTTCCGATCCGCTGCCGTGCAACCGCTGCGAGCCCGGCTTGCCGGGCTTCAGCAAAGTGCCGTTCAACGACTTGGCGGCGCTGCACGCGGCGGTCGACTCGCGCACCGTGGCGATCATGCTCGAGCCGATCCAGGGCGAAGCCGGCGTGATCCCGGCCACCCGTGATTACCTCCAGGGTGTCGAGCGCCTATGCCGTGAGCTTGGCATTCTGCTGATTCTCGATGAAGTGCAGACCGGTGTAGGACGCTGCGGCACCCTATTGGCAGAAGAATCCTACGGAGTGCGGGCCGACATCATCACTCTCGGCAAGGGCCTGGGCGGTGGCGTGCCGCTGGCGGCGCTACTGGCTCGTGGCCGTGCCTGCTGCGCCGAACCGGGCGAGCTGGAGGGCAGCCACCATGGCAACGCGCTGATGAGCGCCGCAGGGTTGGCCGTGTTGCAGACCGTGCTGGAGGCGGGCTTCTTCGAGCAGGTGCTGGACAGTGGCCGGCACCTGCGCGATGGCCTGAGCCGCCTGGCGGGTCGCTACGGCCAGGGCGAGGTGCGTGGCCAGGGGCTGCTGTGGGGTCTGCAACTGCGTGAAGACAGCGCGGCGCAGCTGGTCGAGGCCGCGCTGCAGGAGGGCTTGCTGCTCAATGCGCCGCAGGTCGACGTGGTGCGGTTCTCGCCGGCGCTGACCGTGAGCAAGGGCAATATCGACGAGATGCTCCTGCGCCTGGCCCGGGCGTTCGCCCGCCTGCATGCCCAGCAGCACAACCGCCGCGAAGTGCCGGCCTGACCGATTGCTCCGGCATACAGAATTTCAACGAACCGTCTGGCGTTCCTGCGCATCGCCCCTGGCCTGAAATACATGGCCCGGGGCGTTTTTTTTGCTTGGTGGAACCTCTGCGAGGCACGGCTAGTCTGTGTTGATACACCCTCAAGGAGCGCAGCACATGGACTTCATCCGCATCATCATCGCCATCATCCTGCCGCCGCTGGGCGTGTTCCTCCAGGTGGGGTTCGGCGGGGCGTTCTGGCTGAATATCCTGCTGACCTTGCTGGGCTATATCCCCGGGATCGTGCATGCGGTGTACATCATCGCCAAGCGCTGAGATCAAAGACCGCTCTGCAAGCATGATCAGCGTGGGAGCGGGCTTGCCCCGCGAACACCGGCGAAGCCGGTGCCAGGCACCGCCTCGCGGGGCAAGCCCGCTCCCACGCCGTTCCGGTTGAAGCCTGGAACGACGTTTGCCCTACCGGCCAAGCAACCGGCTGTAGAACCTCCACTCTTCCTCGAGCGCATGCGCCAGGTTCGCCGCCTGGCGCAAGCCATGCCGCTCGCCCGCGTAAAAATGCCCCTCTGCCTCGATACCATTGGCCTTGAGCGCCTCAAGCATGCTGCGGGTCTGCTCCGGCACCACTACCGCGTCCAGCTCACCCTGGAAGAAGATCACCGGCACCTTGATCCGCCCGGCGTGCAGCAGCGGCGTGCGCTGGCGATAACGCTCGGCATCGCGCCGGGGGTCGCCGATCAGCCAGTCCAGGTAGTCGCCTTCGAATTTGTGGGTGGCCCGCCCCAGCGCTTCGGGGTCGCTGACGCCGTACAGGCTGGCGCCGCCGCGGAAGACGTCCCGGAAGGCCAAGGCGCACAGGGTGGTGTAACCGCCGGCGCTACCGCCACGAATGAAGGCTTGGTCAGGGTCGATCAGGCCCTGGCCGGCAAGGTGGGCGACAGCCGCGCAGGCATCTTCCACATCACTCGCTCCCCAGTTCAGGTGCAGTGCCTGGCGGTAGGCGCGACCATAGCCGCTGCTGCCCCGGTAGTTGAGGTCGGCGACGGCAAAGCCGCGCTGGGTCCAGTACTGGATGCGCGGGTCGAGCACCGGGTAGCAGGCCGAAGTCGGACCGCCGTGAATGAACACTACCAGCGGCGATGGCCCGCCCGTGCCTTGCATGGCGGGGTAGAAGAATCCGTGGGCGGTGCCTTCGCCACTGGCGTAACGAATCGGTTGTGGAAGACTGATGTCCTCGGCGGGCAGCACCTCGGCGCCACCTGCCAGCACCTGGACTTCATGGCTGCGCCGGTCGATGGCGATTACCGCCGGTGGGCTGATCGGCGAAGCGGCTACGGCATAGAGCTGTCCGTCATCCAGCGCCAGGCCACGGAAACGCGTGTACGCACTGGCATAACGCTCCACCTCGCCATCGGCGCGGCGCAGCCCCAGTTGGCCGAAACCGTCCTCGAACCAGCTGGCCAGGTAGCTGGACGGGCCAAGGGCCAGCCAGGTGCTGGCGCCCAGTTGCCAGGGGGCGGCGGCATGATCGGCGGGCGCGGCGGGCAGGCGTTGCCAGTGTCCGTCGAGTTCGCCCCAGGGCTGCCAGAAACCGTCGCGGTCGGACAGGCAGTACAAGCGGCCTTGCTCATCGAAGCGCGGCTGTTGCAGCGATTCGTCCTGCCCGGCGATGCAGCATGCCGGGCCCCAGGCGCCAGAAGGTTCGCGTTCCCGACACATCAGGCGGGTGATGGTCCAGGGTTGGGCAGGTCGGTCCCATTCGATCCAGGCCAGTCGGCAGCCGTCGGGGCTCAGCGTGGGTGAGGCGTAGAAGTCGGCCCCTTCGGCCAGGATTTGCCGATGCTCCGTCGAGAGACTCACCAGGCGATGCACGACCTGTTCGCCATGCTGCTCTTCGACGGCCAGGACCTGGCCGGCCTGCCACTGCACATCGCCATGGCGGCAGTCGTCGGCGTGGGTAAGCGGGCGCGGTGGGCTGCCATCCAGGGCCTGCAGGTAGACCTGCTGGTCCTTTTCGTTGACGAACACCAGCCCGTCGTCGCCCAGGCAGAAGCTGCCGCCACCGTACTCATAGACCCGGCTGCGCACGCTGAACCCGTCCGGGGTCAGGCAGCGGGCCTGCCGATCGCGCCAGTGCCAGACCCGGCAGGCGCCATCGGCGGGGCGGAACTCGTTCCAGAACACCCCTTGCGCGCCGACCTTGAGCTCGGCGAAATCGGTGCCGGCGGCCACCGCCTGGGCTGCGCTGAACTCAGCCACGGGCGATGACATGGGAATTGCGCTCGTTGCGGAAGGTCATCTGTTCGATCTCCAGCGTTGCGTGTTCGGCCTCCTCGCGGGCCTTGAGGATGATGCCATGGTCCGGCGACTTGCCGCACACGGGGTCCGCCTTGCTGGCATCGCCGGTGAGCATGAAGGCCTGGCAACGGCAGCCACCGAAGTCCTTCTCCTTCTCGTCACACGAGCGGCACGGTTCGGGCATCCAGTCATAGCCGCGGAAACGGTTGAAACCGAACGAGTCGTACCAGATATGCCGCAGGTCGTGGTCGCGCACATTGGGGAACTGCACCGGTAGCTGGCGTGCGCCATGGCACGGCAGCGCGGTGCCATCCGGCGTGATGGTCAGGAACAGGCTGCCCCAGCCGTTCATGCAGGCCTTGGGGCGCTCTTCGTAGTAGTCCGGGGTGACGAAGATCAGCTTGCACGGCTTGCCTTCGGCCTTGAGCTTGTCCCGGTACTCGTTGGTGATGCGCTCGGCCCGCTCCAGCTGGGCGCGGGTCGGCAGCAGGCCCAGGCGGTTGAGGTGCGCCCAGCCGTAGAACTGGCAGGTAGCCAGTTCGACGAAGTCGGCCTCCAGGGCCAGGCACAGCTCGATGATGCGGTCGATCTTATCGATATTGTGCCGGTGGGTGACGAAGTTGAGCACCATCGGATAGCCATGGGCCTTCACTGCCCGGGCCATCTCCAGCTTTTGCGCGAAGGCTTTCTTGGAGCCGGCCAGCAGGTTGTTCACCTGCTCGTCGCTGGCCTGGAAGCTGATCTGGATATGGTCCAGCCCGGCCTGCTTGAACGCGGCGATCTTCTGCTCGGTCAGGCCGATGCCGGAGGTGATCAGGTTGGTGTAGTAGCCCAGGCGACGGGCTTCGCCGATCAGCTCGGTGAGGTCCTGGCGCACCAGCGGCTCGCCACCGGAGAAGCCGATTTGCGCGGCGCCCATCTCGCGGGCTTCGGCCATCACCTTGAACCACTGCTCGGTGCTCAGCTCCTTGCCCTGCTCGGCGAAGTCCAGCGGGTTGGAACAGTACGGGCACTGCAGCGGGCAGCGGTAGGTGAGTTCGGCCAGCAGCCACAGCGGCAGTCCTACCGGTACTTCAGGCGAGGGTGATCCAGTGTTCGGCACGGGCCACCTCCATGAATTGCTCGATGTCGTCGGCGACTTCGGGCACACCGGGGAACTGCCGCTCGAGTTCGGCGATGATCAAAGCGACACTGCGCTGGCCATCAATGAGCCCGCCGATCAGCCCGGCGCTGTCGTTGAGCTTGATCATCCCCTCGGGGTACAGCAGCACATGGCCCTTCTGCGCCGGCTCGTACTGGAAACGGTAGCCGGGGCGCCAGGCGGGCACCTGTTGACGGTCGAAACTCATAGGGCGATCCCCTTGTGCCAGACCCGCTCACTTGTGACGCTGTGATACGGCGGGCGGTTCAGTTCATAGGCCATGCTCATGGCGTCGAGCATGCTCCACAGGATATCCAGCTTGAACTGCAGGATCTCGAGCATGCGTTCCTGCCCCTCGCGGGTGGTGTAGTGCTGCAGGGTGATCGCCAGGCCGTGCTCCACATCGCGCCGGGCCTGGCCCAGGCGGGTGCGGAAGTACTGGTAGCCGGTCGGGTCGATCCACGGATAGTGCTGCGGCCAGCTGTCCAGGCGCGACTGGTGGATCTGCGGGGCGAACAGTTCGGTCAGCGAGCTGCTGGCGGCTTCCTGCCAGCTGGCGCGGCGGGCGAAGTTGACGTAGGCGTCGACCGCGAAGCGCACGCCGGGCAGCACCAGCTCCTGGCTGCGCAGTTGGTCGGGATCCAGGCCCACGGCCTGGCCGAGGCGCAGCCAGGCTTCGATGCCGCCGTCCTCGCCGGGCGCGCCATCGTGGTCGAGCAGGCGCTGGATCCACTCGCGGCGCACTTCGCGGTCCGGGCAGTTGGCCAGGATCGCGGCATCCTTCATCGGGATGTTGACCTGGTAGTAGAAGCGGTTGGCCACCCAGCCCTGGATCTGCTCGCGGGTGGCGCGGCCTTCATACATCGCCACATGGTAGGGGTGATGGATGTGGTAGTAGGCGCCCTTGGCGCGCAGGGCCTGCTCGAACTCGGCAGGGGACATCGGCGTTGCGTCGCTCACAGGGCCTCCTTACAACTCGATGTTCATGCCATCGAAGGCGACTTCCACGCCCCGGCGCTGCACTTCGGCGCGTTCCGGCGAGTCTTCGTCGAGGATCGGGTTGGTGTTGTTGATGTGGATAAGCACCTTGCGCTGGCGCGGGAAGCCATCCAGCACCTCAAGCATGCCGCCTGCGCCGTTCTGCGCCAGGTGGCCCATCTCGCGGCCGGTGCGGGTGCCGACGCCGCGGCGCTGCATTTCATCATCCTCCCACAGGGTGCCGTCGACTAGCAGGCAGTCGGCGCCGTGCATCATCTCCAGCAACTTGGCGTCGACCTGGCCCAGGCCCGGTGCGTAGAACAGCTTGCCGCCGGTGCGGGTGTCTTCCACCAGCAGCCCGAGGTTGTCGCCCGGGTGCGGATCGAAACGGTGCGGGGAATAAGGCGGCGCGGCGCTGCGCAGCGGGAAGGGGGTGAAGCGCAGGTTCGGGCAGGCGTCGATGACGAAGCTGCCTTCGAGCTCGATGCGGTTCCACACCAGGCCGCCGTTCCAGTGGCTGAGCATGTTGAACAGCGGAAAACCGGTGGTCAGGTCCTGGTGGACCATGTCGGTGCACCACACCTGGTGCGGGCAGCCCTCGCGCAGGCTGAGCAGGCCGGTGGTGTGGTCGATCTGGCTGTCGAGCAGGACGATGGCGTCGATACCGGTGTCGCGCAGGGCGCGGGCCGGCTGCATCGGCGCGAACGCCTGGAGCTGGGCGCGGATGTCCGGCGAGGCATTGCACAGGATCCAGTGCTCGCCGTCGTCGGACAGGGCGATGGACGACTGGGTGCGCGCGGTGGCGCGCAGGGTACCGTCACGGTAGCCCTTGCAATTGACGCAGTTGCAGTTCCACTGGGGGAACCCGCCACCGGCGGCGGAACCGAGGATCTGGATGTACATGGGTACTCTCTAGCCGGAAAGGTTAGCCCGAAAGCCATATCGGAAAAACACAAACGCCCCGGCGGGCCGGGGCGTCTAACTGCGCAGCCGTTTAACGGTTGGCGAAGTACATGGTCACTTCGAAGCCGATACGCAGGTCAGTGTATGCAGGTTTGGTCCACATGGGCTTGCTCCTTCCGGATGGGGTTTGGGGTGGTCGGCTCATTATTGGGTACTCCCCGCAGAGAGAGGTTCCATTGGCCGAGATTGCGCTATCTTACAAGAAAAATTTGTACCGAAAGGTTAATTCTTCGAAAAGCGCCATTGCATTTGCGGTAACAATCTCACCGTTTTTTCATAGCCATTCGGCGTCCGGGGCACTGGCATTGGCCAGGCACAACCAACCGTGCCTGGCATCGAGCAACTGCTGGAGCAACGCATCCAGCTGGCCTTGTTCGACATTGAGGATAGACCTTCGCATGCGCGACAGGTCGGCATTGTGTGTCGCGATATGTGCCTGCCAGGCCCATTGCGTGACATCGGCGTTGGTCATCGCTGTCTCGTCGAACTGATCGGCCAGCTGCGCTCGCGCCGCTGGGGCCAGCGCGACGCCCTCGCGCAGCAGGTCCAGCAGATGGCCCAGGATCTGTGCGTGGCTGGCGTGCGGCGATTGCACGCCGAACAGCAGCCCGCCGTAGCCTTCGATCTGACGAAAGGCGCTGAACACGGCGTAACCCAGCTGCAGCTCGACGCGCAGACGCTGATAGACCGGGCCTTGCAGCACGTGGGCGAGCAGTCGACCGGCGGCCTGCAGATCAGCCGGCAGCGGGAAGAACAGCAACAGCGCGGGCTCGCTGCCCGAAGTCGGGATCTGCCGCCAGTGGCGTCCGAGGATCGGGCGCGCTGGCGAGGGGGCGATCGGTTGTCCCATGAGGCCTTGCAGTGCCGTGCCCAAGGCGCCCTGTTGGGCGGGGGCGAACCCTTGCGCCAAACCCTGCCAGCGGGCTTGCTGCCAGAGTGCGTCGAGCCGCGGCTGGTCCAGGGTGCAAGCCGGCTGCGGTTGCTCTTCACCCATCAGTAAAGCGTCCGGCAGTGCCTTCAGCAGCGCACGGATCGGTATCAGCGGCGCTTCGGCTGCCGCTGGCGAGTACCAATGCTCCTGGGCTGGCGTGCGCAGCAAGGTCAGGGCCTCGTGCGTGGCATTGATCACGGCCAGCGGGTACCCCGCGAGACGCAACTGCCAGTAGTCGCCAATGGCCTCGAAGCCCAGTCGCAACGCTGCCTGGTCGGCACGCTCGCGCAGGGGTTGCAGACTATATTGCAGAACGACCTGCATGCGCTGACGCAGCGGCGAAGGAATGTGCCAACGCAGGTCGAGGCTCGCAAACTGACGAGAGGGCGGCAGGCAGCCACCGAGACCAAGTCCTGCTGGCAACGGCGTGTCGATCATGGGAAGTTCGGTTGCCAGCAGCGCTTCAACTGGGGGCAAATGCCAGTCTCCGGCATTCGAGGAAGGCAGGTCCCACAGCAGTGCAGCAAAGGCTTCCACGCCTTGTGTCCCCAGCCCTGCGAAAGGCCGGCCGGCACTGTCGCGCTGGGCCAGTTCCATTGCGCTGGCGGCCTGTTCATGGCGTTGCTGCAGGCGTGCGAAGCGGTCGTTCAGCGGCTTGTGGTCCTGTTGGCGCAGAAAACCCAGCCAGCCGTGCAGCAGCTCCCGAGTCTCGGTCAGGCAGGCCTGGTCCGACAGTTCCAGCTGAACATGCCAGAGCAACTGCCCGGCATGGGCGTGGAGTTGTTGCGCCTTGCAGCCCTGCAGCCAGCCGCGCTGGCGCAAGGCATCCAGCCAACCGCCGGGTCGGCTGTCGGTGAGCTGGGCCAGCAGCAGCTCGAGCGCCTGCTCTGCGCCATCCGGCAGTCCATCATGGGCGAACAGCAGGTCGTGGCGCTTGCCCCATGCGCCTGGTGGGTGCAATGGCGCGTCGAGCAAGGCGGGTGGCCGTTGCCGGGCGACGCTTTCGCCCTTGGCGAACAGACCACCGAACTGCCTGCCCAGGTGCGCCAGCTCATCCAGCGGCTGCGGGCCGGCCAAGCTCAGGGTGAGTTGCCCGCCCTGGTAGAAGTCGTGGTGGAACTGCCTCAGCCCTTGCTGGAAGGCCTGGCTTTCCAGCGGCAGGCTGTAACGGTTGCCGGCGTGGAAGCCGGTGAGCGGATGGCGCGCCGACACCGACTGCAACAAGGCGAACTGACGCTGGGCCTCGGGGTTGCGCGACCAGGCGATGAACTCGGCATGGATCACCTCGCGCTCGCGGCGCTGGCGTTCGATGGCGAAGTCCGGCTCGGCGAGCATCTGGCACAGACGCTCCAGCCCACCGGCCAACGCTGTGGGGGGCACGTCGAAGAAGAAGTCGGTGGTGCGTTCGCGGGTACTGGCGTTGACTTGGCCACCCAGGCCCTGGACGTAGCGCATCAGGCCGTCGTCCAGCGGAAAACGCCTGTTGCCGAGGAAGAACAGGTGTTCGAGAAAGTGCGCCAGGCCCGGCCAGCGCGCGGGTGCGTCATGGCTGCCGGCATGCACCCGCAACGCCGTCGCCGCACGCTTGAGGCGTGGCGCGTGGCGCAGGGTCAGGTGCAGGCCGTTGGCGAGGGTGAGGTGGCGAATGGCGTCGGACATGACGCCATGCTAGCGTGCAATGCCGAGGTTGTCTGTTCTGGCCCTGTCGCTGTTAATGCAGATCCCGACGCAGGTCCGCCAGGTAGGGAAACGCCTCCCGACCTCTCAATACCCGCTCGCGTTGCAGATCCGCCAGCAACAGCCCCTCTTCGTCCCCGGCCATCGCCAGCACATCACCATCCGGCCCGACGATGCTGCTCTGCCCGCAGTATTGGATCTCGCCTTCGCTGCCGCAGTAGTTGGCGTATACCAGATAACACTGGTTCTCCTGCGCCCGCGAGCGCACGGTCACCTGGCAGACGAAGTCGTAAGGCGCCATGTTCGCCGTCGGCACCAGGATCAGCTCGGCGCCGTTCAGCGCCAGGCGTCGGGCGTTCTCCGGGAATTCGATGTCGTAGCAGATCAGCAGCCCGACCTTCCAGCCGTCCAGCTCGACCACCGGAAAGTGATCGTCGCCCGGGCTGAACATCGAGCGGTCCAGCTCGCCGAACAGGTGGGTCTTGCGGTAGTTGCACAGGCTGCGGCCATGGGCGTCGATCAGTTGCACGCTGTTGTGGATCGACCCGTCCTCGGCCCGTTCCGGATAGCCGTAGACGATGGCGATCCGGTGCGCCTGGGCGATCTCGACGACACTCATGGCCGAGGGGCCGTCCTCGGCCTCGGCCAGGCGTTCCACCTGGTCCAGGCCGATGTTGTAGCCGCTGAGGAACATTTCCGGGCACACCAGCAACTGCGCACCTTGGGCGGCAGCCTGCTGGGCCTGGTGCTGCAGGCGCTCGAGATTGCCGGGCACGTCCAACGGCTTGGGCGTGCCCTGGAACAGGGCGATGCGCATGGCGCTACTCCTTCGCTCAGTCGGCCAGGGCGATCGGGCCGATCTCGTGGAACACATCGCCCGGGCCGGGGTTGTCCGGGTGGGTCTGGCCACCGAAGTGGTTCATGATACCCCACACGGCATTGAGCGAAGTCTGCACAGCGCCTTCCACCCAGGCCGGGGTCCACGACACGTCGTCACCGGCGATGAAGATGCCGCGCTGTTCGGCGGGCATATCCTGTTGCATGAAGTGCGCGTACATGCGCTGGTTGTAGCGGTAGTGGCCCGGCAGCGCGCCCTTGAAGGCGCCGAGGAAGTGCGGGTCGGCCTCCCACGAGATGGTGATCGGGTCGCCGATGATATGCCCGGCGATATCGGTCTTGGGGTAGATCTTCTTCAGCGCGTCGAGGGCCAGCTGCACGCGCTTTTCGGTCGGGTGCGGCAGCATCTTCAGGGCGTCGCTCATCCACGCGTATGACAGGCAGATCACCCCAGGCTTGTCGTCGCCGTTGTCGAACAGGTAGGTGCCACGGGTCAGGCGGTCGGTGAGGGTCATGCTCATCAGGTCGCGGCCAGTTTCCGGGTCCTTGTCCTTCCAAAACGGCCGGTCGACCATGACGAAGGTCTTCGACGACTGCATATAGCGGGTGCGGTCCAGGGCCATCCACATCTTTTGCGAGAACAGCGACTCCTCGCAGTCGATCTGGGTGGTCAGCAGCCAGCTCTGGCAGGTGGTGAGCACCGCCGCGTAGTGGCGCACGTCGCCGTAGTTGTCGGTGACCGCCAGGCGCCCGTCGCTGGCCCGGGCGATGCGCTTGACCCCGGTGCGTGGCGCGCCGCCGTGCAGGCCGCTGAGGCTGGTGCCGGCCGGCCAGTGGGCGCAACGTTCCGGCACATGGCGCCAGATGCCCTGCGGCACCTGCTCGACGCCGCCGACCACCAGGTGCTGGTGATCGTCGCAGTTGGTCATCACCACGCGGAAGATTTCCAGCATCGAGTTGGGGAAGTCCGAGTCCCAGCCGCCGGTGCCGAAGCCGACCTGGCCGAACACCTCGCGGTGCTGGAAGCTCAGCTTGGCGAACGAGCGCGAGGTGGCGACGAAGTCATAGAAGGTGCGGTCGTCCCACAGCGGCACCAGCTTGTTCCACAGGTCCTTGAGGCGCGGCACGTCGCGGTCGCGGATGGCCTGCTGGATATCGCCGAACTGCGCGCCGCTCTCCAGGGCGTCGGCCCAGGCGTCGGCCACTTCGTGGAACAGCTGCGGCAGGTCGGCGGATTTTTCGGCGTAGTAGGTCTGGCCTTCCAGGTCGATCACCGTGCTGCCCGAAGCCGGGGTCAGCGGGTTGGGGAAGGGCCTGGTCTCAAGGCCAAGCTTGTCGACGTAGTGGTAGAACGCGGTGGACGACACCGGGAAGCGCATGCCGCCCAGTTCGGCGACGATGCCGTCGGTGCCGTTGAACGCCTGCGAGCGCAGCCGGCCACCCAGCTTGGAGGCCTCGTACACCACGGGCTTGAGGCCCAGCTTCATCAGCTCGTAGGCCGCCACCAGCCCGGCGATGCCACCACCGACGATCGCCACCTCTTCGCCATGGCGCTCCTTGGGGATGCTGCCCAGGCCGGCCGGGTGCTCCAGCCAGTCGTCGAAGGCGAACGGGAAGTCGGGGCCGAAGATGGTGATGGGTTTCTTGCCGTCGGCGGGGTGGCGGTTTTTCTTGTTCATGTAATGACCTTGCCAGGGGCTGCGCAGGGGGCGGAGCCTGAGTATAGAGAATGCCTGGTGGCCATTTTATGAAGTGGGGTGTTCGTTATTAAGGTGCAGATTGGCGTCGTTATGTGATTTGTTTCGTCATAGTGTTCTATTTTTTGCAGAAAATGACGATTTTAACCCGGTATCAGCTGCTCTCTTTGTGGGAGCGGGCTTGACCCGCGATCACCGGCGAAGTCGGTGCCATACACCGCATCGCGGGGCAAGCCCGCTCCCACAAAATCTGCTTCGCGCTGGAGAGAATCAGCTTGGTCCTACAGAGACATGTAATAACAGGAAGTATCCTACGAGCCATGTAGCCTCGGTCTGGCAGTTTGGGAGAACCCTTCGCGGTTAACTTCGGCCGGTCACCGCCTATTCGGTGATCGGGCGTGAGAACCCGGCGATCAAATTGGAGGCATGCTGTCATGGCAGCTGTGCGCGGGCAGGTTCTGCCTGGCCGGAATGTAGCCTCCAACTTCGCCGGTTCTCACCCCGCGCATGGCTGCCACCCATTCCCGTGAGAAGGTTGCGTGGCGGCCTTCTTGAGCCGGTAATGGAGGCAATACCCATGAAGAAGATCGTCCCCGACCCACCCCTCGCCCTGAACCCAACCACCGAGCAGTCCTTCTGCTCCTGCCAGTCCAGTCATCCCCCCATCTTCACCGTGCGCCCCGGCGTCGATGCCGCCGACGCCCTGGTCCACGCCAGCATGCTGGCCCGGGCCATCCAGGAAATCGCCGACGACTACGCCCAGCACCATGCCCCCGAGGCGGGGCGGGCGATGATCTGGTCGATCCTGCATTCGGCGGAAACGGTGCGCGCGCTGTTGGAAGGGCTGCTCGACGCGATGGAGGCTTGATGGTTGGGGCCGTGGTCAGCCCGGCTGGCCGCGGTCTACCTTGCTGCTGAGGATGATCGACGTGGTGGTCTTCTCCACCCCATCCAGGCTGCCGATCTGGTCGAGCAACTGGTCCAGTTGCTCTGGCGAATCACTGTTCAGCCACGCCACATAGTCGAACTCGCCACTCACCGCGCACAGTTGCTGTACCTGGCCCATGGCGCCCAGGCGGCGCACGATGTCCTTGCCCGAGCGTGGCTGCGCCTTGATCCCCACGTAAGCCTGCAGCCCGCCGCCCAGCAGGCGCTGGCCCAGGCGCACGCCATAGCCGGTGATGACCTTGCTCTTCTCCAGCCGCGCCAGGCGCGAGTTCACGGTGGTGCGGGCGATGCCCAGCTGGCGGGCGAGGGTGGCGACGCTTTCGCGGGCGTTGATCTGCAACAGGGCGATCAACTGGCGGTCGATTTCGTCGAGGGTGATGGCGCGGGCGTCTGGCATGGCGAGTCTCGGCAGTGGGCCCGCTAGACTAGCCAGCACCGGCCGCGGAGGGCAAGACGCTAGATGGCAGTGTGGCTTTGAATTACCCAATCGGCCGCGCTTTCTACAGGGTGGCCCATTGCTCGGATCAAGAGTGTACCGGGTGGAGCGTGATTTCTGCGTCCAGTTTCTGGCTGGCCTCCAGGCACCAGCGGTGCAGCGCTGAGTCGATCGCTACTTTGTCCGCTAGTTGTGCCAGGGGAACTGCTTTGGCGAAGCAGCGATAGCCTGGCTTGTCTTGGTCGTTGACCTCTCCATCAGCTGGGTAGCTGATAGCCGACCAGACGTTCCAGTACCAGTTGCCCGGTGCTGGCACATCACAGATGACTACCGAAATCAGCAGCTCGCTCTCTGTTGCGACGACCGGCGTGTCACTGAACTGGCCAGTGTATTTGTTGTACCCCGTATCGCTGCGCACCCAGGCTCCGAACATCAGGTCACCCTTGAGGTGGGTGTGTGGTTTATCGGCCTGATTCTGCGGGCAGCGTAACCAGATCACCGAAAGGTCATAGAACGGCAGGTAACGCAGGCCACTGGCCGTGCGATTTTCAAGGCCGGCCACGCTTTGTGGCAGCGAGTGGACGTACGCTTGGTGATAGTCCTTGGCGCCCAGACGGTCGCGGATATAGCCCAGCAACTCGAACATCCGTTGTTGATAATCGGCGAGCAATCTATAGGCGCGACGCATGTCGAGCAGTGCGTTGTTCAGAGGATCGGTCATGCAAGGCTCCATGCCGCGAAAGCACCAGGTGGCGTTTCAATGTGAACCGGTCGCAAGGCGTCGAGCCATTGCACCGGATGGGTTTTAAGGTTGTGCCAGGCATAGCACCGTGAAAGATCGTCGAGCAAACGCTGGCCGCCTGTGGATCCTTCTGCCAGCTCGTTTTCCACCACCTGGAACAACTGCTGCCAACTGCGGCAAACCAGATTGAATGTTTTCTGGGGCTGGCCATTCAGTTCATTGTGCAGTGCATCGAGCAACAGCTGACATGTCTGTGTAGACGTATCCTCAAGCCCTCCCAGCGTCAGCAGGATGCTGGCTGCTTCCAACTGGCCGCCGTGCCAGCCGGCTCTGAGCTCGCGTGCCAACTGCTCGGGCTCCTGCTGGCGGCAGTGATCGTAGCGCTTGGCCTCAATTACAAGGGTGCGCTTACCGTCGCTCATAACCACGTCGGGCTCTACGCGTTTAGCCTCGGGTAGGTACCAGGAGGGCCAGAAGGCAATGCTTTCCAGTGGGCCGAACGGCTCACCAAGCAACGCTTCGAAGATGGCGCAGAACTGTACGTCAGGCAGGTAGGCCAAGCGTTCGAAGAGCGTGGACGTCAACACATCCTCGGCGCCTTCGCTACGTTCGATTGCAAGCGCCTGATCGAGTAGGCCGGTACCCCGTTTCTTGCCGGCTAGTACGGCGTTGAGCATGACGGTTCCTTCGTCTGGGTCGATGTGTTGGCAGGCCTCATTGCGAGATGCCGTGATGGCGGCGTCATCCTAGCAAGGACTATCGCGTAGTGCTTGTGTCCATTTGTCATTCTCGCAAACATGACAAAGCCGCGCCAATGCGCGGTTTTGTCATGTTTGCGAGAATGTAAAGGTCGTCGATGGTCACCGCGCAGCGCTGGTCTGCGCCGTGGTCGCACAAGGCGACTTCAGGCCGACAGTCATGCTCTCGACGTTGTCGAGCATCTGGTTGCCCTGGTTGACCTTCTGGGCGTTCTCCGCCAACTGCATGCGCTGGTCATAGGTGGCCGAGGTGCCATTCATGCTGTGCTTGGTTTCCAGCACCGAGTTGGCGATGCTCAGCAGGCTGCGGCCGGTGGAAATCAGGTTGTCGGTAGCGCTGGGCGTGCAGGGCGCATTGCCGCCGGCCATCTGGCTGGGCTGCTGGCCCTGGTTGTAGGAACCCGGCGCCACGCAACCGGCAAGTGTTACCAGCATGGGTGCAATGAGCAGGGCTCCAAGCGTTCCTTGGATATTCATGTGTCGTTCCCTCGATCACTGGGCTCCGACTCGGTGCCGAAGCGATGGAGGGATTCTAGAAACGTGGCATCGGCGGCGAAATAGAACGGGTGTGCTAAAGGCATTTTGCCGCTGCCACCGGTGCCTGCCTTGCCATGGGAGAAGTACGAAATTTGCGCCTGCACAAGCGGGCAAGTTGCAGGACGTCATGCAAAAAAAACCGCGCAACTGCGCGGCTTTTTCATTTCTGGTGGGCCCACACGGACTCGAACCGTGGACCAAAGGATTATGAGTCCTCTGCTCTAACCGACTGAGCTATAGGCCCTCAGCAGGAGCGCTGGATTATAACGAGGGTTTCGATAGGGTGCCATCCGAAAGATCCGTTTGTGCTATGCGAAGAAAGGTCGCCGCGAACTCGTCCGGCGGCAGCGGCAGGCTGACGATGTAGCCCTGGATCTGTTCGCAGCCTTCGGCGGCCAGGAAGCGCTGCTGCGCCTGGTTTTCCACGCCCTCGGCAATGATCGTCAGTTGCATGCTGCGGCCCAGGGCAATGATGGCGCGGGCAATGGCGGCGTCGTGGGGATCGTCGGGCAGGCCGCGGATGAACGACTGGTCGATCTTGAGGATGTCCAGCGGCAGGCGCTTGAGGTAGCTGAGTGACGAGTAGCCGGTGCCGAAGTCGTCGATGGCCAGCTGAACGCCCAGCAGCTTGAGCTGGTGCAGCACACTCAGCGCTTCCTCGGCCTGGCTCATGATGAAGTTCTCGGTGATCTCCAACTGCAGGTCGCCGGCCTTGAGCTGGTAGCTGCGCAGCAGCTGTTCGATGCGCCGGGCCAGGTTGGGCTGGCGCAACTGGGCGCCGGCCAGGTTGATCGAGAGCGGGCCGAAGGCGTGGTAGGCCTTCTTCCAGGCGTGCATCTGCCGGCAGGCCTGCTCCAGCACCCAGTCGCCGAGCTGCAGGATGGTGCCGTTCTCCTCGGCCAAGTGGATGAACTGCTCGGGCGGCACTTCGCCGAAAGTGGGATGGGACCAGCGGACCAGCGCCTCGGCGCCGACCAGGCTCTGGGTCTTGAGGCTGAACTTGGGCTGGTAGCACAGGCTCAGCTCGTTGCGCTCGATGGCGCGGCGCAGCTCGTGTTCCAGGGCAATGCGTTCGCTGGCCTGGGTGGTGAGCTCGCGGGTGTAGGCCTCGACGCGGTTGCGACCCTTGGCCTTGGAACGGTACATCGCGGCGTCGGCGTTGCGGATCAGGCTGGCGACATCGGTGCCGTCCTGCGGGTACAGGCTTATGCCGATGCTGGCGCTGGTGAAGAATTCGTGCTCGCCGGCCTGGAATGGTGCATGGAAGCCGGCCAGCAGCTTGTTGGCGATGGCGCTGGCATCGCTGGGTTTGTGCAGGCCGGGCAGGAGGATGATGAACTCGTCGCCGCCGAGGCGGGCCACGGTGTCCACGTCGCGCACCTGCTCCTTGAGGCGCTGGGCGATGCCCTTGAGCAGCAGGTCGCCCACCGGGTGGCCGAGGCTGTCGTTGATGTGCTTGAAGCGGTCGAGGTCGAGGAACAGCACCGCGCCCTGGCGGTTGGACACCTGGGCGCAGGTCAGCGCGCCCTGCAGGCGGCTTTCGAACAGGGCGCGGTTGGGCAGGCCGGTGAGCGGGTCGTGGTGGGCTTGGTAGTCAAGTTTGGCCTGGGCGTGCTTGAGGCTGGAGATATCGGCGAACACGGCGACGAAGTGGGTAATCTCGCGCTCCTGGTTGCGCACGGCGCTGATGGTCAGCCAGCCGGGGTACAGCTCGCCGTTCTTGCGCTTGTTGAAGATCTCGCCCTGCCAGTGACCCTCGGCGGTCAGCTGGTGCCACATGGCGGCGTAGAAGGCACTGTCGTGCTGGCCGGAGGCGAGCAGTCGCGGGGTCTGGCCGAGGGCCTCGATCTCGCTGTAGCCGGTGATCTCGCTGAAGGCGCGGTTGACCGCGCTGATGCGCTGGTCGGTGTCGGTGATCAGCACCCCCTCGGCGGTGTTCTCGAACACCGTGGCGGCCAGCTGCAGCTTTTCCTGCATCAGGTGGCGCTCGGTGATGTCGCGGGCGATGGTCAGCATGCAGTCGACGCCGCCGATCGGCAGTGGCCGGGCGGACAGCTCGCAGAGACGGATCTGCCCGTCGCTGCGACGGATATGGCAGCTGAAATCGCGCACGAATCCGTCGCGCTGCAGTTGGTCGACCAGGCGCTGGCGCTCGTTGAGGTCGACCCAGATGCCCAGGTCCAGCGAGGTCTGGTCGACCGTGGTGCTGATGTCGTAGCCGGTCAGGCGGCAGAAGCCTTCGTTGACCTCCAGCAGCAGGCCGTCGCTCTGGCGCGACAGCAGCAGGCCGTCGGGGGAGGCGTGGAAGGCCTTGGCGAACTTCTCTTCGGAGGTCTGCAACTGTTGCTGGGTTTCCTTGAGCTGGCTGATGTCGCGGATCGCTACCACCAGTGCCGGCATACTGTCCAGTTCGAAGGTTTCGGCCGAGGTCAGGCCGGTGAACAGTTCGCCGTTGCTGCGGCGGAAGGTCATTTCCAGGTTGCGAATGCCGCCCCGGTGCAGGCGTTCGAGCAGCGCCGGGCCGGTGCCGGCCACGCCCCACAGGCCGAGCTCGGTGGCGGTGCGACCGATCACCTGGGTGGGGCTCAGACCGATCAGCTCCTCGAAGGCTTCATTGACCTCCAGCAGGCAGCCATCGCTGTGCCGGGCTATGACCAGGATGTCCGGACACTGCTGGAACACCGAGGCGAACTTCTGCTCTGACAGGCGCAGGGCATCCTCGGTGTGCTTGGTTTCGCTGATATCGATCATCAGTCCGCGCATCAGCGGCTTGTGGCCGTGCTCGATCATGCTGACGATATTGCGTACCCACAGGGTGTGGCCGTCGGCGCGGATCACCCGGTAGTCGAGGCTGTGGTCGCGCCCGGCTGCCGTTTCGCTGTCGCAGTAGGCCTGCGCCCAAAGGGCGTCCTCCGGGTGCAGGATGCTGCGCCAGAAGCCGGGCTTGAGCCATTGCGCCGTGGGGTAGCCGAGCAGGTCTTCGGCATGGGGCGAGACATAGCTGTAGCTGAAGTCGTTGGCGTCGGCTTCCCAGGCCACCGCCGACAGGCTCTCGACCAGGCCGCGATAGTGGTACTCGCTGCTGCGTAGTTCCTGCTCCAGGGCTATGCGCCGGGAAATCTCCGAGCTCAGGCGCCGGTTGATGCGGATCACCACCGCCAGTATGGCCATCAGCACCAGCACCGCCGGCAGGCCATAGAGCAGGACATCGTGCCAGAAGGTCCGCTGATCGACGACGTTGCCCACCCAACGTTGCTGGATACGGCTGACTTCACTGCTGCTCATGTCGGCCATCACCTTGTCGAGGATGCCGACCAGCACCTTCTGCTGCCGGGGCACGGCCATGGCCAGCTGGTAGCGGTACGGTGTCTCGCCGCTGACATACAGGCCGTCCAGCTTGAGCTGGCGCAGGCTCCAGATGCTCGAGGCAAGGTCGCCGACCACCGCGTCCACTTCGTCGGTGGCCAGGGCCTGCAGGGTCGAACTGACATTGGGCATGGCCACCAGGTTGAGGTCGGGGTGGTGGGTGCGCAGCAGCTCGTGGGGGGCGTAGTTTTCCACCACGGCGATCTTCAGGCCGTAGAGGTCCTTGAGGTTGCGTGGTTGCGCGCCGCCGGAGTGGGCGAGGATGACGATCGGGAAGTCCAGGTAGGGGCGGGTGAAGGCCAGGTAGTTCTGGCGCTCCGGAGTGGACATGATCCCGGGGAGCAGGTCGAGGCGATTGCTGCGCGCCTGTTCGAGCACTTCTGTCCAGCTGCTGGGCTCGATCGGCTTGAGGGTGACCCCCAGACGTTCCTGGATCACGGCGATGTAATCGGCGGCCAATCCCTGGTAGCGACCTTCCTGGTCGCGGAATTCGAACGGCGGCCATGAAGCATCGACGCCCAGGCGCAGCTCGGGGTGGGCGCTGAGCCAGGCTTGTTCCTCGTCGGTCAGGGTCAGGGCGCCGGCCGTTGTGTTCCAGGTGAGCAGGAGCAGCAACAGGAAGGCCGGCATCATGGGCATAGCGGCCTCTCGATCAGGGGGTCTGATTCGAGTGTAGACGGGCATTCCACCCGCTGGGTAGACAGTGGCAACGACCTTCTGTCACATAAGAAAAACCCCGGCCTGGGCCGGGGTTCGTCTTTACTCGTCGAGGAAGGAGCGCAGATGCTCGCTTCGCGTCGGGTGGCGCAGCTTGCGCAGCGCCTTGGCTTCGATCTGACGGATCCGCTCGCGTGTCACGTCGAACTGCTTGCCTACCTCTTCGAGGGTGTGGTCGGTGTTCATGTCGATGCCGAAACGCATGCGCAGCACCTTGGCTTCACGTGCGGTCAGGCCCGAGAGCACGTCACGGGTCGCTTCCTTGAGGCTTTCGACCGTGGCCACGTCGATCGGGGACTGCATGGTCGAGTCCTCGATGAAGTCGCCCAGGTGCGAATCTTCGTCGTCACCGATCGGGGTTTCCATGGAGATCGGCTCCTTGGCGATCTTCAGGACCTTGCGGATCTTGTCCTCAGGCATCTCCATGCGTTCGCCCAGCTCTTCCGGGGTCGGTTCGCGACCCATTTCCTGCAGCATTTGCCGGGAAATGCGGTTGAGCTTGTTGATCGTCTCGATCATGTGCACCGGGATACGGATGGTGCGCGCCTGGTCGGCGATCGAGCGGGTGATCGCCTGGCGGATCCACCAGGTCGCATAGGTCGAGAACTTGTAGCCGCGACGGTATTCGAACTTGTCCACCGCCTTCATCAGGCCGATGTTGCCTTCCTGAATCAGGTCGAGGAACTGCAGGCCGCGGTTGGTGTACTTCTTGGCGATCGAGATCACCAGACGCAGGTTCGCCTCGACCATTTCCTTCTTGGCGCGGCGGGCCTTGGCTTCGCCGATGGACATGCGACGGTTGATGTCCTTGATCTCGGCGACGGTCAGGCCGGTCTCGGTCTCGAGGTCGATCAGTTTTTGCTGGCAGGCGACGATGGCGGCGTCTTTCTCACCCAGGGCGGCGGCCCACTTGGTGTTGCGCTTGGCCAGGTCACCGGACCAGGTCTGGTCGGTCTCGTTGCTCGGGAACAGGCGCAGGAAGTCGGCGCGCGGCATGCGGGCATCACGCACGCACAGCTGCATGATGGCGCGTTCCTGCTGGCGCAGACGGTCCAGGGCGCTGCGTACACGCTCGACCAGTGCGTCGAACTGCTTCGGCACCAGCTTGATCGGCATGAACAGGTCGGCAAGGGCCTGCATGGCGCCGATGCTGTCCTTGTGGCTACGACCGTGCTTTTTCAGCACCTTGAGGGTGTCGATCAGCTGATCCTTGACCGCACCGAAACGCTGCGCGGCAACGACCGGATCCGGACCGCTTTCGGCCTCTTCCTCGTCATCGCCGTCGGCGTTTTCTTCGTCTTCTTCGTCTTCCTCTTCCTTCGCGGCAGCGGCCTTGGCACCTGGAATCGGCACTTCTTCGGTCGGCGCGGCGATGTTGTCATCAGGGTCGATGTAACCGCTGAGAACGTCAGACAGACGGCCACCTTCGCTGGTGACGCGATCATATTCGCCGAGGATGTAGTCGACGGTGCCCGGGAAGTGAGCAATGGCGCCCATGACTTCACGGATGCCTTCCTCGATACGCTTGGCGATTTCGATCTCGCCTTCGCGGGTCAGCAGTTCGACGGTACCCATCTCGCGCATGTACATGCGCACCGGGTCGGTCGTGCGGCCGATATCGGTCTCAACTGCCGCCAACGCGGCTGCGGCTTCTTCGGCTGCGGCTTCGTCGGTGTCGGCTTCCGCCAACAACAGGGCATCCGCATCCGGAGCACTCTCGAATACGTTGATCCCCATGTCGTTGATCATGCGGATGATGTCTTCCACCTGTTCCGGATCTGAAATATCCTCAGGCAGGTGGTCGTTGACCTCCGCGTAAGTCAGGTAGCCCTGCTCACGACCGCGGGTGATCAACTCTTTGATACGAGATTGCTGTTGCGCTTTTCCGGACATAACACCCTATCCACTGAAGGTCTTGGCGGGCAAAAAACAAGCCGAGGATTATACCCGAACCTGGACCTCACGCGCCAGATGAGGTCGGGTTTTGTGCTGGAACATTGCGTCTGAGCAGTTCGCGAAGCTTGGCGGTTTCTTCCCCGTCCAACTCGATTTGACGCGATTTTCTGATCAAATGTTCCAAGATGCGCTCGCGCTGGCGAGCTGACAAACTAGTTATAGTGTCGAAAAACTGTTGTTCAAGGTTGTCGGCATCGATCAACCATTCCTTTTCCGCCAGGGCGCGCAGCAGGCGGCCCTGCTCGGTGCCGTGCCAGCGTGCGATCAGCTGCATTGAGCTTAGCTTAGGATTTTTCTGCGCGGCCTCGATCAGCGCCACCAGCAGCTGGCTGTACATCTGCTCTTCGTCGGCGAAGTGGCTGGCGTCCTCGACCTTGCCGGCCAGCAGCGGGTGGTGCAGCAAGGTGCGCAGGGCCGAGAGTGTCGGCGGTTCGACCGGCGCTGGCACCCGTGGCGGGGCTTCGCCGCGCTGGCCGTCGCGCTGCCAGGGCTTGCCGCCTTTCTTGTCCCATGGCTTGCCGTCCCACTGTTTCTTGCTACCGCCTTTGTTTGGCGTCCAGGGACGTTGCTCCTGCTGCTGCGGCGTATAGGCGGGCGGGTAGTGCATGTCGCCATGGTCAGGCGTGTAGCTGGCCATGGCGTCGTAATCGTAGCCGGGGTCGTAGTCCGGCACGCTTGGCGTTGGCGCGCTCTGCGCCAGCTGCTCCATCTGCTGCGGGTCAAGCCCGGTGATGTCCTTCAGGCGGTTGCGCATCAATTGGCGCAGGTTGGCGCCCGGCACTTTCTCGATCAGCGGCGCGGCCAGTGTGACCATGTGCGCCTTGCCTTCCAGCGAGCGCGGGTCGGCTTCGTTGCTCAACTGCTCGAAGAAGTAGTCGGCCAAAGGCTGGGCGTGCTGGTTGATGCGGGCCTGGAAGGCGTCGGTGCCTTCGGCGCGCACCAGGCTGTCCGGATCTTCACCCTCGGGCAGGAACAGGAAGCGCGCGCGGCGGCCGTCTTGCAGGCTCGACAGGGTCGCCTCCAGGGCGCGCCAGGCGGCCTTGCGGCCGGCCTGGTCGCCGTCGAAGCAGAACAGCACGCTGGGCACCACGCGGAACAGGCGCTTGAGGTGCTCCTCGCTGGTGGAGGTGCCGAGGGTGGCCACCGCGTTGCGCAGGCCTTGTTGGGCCAGGGCGATGACGTCCATGTAGCCCTCGACCACGATGATCTCGTCGAGGTTGCGGTTGTGCTTGCGCGCCTCGTACAGGCCATACAGCTCCTGGCCCTTGTGGAACACCGGGGTTTCCGGGGAGTTCAGGTACTTGGGCTTGTCGTCGCCCAGTACCCGGCCGCCGAAGGCGATGACCCGGCCACGGCTGTCACGGATCGGGAACATCACCCGATCACGGAAACGGTCGTAGCGCTTGCCGCTCTCGGCGTTCTCGATCAACAGGCCTGCGTCGATCATCACCTTTTGCTGCAACGCGTCGGCGCCCAGGTGCTTGAGCAGGTTGTCCCAGCCCGGCGGGGCGAAGCCCAGGCCGAAGTCGCGGGCGATCTCGCCGGACAGGCCGCGGCCCTTGAGGTAGTCCACTGCCGCCTTGCGAGTGGCATGGCCGCGCAGGGCCTGGCGATAGAACTCGCTGGCTGCTTCTAGCAGCGGGTACAGCGGTGAATCGGTTGGCTGGCGCGGCTTCTGTCCGCGGCGGCCCTCTTCCCGGGGTACCTCCATGCCGGCCGCGCGGGCCAGCTCCTCGACCGCCTGGGGGAAGTCCAGGTTGTCGTGGTCCATGATGAAGCCCAGCGCGTTGCCGCCGGCGCCGCAGCCGAAGCAGTAGTAGAACTGCTTGTCGGGGCTGACGGTGAAGGAGGGGCTCTTTTCCTTGTGGAACGGGCAGCAGGCGGACAGGTTCTTGCCGGTCTTCTTCAGCTGGACGCGCGAACTCACCACATCGACGATGTCGGTGCGGTTGAGAAGGTCATCGATGAAGCTCTGGGGAATCAGCCCGGCCATGGCAGTCTCGTCATCTGGCAACTGGCAAGTCTAAACGCTTGTGCGCGGGTTTGGCGTGGGGTATCTCGCAGGAAGAGGAGTGTGCTCGTCACCAGCCCATGAATGGCTCGTCAGAAAGGACGTGCACGCCTGGTCGAGGACCAGTTCTGACGCGTTGATGCGGGTTGCCCATGGCTTTTGCCGGGGCGCCCAAGGCGCATGGCCAAGGGTTTGAAGCGACCGCTGCCATCAGCCCGGCACGAGGCCGGGCATGGCAGAAGCTTTGCGTAGAACGGCTGTACTTAGTACAGACGAACGGCGCGGCGCTGTTCGCGCTGAACCTTCTTGGCGTGACGCTTTACAGCGGCAGCGGCTTTGCGCTTGCGCTCGGCGGTCGGCTTCTCGTAAAACTCGCGGCTACGAACTTCAGCCAGTACACCGGCTTTTTCGCAGGAGCGCTTGAAACGACGCAGAGCTACGTCGAAGGGTTCGTTCTCTTTAACTTTGACGGCTGGCATCCAGGGCTACCTTAATTCATTACCGGGGTAGACGTGCTCCTGGCAAAACATAAGGTGTGCTGGAGAACGTCGGTTTTCAAGGGTTGCGGATGTTAACCCTTAGCTGGCCGGAATGCAAAGCCTCTGATCGAAAACCGCTGGTCGGCACCGGACACGGGGACTATCATGCGCGCCTTCGAATTCAGCCTCAACAAGGCACGGACCCATGCTAGTACTGGGATTGGAAACATCCTGCGACGAAACTGGCGTCGCATTATACGACAGCGAGCGCGGCCTGCTGGCCGACGCGCTGTTCAGCCAGATCGACCTGCACCGCGTCTATGGCGGCGTGGTGCCCGAGCTCGCCTCGCGCGACCACGTCAAGCGCATGCTGCCGCTGATTCGCCAGGTGCTGCAGGAAGCCGACTGCGTCGCCACCGAGATCGACGCCATCGCCTACACCGCAGGTCCCGGCCTGGTCGGCGCGCTGCTGGTGGGCGCCTCCTGCGCCCAGGCGCTGGCCTTTGCCTGGGATATTCCGGCGATCGGTGTGCACCATATGGAAGGCCACCTGCTGGCGCCGATGCTCGAGGAGCAGCCGCCGGAATTTCCGTTCGTCGCTTTGTTGGTGTCCGGTGGCCACACCCAGCTGGTGCGCGTCGATGGCATCGGCCAGTACGAGCTGTTGGGCGAGAGCCTGGACGACGCCGCTGGCGAAGCCTTCGACAAGACCGCCAAGCTGATCGGCCTCAATTATCCGGGCGGCCCCGAGATCGCCCGCCTGGCCGAGCAAGGCACGCCCGGGCGCTTCGTGTTCCCGCGGCCGATGTGCGATCGGCCGGGCCTGCAGTTCAGCTTCAGCGGCCTCAAGACCTTCGCCCTGAACACCTGGCAGCAATGCCGCGACGCCGGGGACGACAACGAGCAAACCCGTTGCGACGTGTCGCTGGCGTTCCAGCAGGCGGTGGTGGAGACTCTGACCATCAAGTGCAAGCGTGCGCTCAAGCAGACTGGCCTCAAACGCCTGGTCATCGCCGGTGGCGTGAGCGCCAACAAGGCCTTGCGCGTTTCGCTGGAAGAAATGCTGGCCAGCATCAAGGGCAACGTCTATTACGCCCGTCCACGGTTCTGTACCGACAACGGCGCGATGATCGCCTATGCCGGTTGCCAGCGCCTGTTGGCCGGGCAGCGGCAGGACCTGGCCATCAGCGTGCAGGCGCGCTGGCCGATGGAGCAGTTGCCGGCGGTGTGAAAGGTGCCGGCTTGTGCGGGCGTCTCAGAAATGGCGCTCGCGCCCGGCGAACAGGTCGCGCAGGTTGCTGCGGTGGCGCCAGACGATCAGGATCGTCAGTACCGTCATCGGCAGCAGCGCTTCGGGTTCGCGCCAGGCCAGCAGCGGCAGCGTCAATGGCGTGGCGATCAACGCCGCCAGCGAGCTGGTGCGGGTGAGGTAGAAGGTCAGCAGCCAGGCGCCGATGGCCAGCAGCGCGGCGGGAAAGTACAACGCCATGAGCATGCCGGCGGCAGTGGCCACGCCCTTGCCGCCCTGGAAACGGAAGTACACCGGGAACAGATGGCCGAGCACCGCGCAGATGCCGACCCAGGCCTGCTCCTGCTGGTCGAGCCCGGCCAGGCGGGCCAGCAGTACTGGCAACATGCCCTTGCACAGGTCGCCGAGCAGCGTCAGGATCGCCAGTTTGCGGCCGGCCAGGCGTAGCATGTTGGTCGCGCCGGCATTGCCCGAGCCGCTGGAGCGCGGGTCGGGGCTGCCGCTGAGGCGGCTCAGGACGATGGCGAAGGACAGAGAGCCGAGCAGGTAGGCAAGCAGCGCCAGTGACCAAAACATGCTAACTATTCCGGGCGAGGACGCCCTGATTCTAACGGCGCCCGTCGCCCTTGTCGTGCTGTGGAGAGAAGTGCTTGGACAGAGTGTTCATCGAAGGCCTGGAAGTCGATACCGTCATCGGTGCCTATGACTGGGAGCGGGATATTCGCCAATGCCTGCGCCTTGACCTGAGTTTCGCCTGGGACAACCGCCCGGCGGCGGCCGGTGACGACCTGTCGCTGGCCCTGGACTACGCCAGTGTCTCGGCGCGCGTCCAGGCCTTCGCCGAGCAGGCGCGCTTCGAACTGGTGGAGACCTTTGCCGAGCGTCTGGTGGCCGTACTGATGGAAGAGTTCAAGATCCCGTGGGTGCGGCTGAAACTGACCAAGCCGGGTGCGGTGCCTGCGGCCCGGGGCGGCGTTGGCGTGGAGATCGAGCGCGGATGTCTCTGAGTACCGTATATCTCGGGCTGGGTAGCAACATCGACCGCGAGCGGCACCTGTGCGCCGGGCTCGATGCCCTGGCTGCGATACTCATCGACATGCGTTGCTCGCCGGCGTTCGAAAGCCAGGCAGTGGGTATCAAGAGCGGGCCATTCATCAACTTCGTGGTGACCGGCAAGACCGACCTGCCGCTGCTGGAGCTGGACCGCCGGCTGAAGTTCATCGAAGCGGAAAATGGCCGCTACGCACCCGACCGCAAGGGCCTTCCGCTGGATATCGACGTGCTGCTGTACGACGATCTGCATGGCACCTTCAACGGCTTGGTGCTGCCGCGGGCGGAGATCCTGAAGAACGCGTTCGTGCTGTGGCCCTTGTCTTTGCTGGCGCCCCAACGGGTGCACCCTGGGGTCGGCAAGCCCATGGCGCAGTTGTGGGAAGAGGCGAGCATCGATCAGGTACTGGCGCCGGTGCCGTTCGAGTGGCGTGGGCTGCAGCTCACGCAGGTCTGAGCCGCACTTGCGATCGCGGAGCAAGCCCTCTTCCACCAATCGGACTTGCTCCCTGCGATGGGCTCACTGCTGCGTGTAGGCCTTCAGCGCCTCAAGCCTTTGCGCCTTCAGCGCCTCCCCCAAGGCTTGGCCGGTCAGCCCCTGTTGCACAAGCGGCTTCACATCCACGGCCCGAGCCGCCGCAGCTGCATCGCGCAGATACCTGCCTTGTGGATAACTCGAGTCCACTGCCGCCATTTCACACGCGGCAATGAAGTCGTCGAAACGCTGCGGCCGACGATACACATCAAACTTCTGCAGCATTTCCAGCAGGCTTGTCGGCTCAAGTGCCAGAGCTTGATCGGCCTGTTCGGCGAACTCCCCCACCAGTATCGCCAGTTCCTGGCATTCGCGTGGGACCTTGAAGCGCTGGTTGAGTGCTTTGATCGCCGTTGATTCCAATCCGCGCAGCAGGCAAGCCCAACGCACAGGCAGGGATTGCTGGTGCCTGGCCGCCTGGTGCAGTGCAGTCAGTGTATCGGTGCCGTGCTCCAGCTCTGGCATCAGCTCTTTCAGTGCGCCGCAACTGCGCAGCACCTCGACGAACACCTGTGGCTCGTTTTCCATCAATGCCCGTTCGATCTCCTTCCAGCTGCGTTCGGCAGTAAGCGCCTGCAGTTCGCCCGACTCGGCGATCTGCCGCATGAGGGCAAGGGTTTCGTCGGCCACCTCGAAACCCAGAGGTGCATAGCGCGTCGCAAAGCGCGCAACACGCAACACTCGCAGTGGATCTTCTGCGAATGCCGGGGAAACATGGCGAAGGATTCGGTTATCCAGGTCTGCCTTGCCGTGGTAGGGGTCGTACAGCTGGCCGTGTTCGTCCTCGGCCATGGCGTTGATGGTCAGGTCGCGGCGAATCAGGTCTTCTTCGAGGGTGACGTCGGGGCTTGCGTGGAAGGTGAAACCGCCATAACCGCGCCCGCTCTTGCGCTCGGTGCGGGCCAGGGCGTACTCCTCACCGGACCTGGGGTGAAGAAAAACCGGAAAATCCGCGCCCACCGGGCGGTAGCCCAGGGCCTGCATCTGTTCGACGCTGGCGCCAACCACCAGCCAGTCGACGTCGCTGACCGGACGGCCGAGCAGGCGGTCACGCACAGCGCCGCCAACCTTGTAGATCTGCATGTGAAACCTCCATTTCTGCCGACAGGATACCCTGTCGGCAGAAATGGAGGTGTGTGATGGCTAGAGGTGGTGTACCACGGCCAGGTCCATGCGTCCGTAGTCGCCGGCATCGCTGTGCTCGCTGCGCGGTGGCATGTGGTGGGTCTTCATCACCTGATCGCCCTGCACGGTCTCCAGGTGAATGTCGAAGCCCCACAGGCGGTGCAGGTGCTTGAGCACCTCCTCGGTGGAGTCGCCCAGGGGTTTGCGGTTGTGCTGCTGGTGGCGCAAGGTCAGCGAGCGGTCGCCACGCCGGTCGATGCTCCAGATCTGCACGTTGGGCTCGCGGTTGCCCAGGTTGTACTGCGCGGCCAGCTGCTCGCGGATGGTGCGGTAGCCGTCCTCGTCATGGATCGCCGGCACCAGCAGGTCGTCGCGCTGGTCGTCGTCGAGGATGCTGAACAGCTTGAGGTCACGCATCACCTTGGGTGACAGGTACTGCAGGATGAAGCTCTCATCCTTGAAGCTGCTCATGGCGAACTTGATCGTCGACAGCCAGTCGCTGCCGGCGATGTCCGGGAACCAGCGGCGATCCTCCTCGGTAGGGTGCTCGCACATGCGGCGGATGTCGGTGTACATGGCAAAGCCCAGAGCATAGGGGTTGATACCGCTGTAATACGGGCTGTCGAAGCCTGGCTGGAACACCACGCTGGTGTGCGACTGCAGAAACTCCATCATGAAGCCTTCGGTGATCAGCCCCTCGTCGTAGAGGTCGTTCATCAGGGTGTAGTGCCAGAAGGTCGCCCAGCCTTCGTTCATCACCTGGGTTTGGCGCTGCGGGTAGAAATACTGGGCGATCTTGCGCACGATGCGCACCACTTCGCGCTGCCAGGGCTCCAGCAGCGGGGCGTGCTTCTCGATGAAGTAGAGGATGTTCTCCTGGGGTTCTGCCGGGAAGCGCGCGTCGTCTTTCTCGCCGCCCTTTTCGGCGCCCTTGGGGATGGTGCGCCAGAGGTCGTTGATCTGCCGTTGCAGGTGCTCTTCGCGCTCCTTCTGCCGGCGGCGTTCTTCCTCGGCGGAAATGGGGTAGGGGCGCTTGTAGCGGTCCACGCCGTAGTTCATCAGGGCATGGCAGGAGTCGATCAGGTCCTCGACGGCATCGATGCCGTGGCGCTCCTCGCATTGGGCGATGTACTGCTTGGCGAACACCAGGTAATCGATGATCGAGCTGGCGTCGGTCCAGGTGCGGAACAGGTAGTTGCCCTTGAAGAAGCTGTTGTGGCCGTAGCAGGCGTGGGCGATCACCAGTGCCTGCATGCACATGGTGTTCTCTTCCATCAGGTAGGCGATGCACGGATCGGAGTTGATCACGATCTCGTAGGCCAGGCCCATCTGGCCACGGCTGTAGGACTTCTCGGTACTGAGGAACTGCTTGCCGTAGGACCAGTGGTGATAGCCCAGCGGCATGCCCACCGAGGCGTAGGCGTCCATCATCTGCTCGGCGGTGATCACTTCGATCTGGTTGGGGTAGGTGTCCAGGGCGTAGCGGGCGGCCAGGCGACTGATCTCGCGGTCGTAGGTCTGGATCAGCTCGAACGTCCATTCGGAACCGGTGGAAATGGGCTGGCGTCTCTGCTCTCTGGCGGTCATGTGGCTAACCTGCGCTGGAAGAGTTCACGGAAGACCGGGTAGATGTCGCCGGCCGATACCAACTGCTGCTGGGCGAAGGTGTCGGGGAACGCCTCGCCGATGCGCTCGTATTCGTACCACAGCGCCTGGTGTTCGCGTGGGGTGATCTCGACATAAGTGTAGTACTGCACGTGCTGCATGATCTGATTGGCGAGAATGTCGCGGCAGATCGGCGAGTCGTCGTTCCAGTTGTCGCCGTCCGAGGCCTGGGCGGCGTAGATATTCCAGTCACTGGCCGGGTAACGCTCGGCCATGATTTCCTGCATCAGCTTGAGCGCGCTGGAGACGATGGTGCCGCCGGTCTCGCGGGAATAGAAGAACTCTTCCTCGTCCACTTCGCGGGCGCTGGTGTGATGGCGGATGAACACGACCTCGATGCGGTCGTAGTTCCGCTTGAGGAACAGGTACAGCAGGATGAAGAAGCGCTTGGCGATGTCCTTGGTGGCCTGGGTCATGGAGCCGGACACGTCCATCAGGCAGAACATCACCGCCTTGGAGCTGGGGTTGGGCTGCTTGACCAGCAGGTTGTACTTCAGGTCGAAGGTGTCGAGAAACGGCAGGCGGTTGATGCGCGCCTTTAGGCGTTCGATCTCGCTCTCGGTGTCCTGGATGTCGGTGAAGTTGTCCGGTTCCTCGACCTTGAGCCGCTCCAGTTCCTTTTGCGCCTCGCGCAACAGGGCACGGCTGCTGCCGGTCAGGGCGATGCGCCGGGCGTGGGCAGAGCGCAGGGTGCGCACGATGTTGATGCGCGACGGGTTGCCCTCGTTGGCAATGCCTGCGCGCACGGTCTTGAAGGTGTCGGCCCCGGTCAGGTGGCGCTTGACCAGGTTGGGCAGCTCCAGGTCCTCGAACATGAATTCGAGGAATTCTTCCTGGGTGATCTGGAACACGAAGTCGTCCATGCCCTCGCCGGAGTTGCCCGCCTTGCCGCGGCCACCGCCACCGCCGCCACCTTGTGGCCGGGCGATGTGTTCGCCGGCGGTGAATTCCTTGTTGCCGGGATGGACGATGGTCTGCTTGCCGCCGCGACCGTGGTGCAGCACGGGTTCATCGATGTCGCGACCCGGGATGCTGATCTGTTCGCCATGCTCCATGTCCATGATGGAGCGGCGACTCACGGCCTCTTCGACGGCCTTCTTGATGTGTTCACGGTAACGCCGCAGGAAGCGCTGGCGGTTGACCGTGCTCTTGTTCTTGCCGTTCAGGCGTCGGTCGATTACGTAGCTCATGGTCCCTCCGGTAGCTGGGAACAGCTGCACGCTTCAAGCTACGAGCTGCACGTAAAAGCAGCCGCCGCCGCCCGGGCTGGCAAGGCCAGCCTCGGACGCACGGCGTGTAGCGTGTCGCTTTATTGCGATTTCCTGACCCGCAGGTACCATTCCGACAGCAGTCGAACCTGCTTGTCGGTGTAGCCACGCTCCACCATCCGGGTGACGAAGTCGTTGTGCTTCTGTTGATCCTCCTTGCTGGCCTTGGCGTTGAAACTGATGACCGGCAGCAGGTCCTCTGTGTTGGAGAACATCTTCTTCTCGATCACCACCCGCAGCTTCTCGTAGCTGAGCCAGCTGGGGTTCTTGCCGTTGTTGTTGGCCCGGGCGCGCAGCACGAAGTTGACGATCTCGTTGCGGAAGTCCTTCGGATTGCTGATGCCGGCTGGCTTCTCGATCTTCTCCAGCTCCTCGTTGAGGGCGATGCGGTTGAGGATCTCGCCGGTTTCCGGGTCGCGGTATTCCTGGTCCTGGATCCAGAAGTCGGCGTACAGCACATAGCGGTCGAAGATGTTCTGGCCGTATTCGCTGTAGGACTCCAGGTAGGCGGTCTGGATCTCCTTGCCGATGAACTCGATGTAGCGCGGTGCCAGGTATTCCTTCAGGTAGCGCAGGTAGCGCTCGCGCACCTCGGCCGGGAACTGCTCCTGCTCGATCTGCTGCTCCAGCACATACAGCAGGTGCACCGGGTTGGCCGCCACCTCGTGAGGGTCGAAGTTGAACACCTTGGAGAGGATCTTGAAGGCGAAGCGGGTCGACAGGCCGTTCATGCCCTCGTCGACGCCCGCGGCGTCGCGGTACTCCTGGATCGACTTGGCTTTCGGGTCGGTGTCCTTGAGGTTCTCGCCGTCGTACACGCGCATCTTCGAGTAGATGTTGGAGTTCTCGGGCTCTTTCAGGCGCGAGAGCACGGTGAACTGGGCCAGCATCTTCAAAGTGTCAGGCGCGCAATGGGCCTTGGCCAGGGAGCTGTTGACCAGCAGCTTGTCGTAGATCTTGATCTCGTCACTGACGCGCAGGCAGTACGGCACCTTGACGATGTAGATCCGGTCGATGAAGGCCTCGTTGTTCTTGTTGTTGCGGAAGGTATGCCACTCCGATTCGTTGGAGTGGGCCAGCAGGATCCCGGAGTAGGGGATCGCGCCCAACCCCTCGGTGCTATTGTAGTTGCCTTCCTGGGTCGCGGTGAGCAACGGGTGCAGGACCTTGATCGGCGCCTTGAACATCTCGACGAATTCCATCAGGCCCTGGTTGGCCCGGCACAGCGCGCCCGAATAGCTGTAGGCGTCGGCGTCGTTCTGCGGGAATTCCTCGAGCTTGCGGATATCCACCTTGCCCACCAGGGCCGAGATGTCCTGGTTGTTCTCGTCGCCCGGCTCGGTCTTGGCGATGGCGATCTGGTTGAGGATGGACGGGTAGAGCTTGACCACCCTGAACTTGCTGATGTCGCCGCCGAATTCCTGCAGGCGCTTGGTGGCCCAGGGCGACATGATGGTGTTGAGGTAGCGGCGCGAGATGCCGTATTCCTCTTCGAGGATCTGGCCGTCCTCGGCGGCGTTGAACAGGCCCAGGGGCGATTCGAACACCGGCGAGCCCTTGATGGCGTAGAACGGCACCTTCTCCATCAGCTGCTTGAGTTTCTCGGCCAGCGACGATTTACCGCCGCCCACCGGGCCCAGCAGGTAGAGGATCTGTTTCTTCTCTTCCAGGCCTTGGGCGGCGTGGCGGAAGTAGGAGACGATCTGGTCGATGCACTCTTCCATGCCATGGAAGTCGGCAAAGGCCGGATAACGACGGATCACCTTGTTGGAGAAGATCCGCGACAGCCTGGAGTTGCTTGAGGTGTCGATCAGCTCTGGTTCGCCGATGGCCAGCAACAGCCGCTCGGCCGCCGAGGCATAGGCACTGCGATCCTCTTTGCACAGCTCGAGGTACTCCTGCAGCGAAAGTTCTTCCTGGCGGGTGGACTCGAAACGTTGTTGGAAGTGGCTAAAAATGCTCATGACGTCACCTCGCTCGATACGTGGAGACGACGCCGGATCAGTCAGCTGATGCTGGCATGCAACCGGGCTCGCCGATTGCTGTATACCCCCCAGAACACCTTGGAACGCTACCGATGACCCGCACGCCGGTGTACCGGCTCTCCCCTTTTTTGGATGGCCTGGGCTTAAGGATAGTTGGTTATACGCAAGGTCAAGGGCAGGGAGCCGAGAAGACGCCTGCGACCGTTCGTCAGGTCGGGCGCAAGCCCGCGCCGAGCGCGGGCTGGAGGAAAAATGAAAAAATTATTCGGCGCTGCCCTGGGCGGTTTCCGCCGGGTAGGTGTTGCGCCACAGCTCGAAGCCACCATCGATGCTGTAGACGTTGGAGAAGCCCTGGCCGACCAGGTAGGCGGCGGCGCTTTGGCTGGAATTGCCGTGGTAGCAGACAACCAGTGTAGGCGCGTCCGGGTCGGCGTTGCGGATGAAATCGGCAACCGAGTGATTATCCAGATGAGTGGCGCCGGCGATATGCCCGGCGGCAAAGGCCTGCGGGTCGCGAATGTCGACCACGACCGCGCCTTGCGCACGCAATTCGAGGGCTTGCTCGGGGGTAATGCGCTTGAATTCGCTCATGGGTGCGGTTCCTTCAGGGATGTTCATTGAGTGGCGCCGGCGGGCGCGGGGTGCCTTCGCGGGTGCAGTCGCAGCGGTGGAGTTCACCACTGTCGACATTGTACAGGGTCATCGCGCCGCCCCAGACGCAGCCGGTGTCCAGGGCGATCACGCCGGGCACGTCGACACGGCCTTCGAGGGCGGCCCAGTGGCCGAAGAGAATCTTCACATGGCGCGAGCGACGGTCCGGGTGGGCAAACCACGGCTTATAGCCCTTGGGGGCGCTGTCGGCGCCCTCCTTGGTCTTGAGGTCGAGCTTGCCGGCGGCGGTGCAGAAGCGCATGCGGGTGAAGTAGTTGGTGATCACCCGCAGGCGTTCGACGCCGGCCAGGTCCTTGCTCCACTTGTTCGGCTCGTTGCCGTACATGCCGTCCAGGTACAGCTTCAGGCGGCTGTCGTCGCGCAGCACTTCCTCGACCTCGGCCGCCAGCTCCAGCGCTTTGCCCAGGGTCCATTGCGGCGGGATGCCAGCATGGACCATGGCGATGCCACGGACTTCGTCGTAGTGCAGCAGCTTCTGTTGGCGCAGCCAGTCCAAGAGCTGGTCGGCGTCCGGGGCTTCGATGATCTCGCGCAGGGTGTCGCTTTTCTTAAGCCGCTCGACGTTGTGTCCGGCCGCCAGCAGGTGCAGGTCGTGATTGCCCAGCACGCAGACCAGCGCCTGGCGGATCGAATAGAGGTAGCGCAGGGTTTCGAGGGACTCGGGGCCGCGGTTGACCAGGTCGCCCACCAGCCAAAGACGGTCGACCGACGGGTTGAAGCGCACGCGTTCGAGCAGGCACTTGAGCGGTTGTAGGCAGCCTTGCAGGTCGCCGACGGCATAGGTGGCCATCAGTGCAGGGCCCCAGGCACGGCAAGGCGGAATGGGGCAATTGTGGCGTCGAAGCGCTTGCCGTCTTCGGCGAACATCTGGTAGCTGCCCTGCATGGTGCCGACGCGGGTGCTGATGACCGCGCCGCTGCTGTAGGTGTGGCTTTGGCCGGGCTCGATCAGCGGCTGCTGGCCAATCACGCCGGCGCCACGCACTTCCTCGACTTCGCCGTCACCGTTGGTGATCAGCCAGTGGCGGGACATCAGCTTGGCGGTGACCGTGCCGTTGTTCTGTACGGTGATGGTGTAGGCGAAGGCGAAACGGCTGCTTTCGGGGTCGGATTGTTCTTTGAGGTAGCGGGTCACGACGCTGACGTCGATCTGATAGCGGGGGTCGGACATGCAAAGGCCTTGGGCGAACTGACGCAATAACGCAGTCTAGGCCATTGGCGGGGGTGGTGGCCAGTTATCACTGACCGCGGGGCAAGCCCGCTCCCACGCAGAGAGCGGGCGCGTGGTCAGCCCTGCTGTTCGGCCAGCTTGTCGGCCAGGCGCACGAAGGCGGCCAGGTCCAGCTGTTCGGGGCGCAGGCTGCCGTCGACGCCGGCGGCTTCGATGGCCGCGCTGTCGAGCAGGCCTTTCAGGGTGTTGCGCAGGGTCTTGCGGCGCTGGTTGAACGCCTCGCGTACTACCTGTTCCAGCAGCCGTGCATCCTTGGCCGGGTGTGGCAGCACTGCGTGCGGCACCAGGCGGACGATGGCCGAGTCCACCTTCGGCGGCGGATTGAAGGCGCCAGGGCCAACGTTGAACAGGTGCTCGACCCGGCAGTGGTACTGCACCATGATCGACAAACGGCCCCAGTCACCGCCACCCGGGCCTGCAGCCATGCGCTCGACCACTTCCTTTTGCAGCATGAAGTGCATGTCGCGGATCAGCCCGGCATGGCTGAGCAGGTGGAAGATCAGCGGGGTGGAGATGTTGTAGGGCAGGTTGCCGACCACCTTGAGGCTGCGCTCAGGCACGCCCAGCTGGTTGAAGTCGAACTTCAGGGCATCGCCCTGGTGCAGGCGGAAGTTGTCGCGCCCGGCGAACTTGTGTTGCAGGATCGGCACCAGGTCTTTGTCCAGCTCCACCACGTCCAGCTGTGCGCCGCTACCCAGCAGGCCCTCGGTCAGGGCGCCCTGGCCGGGGCCGATCTCCAGCAGGTGTTCGCCGGCCTTGGCGTTGATCGCCCGCAGGATGCGATCGATGATTCCGGCGTCGTGCAGGAAGTTCTGGCCGAAGCGCTTGCGCGCCCGGTGTTGATAGTGCTCGGTCATGGTCGGTTCTCGGCCATCTGGTAGGCGGTTTCCAATGCGACGCGCAGGCTGCCGGTGTCGATCCGGCCGGTGCCGGCCAAGTCCAGGGCGGTGCCGTGGTCGACCGAGGTACGGATGATCGGCAGGCCCAGCGTCACGTTGACCGCGGCGCCAAAGCCCTTGTACTTGAGTACGGGCAGGCCTTGGTCGTGGTACATCGCCAGCACCGCGTCGCAGTGCTCCAGATATTTGGGGGTAAACAGGGTATCGGCCGGCAGCGGACCGTGCAGGTCCATGCCTTCGGCGCGCAGGCGCTGCAGCACCGGCTCGATGATGTCGATTTCTTCGCGGCCCAGGTGGCCGCCTTCTCCGGCATGCGGATTGAGCCCGCAGACCAGGATGCGTGGGTTGGCGATGCCGAACTTGTCGCGCATGTCCGCATGCAGGATGCGGGTGACGCGCTCCAGGCGTTCGCCAGTGATGGCGTCGGCGATATCGCGCAGGGGCAGGTGGGTGGTCACCAGGGCCACGCGCAATCCTCGGGTGGCCAGCATCATCACCACTTGCGCGGTGTGGGTGAGGTCGGCGAGGAATTCGGTGTGCCCGGAGAAGGCGATCCCGCTCTCGTTGATCACACCCTTGTGCACGGGGGCGGTGATCATCCCGGCGAACTGCCCGTCGAGGCAGCCCTGGCCGGCCCGGGTCAGTGTCTCCAGGACGAACGCGGCGTTGGCCTTGTCCAGCTGCCCGGCCAGCACCGGGTTGGCCAGTGGCGTGTCCCAGACGTACAGGCTGCCGGCGGGGGCTGGCAGGCTGGGGAAACTGTCGGGGGTGACGGGTCGCAGGCTGACGGCCAGCCCCAGCTGCGCGGCCCGCTCGGCGAGCAGGTCACGGCTGGTGATGGCGATCAGGGGGTGGGGCTGGGCCTCGGCGGCGAGCAGCAGGCACAGGTCGGGACCTATGCCGGCCGGCTCGCCGGGCGTGACGGCGAAGCGCTGGGGCTTCACTGGGCGGCCTGGTCAGCGCCAGGCAGCTTGATTTCAACGTAGGCTTCGTCGCGGATCTGGCGCAGCCAGTTCTGCAGCTCTTCGTCGTACTTGCGGTTGCGCAGGACGTTCATGGCCTGCTGCTCGCGCGCCTGCTCGGTGCTGTCGGTGGCGCGGCGGCCCAGCACTTCCAGCACATGCCAGCCGTATTGGGTCTTGAACGGCTTGGTCACCACGCCTTGCTGGGCGTTGGCCATCTGCTCGCGGAACTCCGGCACCAGGCTGTTCGGGTCGACCCAGTTGAGGTCGCCGCCGTTGAGCGCGGAGCCCGGGTCTTCCGAGAAGCTCTTCGCCAGTTCGGCGAAGTCTTCACCGTTCTGGATCCGGTCGTACAGACGCTCGGCCAATTGCTCGGTGGCGGCTTCGCTGCGGATCTCGCTCGGCTTGATCAGGATGTGGCGCACATGCACTTCGTCGCGCAGGATGCTCTCGCTGCCGCCACGCTTCTCCTCGAGTTTGAGGATGATGAAGCCGTTGGGGATGCGGATCGGCTGGGTAATGTCACCAATGGCCATGCTGCTGAGCATCTTGGCAAAGTCAGGTGGCAGCTGGCCGGCCTTGCGCCAGCCCATCTCGCCGCCTTCCAGGGCGTTCTCGCTGGCGGAGCGCTCAATGGCCATCTGACCGAAGTCCTTGCCCTGCCGGAGTTGCTGGTAGACATCGCCGACCTGGCGGGCGGCGGCCTGGATGGCTTCCGAGTTGGCGCCTTCCGGGGTCGGGATAAGGATGTTGGCCAGGCGGTACTCTTCCGACATCTGCATCTTGCCCAGGTCCGAGTTGAGGAAGTTCTTCACTTCCTGCTCGGACACCTGGATACGCTCGGCCACGCGACGTTGACGTACGCGGCTGATGACCATCTCGCGCTTGATCTGCTCGCGGGCATCGTCGTACGACAGGCCGTCGTGGGCCAGGGCGGCGCGGAACTGCTCCAGCGACATGCCATTGCGCTGGGCAATGGTGGCGACGGCTTGGTTCAGTTCTTCGTCGGTGATGCGGATGCCCGAGCGCTCGCCGATCTGCAGTTGCAGGTTTTCGACGATCAGGCGCTCCAGTACCTGCTGCTGCAGGGCGGCGGCAGGCGGCACGCCACCACCGCGCTTGGCGATGGTCTGCTGCACTTCGCGCACGCGCTGGTCCAGCTGGCTCTGCATGACCACGTCGTTGTCGACGGTGGCCACGATGCGGTCGATGGGCTGTACCGCGGCATGCACCGCGCCACTCAGCATTGCGGCGCCCAGCATCAGCGGGCGCAGACGATCAATAAGCTTGCTCTTCACGTGTACGGTAACCTTGAATGCCTTGGTCCAGGAACGATTCGACCTTGTTGCCGACTACACCACCGAGCCCTTTGAGCACGATCTGCAGGAAGATGCCGTGGTCGCCCTTCTCGTTGTTCGGGACGGCTTGGCTGAAGTCGTCGTAGTCGATCCAGTAGCGGTTGATCAGACGCAGTTTCCAGCAGCAGTTGTCATATTCGAAACCACCCATCGCTTCAAGGGTGCGGTTGCGGTTGTAGTCATGCTGCCAGCGACCGATCACGCTCCACTGCGGCACGATCGGCCAGATGACCGAGAAATCGTGCTGCTGGATCTTGTAGTAATCCTTGATGTAGTTCGGATCGCCAGGGGTGCCATAGTCACCACCGCCGACTTTCCAGAGGCCAGTCGCCGAATCGTAGGTGATCAGGTCGTTGCGATAGCGATAGCCAAGGTTGACGACCTTGTTCGGATTGTCTTCAGGCTGGTAGTGGAACATAGCGCTGCCCGAGCGGGTGCTGTGGCTGTCCGGATCCCAGTTGAAGTCCGAGTTGAAACGCCAGTCGCGGTTGAAGGCGTACTCGTATTCCAGTGCGTACGGCGAGACATCTGATTTGCTGTCCGCGCGGGTGCGATAGTCGATGCCAGGAAGTTGGACCTTGCGATCCTTGAAGTAGAACGCCTGGCCGATGCTGAAACGCTGGCGCTGGAAGCCATTGTCCTCGATCCAGCGGTTGGTCACGCCCAGCGACAGCTTGTTCTCGTCGCCGATGCGGTCGGTGCCACTGAAGCGGTTGTCGCGGAACAGCGAGGAATAGTTGAACGTGTTCTCGCCCGTGTCGAACAGTGGAATGTCTTTCTGGTCCTTGTACGGAACATAGAGGTAGAACAGCCGCGGTTCGAGGGTCTGGCGGTAGTTCGTACCGAACAGCTGGGTATTGCGGTCGAAGTAGAGGCCACTGTCGACACTGAAGATCGGAATGTCGCGGTTCAACGAGCTGCTGTAGCTGCCGTAGGCGGGGTTCGCTGACTGCGCGATAGCCTGAGCCTTGCCTTGGCTATCCAGGTCCAGGTCGTAGTTGGTGTAGACGTACTTCAACTTCGGCGTGACGAAGCCATAGCTGGCTTGCATCGGCAGGCTGATCGCCGGGGCGAAGTTGAGGCGGGTGCCGTTGGCGCGAGCGATACCGGAAACGTTGTCGTCCAGGCGACGGCCAGGAATACCACCTGCGGAAGTGTCCGGATTGCCGTCCTTGTCCCTTACGAAATCGTTCTTCAGGTCACGGTCGAAGCGCACGGCCTCGGTCTCGTAGCTCAGATCGAAGCCGCCCGGATGGAACGGCAGCATGCCATTGAAGGTGACCTGCGGAAGCTTGTCGTACGGGGTGATCTGCGAGATGGTCGCCATCTCGTAGGCATGCACGTTCAGGCCTGCGGTATAGCTGTCGCCCCGGTAGGTCAGTGTGCCGCGTTGGTTCAGGACGTCCCGGCTCTCTACGCCGATCTGGTCGGTTTCCAGGTCCTGGAAGTAGAACGGATCGCTGATGTCGGTGTAATCCACCTCGGTCATCAGGCGCTCGTCCAGGCCGCCCTTGTGCTGCCAGTTGACCATCCAGCGATCTTTCTTGTAATCGGTCTGCTTCTCGCGGTCGTCGTCCTGATCGCTCAGGAAACCACCGCCGAACTGGCCTTCGCTGGACTTGGTCAGGTAGCGGAACTCACCTTCCATCAGCATGCCGCGCTTGGCCATGTAGCGCGGGTACAACGTGGCGTCGTAGTTAGGCGCCAAGTTGAAGTAGTACGGGGTGACCAGCATGAAGCCGGTGTCGCTGCTGGAGCTGAACGATGGCGGCAGGAAGCCGGACTGGCGACGGTCGTCGATCGGGAAGTAGATGTACGGTGTGTAGAACACCGGGAAATCCTTGACCCGCAGCGTCACGTTGGTCGCGGTGCCGAAGCCGGTGGCCGGGTTCAGGGTGATGTTGTTGCCCTTGAGCTGCCACGCGTTGCTGCCCGGCTCACAGGTGGTATAGGTACCGTCCTTGAGGCGGATGATGGCGTTCTCGGCGCGCTTGGCGTACAGCGCGTTGCCGCGGATGTGCGACTTGTGCATCACGTATTCGGCGTTGTCGACCCGGGCTTCGCCGGTGTCGAGCTGGATCTGCGCCTCGTCACCGACCACCAGCGAGCCGTTGTCGCGGATCTTGACGTTGCCCTTGAGCTCGCCCCGGTTCTCGGCCTGATACAGGTTGGCCTCATCGGCCTCGGCCTGCATGCTGCCCTGGCGCATGACCACGTCACCGGCGAGGGTGGCGATCTGCTGCTCCTGCTGGTACTTGGAGACCTTGGCGTTGATGTAGGTGGGCGACTCGTCCTTGGGCGTGGAGTCGTTCATGCCCGGGCGGGTCGGCTCGATGTAGGCGCCGCCGCAGTACGGGCCGGTCTCGGCCAGCTGCGCAGCGGTGAGCTTCTCGCGCGGGACCCAGTCCAGGTGGCTGTAGTCTTCGCTGCGCGACTTCAGGCCGCGGCCCTTGGCCTCGGTGACCAGCATCGGCTTCTCGGCCTCGGTCGCGGCGACTTCGCCAGGCGCTTCGGCGCCCGAGCTGGCAGCGGCTGCGCCCGGATGAACCGGGCGCGGAGGCAGGTTGGCGGCGGTCTTGGGCTTGCAGTCCCAGCCACCGGCGGCGGACACTTGGCAGTCGAACTGCTCGGCCGCCACCACGTACGACGTGGCCAGGGGTTGCAGGGCCAGCAGACCGCCAGTCACCAACAACGGAAACTTCCTACGAAACGCGGGGGATTTCAATGCCATCTTATTAGTCCGGGCTTCCTGCGTGCCATCTGCCCGCGTGTGGGGGCCGCACGCCTCTCGATGGTCTGAAAAAGATGCTGGATAATAAAGCATGACCCGCTTGACGGCTAGGGCCGTCGGAGAACCCTCGTAATGCCCGATCACGATGTACGCCTGCAACAACTGACCGCCTGGCTCACCGGGCAACTGGAGAGCCTGTTCCGTAGCAACGCCTGGGGCGAAGTGCCCACCGGCAGCCTGACCGCCGCCAGCAGCGATGCGAGTTTCCGCCGTTACTTCCGCTGGGAGGGCGCCGGCCACAGCTTCGTGATCATGGATGCGCCGCCGCCGCAGGAAAATTGCCGCCCGTTCGTCGATATCGACCACCTGCTGGCCACGGCGGGCGTGAACGTGCCGGTCATTCATGCCCAGGACCTGGAACGTGGCTTCCTGCTGCTGGGCGATCTGGGCCGCCAGACATACCTGGACATCATTGATTCGGACAACGCCGACGCACTGTTCGCCGATGCCATCGATGCGCTGCTGGCGTTCCAGCGCCTGCCGATGGACGCGCCACTGCCCAGCTACGATGATGCCCTGCTGCGCCGCGAGGTGGAGCTGTTCCCCGAGTGGTACGTGGGCCGTGAGCTCGGCCTGACTTTCAGCGAAGCGCAGCAGGCCACCTGGCAACGGGTCAGCCAGGTGCTGATCGACAGCGCCCTGGCCCAGCCAAAGGTGCTGGTGCACCGCGACTACATGCCGCGCAACCTGATGCACAGCGCCCCCAACCCGGGCGTGCTGGATTTCCAGGATGCCGTCTACGGCCCGGTGACCTACGACATCACCTGCCTGTTCAAGGATGCCTTCCTCAGCTGGCCGCAGCCGCGCGTGGAGGGCTGGCTGCGTGGCTATTGGGAAAAGGCCCGCGCCGCCGGTATCCCGGTGCAGTCCGAGTTTGAAGCATTCCACCGCGCCAGCGACCTGATGGGCGTGCAGCGCCACCTCAAGGTCATCGGTATCTTTGCCCGTATCTGCCACCGTGACGGCAAGCCGCGCTATCTCACCGACGTGCCACGCTTCTTCGCCTATATAGATGAAGTGATCGCTCGTCGCCCCGAACTGGCCGAGCTGGGGCAACTGATTGCCGAGCTCAAGGGCGAGGCGCGTTCATGAAGGCAATGATCCTGGCGGCAGGCAAGGGCGAGCGCATGCGCCCGCTGACCCTGCATACGCCCAAGCCGCTGGTGCCCGCCGCCGGCAAGCCGCTGATCGAGTATCACCTCGAGGCGCTGGCCCGCGCCGGTATCCGTGAAGTGGTCATCAACCATGCCTGGCTCGGCCAGCAGATCGAGGACCATCTGGGCGATGGCAGCCGCTTCGGCCTGCGCATTCGCTACTCGCCGGAGGGCGAGCCACTGGAAACCGGTGGCGGGATCTTCAAGGCGTTGCCGTTGCTGGGGGATGCGCCATTCCTGTTGGTCAACGGTGACGTCTGGACCGACTACGATTTCGCTGGCCTGAATGCTCCCCTGCAAGGGCTGGCGCACCTGGTGCTGGTGGACAACCCCGGTCATCACGGACGTGGCGACTTCCGCCTGGCGGATGGCCAGGTGAGCGATGGTGACGACGCCCCGGGAACGCTGACCTTCAGCGGTATTTCGGTGCTGGATCCGGCCCTGTTTGACGGATGCCGGCCCGGCGCGTTCAAGTTGGCCCCGTTGCTGCGCAAGGCCATGGCCGACGGTCGAGTGAGTGGTGAGCACTACCGTGGCCACTGGATCGATGTCGGCACCCTCGAGCGCCTGGCCGATGTCGAGCGCCTGATCGGCGAGCGTGCCTGACATGTGGTGGCCGAGCACAGTGATTGGTGCCGGTGCCGGTTTCGCCGTGGCCAGCATTCCGGGTGCGTTGCTGGGGGCGTTGCTGGGACAGGCCATGGATCGGCGTCTGCGACTGCAGGGTTGGGAGGATGTGCGCGAGCGCCTGGGCGGGCGCCCGGCGCTGCGTGACGAGGAGCTGCTGTTCGTCCTGCTCGGGCGTCTGGCCAAGAGCGATGGCCGGGTGGTCGAGGGGCATATCCAGCAGGCGCGTCAGGAAATGTCGCGTCTGGACCTGGCGGAGCCTGCGCGGATGCGGGCGATTGCCGCGTTCAACCGCGGCAAGTCGGGCAAGGGGCGGCTGGGGCACTACCTGCGCCGGATCAAGCTGCAGCCTCATGGCCCCGAGGGTACCTTGCGTGCCTGCTGGCGGATGGTCTGGGCCGATGGCAAGGCAGGTCGCCAGGAGCGTGACCTGTTGCTGGGCTGGGGGCAGCAGTTGGGCCTCAGTCGCAACCAGGTGCAGGCCATGTCGCTGGAATATGAACCGCGCAAATCGGCGATCGAAGGCGGTGCCATGACCTATGCGGCGGCATTGAGGCTGCTTGGGGTGGAGCCGGACACCGAGGCGGACAAGGTCAAGCAGGCCTATCGACGTTTGCTCAGCCGGCATCACCCGGACAAGTTGGTGGGCAGCGGTGCCAGTGAGGCCAAGGTGCGCGAGGCGACCGAGCATACCCGCGAGTTGCATCAGGCCTATGCCATGATTCGCAAGCGGCGCGGGCTTTAGGTTTGCCATCGTGGGGCAGGCCCGCTCCCAGATTGTTGGAGTTGGCTTGTCCCTCGATACGCCTCACTCTTCCTTGGGCTTCAGCCAGCCGCGCACCCGGCGCAACAATTGCTCCTGCTCGGCGGCCTTGTTGCCCGGAACGACCATCAGCGACAGCTGCCGGTACTGGCTGTTTTTCTCGCGCTTGCTGGCTTGCAGGCGCTGTTGGGCGGCCAGGCGATCCTGGGTTCGGGTTGTGTAGTACAGATCCGCCGTCGGCACCTTCAAAGTCGGCGTCACGCTCAGCAGGTCGTGCTCCACCCTTGCCGGCGTCTGTGCGGCGACCATCACCAGCTTCTGTACCTGGGGCGGCTGTTTCTCGCTGAGGTAGCGTGCGGCCCAGTACGCGCCACTGCCGTTGCCCAGCAGCACGATGCTGCGCGCTTTCTGCTGCTGGGCATAGGCCACGGCGGCGTCGAGGCGTGCGAAGATGCGTTGGGCATCCTCCTCGCTGGTGTGCTCGTCGGCCTCGACCGCGTCGGTGCTGTCGGCCGCGTCCGCCTCGGGCGCAGTGGCCTGGGCGACATTGGCGTTGGCATCGGCTGGCGTGTCCTTGGCCGGGGCCGACTCGCCTTCTTCCTTTTTCGGTGCGATCACCGGCTTGGCTTCGACACGGGCCTGCGGGCGTTCTGCCAGCAGGTCGGGCAGGCTCACGCTCAGGGTGCTCCATCCGACATCGGGGAAGCCACGGCGCAGCGGGCCGACGGTGGTTGGCCAGTCGGCGCTTTCGCCGGCACCGGGCACAATGATCAGCGCGCCTTGCGGATCGCTGTCGTTGGCCGGCTTCCACAGCGCCAGGAAGTTCTCGCCATTGGCCTGCAAGGTCTGTTGCTCGGCCTTGGGCACCTGGCGCTCCAGGGCCAGGGCGTCGTCCTGGCTACGTTCGAGCAGCGGTGGACGGGGAGCAGGGGTGGCCGCTTCTGTGGCGGCCTGCGGTGCTTCGGCGTCGGCGGCCTGAGCGCCGAGCGGCAGGAGCGAAGCCAGGCAGAACATTGCCAGCGTCGTGCGATAAAGTGTGAACATCGATCAATCCAAGGCCAGAATCATACCGGCAGCCTAATGGTATTTGCCCGCGACGGCCACGCCAGGCGGCCGTCATTGCCAAGACGAGCGTAGAGATGAAGCGAGTGTGTTGCCTGTGGGTTATCGGCTGGTTGTGTCTACCCTTGATCGCCCTGGCAAAGCCGCAGGCGCCGCCACCTGTGGTGCTGGAGCCGGCCCAGCAGCAGTGGCTGGATGAGCACCGCGGCCTGCGCGTCGGCCTGGTGCTGCAGGCCCCCTATGCCCAGTTCGACCGCCGTCTGCAGCAATTCTACGGGGCCAACGTCGAACTGGTCGGTGCCCTGTCCCAGGCATTACGGCTGGATCTGACCTGGCGCGGCTTCCCGGACCAGGCCGCGCTGGAGCACGCGTTGCAGGCGGGCGAGATCGATTTCGCCCCGGGCCTGACCCAGACCCCCGCCAGCCTGCGGCTGTGGCTGTTCAGTGACCCTTATATGCGTGTGCCGCAACTGGTGGTCGGGATGCGCAGTGGCGCGGTGGCCGTGGATCTGGAGAAGCTGAACGCCAACGAGCGGGTGGCTGTGCGCATGCCAGGAGCCCTTGCGGACTACCTGCGGAGCAATTACGGCAATCTCAACCTGCAGGGCGTACCCAATGAGCGGGAGGCGCTGCAGCTGGTGCTGGGCGGGCAGGCCAGCTTCGCCGTGCTGGATGAAGCGCAGCTGAGCCGGCTTTCCCGCGAAGGCGAGTTTGCAGACCTGGCGGTGGTGGGCGATATCGGCTTGCCGCAGTTGCTGCGGGTCGGCTCGCGACGCGACTGGCCCGTGCTCGCCGATATCCTCGAACGCGCCTTGCAGGCGCTGCCGGCCAAGACCTTGGAGCAAATGCACCAGCGCTGGCTGCAGCCCAAGTACCCGCGTTTTTCCGAATCGGCCGGCTTCTGGCAGAACCTAGCCCTGCTGTTCGGCCTGCTGCTGCTGTGTGCCCTGGCCACCCTGTTCTGGCAGCGTCGCCAGCAGCGCGGCCTGGAGCGGGGCTTGCTGGCGGCCCGGGAGAGTCTGGTGGAGCGTCAGGTGCGCGAGGAGGCCTTGCGCCTGAGCCAGTTCTCCATCGACCAGAGCACGGTGGGCATCCTCTGGGTCAACTGGGACAGCCATGTGCGCTACGCCAACCATGCCGCCGAGCGTATGCTGGGCTTCGCCGAGGGGGCGTTGCTGGAGCGGCCGCTGGTCGATATCGAGCCGAATCTGAAGATGGATCGCTGGCTGGAGCTGTGGAAGCGCGCCCGCACCGGGGGCGACAGTGAGCAGCAGTTCGAAAGCCAGTGCCGGCGCGCCGATGGCAGTCTGTTTCCGGTCGAGTTGTCGTTGTCGTTCCTGCGTTTTCGCGATGCGGAGTACCTGGTGGTGTTCCTCGCCGATGTCACTGAGCGCCGGCGCGACCTGGCCGCGTTGCGCGAAAGCGAGGCAAGGCTCAAGGGTATTGCCGGCAATGTGCCGGGGCTGGTGTTCCGCCTGGAGCGTGACCCGGCCGAGGGCGACCCGGAGTTCCCCTACATCAGCGAAGGCAGCGAGGCGTTGGTCGGTTATACCCCAGCGGCGATCCAGCACCCGCAGATGGGGCTGCGCAACCTGGTCCATCCCGAGGACCGCGCCGACTATCACCGGGTCCAGGACCTGGCCCTGGCCAGCGACCGGGATTGGTCGTGGCAGGGCCGTATCCTCACTCGCCAGGGTGAGCAGCGCTGGGCCGACATCAAGGCGACCACGCGGCGCCTGGCCGATGGGCGCATGGTGTGGGATGGTGTGGTCTGGGACATCACCCAAGGCAAGCAGGCCGAGCTGGCCCTGGCCGCCTCCCAGGAGCAACTGCGTGAGTTGTCGGCGCACCTGGAAAGCGTGCGCGAGGAGGAAAAGGCCCGCATCGCCCGTGAGGTGCATGACGAACTCGGGCAGATGCTCACGGTGCTCAAGCTCGAGGTGTCGATGTGCGAGCTGGCCTACGCCGAGCTGGATGCCGGGCTGCATGAGCGCCTGGCTAGCATGAAGCGTCTGATCGCCCAACTGTTCCAGGTGGTGCGTGACGTCGCCACTGCGTTGCGCCCGCCGATTCTCGATGCCGGAATCGCCTCGGCCATCGAGTGGCAGGCACGGCGTTTCGAGGCCCGCACGCAGATCCCCTGCCTGGTCGAGGTCCCGGAGCAACTGCCGCCCTTGAGCGATGCCAAGGCCATCGGCCTGTTCCGCATCCTCCAGGAAGCGCTGACCAACGTCATGCGCCATGCCCGGGCGCACACCGTGCAGATCGCCCTGGTCGAGGAGGGCGGGCAGTTGCGCATGACGGTCATCGACGATGGCGTGGGGTTCGCCGTCGATGCGGCTCGGCCGACTTCGTTCGGCCTGGTGGGGGTGCGTGAGCGCGTGCTGATGCTGGGCGGCGACATGACCCTGGAAAGCGAGCCCGGCGAAGGCACCAGCCTGAGCGTGGCGATTCCTTTGGCGTAGGAGAGAACGATCGTGATTCGAGTGCTGGTGGCGGAAGACCACACCATCGTCCGTGAGGGCATCAAGCAGTTGATTGGCCTGGCCAAGGACATGCAGGTCGCCGGCGAGGCGGGCAATGGCGAGCAGTTGCTGGAGACTTTGCGCCATACCCCTTGCGAAGTGGTGCTGCTGGATATCTCCATGCCAGGGGTGAACGGCCTGGAGGCCATCCCGCGGATCCTGGCATTGAACAACCCGCCGGCGATCCTGATGCTGTCGATGCACGACGAGGCGCAGATGGCCGCGCGCGCGCTGAAGGCCGGGGCGGCGGGCTACGCCACCAAGGACAGCGACCCGGCGCTGCTGCTCACCGCGATTCGCCGGGTTGCCGGGGGCGGGCGCTATATCGACCCGAGCCTGGCCGACCGCATGGTCTTCGAGGTGGGGCTGACCGAAACCCGGCCGTTGCACACGCTGCTGTCCGAGCGCGAGTTCTCGGTGTTCGAGCGCCTGGCCCAGGGCGCCAACGTCAATGACATCGCCCAGCAGTTGGCGCTGTCGAACAAGACCATCAGCACCCACAAGGCGCGTTTGATGCAGAAGCTCAAGGTCAACTCGCTGGCGGAGTTGGTGAAGTATGCGATGGAGCACAAGCTGGTCTGATTGCGACATGCACCCGGCTGACACGGTTCTTTGTAGGAGCGGCCTTTCCGAGGCGTCGGACCGGTCGGAAAGGGCTGCGAAGCAGCCCCCGGGCTTCAGCTTATATGCACATATTGCCGGGGCTGCTCTGCAGCCTATCGCGACACAAGGCCGCTGCTACAACGGAATGTGTCTGTCCTGAAAGCGCCATCCTTGTAGGGCAATCCCTACAGCAAGTCCTCCATCCGGATGATGGCAATCTCTCAGCCCCCCCGATTTGCGGGCGCTTGCGCCTCTTCTACGCTGTGCCCACGCAGTCATTCCAACAAGAAGGTGCAGGGCATGAGCGAGGCGAATTCGAACGAGACGCTGGTCAGCTTCCGAGGTGTGCAGAAGAGCTACGACGGCGAATCGCTGATCGTCAAGGACCTCAACCTGGACATCCGCAAGGGCGAGTTCCTGACCCTGCTCGGCCCGTCCGGCTCGGGCAAGACCACCAGCCTGATGATGCTGGCCGGCTTCGAGACCCCCACCGCCGGAGAGATCCAACTGGCCGGGCGCTCGATCAACAACGTGCCGCCGCACAAGCGCGACATCGGCATGGTGTTCCAGAACTACGCGCTGTTCCCGCACATGACCGTGGCCGAGAACCTGGCCTTTCCGCTGAGCGTGCGCAACCTGAGCAAGACCGACATCAGCGAGCGGGTCAAGCGCGTGCTCGGCATGGTCCAGCTCGACGCCTTCGCCAAGCGCTACCCGGGCCAGCTCTCCGGCGGCCAGCAGCAGCGCGTGGCCCTGGCCCGCGCCCTGGTGTTCGAGCCGCAGCTGGTGCTGATGGACGAACCGCTCGGCGCCCTGGACAAGCAACTGCGCGAACACATGCAGATGGAGATCAAGCATATCCACCAGCGCCTGGGCGTGACCGTGGTCTACGTGACCCACGACCAGGGCGAGGCGCTGACCATGTCCGACCGGGTGGCAGTGTTCCACCAGGGCGAGATCCAGCAGATCGCCGACCCGCGCACTCTCTACGAAGAACCGCGCAACACCTTCGTCGCCAACTTCATCGGCGAGAACAACCGCCTCAGCGGCACGTTGCTGGCCAGTGACGGCAATCGTTGCCAGGTGCAGCTGGCCCGGGGCGAGCGGGTCGAGGCGCTGGCGGTGAACGTCGGCCAGGCCGGCGAGCCGGTGACCTTGTCGATCCGCCCGGAGCGCGTGCGCCTGAACGGCCACAGTGAAAGCTGCGTGAACCGCTTCTCCGGCCGGGTGGCTGAGTTCATCTACCTGGGCGACCACGTGCGGGTGCGCCTGGAGGTTTGCGGCAAGGCCGATTTCTTCGTCAAGCAGCCGATCGCCGAGCTCGATCCGGCCCTGGCCGTGGGCGATGTGGTACCGCTGGGCTGGGCGGTGGAGCACGCCCGCGCGCTCGACCCGATTGCCGAAGCCCATTGATGGTTTGCTTCACCAACCCTGAACTGTGGAGAGAATAATAATGCGCAAGCAGTTGAAACTGACCGCCCTGGCCCTTGGCCTGTTCGCAGCCGGGCAGGCCCTGGCCGCGGACCTGACGGTGGTGTCGTTCGGTGGCGCCAACAAGGCGGCCCAGGTCAAGGCGTTCTACGAGCCATGGGAGAAGGCTGGCAAGGGCAAGATCGTCGCCGGGGAGTACAACGGCGAGATGGCCAAGGTGAAGGCCATGGTCGACACCAAGAGCGTGTCGTGGAACCTGGTGGAGGTGGAGTCGCCGGAGCTGGCGCGCGGTTGCGACGAGGGCATGTTCGAGGAGCTCGATCCGGCCCTTTTCGGCAAGGAGAGCGATTACGTGAAAGGCGCCATCCAGCCGTGCGGCGTGGGCTTCTTCGTTTGGTCCACGGTCCTGGCCTACAACGCCGACAAGCTCAAGACCGCGCCCACCAGTTGGGCAGACTTCTGGGACACGAAGAAATTCCCGGGCAAGCGCGGCCTGCGCAAGGGCGCCAAGTACACCCTTGAGTTCGCCCTGATGGCCGACGGCGTCGCGCCGAAAGAGGTGTACAAGGTGCTCGGCACCAAGGAAGGCCAGGACCGCGCCTTCAAGAAGCTCGACGAACTCAAGCCGAGCATCCAGTGGTGGGAAGCCGGCGCCCAGCCGCCGCAGTACCTGGCCTCGGGTGACGTGGTCATGAGCTCGGCCTACAACGGTCGTATTGCCGCGGTGCAGAAAGAAAGCAACCTCAAGGTCGTGTGGAACGGCGGCATCTACGACTTCGACGCCTGGGCCATCCCGAAAGGCGCCAAGGATGTGGAAGAGGCGAAAAAATTCATCGCCTACACCGTCCAGCCCGAGCAGCAGAAGACTTACTCCGAGAACATTGCCTACGGCCCGGCCAATTCCAAGGCCGTCCCGCTGCTGGCCGATGCGGTGAAGAAGGACATGCCGACCACGCCTGAGAACATCGCCAACCAGGTGCAGATCGACGTGGCCTTCTGGGCCGACAACAGTGAACAGCTGGAGCAACGCTTCAACGCCTGGGCGGCGAAGAAGTAACCCTGTAGGAGCGGCCTTGTGTCGCGACGGGGCGCGTAGCGGCCCCGGGATCTTGGCATCATGCATGCCCGCCGGGGCTGCTTCGCAGCCCATCGCGACGCAAGGCCGCTCCTCCAGGGTCCGCGCCAACCCAGTCCCCACCCCTGTTTCCCCCGGAGTTCGCCATGGCCATTGCAGTGCCCCTCAACGAAGGCGCGGGTAAAAGCCTCAAGCAGCGCCTCAAGCATGCCGAGCGGGTCAACCGCTGGAAGGCCCAGGCGTTGATCGCGCCGCTGGCGCTGTTCCTCCTGCTGGTGTTCCTGGTGCCGATCGCGGCGCTGCTGTACAAGAGCGTCGGCAACCCCGAAGTGGTCGCCGGCCTGCCGCGCACCGTCGAGGCGGTGGCGCAATGGGACGGCAAGAGCCTGCCCGGCGAGGAGGTCTACAAGGCCCTGAGCCAGGACCTGGCCGAGTCGCGCAAGAACCAGACCTTGGGTGACCTCTCCAAGCGCCTGAACATGGAGCTGGCCGGCTACCGCAGCCTACTGGCCAAGACCGCGCGGGCGCTGCCGTTCAAGGAAGAGCCCGCGTCCTATAAAGATGCCCTGCAAGCGCTGGACGAGCGTTGGGGCGACCCGGCCTACTGGCAGGCGATCCGCCGCAACACCAGCACGGTCACCTCCTTCTACCTGCTGGCCTCGGTCGATCATCGCATCGACGACCTTGGCGAACTGGCCAAGGCCACGCCTGACCAGGCCATCTACCTGGATATCTTTGCCCGCACCCTGTGGATGGGCGTGGTGATCACCGCCATTTGCCTGGTGCTGGCCTATCCCTTGGCGTACTTGCTGGCCAACCTGCCGACCCGGCAAAGCAACCTGCTGATGATCCTGGTGTTGCTGCCGTTCTGGACCTCGATCCTGGTGCGGGTGGCAGCGTGGATCGTATTGCTGCAGTCGGGTGGGCTGATCAACAGCGCGCTGATGGCCATCGGCATCATCGACCAACCGCTGGAACTGGTGTTCAACCGGACCGGCGTCTACATCTCGATGGTGCACATCCTGCTGCCGTTCATGATTCTGCCGTTGTACAGTGTGATGAAGGGCATCTCGCCCAGCTACATGCGGGCGGCGATTTCCCTGGGTTGCCATCCCTTCGCCAGTTTCTGGCGGGTGTACTTCCCGCAGACCTATGCCGGTGTCGGTGCCGGTTGCCTGCTGGTGTTCATCCTGGCCATCGGCTACTACATCACCCCGGCGCTGCTGGGCAGCCCGAACGACCAGATGGTCAGCTACTTCGTCGCCTTCTACACCAACACCAGCATCAACTGGGGCATGGCCACCGCCTTGGGCGGGCTGTTGCTGCTGGCGACCGTGCTGCTGTACCTGATCTATAGCTGGCTGGTCGGCGCCAGCCGTCTGCGCCTTAGCTGAGGAGCCTTGTCATGCTGAGCCCCTACATGTCGCCCGTGGAACGGGTGTGGTTCTACAGCCTGCGCATCCTGTGCGGTCTGATCCTGTTGTTCCTGGTACTGCCGGTGCTGGTGATCATCCCGCTGTCGTTCAACAGCGGGAGCTTCCTGGTGTATCCACTGCAAGGTTTTTCGCTGCACTGGTACCAGGACTTCTTCGCCTCCGCCGAATGGATGCGCGCCCTGAAGAACAGCATCATCGTGGCTCCGGCGGCCACGGTGCTGGCCATGGTGTTCGGCACCCTGGCGGCGATCGGCCTGACTCGGGGCGACTTCCCCGGTAAGTCGCTGGTGATGGCGCTGGTGATCTCGCCGATGGTGGTACCGGTGGTGATCATCGGCGTGGCCAGCTACCTGTTCTTCGCCCCATTGGGCATGGGTAACAGCTTTACCTCGCTGATCCTGGTGCACGCGGTGCTGGGCGTGCCGTTCGTGATCATCACCGTGTCGGCGACGCTGCAGGGTTTCAACTACAACCTGGTGCGCGCGGCAGCTAGCCTGGGGGCCTCGCCATTGCTGGCCTTCCGTCGGGTGACCTTGCCGCTGATCGCCCCTGGGGTGATCTCCGGGGCGTTGTTCGCCTTCGCCACGTCGTTCGATGAGGTGGTGGTGACCCTGTTCCTCGCAGGGCCCGAGCAGGCAACCCTGCCACGGCAGATGTTCAGCGGCATACGCGAGAACCTGAGCCCGACCATCGCGGCGGCGGCCACCTTGCTGATCGCCTTCTCGGTGATCCTGCTGCTGACCCTGGAGTGGTTGCGCGGGCGCAGCGAGAAGCTCAGAACCCAGCAGCCAGCCTGACTGCCGCGAAAAGGGGCGCTTGGCGCCCCCTGTCGGGCGCCTGTTGATACCGATCAGCCCTCATCGGCTTCCCTGAGTTACAATGCGCGCCACCGTGATTCTGCCCAACAGGTGCGCCATGCAGCCCTACGCTATTGCCCCCTCCATTCTGTCCGCCGATTTCGCCCGCCTGGGCGAGGACGTCGACAAGGTCCTGGCCGCCGGGGCCGACATCGTCCACTTCGATGTCATGGACAACCACTACGTGCCCAACCTGACCATCGGCCCGATGGTCTGCAGCGCCCTGCGCAAGTACGGCGTGACCGCGCCGATTGACGTGCACCTGATGGTCAGCCCGGTCGACCGCATCATCGGCGACTTCATTGAAGCTGGCGCGACCTACATCACCTTCCACCCGGAAGCCAGCCAGCACATCGACCGCTCGCTGCAACTGATCCGCGACGGCGGCTGCAAGGCTGGCCTGGTGTTCAACCCGGCTACCGGCCTGGATGCGCTGAAGTACGTGATGGACAAGGTCGACATGGTCCTGCTGATGAGCGTCAACCCTGGCTTCGGCGGGCAGAAGTTCATCCCCGGCACCCTCGACAAGCTGCGCGAGGCCCGCGCCCTGATCGATGCCAGCGGCCGCGACATCCGCCTGGAGATCGACGGCGGCGTCAACGTGGGCAACATCCGTGAGATCACCGCCGCCGGCGCTGACACCTTCGTGGCCGGTTCGGCGATCTTCAACGCCCCGGACTACAAGGAAGTCATCGACAAGATGCGTGCCGAAATGGCGCTGGCACGCGCATGAGCGGCTTCGAGCAGCTGTTCCCGGGGACACTGCCCAGGCTGGTGATGTTCGATCTGGATGGCACCCTGATCGATTCGGTACCCGACCTGGCCGCAGCCGTCGACCGCACGCTGCTCGAACTCGGGCGACCGCCCGCAGGCCTGGAGGCGGTGCGCCACTGGGTCGGCAATGGTGCCCAGGTGCTGGTGCGCCGGGCCCTGGCCGGCGATATCGATCACGCCGCGGTGGACGACGAGCTGGCCGAGCGCGCGCTGGCGCTGTTCATGGAGGCCTATGCCGACAACCATGACCTCACCGTGGTCTACCCCGGCGTGCGCGACACCCTGCGCTGGCTGCGCAAGCAGGGCGTGGAGATGGCGCTGATCACAAACAAACCCGAACGCTTCGTCGCCCCCTTGCTCGACCAGATGAAGATCGGTCGCTACTTCCGCTGGATCATCGGCGGCGACACCCTGGCGCAGAAAAAGCCCGACCCGGCGGCGCTGCTGTTCGTCATGAAAATGGCCGGCGTCAGTGCCGAACAATCGCTGTTCGTCGGCGATTCGCGCAGCGACGTGCTGGCCGCCAAGGCCGCCGGCGTCCAGTGTGTCGGCCTGAGCTACGGCTACAACCATGGCCGGCCGATCGACGACGAGTCGCCCAGCCTGGTCATCGACGACCTGCGCCTGCTGCTGCCCGGTTGCTTAGTCACCGACACTGGGATAACGTTGGCGGACCTTCAAGCCCCGCAAAGCAGAGACAACAACGTGGTGGTTACCGGCAAATTCTGGATGAAAGTCATCAAGGCACTCGCCCGCTGGCGCTGGCGCGCCTGACTTCTGCCCACCGGCGCCTGCCGGTACATCCGTTTGCCCGCTCCCCATTGCTGCTTGCCCTGAGGCTACACATGACCCGCGAAGAATTCCTGCGCCTGGCCGCTGCCGGCTACAACCGCATTCCCCTGGCCTGCGAAACCCTGGCCGACTTCGACACCCCGCTGTCGATCTACCTGAAGCTGGCCGACCAACCCAACTCCTACCTGCTCGAGTCCGTGCAGGGCGGCGAGAAGTGGGGCCGCTATTCGATGATCGGCCTGCCGTCGCGCACCGTGCTGCGCGTGCACGGTTACCACGTCAGCATCCTGCAGGATGGCGTCGAGGTGGAAAGCCATGACGTCGAGGATCCGCTGGCCTTCGTCGAGGCGTTCAAGGATCGCTACAAGGTCGCCGACATTCCTGGATTGCCACGTTTCAACGGCGGCCTGGTGGGCTATTTCGGCTACGACTGCGTGCGTTATGTGGAAAAACGCCTGGGCGCCAGCCCCAATCCGGATCCGCTGGGGGTGCCGGATATCCTGTTGATGGTCTCCGATGCCGTGGTGGTCTTCGACAACTTGGCGGGCAAGATGCACGCCATCGTGCTGGTCGACCCGGCCGAGGCGCAGGCCTTCGAGCAAGGGCAGGCCCGCCTGCAGGGGCTTCTGGACACCCTGCGCCAACCGATCACCCCGCGCCGCGGCCTGGACCTGAGCGGGCCGATGGCCGCCGAGCCGGCATTCCGCTCCAGCTACACACAAACCGACTACGAAAATGCCGTGGGACGCATCAAGGAGTACATCCTGGCCGGCGACTGCATGCAGGTGGTGCCGTCCCAGCGCATGTCCATCGACTTCAAGGCCGCGCCCATCGACTTGTACCGGGCGCTGCGCTGCTTCAACCCGACGCCGTACATGTACTTCTTCAACTTCGGCGACTTCCACGTGGTCGGCAGCTCGCCAGAAGTGCTGGTGCGGGTCGAGGACAACCTGGTCACCGTGCGGCCGATCGCCGGCACCCGCCCGCGCGGGGCCACCGAAGAAGCCGACAGGGCGCTGGAAGACGACCTGCTGTCGGACGACAAGGAAATCGCCGAGCACCTGATGCTCATCGACTTGGGCCGCAACGACGTGGGCCGTGTGTCGGCCACCGGCAGCGTGCGCCTGACCGAGAAAATGGTAATCGAGCGTTACTCGAACGTCATGCATATCGTGTCCAACGTCACCGGCCAGCTGGATGAGGGGCTGACGGCCATGGACGCGCTGCGGGCGATCCTGCCGGCCGGTACCCTTTCCGGCGCGCCGAAGATCCGTGCCATGGAGATCATCGACGAGCTGGAGCCGGTCAAGCGCGGCGTCTACGGTGGCGCTGTGGGCTACTTTGCCTGGAACGGCAACATGGATACCGCCATCGCCATCCGTACCGCGGTGATCAAGGACGGCGAACTGCATGTGCAGGCCGGTGGTGGCATCGTCGCCGACTCGGTGCCGGCGCTGGAGTGGGAAGAAACCATCAACAAGCGCCGGGCGATGTTCCGCGCGGTGGCGCTGGCCGAGCAGACCTCCAAGTAAATGGATCGGGGCCGCAACGCGGCCCCGACAACTCAGAAGTCCAGGCTCAACGCCACGCTCACGCCCTGCTGGCGCAACTCATCACTCTTGCGCCAGTTGTAGTTCCCCCGCAGGTTCACCCCCGGCACCAGTTCATGGGTCAGCCCCAGGCTGGCGCGGGTCAGGTTGCTGTGCGGCGTATAGCCGGTCAAGGTGAAGTCGTTCGCCGGCAGGCTGGTCAGGTGCATGCGCAAGTCCTGCTGGTCGTCTTCGAACTCGTGCTCGCGGGCCACCTCGGCAAACAACCTGGTCGTCGGCAGGAGCTGCACGCTCCCCAGCAGGCCGGCCCCCAGCCGGCGTGACGTGCGCTCCTGATCGTCGAAACCGAGCGCCGTGGAGCGGCCGCTCTTCTCCTCATATCCATCGACCTTGACCCGCGCATAGTCGGCGCTGATGAACGGCGCCAGTTGCCAGCGGCTGCTCTCGGCCGCCAGGTTGTAGCCCACCCGGCCAGTGACGGCCCAGGCCTCGCCATCGCTGTCGCCTTTCTCGCTGCGCTCACCAACGCCCAGGGCGAAGGTGCGCTTGAGGTCGCGATAGTCCAGATGCCCGGCGGTCAGTACCGCATCGGCCCACCAGTGATCCTGACGGAACTGGGCGAAGGCGCTGGCCAGGTAGCTGTCGAGTTTGTAGTCGGAATCTTCCTGGCCGGCCTCGAGCTTTTGCCGGTATACGCCCGCCGCCAGCCCCACGCGCCAGGCGTCATCCAGCCGATAGCTGCCGCCGAGGGTCAGGTTGTAGCCGCGCCCGTCGCCACTGGCGGCGCTGCGCTGGCTGCCGAAGTCCAGGTCCTGGCCACCGGTGGCGACGAACGCCTGCCATTGACCGACCGCCTGCCAGGGCGTCTGCCACTGATTGCGCAGCTCATCCTGGTGGGCGCGGAGGCTGGCGTGGGCGATTTCCGGCAGCAGTGTCAGCTCCCAGGGCGCGGCGAGGATCGAATAGGCATAGTCGGCAATCAGTTGCTGGCCGGCGATGGTCGGGTGCACCGAGTCGTTGAACAGCAGCCGGGTCGGGTCCGGCGTCGTGCCGTTCGCCCCGTAGACCGGGTTGCCCACGCAGCCGTCGCCGCTGTAGCAGGTGCCGACCAGGTTCTGGTCGGCGGCCAGGCCGAACAGGGCGGGACTGGTCAGGGCCTCCCGCAGCAGTGCCGGGACATTCAGCGGGATGATCTCTGCGTCGATCTGTCCGAGCCGGTTGACCAGCGACTGGTTGAACACGCCGGACAGTTGCGACAGCGGCCCTTGCTGGGGCGTGCCGCTGAAGTTCGGCGTTTGCCCCAGGTCCGGCAGCAGCCAGACCATGATGTAACGCGCGCCGCCCTGTTGCAGCGCCTGGGCGCTGGCCGCCAGACGGGCACCGGCGGCGGCCGCGTCGGCGGGGCTGTTGACCAGGCCCTGGAGGAAGTCGTTGCCGCCACCGGTCAGGTAGTACAGGGCATTGGGATCGGCCCGCAGGCCGTTGGCCAGGTAGCCGTCACGCTCGCGCAGCACCGTGCCCGCGCCGAGACGACCGGGTGGGATGACGGCTTGCGAGGTGTCGGTGATCGAGTCGAGGATCTGCTGCGTGGTGTAGCCGCCCACGGCCCAGTTGTTGCCATCCGGCGTGCCTTGGAGCTGGTTGGTCAGCGACGTCGAAGGGCCCAGGCTGGTACCGGAGAAGCCCAGCTTGCCACCCAGGATCATTGGCGATACCGGCGCGTAGTTGCCATTGGCATCGCGGTTGGTGAAACGCATGCCTGGCGTGCCGCCGGTCAGGTCGGGAAACTGCCCGGCGTCGCTGAGGCTGTCACCGAAGACGATGAGCGACGCGTAGGGGGAGGGCGCGGCCAAGGTGGCCTGGCTGCAGGCGAGGGCGAGCATGCCGAGGGTGGCGTGCAGGAAGGGGGTCTTGCGCATGCATGAATATCCTTTTCGTTGTTTTTATGAAGGCAAGCCGCATGACCATAGCAAATCGCCGGTCTTTGCCCAGCATGGCAATGGTTTCCCGGTGTTTAGGGGGCATATTGCACCCGCCGCCCCGGTAGGTTACTGTCCCGGAACGTATGAACGAGACCTACCCTGTGTTGATCGTCAGCAAACTCTTGATGCGCGTTATCAAGGCCGTCGCCCGTTGGCGTTGGCGCGCCTGACTTTTTCTCCTGCCGGTTCGCCCGGCCCGTCCCCGTTTGCCTTCCCCACTTGTTCCGTCAACCGCCCCGTGCGGGCTCGGCCGCATTCATGAGCGGCAGCGGAAGGCTCGAATCAAAAGTCAGTATTCAAGAGGTTCGTTGCAGATGTTACTGATGATCGACAACTACGACTCCTTCACCTACAACGTCGTGCAGTACCTTGGCGAGCTGGGTGCGGAGGTCAAGGTCATTCGCAATGACGAAATGACCATCGCCCAGATCGAAGCCCTTAACCCCGAGCGCATCGTCGTCTCCCCGGGGCCGTGCACGCCGAGCGAAGCCGGGGTCTCCATCGAGGCCATCCTGCACTTCGCCGGCAAGCTGCCGATCCTGGGCGTCTGCCTGGGCCATCAGTCCATCGGCCAGGCCTTCGGCGGTGACGTGGTGCGCGCCCGCCAGGTGATGCATGGCAAGACCAGCCCGGTGCTGCACCGCGACCTGGGCGTGTTCGCCGGCCTGAACAACCCGCTCACCGTGACCCGCTACCACTCGCTGGTGGTCAAGCGTGAAACCCTGCCCGACTGCCTGGAAGTGACCGCCTGGACCGCCCACGAAGATGGCACTGTCGACGAAATCATGGGCCTGCGTCATAAAACCCTGAACGTCGAAGGGGTACAGTTCCACCCTGAATCTATCCTCACCGAGCAGGGCCACGAGCTGTTCGCCAATTTCCTCAAGCAGACCGGCGGACGCCGTTAAGGACCGATCATGGATATCAAGACCGCTTTGAGCCGTATCGTCGGCCACCTGGATTTGTCCACCGAGGAAATGCGCGACGTCATGCGCCAGATCATGACTGGCCAGTGCACTGAGGCGCAGATCGGCGCTTTCCTCATGGGCATGCGCATGAAGAGCGAGAGCATCGACGAAATCGTCGGTGCGGTGTCGGTGATGCGTGAGCTGGCCGACAAGGTCGAGCTGAAGACCCTCGACGGCGTGGTCGACATCGTCGGCACCGGTGGCGATGGCGCCAACATCTTCAACGTATCGACTGCTTCGGCCTTTGTCCTGGCCGCGGCCGGCTGCACCGTGGCCAAGCATGGTAACCGTGCCGTCTCCGGCAAGAGCGGCAGCGCCGACCTGCTGGAAGCCGCCGGTATCTACCTGAACCTGACCCCGGTGCAGGTCGCCCGCTGCATCGACAGCCTCGGCATCGGCTTCATGTTCGCCCAGACCCATCACAGTGCAATGAAGCACGCCGCCGGCCCTCGTCGCGATTTGGGGCTGCGTACCCTGTTCAACATGCTCGGCCCGCTTACGAATCCGGCCGGCGTGAAACACCAGGTGGTCGGGGTTTTCACTCAGGCCCTGTGCCGCCCGTTGGCCGAGGTGCTGCAGCGCCTGGGCAGCAAGCATGTGCTGGTGGTGCATTCGAAGGACGGCCTGGACGAATTCAGCCTGGCCGCGCCGACCTTCGTCGCCGAACTGAAGAATGACCAGATCACCGAATACTGGGTCGAGCCCGAAGACCTCGGCATGAAGAGCCAGAGCTTGCATGGCCTGGCAGTCGAGGGGCCGCAGGCTTCGCTGGAACTGATCCGTGACGCCCTGGGCCGACGCAAGACCGAGAACGGCCAGAAGGCCGCCGAGATGATCGTGCTCAACGCCGGCGCGGCGCTGTATGCCGCCGACCACGCGATGACCCTGGCCCAGGGTGTCGAACTGGCCCACGATGTGCTGCACACCGGGTTGGCCTGGGAAAAACTGCAGGAGCTGGGCGCCTTTACCGCGGTATTCAAGGTGGAGAACGAAGCATGAGCGTACCAACCGTGCTGGAAAGGATCATCGCCCGCAAATTCCAGGAAGTGGCCGAGCGCAGCGCGCGGGTCAGCCTGGGTGAACTCGAACGCCTGGCCAAGGCGGCCGATGCGCCCCGCGGCTTTGCCAGGGCACTGATCGAGCAGGCTGCGCGCAAGCAGCCGGCGGTAATCGCCGAAATCAAGAAGGCCTCGCCAAGCAAGGGCGTGATTCGCGAAAACTTCGTGCCGGCGGAGATTGCCGTCAGCTATGAGAAGGGTGGGGCGACCTGCCTGTCGGTGCTGACCGACGTGGATTACTTCCAGGGTGCCGACGTCTACCTGCAGCAGGCACGTGCCGCCGGTTCGCTGCCGGTGATCCGCAAGGACTTCATGGTCGATCCGTACCAGATCGTCGAGGCCCGTGCGCTGGGCGCCGACTGCGTGCTGCTGATCGTCTCGGCGCTGGACGACGTGAAGATGGCCGAGCTGGCCGCCACCGCCAAGGACGTCGGCCTCGACGTGCTGGTCGAAGTGCATGACGGCGATGAGCTGGAGCGTGCGTTGAAGATCCTCGACACACCGTTGGTCGGGGTCAACAACCGCAACCTGCATACCTTCGAAGTCAGTCTGGAGACGACCCTCGACTTGCTGCCGCGCATCCCCCGCGATCGCCTGGCCATCACCGAGAGCGGCATCCTCAACCGTGCCGATGTCGAGCTGATGGAAATCAACGAGGTGTATTCGTTCCTGGTCGGCGAGGCGTTCATGCGCGCCGAGCAGCCAGGGTTGGAGCTGCAGCGGCTGTTCTTCCCCGAACAGGTGAAGAAGACCGTTCAGCAACTGGACTGATCGAACAGAGAGCCGGCATCGTTTGCCGGCTTTTTTGTATTCGAGGGTTTCATCGCGAGACAGTCCCAACGTGGGAGCGGGCTTGCCCCGCGATGAGGCCGGTGAACATCACATCAAAGGTAGATCAATGACCGATCAACCCCTGGCCCTCACCGTCGAACAAGGCCTGCATGCCGAGCAGGACCTGCTGGCCGCCGTCTGCCGCGGCGAGCGCGAATGTGGCGTGCTGTTCTGGCGTCCGACCGACCATGCCCTGGTCATGCCCCGGCGCATGAGCCGCCTGGAAAACTTCGAGGCCGCCTGCGCCGAGCTGGCCATCGCTGGCTGGCCGGTGCTGCTGCGCGAAACCGGTGGCGAACCGGTGCCGCAATCCCATGCGACCGTCAATGTGGCGCTGGTCTACGTGGCCCCGCGCAGCGAGGGCGACCAGGGCCGCATCGAGAATGCCTACGAGCGCCTGTGCCTGCCGCTGTGCGATGTCCTTCGCGAATGGGGCGGTGTCGCCTCGGTGGGTGAGATTGACGGCGCCTTCTGCGATGGCCGCTACAACGTCAACCTCAATGGTCGCAAGCTGGTCGGCACCGCCCAGCGCTGGCGCCAGGGGCTGGGGGGCAAGCGCCCGGTGGTGTTGGTGCATGGCGCGCTGTTGCTGGACAACGAACGCGAATCGATGGTCGCGGCGGTCAACCGCTTTAATGAGTGCTGCGATCTGGATCAGCGTTGCCGCGCCGACAGCCATATCGCCTTGCACGAGGTGGCGCCTGCGGCTCCCTGGTTCGAGCGTCTGAGCCGGGCCTATGAGCAAGTACTGGCGGAACTGCCACAGGACTAGGGTCTGTACGAAATGTGTCTGCGCGAAGGCCAGACAAGGCGAAACGGGGGGAGGAAGCGGAGTGTACTGGAGTACATGAGCATTCCGAGCCCCGTTTCAACGCAGTATGGGCGAGTGCAGATACATTTCGTACAGAGCCTAACGGGTGCCGTAGACCACCATGGTTTTACCCTTGACCTGCACCAGGCTGCGCTCCTCGAGGTCCTTGAGGACGCGGCCGACCATCTCCCGTGAACAACCGACGATACGACCGATCTCCTGGCGTGTGATCTTGATCTGCATGCCGTCGGGGTGTGTCATGGCGTCGGGTTGCTTGCACAGGTCGAGCAGGCAACGGGCAACCCGGCCGGTCACATCGAAAAACGCCAGGTCGCCGACCTTGCGGGTGGTGTTGCGCAGGCGCTGGGCCATCTGGCTGCCCAGGGCATAGAGTATTTCCGGCTCCAGGCGTACCAGTTCACGGAATTTGTCGTAGCCGATCTCGGCCACTTCGCACTCGGTCTTGGCGCGCACCCAGGCGCTGCGCTGATGTTCCTGGCCGGCGGGCTCGAACAGCCCCAGCTCGCCGAAGAAATCACCGCTGTTGAGGTAGGCGATGATCATCTCGTGACCGTCGTCGTCCTCGATCAGGATGGTCACCGAGCCCTTGATGATGAACGACAAGGTATCGGCCCGGTCGCCGGCACAGATGATATTGCTCTTGGCGGCGTAGCGACGGCGTTGGCAGTGGGCCAGCAGCTTGTCGATGTTCTTGATCTTGGGTGGCAGGGCTGAGGAGACCATCACGAAATCCTGTTCGATGCGACGCATTGGCTTTTTATAGAGGCGCCTGGCAGCACGCGCCAGTCATTTGGCGCCAGCTTATCAGACACTTCAACTTGAATCGGCACAAAAGCGACGCGGCTTGAGCTTTTCCGACAGCCTCGCAAGGTCTAAGCTGACACCCTTTTACGAAATCGGGAGTCCGGATAGATGAAGGCACGCATCCAGTGGGCCGGTGAAGCGATGTTCCTCGGCGAGTCGGGGAGCGGCCATGTCGTGGTCATGGATGGCCCACCTGAAGCCGGAGGCCGCAACCTGGGCGTGCGCCCGATGGAGATGCTCCTGCTCGGCCTGGGTGGCTGCAGCAGTTTCGACGTGGTCAGCATCCTCAAGAAATCGCGCCAGGCCGTGGAAAGCTGCGAGGCCTTCCTGGAGGCCGAACGCGCCAGTGAAGACCCGAAGGTGTTCACCAAGATCCACCTCAACTTCGTGGTCAAGGGCCGCGGGTTGAAGGAGGCGCAGGTCAAGCGTGCGGTCGAGTTGTCGGCGGAGAAGTACTGCTCGGCCTCGATTATGCTGGATCGCGCGGGCGTCGAGATCACGCACGGTTACGAAATCGTCGAACTCGGTTGATCGAAGCCAGCGCCTGCCGGTCAGGCGCTTTGCTTGTGCAGGCGTTCGATACCTAGCAGCAATGCGAGCCCCGGGGTCAGCGCAAGCACCAGCCAGGGCGTATTCACCCCGAGCAGCGTGAGGATCTCGTTGCTGCTCCAGGTGGTGCCGAAGTGTTCGGCAAACACCTGGCACTGCAGCCACGCAGCCAAAGTGCCAGCGAGCACGAACGTGCCGACCAGCAGTTGGCGGCTGGCAAAAAACACGCTGAGCAGCAGGAACAGCAGCTGCGCGGGCAGTGTGCCGAGCATCAGCTCGGCGGTGCTATTGCTGTCAGGGTCGGTAAGTGTCGGCAGTTCCAGGCTCAAAGTGCTTTGCCCGACACTGGCGACCATCAGGCAAACGAACAGATAGGCGACCGGGATCAGGGCAAGGCCCTGCAACAGCCGGGCGAGCGATCGTCCCATGTTCAGCGACGCAATGCCGGCAGCAGCTGCAACAGGCGTTCGGGTAGCTGTGCCCGCAGTTGCTCGCTCAATGCCTCACGTCGCTTCTGGTAAAGCACGCCGAGACCGATCACGCCGAGGCCGATCAAGGTCAGTATGACCGGGAACAACAGGGAATCGGCGAACACCTCGTAGGACAGATACCCCAGGTAGGCCGCCACCCCCATCGCTCCGAACACCATGAACACCGGGCGGCGCAGCAGGACGGCCAAGCCCATCAGCCCCAGGTTGATCAGGCAGTACAGCGCCTTGCCCCATTCGCTGCCGCTGTCCATCAGCGTCAGCCCGCCCCAGAACGCCGCCAGGCCGGCGAGATAGCCCCAGAAGGCATAGTCACGGCGGGTGCGTCCGTCGATCACCAGGAATACCAACAGCAGGCCCAGGCCGAACCACAGCGAGACCGTGCGCCGTTGCTCCCAGCTGAACAGGTCGCCATGGAACCACTCGCTCAGGTCCATGGACATGAACCACAGGGCCACCGCGATTGGCATGACGATGAAAGGGAAGGGAATCAGGCGAAGCATCAGCAGCCCGGCCAGTACCGTCGCCGCCTCCATTGCCAACCAGCCACCCTGCACGTAGGTGTAGTATTGGTGGTAGTCGCCCTGGGCGTCGTCCAGCGGCCACCAGCCTGCCAGGCGCTCGATGGCGAACACCGCCAGCGGCACGATGCTGACCGCCACGGCGGCCAGCACGCCGGCCGCGACAGGCTGGTTGCGTCGCTGCAGCGACAGGGCGAGCAGGGTGATCCCGCCGATGTAGAGCAGGGCGATGGCCAGCAGTGCACCGTCGCCGATACGCATCCAGGCTTCGGTGAGCAGCCAGCCCATGGCGCCCATGATCAGCAGGGCGCCGAGGTAAAAGGCAACGTGGGCCAGCTGGAAGCTGGCGCGGCTTTCTGGCTGCTGGCGCAGGAAGGCCAGCAAGGCCTGGTCCTGACCAGGCTGCAGCACGCCGGCGCTCACGGCGCGTGCCAGGTCCCTGGCGTCGAAACGTTCCATGGTGCGCGTCTCAGATTCGGTAGGTGCTCTTGGTCATGACCTTGGCCAGCAGGCTCATGCCGAAGCGCACGGGGGCCGGGAAACGGTAGCCGCCGGCTTCCAGCGCGGACTCGGCGTGGTGCTCCTCGTCGACACGCATCTGTTCGAGGATGGCGCGGGACTTGCCGTCGTGCTCGGGGATCTGCTCCAGGTGTTCGTCCAGGTGCTTGCACACCTGATGCTCGGTGGCGGCGACGAAGCCCAGGCTGACCTTGTCGCTGACCAGCCCGGCGAGGGCGCCGATGCCGAACGACAGGCCGTAGAACACCGGATTGAGCACGCTGGGGTGGCTGTTGAGCTGGCGAATGCGCTGCTCGCACCAGGCTAGGTGGTCGATTTCTTCTTCCGCCGCATGCTCCATGGCCTTGCGTACCTGGGGCAGCTTGGCGGTCAGGGCCTGGCCCTGGTACAGCGCCTGGGCGCAGACTTCGCCGGTGTGGTTGATGCGCATCAGGCCGGCGATATGGCGGGTCTGTTGTTCATCGAGTTCGGCGTCCGGCTGGACGATCGCCGGGGAAGGGCGGGCGGGTTGGCCGCTGAAGGGCAGCAAGGTGCGCATGGCGGTATCGGCCTGCAGCAACAAGCGGTCGAGCGGCGAGTAGTGACGTTCGGTAGCCATCGGGCACCTCCGCTGAAGTGATGCCCGACAGTCTACCTCAATACTCCTGGGCAGGCTTGCCTTGGATCAGCCCGGCGGCCAGTGCATCTGGCGCTGGCCAAGCACGTGCATGTGGATGTGGTAGACGGTCTGGCCGCCCTGCTCGTTGCAGTTCATCACCACGCGGAAGCCCTCTTCGCAGCCGAGTTCCCGGGCCAGGCGCTGGGCGGTGAACAGGATGTGGCCGGCCAGGCCCTTATCTTCTTCGGTCAGGTCGTTGAGCGTACGGATGGGCTTTTTCGGAATGACCAGAAAATGCACTGGCGCTTGGGGGGCGATATCGTGGAAGGCCAGAACCTGGTCGTCCTCGTAGATGATCTTTGCCGGAATCTCCCGGTTGATGATCTTGGTGAAGATAGTCTCCACAGCACTTGCTCCATGGTGAGTGTCCGGGATGAGTGTACTGAGCCCCGCACCGCTCGCCCAGTGGCTATTCCATGCCGATCGGGCAATAGCGGCGATGGATCAGCCCAGCCAGCTTGCGCGTCAGCCAGCGCGGCAGCAGGCGCGGGACGAAGGCCAGCCAGCGGTTGCGCCGGCCGGGCAGGATCAGCGCGCGGTTGCGGTCCAGGGCGCGGACGGTGTCCAGGGCGATCTCCTCGGGGCTCAGGCAGCGGCTGTTGCCGTCGAGCCGTGGGATGCGGCGCCTGGCCGAGCGCACCGGCCCCGGGCACAGCACCGAGACCTTGATCCCGGTGCGCCCCAGTTCCTCGCGCAGGGCCTCGGAAAAACTCAGCACATAGGCCTTGCTCGCCGCGTAGGCGGCCATCCACGGGCCCGGTGCGACTCCGGCCAGCCCCGCGACGTTGAGGATCTGCCCGCCGCCCTGGATCGCCATCAGGTTGCCGATGGCGTGGCACAGGCGGCTCAGGGCGAGGATATTGACCTCCAACAGGTCCTGTTCATCGGCCCATTCATGGGCCAGGAACGGCCCGTAGGTGCGCTGCCCCGCACAATTCACCAGCAGGTCGATGCGCCGCTCGCCTTCCTCCAGCTCGAGGACGAAGCCCGACAGGCGCAGAGGCTGGCTGAGATCGCAGGCACGAAACAGCACTTCCACGCCAAAGCGTTGGGTGAGCTCGATGGCCACCGGCTCCAGCGTCTCGCGCTGGCGCGCCACCAGGATCAGGTTGCGCCCGCGCCGTGCCAGGGCTTCCGCCAGGGCCAGGCCCAGGCCGCTGGAAGCTCCGGTGATCATGGCGTAACGGGTCATGCAAGGCTCCTGGGGTGTAAGGGGCGCCTAGTGTACAGCCTGGCCAATTTGCTACAAGGCGTTGCTGCGCAGCTGCTGGCTGCGCGCCAGGGCGGCCCGGTATTCGTCCTGCAGGCGCCCGATCAGCTCGCCGACGCTGGGTAGGTCGTGGATCTCGCCGACACCCTGGCCGGCCGACCAGACTGTCTTCCAGGCCTTGGCCTCGTCATCCAGTGGCTTGAGCTTGCCGGCGTCATGGCCGCTCTTCAGCGCCGCCAGGTCGTAGCCGGCCTGCTCCAGGCTCTGGCGCAGGAAGCTGGCGGGGATGCCGGACACCGCCGGGGTATGCACGATATCGGCGGCCCCGGCGCCCAGGATCATCTGCTTGTAGGCGTCCTGGGCCTGGCTCTCGTGGGTGGCGATGAAGCGGGTGCCCATGTAGCCGAGGTCGGCCCCCAGCAATTGCGCGGCCAGCAGTTCATGGCCATGGTTCAGGCAGCCGGCCAGCAGCAGGGTCTTGTCGAAGAACTGGCGGATCTCCGCGACCAGGGCGAACGGACTCCAGGTCCCTGCATGGCCGCCGGCACCCGCCGCCACGGCGATTAGCCCGTCGACACCGGCCTCGGCGGCCTTCTCGGCGTGACGACGGGTGGTCACGTCATGGAACACCAGGCCACCATAGCTGTGCACTGCATCGACCACCTCCTTCACCGCGCCGAGGCTGGTGATGACGATGGGCACCCGATGTTCCACGCACAGGGCCAGATCGGCCTGCAGGCGCGGATTGGTCGGGTGCACGATCAAATTGACCGCGTAGGGTGCGGGCGCCTGCAGCTTGGCCAGCCCGGCCTCGATCTCATCCAGCCAGGCCTTGAACCCTGCGCTGTCACGCTGGTTCAGGGCCGGGAAGCTGCCCGCCACGCCATTGGCGCAGCAGGCGAGCACCAGCCGGGGATTGGAGATCAGGAACATAGGCGCCGCCACCAGGGGCAAGCGCAAACAGTGTTCGAGCGAGGCGGGCAGGGACATGGCGAAACTCCTGTAGGCGGGTTGATATCGTCAGAACGGCTTGACCACCACGAGAATTACGACGCCCAGCAACATCAGCACCGGTGCTTCGTTGAACCAGCGGTAGTACACATGGCTGCGGGTGTTGGTGCCGGCGGCGAAGCGTTTGCGCTGGGCGCCGCACATGTGATGGTAGACAGTGAGCAGGGCCACCAGGGTGAGCTTGGCATGCAGCCAGCCCTGGCTCAGCCAGCCGGGATTCAAGTACAGCATCCAGCCGCCGAACACGTAGGTGGCGATCATCGCCGGGTTCATGATGCCCCGGTACAGCTTGCGCTCCATGGTGATGAAGCGCTCGAGGCTGATGCTGTCCTGGCTCTGGGCGTGATAGACGAACAGGCGTGGCAGATAGAACAGGCCGGCGAACCAGCAGACCACACTGACGATATGCAGCGCCTTGATCCATAGATAGAGCATGGGGAGTTCCTTCAGGTTTTCACGGTCGTCAGATAGTAGAGGCCAAGGGCCCGAAGGGTCATCCCAAGAGTTGTTACAGGCGCCCTTGGCCCCTATTATCGTGCGCTTTCCAGTGGTCTCGTTGATAAGGGGCAAGCGTCATGATCAAGGTCGGTATCGTCGGCGGCACGGGTTACACCGGTGTCGAACTGCTGCGTCTGCTAGCGCAGCACCCACAGGCCGAAGTGGCGGTCATCACTTCGCGATCCGAGGCGGGCGTGGCGGTTGCCGACATGTACCCGAACCTGCGCGGCCACTACGACGGCCTGGCGTTCAGCGTGCCGGACAGCAAGGCCCTGGCGGCCTGCGACGTGGTGTTCTTCGCCACGCCCCACGGCGTTGCCCACGCCCTGGCCGGCGAGCTGCTGGCGGCCGGCACCAAGGTCATCGACCTTTCCGCCGACTTCCGCCTGCAGGACGCCGCCGAATGGGGCAAGTGGTACGGCCAGCCCCATGGAGCCCCTGAGCTTCTCAAGGACGCCGTCTACGGCCTGCCCGAGGTGAACCGCGAGAAGATCCGCCAGGCGCGCCTGATCGCCGTGCCGGGTTGCTATCCGACCGCCACCCAGCTGGGCTTGCTGCCGCTGCTGGAAGCCGGTCTGGCCGACCCGTCGCGGCTGATCGCCGACTGCAAGTCGGGCGTCAGTGGAGCCGGTCGTGGCGCCGCTGTAGGTTCGCTGTTCTGCGAGGCCGGGGAGAGCATGAAGGCCTACGCGGTCAAGGGCCACCGTCACCTTCCGGAGATCAGCCAGGGCCTGCGCCAGGCGGCAGGCAAGGACATTGGCCTGACCTTCGTGCCGCACCTGACCCCGATGATCCGCGGCATCCATGCCACCCTGTACGCGACGGTCGCCGATACCTCGGTCGACCTGCAGGCACTGTTCGAGAAACGCTACGCCAATGAACCGTTCGTCGACGTGATGCCGGCCGGCAGCCATCCGGAAACCCGCAGCGTGCGCGGTGCCAACGTCTGCCGCATCGCCGTGCACCGGCCTCAGGGCGGTGACCTGGTGGTGGTGCTGTCGGTAATCGACAATCTGGTCAAGGGCGCGTCGGGCCAGGCAGTGCAGAACCTCAACATCCTGTTCGGGCTCGACGAGCGCATGGGCCTGTCCCACGCCGGCCTGCTGCCGTAAGCGGCCAGTCGTTGCATGGGCCCGCCTCGCGCGGGCCTTTTTCATGGGGGCGACTAAAGCCGCACAATTCTTGACCGATTTTCTCGGACAAGCGGATAATACGCGCCATCGAGTTTTATGGCGGCACTGCGCCGGGAGAATCAACATGAGTGTCGAAACCTTCACCCCCACGGCTTTGGAATTCACCCCCGGGGCTGCGCACAAGGTCAAGACCTTGGTCAGCGAAGAGGGCAACGACCGGCTGAAGCTGCGTGTGTTCGTGACGGGCGGCGGCTGCTCGGGCTTCCAGTACGGCTTCACCTTCGATGAGGAGGTGGCCGATGACGACACCATCGTCGAGCGTGAAGGTGTCGCCCTGGTCGTCGATCCGATGAGCTTCCAGTACCTGGCCGGTGCCGAAGTCGACTACCAGGAAGGCCTGGAAGGTTCGCGCTTCGTGATCAAGAACCCGAACGCCACCACCACCTGCGGTTGCGGTTCGTCGTTCTCGATCTGATCTGGACCCTGCTGTGAAAACGCCGCGCAATTGCGCGGCGTTTTGCATTCTGCCGGTTGTTCAGGCGGGGTAGATCGCGCCGAGGATGCGCAGGCCGCGGGCGGCGGTCACGCTGGGACGATTGGCCGGGATATTCTCCAGGCAGCAATGGGCCAGCCAGGCGAAGGCCATGGCCTCGACCCAGTCGGGGTCCACACCATGTGCGGCGGTGCTGGCGACCTCGGCAGCCGGCAGCAGGGTTGCCAGGCGCGCCATCAAGGCACCGTTGCGCGCGCCCCCGCCGCAGACCAGCAGGGCCTCGGTGTCGTCCTGGGCCTGGCGCAGCGAGTCGATGATGCTGCGCGCCGTCAGCTCCAGCAGGGTGGCCTGGACATCTTCGTCACGGTAAGCCGGTAGGCGCGCCAAATGGGCGTCCAGCCAGGGCAGGTTGAATACCTCGCGCCCGGTGCTCTTCGGGCCGCTGCCGGCGAAGAACGGGTCGCTCAGCAGGGCGCTCAGCAGGTCCTGGCGGACGCTACCGCTGGCCGCCCAGGCACCGTCGGCATCGAACGCTTGACCCTGCTTGCGTTCGATCCAGGCATCCAGCAGCACATTGCCCGGGCCGCAGTCGAAGCCATGTACCGGCTGGTCGTGCTCGATCAGGCTCAGGTTGCTGAAGCCCCCCACGTTGAGGATCGCCAGGCGCTGGCCGAGATGGCCGAACAGGGCTTCGTGAAACGCTGGCACCAACGGTGCGCCCTGGCCACCCGCCGCCACGTCGCGGCGCCGGAAGTCACCCACCACGCAGATGCCAGTGAGCTCGGCCAGCAGGGCCGGGTTGCCGATCTGCACGGTAAAACCACGGGCCGGCTCATGGCGAACCGTCTGGCCGTGGCTGCCGATGGCGCGAATGGCGTCGGGGGCCAGGCCCTCGGCGGCCAGCAGGTGATTGATGCCTTGGGCCGCCAGGGTGGCCCAGCGGTTTTCCGCCAGGGCCGCGCGGGCGATCTCGTCGGGGCCGCTGGCGCAGAGGCCGAGCAGGTCCTGGCGCAGGTCGACGGGCATGGGGATGTAATGGGTGGCGAGCAGCCGCAGCTGCTCGTCTTGTTCGATCAGGGCGATGTCCAGGCCATCAAGGCTGGTGCCGGACATCACCCCCAGGTAGAGCGCCATGTCAGCGCTTGTTGGCGGCGAGCAGGGTGGCCTTTTCCTGATCCATGCGGGCGATCAGGGGCTGGCTCTGCTGGTTGAAGCGTTGGCGCTCGGCCTTGGCGATCGGGTCGGCCATCGGCACCTTCTGGCTCAGCGGGTCGACGTGGACACCGTTGACCTGGAACTCGTAGTGTAGGTGTGGGCCGGTCGACAGGCCGGTGGTGCCGATATAGCCGATGATCTGTCCCTGCTTGACGCTGGAGCCGGTCTTGATGCCCTTGGCGAAACCCTGCATGTGGCCGTAGAGCGTCTTGTAGGAATTGCCGTGGGCGATGATCACGGTGTTGCCGTAGCCGCCGCGGCGGCCGGCCAGCTCGATGCGACCGTCGCCGGCGGCCTTGATCGGCGTGCCGCGCGGTGCGGCGTAGTCGACGCCCTTGTGCGCACGGATCTTGTTGAGAATCGGGTGCTTGCGCCCTGCCGAGAAGCGCGAGCTGATGCGAGCAAAGTCCACCGGGGTGCGGATGAACGCCTTGCGCAGGCTGTTGCCGTCGGCGGTGTAGTAGTTGGTGTTGCCTTGCTTGTTGGTGTAGCGCACGGCGGTGTAGGTCTTGCCGCGGTTGGTGAAGCGGGCGGAGAGGATATTGCCGGTACCGACCACCTTGCCGTCCATCATCTTCTGCTCGTAGACCACGTCGAATTCGTCGCCAGGACGGATGTCCTGGGCGAAGTCGATGTCGTAGCCGAGGATGCGCGCCATGTCCATGGTCATGCTGTGGGACAGGCCAGCGCGCTGCGCGGAGGCGGACAACGAGCTCTTGATCACGCCATGGGCGTAGGCGGTGCGGACCACCGGCTTGCTGATCTCGCGCTCGAAGGCGAAGCCCTTGTCGGTCTTGTTCAGGCGGATGGTCTCGAGATTGCTGACCTTGCTGTGCAGGCTGGTCAGCTGTCCATCCTTGTCCAGTTCGAACTGCAGCACCTGGCCGTGCTTGAGCTGGCTGAACTGCTTGGCCTGCTTGCTGCTCGCCAGCACGTCGTGCACGACGTTGGCCGGCAGGCCGACCTTGTTGAACAGGGTCGAAAGCGTATCACCGCGGCTGACCACCACTTCACGGTGGCCTGGCGCCTTCTCTTCTGGTTTGGAGGCAGGGGCCGGCGCCGGTTCAGCCTTGGCGGTCTCGGGCTCGGCGCCGTCGATCTGGGCGAATGGCGAGTCGCTGCTCTGTCCGGCCTCTAGGAGGGAGGCGCCGCGGGATTCGTCCTTGAGCTGTTCTGTCGGGCTCTCGAGCTCCAGGCTGAGGGTGGTTTTCTTGGCTTCCACTTCGCTGGAAGGGAAGACCAGCAAGGCCAGGCTGAGGAGGGCGGCAATGCCGCTGGCGGCCAACAGATGGCTTTTCGGATAAAGCGGGGGCGCTTTAGGCGTTTCGTTGGTCATAGATAAGGTGACTTTGAAAAAGGTGAAATGGAAAAGATGAATGACATGATGAAGATGAAATAACTGTATAAAATATAACCAAATCCATTCTCACGCAAGGGCGCGTAGACGTTGCGGTGCGCCGTTCGGGTCACAATCCTTTGCGAAACTTGTATTTGATGGCCGATCTTGTATGGTTGGCTCCCCTTGAATCCTAGCGTTGCGGGTCTGTCTATGAAGTCGGTTGAAGAGCAGCTGGCGCTTATCAAGCGCGGTGCGGAAGAGGTACTGGTCGAATCGGAACTGGTGGAGAAGCTCAAGCGCGGCCAACCGCTGCGCATCAAGGCGGGCTTCGATCCAACCGCGCCCGACCTGCACCTGGGCCACACGGTGCTGATCAACAAGCTGCGCCAGTTCCAGGAGCTGGGGCATCAGGTCATCTTCCTGATCGGCGACTTCACCGGCATGATTGGTGACCCGAGCGGCAAGAGTGCCACCCGTCCGCCGCTGACCCGCGAGCAGGTGCTGGACAACGCCGAGACCTATAAACAGCAGGTGTTCAAGATCCTCGATCCGGCCAAGACCGAGGTGGCGTTCAACTCCACCTGGATGGACAAGCTCACGCCTGCCGACTTCATTCGCCTGGCCTCGCAGTACACCGTGGCGCGCATGCTCGAGCGCGACGATTTCGACAAGCGCTACACCACCAACCAGCCGATCGCGATCCATGAGTTCCTCTATCCGCTGGTGCAGGGTTACGACTCCGTCGCCTTGCAGGCCGATGTCGAGCTAGGTGGCACCGACCAGAAGTTCAACCTGCTGATGGGGCGCGAGCTGCAACGCGCCTACGGTCAGGAGGCGCAGAACATCGTCACCATGCCGCTGCTCGAAGGGCTGGATGGCGTTAAGAAGATGTCCAAGTCGCTGGGCAATTATGTCGGTATCCAGGAAGCACCCGGGGTGATGTACAGCAAGCTTGTGTCGATTCCTGACACCTTGATGTGGCGTTACTTCGAGCTGTTGAGCTTCCGTTCGATGGAAGAGATCGATCAGTTCAGAGCGGATGTAGAAAATGGCGCCAACCCGCGCGACATCAAGATCAAGCTGGCCGAGGAGATTGTGGCCCGCTTCCATGGTGAAGAGGCTGCGGCCAATGCGCACCGTGCCGCGGGCAATCGCATGAAGGAAGGCGAGTTGCCCGAGGACCTGCCGGAGATCGAAGTGGTCGCCGCTGAAGATCTGCCGATCGCCGCCGTGCTGAACCGGGCGGGCCTGGTGAAGAACTCGGCGCAGGCGCGGGATCTGCTCGGCGCTGGTGCGGTCAAGGTGGATGGCGCGGTGGTCGACCGTGATTTCATGTTCGTGATTGGTGCGACCCATGTGTGCCAGGCGGGCAAAAAGGCGTTTGCCCGGGTCAGCCTCAAGGCTGAGTGATGGCGCGGTGGTGTAGCTATATAGAAGCGGGGAGGCCGGTAGGCCTCCCCGCTTTTGTATTGGGGCTGCTTATATAGGTACCAGGGCTTCTGAGGCGATCTTTTTGATTTTTATGAAATTAACGGTTGACGGGCTTTCAGATCCCCTTATAATGCGCCCCACTTCCAGCGACATCGGGACGAAAAACTCCTTGAATATCAAAGAGTTGATTGTTGAAGAGGGTGGCGGAGGTGCTTCGGTATAACGATCGGCAGCGGTGAAAAAGGCAGTTGACAGCAGGTTGTAACGCTGTATGATTCGCCTCCCGCTACGAGAGATCGCAGCGAGTCAAGTGTTTGAAGTGA
>NZ_JBLIYU010000014.1:0-136067 GCF_057480815.1 Pseudomonas sp. P106(2024) | reverse complement strand
CGGGGTCCCCTCGCTCCGTTCTTGCTCCCGGGAGGACCGCGCTGAACGCCCCATCCTGGGGCGCAGCGCTTGACGGGCATCCATGCCCGTCACCTCCCTACGCAAGAACTCCACTCGGCCTCCTGAAGTCGCAATTGGTGTTGCCTGATCTACCGCGCGCTTAAAAGCAAACAGCAAACAGCAACAACAAGAGCGAACAACAAGAGCGAACAACAAGAGCAAGTTACTCGTATCTCACTCGTCGATCTCTCCAGGACTTTCATGAATTGTTGACGATCTTTTCACACGGTCCCCTTTAGCGTCGCCTGCCAACCGATCCGGCAGGCAACCGCGCTCTGAGGCACACGTGTCCCGTACAACTCCCCCCGCTAGAAAATCCATCGACTGGCCCGGCCTCGGCTGGCTCCTGCTGTTCTTTTGGTACTTCTCCGGCATCACCCAGGCCCTGCTGTTGTTCAGCGGCACCACCGGCTTCGCCGGCTTCCGTGACGCCCTGTTCCTCAGCAGCCTGTGGCTGGCACCGGTCCTGCTGCTACCCCGCCTGACCCGCCCCCTTGCCGCCCTGATCGGGCTGGTATTGTGGGCCAGCTCGCTGGTCGGCCTGAGCTATTTCGCCATCTACCGCCAGGAGTTCTCGCAAAGCGTCATCTTCGTGATGTTCGAGTCCAACACCGCCGAGGCCGGGGAATACTTCAGCCAATACTTCAGCGTCTGGCTATGCCTGGGGCTGCTGCTCTACAGCGCGATCGCCGTGCTGCTGTGGCGGCGCATCCGCCCGGTCACCCTGCCGCTTTACAGCCGCCTGCCGGTGGTCGCCGTGTTACTGACAGCAACCCTGGGTTACCCGTTCTACAAGCAGATGGTCTCCCAACAACGCAGCTTCGCCGACGCCCGGGAAAAGGTCGAACAGCGCATGGCGGCCGCGGTACCTTGGCAACTGGTGGTGGGCTACCGGCAATACCGCCAGCAACTGGACAACATGCAGGCTCTGCTGGAGCAGAACGCCGCCCTGCCGCCACTGCAGAACCTCAAGGATGCCAGCGGCGACGCGCCACGCACCCTGGTGCTGGTACTGGGTGAGTCCACCACTCGCGAGCACATGCACCTCTACGGCTACAACCGCGACACCACACCGAATCTCGACACCCTGGCCGCCAGCGACAAGGGCCTCACCGTGTTCCGCAACGTCGTTTCGCCACGCCCGTACACCATCGAAGTGATGCAGCAAATCCTGACGTTCGGCGATGAACAGCATCCTGATCGCTTCCTCACCGACCCGTCGCTGATCAATTTGATGAAACAGGCCGGCTACAAGACCTTCTGGATCACCAACCAGCAGACGATGACCAAGCGCAACACCATGCTCACCACCTTCTCCCAGCAGACGGACATGCCGGTCTACCTGAACAACCAGCGCAACCAGAACGCCAGCCAATACGACAGCGTGGTCCTGGCGCCTTTCGAAAAGGCCCTGCAGGACCCGGCCGGCAAGAAGCTGATCATCGTCCACCTGCTCGGCACGCACATGGATTACCGCTACCGCTATCCGGCCGGCTTCGACCACTTCAAGGACCACACCGGCGCGCCGGCGGCGCTGTCCCCCGACCAGCTACAGACCTACAACTTCTATGACAACGCCGTACGCTACAACGACTTCGTCGTGTCCGACCTGATCAAGCGCTATTCGGCCAGCACACCGAACGGCTTCCTGCTGTACCTCTCCGACCATGGCGAGGATGTCTACAGCTCAGGCAATCATGATCGCCTTGGCCGCAACGAAGCCGACCCAACCCGGCCGATGTACACCATCCCCTTCCTGCTCTGGACCTCACCCAGCTGGCAGGCGGCGCACCCGCGCGACCTGCAGTCGATGGCCAACCGCCCTTACAGCAGCGCACACTTGATCCACACCCTGTCCGACCTGGCGGGCCTGAGCTACGACCGCTACGAGCCGGCCAAGAGCCTGGTCAACGAAGCGTTCACCGCCAGCCCACGCTGGATCGGCGACCCGTATGCGAAAAACGGGCTGCATGAATTCGACAAACTGCCCGGCGCCCGAACGAAACAGGAGCAGCGGACCGCCAGCAGCGACACGGTTCGCCCTGACGAAGGCTGACGACTCGGGCACGGCCTACCATTCATCCCCACCCCTTCACTTGAAGGGATACCTTTCGAAAACCGATATCTGGTCCCCCAGGTATCGGTTTTTTGTTGCATCGATGATGAATAATTTTCCGCCATATTGTTTCGTACATTTCCTGAGAATTACAAAATGACAATATCGCGCTCCAGAATGACGGACTCGTGCCTCAGTAATCATGGGAAACTCAGATTAATACGGACAAACATCACCTTTCGCATAGGATCAAAACGACGAAATTAAACATTCCAAAAGGGAATGATGTAGCAACTAATTGTCGTTTGTTGAGAACGCCTTTCAACGCCAATACTGATTTCAATCAAAGCAATCGCAACTGCCACGGCATTGGAGAAGCCGTCAGCCGACCGGCGCCCAGCCCGCGCCCGTCACCTGCAACTGGAAGTGGTCAGATCACAACAAAAACAACAACTCACCCGAATGCAGATCCAATAGGTTGCCCATGACCCATTCGAACAACAATGCAAACTTGACTGCCGCAACCCCGCCTTCCGGACACCTCAAACGCACTCTCACCAGCCGCCACCTGAACATGATCGCCATCGGCGGCTCCATCGGCACCGGCCTGTTCGTCTCCTCCGGTGCCACCATCGCCCAGTCAGGCCCCGGCGGCGCGCTGCTGGCCTTCGCGGTAATCGGCCTGATGGTCTACTTCCTGATGACCAGCCTCGGTGAAATGGCCGCGTGCATGCCGGTCAGCGGCTCGTTCTCCACCTATGCCTCGCGCTACGTGGAAGAAAGCTTCGGTTTCGCCCTGGGCTGGAACTACTGGTACTCCTGGGCCGTGACCATCGCCGTGGACCTGGTGGCCGTGCAGATCATCATGCTCTACTGGTTCCCGGACACCCCCGGGGTGATCTGGAGCGCGGCCTTCCTGGTGCTGCTGTTCGCCCTCAACGTCGCCTCGGTGCGCTTTTTCGGCGAGGCGGAGTTCTGGTTCGCCCTGATCAAGGTCATCACCATCCTCATCTTCATCGCCGTGGGCGTGCTGATGCTGCTGGGCATCCTTGAAGGCGGCCAGGACGGCGGCGCCCACCTCTGGCAGATCGGCGACGCGCCCGTTGCCGGCGGCCTGCCGGCGCTGATCGGCGTGGCGATGATCGTCGGCTTCTCGTTCCAGGGCACCGAATTCGTAGGCATCGCCGCCGGCGAAACGGAAAATCCGGGGCGCAATATTCCCAAGGCCGTGCGTCAGATCTTCTGGCGCATCCTGCTGTTCTACGTGCTCACCATCGTCGTGATCGGCCTGCTGATCCCCTACACCGACCCACGGCTGCTCAAGGACGGCCTGTCGGACGTCACCATCAGCCCGTTCACCCTGATCTTCGCCAAGGCCGACATGCTCGCCGCCGCCGCCGTGATGAACGCAGTGATCCTGACCTCGGTGCTGTCCGCCGGCAACTCGGGCATGTATGCCTCCTCACGCATGCTCTACAGCCTGGCGCTGGAGCGCAAGGCGCCGGCCATCTTCGCCCGGGTAACCCGCAGCGGCACGCCGGTCTGGGCGCTGCTGGCCACCGCCGCAGTCGCCGGCCTGTGCCTGCTGAGCTTCCTGTTCAGCCCTGGCAAGCTCTACCTGTGGCTGCTCAACACCTCCGGCATGCTCGGCTTCATCGCCTGGCTGGGCATCGCGATCAGCCACTACCGTTTCCGCCGCGGCTACCTGTTCCATGGCCACGACCTGGCGAAACTGCCGTATGTCTCGAAGTACTTCCCGTTCGGCCCGCTGTTCGCCTTCGGCCTGTGCATGGTGGTGATGCTCGGGCAGAACTACCAGGCGTTCATCGGCGGGCAGATCGACTGGATCGGTGCCTTCGCCACCTATGTCGGCCTGGTGCTGTTCGTGGTGGTCTGGTTCGGCCACAAGCTGGTCACAGGCTCCAGGGTGGTGCGCTACAGGGAAATGGACTTCTCCAGCATCGAGATGCGCAAGGCCGAACGTAGCAAAGCAGAGCCTTCCGGCAACGCGGTCGCGGCCAGTCAGCAGCCCGCCTGAAAACTCCATTGGCGGACCCGCCCCGGTCCGCCCATCACTGCTCCGGGACCCTGATGAACAGCACCTTCGACTCTTACTACGAAGCCACCGCCAGCAGAACCCTCTACCCTGCCCAGAGTGGGCGCACCGATACCCGCGTGTGCATACTCGGTGGCGGCCTGGCCGGCCTGTCGACCGCGATAGGGCTTGCCGAGCGCGGGGTGAGCGATGTGACGATCATCGAGTCGCAACGCATCGGCCATGGTGCATCGGGACGCAACGGCGGCTTCGTCTTCGGCGGCTACAGCCTTGGCAACGCCGACCTGCTATCGGCGCTGGGCGCCAATGAGGCCCGCAAGCTGTATCGACTGACACTCGACGCCGTCGACCTGATCCGCGAACGCACCCGCCGCTACACCATCGACTGCGACCTGGTCGACCAGGGCGTGATCCTCGCCAACTGGTTCAACGACCCGTTGCGCCTTGAGAAACCACGCCAGCTGATGAAGCAGGCCTATGGCGTCGACTGGCAATACATCACCCCCGGCGAACTGAAGGAACAGCTCAGGACCGAGCGCTATTACGGCGGATTGCTGGAGCGCAACGCATTCCACTTCCACCCGCTCAAGTACGTCTGCGGCATCGCCCAGGCTACCGCCCAGGCCGGGGTGACGATCTACGAGCAGTCGCCGGTGACCGGCATCGAGAAGAAGGCAGGCGGCTACATCGTGCGCACCGGCCAGGGCGAAGTCCATGCCGAGGAAGTGGTGTTCAGCGCAGGGGGCTATGCCCGTGGCATCTACGCCCCGATCGAACGCGCCGTGCTGCCGATCGCCACCTACGTGGTAACCACCCCGCCATTGGGCGCGCGCTTGCCGGACGCCATCGACTGCCAGTCGGCCATCTACGACACACGCTTCGCCTTCGATTACTACCGCCCACTGAAAGACACCCGAATCCTCTGGGGCGGACGCATATCCATCCTCGATCGCGGGCCACAGGCCATCGCCAAGCTGCTCAAGGCCGACCTGGTGAGCGTCTATCCGCAACTCGAGGACGTGGCGCTGGAATACGCCTGGGGCGGCCTGATGAGCTACGGACGCCACCAGATGGCGCAGATCGGCCAGGACGCCAACGGCATCTGGCACGCCGTCGGCTTCGGCGGCCACGGCATGGCACCGACCACGGTCGCCGGCGAAGTCCTGGCGGACGCCATCGCCCGTCGCCTGCCGATCCCGAGTGGTTTCAGCCGGTTCGGCCTCGAACGCACCTTTGGCCTGGCCGGCCTGGTGGCAGCTCAGGCCACCTACACCGCCTACCAGGCACGCGATGCCTTCGATGCTCGGCGGCTGAACCGTTGACGCCGGTATTCCATTGATGGCATGCCGATCATGCGCATCGGGGTAACCCAAGCGCGTACAGCGGCGAGAAGGTCACGGCGCCCCTCAGCCCAAGCGCACTACCGCGTGCTTGACCTTGTCGAGCAACTCCGACATTTTGAATGGCTTCACCAGCATTTCCATCCCTGTCCCCAGGAACGCCTGGCGGTCCAGCGCCGCATCGGCGTAACCGGTCATGAACAGCACCGGCAACCCTGGTCGATGCAACCGTGCGATGTCAGCCAGCTCTCGCCCACTCATGGTCGGTAGTCCGACATCGGTCAACAGCAGGTCGATGCTCTCCTCCTGCTGCAGGTATTGCAACGCCTCATCGATGGTCGACGCCAAGGTGCATCGGTACCCGGCCTCGCCCAGCGCCTCGGCCACCGACAGTCGGACCGAGGCCATGTCCTCGACGATCAACACGTGCTCGCCATTGCCCTGCTGGTCATTCTCGACCTCGCGGTCCAGGCTGACCGCCGCCTCGTCGCTGGCCGGCAGCAACAGCGTCACCTCGGTGCCCTTGCCAACCACACTGCGCAGCTTCACATGGCCACCCGACTGGCGGGCGAAACCGTAGATGGTCGACAAGCCCAGGCCAGTGCCCTGGCCGAGAGGCTTGGTAGTAAAGAACGGATCGAAGACCTTGTCGAGCAACTCTGCCTCGATTCCACTGCCGTTGTCGCGCACGGTCACGGCCACGTAGGCGCCATCGGCGAGGTTGGCGTCGCCGTGGCACCAGGCCGCCGAAGTGTTGACCCAGATTTGCCCGCCCTTGGGCAGCGCATCGCGGGCGTTGATGACCAGGTTGAGCACCGCGCTTTCCAGTTGCACCGGATCGACCAGGGCGATGGCCGGCAGGGTGGACAGCTCCAGGGTGAGGGTGACTCGCTCACCGATCGTGCGGGTCACCAGTTCCTCCAGCGAGCGTATGTGCTGGTTGACGTCCACCGGACGGGTGTCGAGCGGTTGCTGGCGGGCAAAGGCCAGCAGCCGCTGGGTGAGCACGGCGGCGCTGTTGGCCGAGCTCAGCGCCACCTCGGCATACTTCGGCACCTTTTCCACACGGTTTTCCGCCACTCGTTTGCGGATCAGCTCAAGGCTGGTGATGATGCCGGTCAACAGGTTGTTGAAATCGTGGGCGATGCCACCGGTGAGGCTGCCCAAGGCATCCATTTTCTGCAACTGCAACAGTCGCGCCTCGGTGCGCACGCGCTCGGCCACTTCCCTGGCCAACTGGCTGTTGGCATCGTCCAGGCGTGCCAGGTGCGAGCGCTCGCGGTGACGGTGTTCGGTGATGTCCTCGACGAACACCAGACACAGGCCAGGCGCCTGGTACGGCGACAGTTGCCACTCGGTGTCGCGCGGTTGCCCCTGCAGGCGCATGCCCAGCGTGCCTTTCCAGCGCTCCCCCGCCGCGAGGTGCTGGCGCAACTCCTCGAGCGCCTTGACCTGGCCTTCGGCGAAGCACTCGTGCAGACACAGCGGGTCGCGGTTGTCCTGCACCAGGTGGGCGAAGGCGTGGTTGCATTCGTGCACCTTCAAGTCGCCATCGAGCACAGCGATGGGGGCGGACACACCCCGGAAGATTTCCTGGAACCGCGCTTCGCTCTGGCGCAAGGCCCGCTCGGTGTCGCGCACTCGCAGCAGGGTGCGCAGGGTGGCGAGCAGCACGTCCGGGTCCACCGGGTGGATCAGATAAGCATCGGCACCGGCGTTCAGGCCAGTAATGATATCGCCGCTCTGGATCGATGCCGCCGACACGTGGATCACCGGCAACAGCGCCGTGCGACTGTCCTCGCGCAGCAACCGGACAATGTCGAAACCGCTCATGTCCGGGAGGTTGACGTCGAGAATCAGCGCATCCACTTGCTCGTCACGAATCAGCGCCAGCCCCTCCCCGCCGGTGCCCGCTTCGAGCACTTCGTAGCCGTGCGCGCCGAGGCGGCGGCGCAGGGCGTAACGGGTGGCGACGTTGTCATCGACGATGAGCAGGCGCAGGTCAGGTTTCATCCACACTCTCCTGGGCCAACGCCAGCGGAATGATCACGAAGAAAGTGGAACCGACCCCTGGCTCGCTGTGCACGCCTACCTCCCCGCCCAGCAGCGTGACGAAACGCTTGCATAACGACAGCCCCAGGCCGGTGCCACGCAGGCGTTTCTGCAAGGGTGAATCGAGCTGTGCGAAATCCTCGAACAACGTGCCCAGCAGCTCCGAGGCAATGCCAATGCCTGTATCGCTGACGGCGAAGCGGATGTGCTGCGCATCGACGAGTTGCGCCGACACTCGCACTTCACCGCGGGTAGTGAACTTCAAGGCATTGGAGATGAAGTTGCGCAGGATCTGCGCAAGCTTCTTGTCGTCGGTATAAAGGCGCGGCAGGCCCACCGGCTCTTCGAAAATCAGGTCGACCGCCGTGGCGTCGACGATCGGCCGAAACATCCCGCGCAGCGCCGCGAACAGGTCGAACATATCGAACCAGGCCGGCGAGATGGTGATGCGCCCGGCTTCGATCTTGGCGAGGTCGAGGAGGTCGTCGACCATGTCCGACAACTCGCGGGTCGCATTGCTGACAAATGCAACCTGGCGGTGCTGCTCTTCCGACAGCGGCCCGTCCAGCTCGTCGGCCAGCAGGCTGGTGATGCTCAGTATCGAGCCCAGCGGGGTGCGGAACTCATGGCTCATGTACGACAGAAAGCGACTTTTAAGGTCGGACGCCTGGCGCAAGTGCTCAGCCTGGATGTCCAGCTCGGCATACAAGGCCAGCACGCCTTGATTGGTTTCTTCGAGCTCGGCGCGCAGGGCCTCGTTTTCGGCCTGCAGCCGCGCGAACTGCTCGGCGTCTCGCATGGTAGGCTCAGCCATGGTCTGGCTCCAGGTCGATCACCAGCACCGTCACATCGTCCCGCCCCCGGCAGAAATCCCGATGCAGCACGGCAGCAATCACCGCCGGGTGGCGATGCACCAACCCAGGGTAGTCTTGTAGATTCCAGCGCGACTGCAGGCCGTCGCTGTAGAGGATCAGCAGGTTGCCCGTCACGTCAGCGTAGTCGAAGACCTGGGCTTTGCGGTATTGCCCGCCGACGATACCTGGAAGCGAGGGCATGCCGCGCATGCGGGTCGGCGCCACCAGACTGGCGCCGATGTTGCCGATGCCAGAGAAGGCAATATGGCCGCTGTGCTGATCGTGCTGTGCGATGGCAACCGCGCCGCCCCGGGTGCTGCACATCGCCAGGTGCAGCCGCTCGATCAGCAAAAGTGGGTCGAGAAAGGCATCCTCGGCGAATGCCGCTGCCGCGCTCTGGGCCGCCTCCTCGGCATCCGGGCCATGCCCCAGGCCGTCGACCAGCAAGGCGCTGAGACGCCCGTGGGTGAGCGCGACGTGCCAGGTGTCGCCGCAAGCCGGGTCGTCATGCAGCGCGTGATGGCTGACGCCGATGCGCAGGTCACGACTTTCGGCAGCGCGTTGGTACACGCGGGCCATGATTACCGAGCCGCGGGCGTCGGTGTGCATGTCGAACACCTTGGCCATACGTGCCACCGCGCCCAGGCCGATGCCCTGTGTACCACCGGTGGAGTAGCCATCGACGAGGCATGTCTGGGCATCGAACCCTTGAGCCCGGTCCACTGCCAGCAACTCGATGCCCAGGCCGTTGGCACCGGGCACGCTGCGCAAGTGCAATGCACCCGCTCCGGCGTGCTTGAGCACGTTGCTGGCCAGCTCGGTAGCCAGCAACGCCACACGGCCGGCGTCCTCGCTGTCGAAGCCTTGTTGCTCGGCCAGGCGCTGTGCGGTGCGCCGGGCGTGGCCGATCTGGGTGCCCTCTTCCAAGGGCAAGACTAGCGTCCTGCTGGCAGAAATATTCATATCCATCGCGTGATCGTCACCCGCGTGCCCTCGCCTGGCACGCTGTCGAGCTCGAACTCGTCCACCAGACGGCGAGCGCCGGTCAGGCCCAGGCCCAGGCCATTGCCGGAGGTCCAGCCATCGGTCAGGGCCAGCTTCAGGTCGGCGATACCCGGCCCTTCGTCACGGAACAACAAGCGCACTCCGGTGCGACCCGCTTCCTCGAGCACCTGCCAATCCATGTCGCCCCCGCCGCCATAGATCACGGTGTTGCGCGCCAGCTCGCTGACAGCGGTGACCAGCTTGGTCAGGTCCACGAGGCGCATGCCGCAATCGCTGGCCAGTTTGCGCGCCAACTGCCGGGCCAGTACCACGTCCTGCTCGATGCGTACCGGCAGGCTGCCACTGTGCTCGCCGCTCATGGGTGCCTCACGTGCTGGCTGAGCCGCTGCATGCCTCGCTCCACATCCAGTGCCGTGCTCACCCCAGGCAGGGTCAAGCCCAGTTCCACCAGGGTAATGGCCACGGCCGGCTGCATGCCCACCACCATCACCTGGGCATCCATCAGCCGCGACAGGCTGGCGATGTCAGCGATCATCCGGCCAATGAACGAGTCGACCATGTCCAGCGCCGAGATGTCGAGCAACACGCCCCTGGCGGAGGTGGCGCTGATGCGGTCGGTAAGGTCGTCTTGCAAGCACATGGCCAGCTTGTCATGCATGTCGACCTGGATGGTCACGAGCAGAAACTCGCCCATCCGCAGAATCGGGATACGGTCCATGGGCTCAGGCCTGCTCGCCCAGGTTCACACCCAGGCGCTTGAGCGCGAGCTTCAGCGCATCAGCGAGGTTAGCCTTGGTAGTCAGGGTGCCCAGGTCCAACCCCAGGTGCACGATGGTCTGCGCGATCTGCGGGCGCACCCCGCTGATGATGCAGTCGGCGCCCATCAGCCGGATGGCGGTGACGGTCTTGAGCAGATGCTGGGCGACCAGGGTATCGACAGTCGGCACACCGGTGATGTCGATGATGGCGATTTCCGAGCCGGTGTCGACGATACGTTGCAACAACGACTCCATCACCGTCTGGCTACGCTGCGAATCGAGCGTACCGATCAGCGGCAGGGCCAGCACGCCATCCCACAGCTTGACCACCGGAGTGGACAACTCCAGCAGCTCTTCCTGCTGGCGCTTGATAACCGCTTCGCGGGTCTTTTGATAGGTGCGGATGGTGTGCATCCCTAAAGTGTCGACCAGCTCGGAGATCAACCACAATTGCTCGGCCAAGCGAGCCGGGTCGTCGCTGAAATGCGTTTGCAGCAGGCTGAACAGCGGCCCCTTGAGGGCGAAGATGAAATACACCGCCTGGTGCGAGTCGTGCCCCAGTTGGGCGCGGCTGGCCGAGAGTTTTTCCAGGAACCGGCGGGTTTCATCCCAGTCGCTGATGGCGATGTCATTGCCACTGCCTGTCTGCAAGACATCGACCAGCAGTTGCAGGAAATCGCGGGTTTCCTGCAACAGGGTCTGTTCCTTGATATTGCGGGTAGCGCCATTGGCCTCAAGCGCTGCCGTCCATTGCTCCAACAACTGCGCCTGGTTGTGCTTGATGGCTTCCAATGTGCTGCCGTGCAGTGCTGCCATGTGTGTTCGCTCCTATGCGGTTAGGCCGGCATCCCCATGAACAGCCGACCTGCAAAGAATGACATTTAGCGCTGCAAATAGTTGTAGAGTTTGAAAAGATAATTGCAATGAGCCACCGCGCCATGGCTCCTGGCTTGGGGCAGAGGGAAAGTGAGTGAGGAACGGGTTCCGCGGCAACGCGCAATAGAGCGTGTAAGCTCAAAAAGCGCCAAGTCCTTGCTTATTTGGCCTGGAAACGAAAAAACCCGCCTATAGGCGGGTTTTTCGTATCAACCATTCCAGACTGGAACGGTTGAGAATATGGTGGGTCGTGTAGGATTCGAACCTACGACCAATTGGTTAAAAGCCAACTGCTCTACCAACTGAGCTAACGACCCGTTGGATGGCGCGTATATTACTGATTTCTCAGAGGAAATCAACACCCCATCGCAACTTTTTTCAAAAATACCGGGTGGGATCCTCTACACCGGCCGCCTTGAAGCCGTCGGCCCGCAGGCGGCAGCTGTCGCACTTGCCACAGGCACGCCCGTCGTCGTCGGCCTGGTAGCAGGAAACGGTGAGGCTGTAGTCAACGCCACGGGCAATGCCCGCCTGGACGATCTGCGCCTTGCTCAGGTTCTGCAACGGTGCCTGGATGCAAAAGCCCTGCCCTTGCACGCCGGCCTTGGTGGCCAGGTTGGCCATGCGCTCGAAGGCTTCGACAAATTCCGGGCGGCAGTCCGGATAACCGGAATAGTCCACGGCGTTGACACCAATGAAGATGTCACGGGCTTCGAGCACCTCCGCCCAGCCCAGGGCCAGGGAAAGGAACACGGTGTTGCGAGCCGGCACGTAGGTGACCGGAATTCCCTCGCTTGGGGCCTCGGGCACATCGATGCTGCTGTCGGTCAGGGCCGAGCCACCGATGCCGTCGAGGTTCAGGCCGATCACCTTGTGTTCGACCACGCCCAGGTCACGGGCCACCCGCGCCGCGGCGTTGAGCTCGGCGCGATGGCGCTGGCCGTAGTCGAAGCTCATGGTGTAGCACTGGTAGCCGTCGGCCTTGGCCATGGCCACCACGGTGGCCGAGTCCAGGCCACCGGACAGCAGGATTACCGCGCGTTTGTCAGTCATGTTTTTCTCCTCAACGTCCGGGTTCGTCGTTCCACAGCAACTTATGCAGCTGCAGCTGGAAACGCACGGGCAGGTTGTCGGCGACGATCCAGTCGGCCAGGTCGGTAGCGCTCACCTGATGGTGGCTGGGCGAGAACAGCACCTCCCCGGCACGCTCGGCCAGGTTGTACTGAATCAGCTTGGAAACCGCCCAATCGTAGTCCTCGCGGGAACAGATGACGAACTTGACCTGGTCGTTGCCGGTCAGCAGCTCGATGTTCTCGTAGCGGTTGCGATGGGACTCTTCCGAGCCTGGGGTCTTGAGGTCAACCACACGGCTGACCCGGGTGTCGACGCCACTGATGTCGAGGGCGCCGCTGGTTTCCAACGACACGTCATAACCGGCATCGCACAGGCGCTGCAGCAACGGCAACGCGTTGGGCTGGGCCAGCGGCTCGCCGCCGGTCACGCAGACGTAGCGCGGCCTGAAGCCGGCGACCTGCTCGAGGATCGAATCGAGGGTGCGAATAGTGCCGCCACTGAAGGCGTAGGCACTGTCACAGTACTGGCAGCGCAGGGGGCAACCGGTCAGGCGCACGAAAACCGTGGGCAGCCCGGCCGTTCGCGTTTCACCCTGCAACGAGTAAAACACTTCGGTGATGCGTAATGTGTCTTGCATGTTCGCCACGGGCGTGACAGCTGAACAGGCTGTCCGCCTCCGTCAGGCACTGTCGCGGACTCGACATGGCGTTATCCGCGGCAGCGTGTTTACGAAAAAAGGGCCGTGATTCTAACGAAAAAACCCGCGGCAGGCGCGGGTTTCTTCATCAACGGATCGCTCAGAGCTTCTGCAGGTCGCGCTGGGCCAGTTGTGCGGCGGAAGTGCCGGGGTACTGGGTGATGACCTGCTGCAGGATGCCCTTGACCTTGTCGGTGTGGCCCATGCGGCGCTCGACATCGGCCAACTTGTACAGCGAGTCCGGCACCTTGCTGTGTTTCGGGTACTTCTGGCCGACTTCGGCGAAGGCCTGGCTGGCGCCTTGCAGGTCGCCCTTGGCCAGGTTGACCTCGCCAAGCCAGTACTGGGCATTGCCGGCGTACTGGCTGTTGGGGTACTTGCGCAAGAAGGCGTTGAAGGCCTGGCTGGCCTTGTCGAAGTCCTTCTGCTTGATCAGGTCGAAAGCGGCGTCGTAATACAGCTTCTCTTTCGCCGGATCACCCGGCTCGCTGCTGGCGGCCGGTGGCTGCGCGGCGCTGGCGCCGGCGGCGGCACCCGTGGCTGCGTTGTTCGCGCCACCGGTGGAGGAATTGTCTGGAGTCGCGGCAGGCGCGGCACCGCTGCTGATGCGGCGGTCGAGATCCTGGTAGCGCTCGAGGTTTTCCTGCTTCATGCGCGACACATCGTTCTGCAACTCTTCGATGATGCCTTGCTGGCGGGAAATCTGGTCCTGCATCTGCTGCAGCTGCATGAACAGCTGGCCATTTGCAGAAGCAGGGGCCGAAGCCCCTGCTCCGGCATAGGCGCCGCTCGTGCCATAACCCGCAGGTGGATAGCCACCCGCGTTGTCATCTACTACGGGAACCGCAGCCCACGCCGAAAGGGGCAGGCTGAGTGCGAGGACGGTTACAGCACGACGGCACATACGCATAAGAACTTACTTACGCAGTTCTACGCGACGGTTCTGAGCCCAGGACTGCTCGTCGTTGCCGGTGGCAACTGGACGCTCTTCGCCGTAGGAAACCAGTTCCAGTTGAGCAGGGGAAACGCCCTGCAGAACCAGGTAGCGCTGAACGGCCTTGGCACGACGCTCACCCAGAGCCATGTTGTACTCGCGGGTGCCGCGCTCGTCGGTGTTGCCTTCCAGAACAACGCGGTTGCCGTTGGCTTTCAGGTCCTTGGCGTGAACGTCCAGGGAGCGCATGGCTTCTGGCTTCAGATCCGAGCTGTCGTATTCGAAGTAGAAGGTGGTGATTGCGCGCAGGGCGGCTTCTTCGCTCAGGGAGCCGTCGACAGCGCCAGTGTTGGCACCGTAGCCAGCGTTCGGGTCAACAGCGCCTTCACCAGCGTTGTCACCGCCCTTCGAGGAGCAACCTACAGCTACGGCCATGGCCAGAGCCAGCGCAGCGAATTTACCAAACTTCAGCATTTCCATCGTGAAACTCCTAATGAAACCCCAGTGTGTTAAGCAAAAAATGTTACGCCGCAATCAGTTCAGGTAAGGGGACCAGGACGGTTCTCTGACTTCGCCTTGAGCGGTAGGAAGTGGGAGCCTCACACGGCCGTTAAGCGACACGAGCATCAAGACTCCCCGGCCCTGCTGGCGGGTGGCGTAGATTAGCATGGTGCCGTTTGGCGCAACAGTGGGAGACTCATCAAGACTGGTCTCGGAGAGAATCTTTACACTTCCGCGTTGCAGGTCCTGAGCGGCCACCTTGAAGTTGGTGAAGCCCTGCTGGCGATGGATCATCACCAGGGTCTTCTCGTCCGCCGACAGTTTCGGGTTGGCGTTGTAGTTGCCAACGAAGGTCACGCGCTCGGCACCACCGCCACCAATCGACTGTTTATAGATCTGCGGCTTGCCGCCACGGTCGGAGGTGAAGTACAGGGTGTTGCCATCCTTGCCCCAGAACGGCTCGGTATTGATGCCCGGGCCTGCGGTCACGCGAGTGATCTGGCGCGAGGCCACGTTCATCACGTAGATGTCCGGGTTGCCATCCTTCGACAGCACGAACGCCAGACGGGTACCGTCAGGCGACCAGGCTGGAGCGCCGTTCAGGCCTTCGAAGTTGGTAATCTGCTCGCGGCGGCCGGTGTCGATGTGCTGGATGAAGATGCGCGGGCGCTTCTGCTCGAACGAGACATAGGCGATACGCTTGCCATCCGGCGCGAAACGCGGCGACAGGATCGGCTCACGCGACTGCAACAGGGTCACTGCACGGGCACCGTCGTAGTCCGAACGCTGCAGGGTGTAACGGGTGTTGTTGGTCGAGAAACGCTCGGCGGTCACGTACAGCATGCGGGTGGAGAACGCACCCTTGATCCCGGTGAGCTTTTCGAACGACTGATCGGCGATGTAGTGAGCCATGTCGCGCAGCTGGTCGACGCCGCCAGCAACACTGCCGGTCAGCACTTGCTGCTCGGTGGCGACGTTGAACAGCGCGTAGCTCACCTGCAGGCGACCACCTGCCGGCACGATGTTGCCGACCATGACGTACTGGGCGCCCAGGGCTTTCCAGTCACGGAAGATCACTTCGCTGGCCTGGGTAGGCAGGCTGATCATGTTCTGCCGCGGAATCGGCCCGTAGTAACCGGAGTTGCGCAGGTCGTTGCTGATGATGTCAGCCATGTCCTCGGGCAGCACGCTGCCGCCCTGCACGCCGAACGGCACTACCGCAATGGGAGTTGCCCGGTCGCTACCACTGGTGACCAGGATGTTCTTTTCTTCTGCCATGGCCATGCCTGCCACGCAGCAGAGCAAGACCAGGAGTCCTCTCAGACGTTTAATCACAACGCTAGATCCTCAGGTGTAAATGTCATCTTGAATGAACGATACGGATTGAAATCGCTCGGCTTCAAGCCCTGCATCTCGGTCAACCGACCAATGTTCTTCACCGCGGCCACGGCCGAGCTGTCGAACGGGCCGTCGCCGCTGGACTTGGCCACACTCACGTTGGTGATGGTGCCGTCCGGCAGCATGTTGATCTGCAGAACTACCGTCATGCCCTTGCGCGCAGATGGCGGACGCGCCCAACCTTCGGCCGCGCGCATGCGAATCAGGTCGTCGAAGTCGCCGGCCACCTGGTCACCCTGCTCGTCGGCCAGCGCCTGCTGCCGCTCGGTGGTGTCGGACAACAGCTCGGCGAGCGCCTGGGCCTTCTTGTCTTCCGCCGCCTTGCGAGCCGCTTCCTGTGCCTTTTTCTTCTGGGCGTCTGCCGCGGCCTTTTTCTTGGCCTCTTCAGCTGCCTTCTTCTTCGCCTCCTCGGCCGCCGCTTTCTTCTTGGCGTCCTCGGCTGCTTTTTTCTTCGCGTCTTCGGCGGCTTTCTTCTTCGCCTCTTCCGCGGCTTGTTTCTTGGCTTCTTCCTCGGCCTGCTTCTTGGCCTCTTCCTCAGCCTTCTTCTTGGCGATGTCGGCCTGTTGCTTTTCAGCGGCCTTCTTCGCTTCCTCGGCTTTCTTGGCCTCGGCGGCTTTCTTCTGCTCGGCGGCCTTGGCGGCCTCCTCAGCCTTCTTCGCCTCGGCGGCTTCGCGAGCCTCCTCGGCCTTTTGAGCGGCGTCGGCTTTCTTTTGTTCCGCGGCCTTCACGGCCTCCTGCTCGACCTTCTTCTGCTCCATCTGCTCGACCTCGGTCTGGCGCGAAGCGGTCTTCTTCGCCTCCCCGGCAATCTTCTGATTGGTCTGGGTAGTCGCCTGACTCTTGGACTTGAGCTGGTAAAGCGTGGCCTGGACGATAGGTTTGGCAGGCGGCAGCTCTGGCGTCATGGCGAAGCTGACGAACAGCATGCCGAACACCAGCACATGCAGCGCAATGGCCCAGACACTGGGCCAGAAGTAGCTTTCCGAGGCGGATGGCTCTCGCTGTTGCATCAGGGCGCCTCGGTAATCAGGCCAACGTTACCGACACCGGCCTTCTGCAACCCGCCCATGGCGCCCATGACCGCGCCGTAGTCGACGGCCTTGTCGCCACGGATGAAGACCTGGGTCTGCTTGCCCTGATCACGGCCGGCGGCGATGATCTTGGTCACCGCCCCAGTCATTTCCGGCAAGGTCATGGCCTTGTCCATCTGCTTGTCGGTGTCGACTTCGCTGCCAAGGTTCCAGTAGTAGGTCTTGTCGGCCTTGATCGAAATGGTCAGGACCTGGACGTTGTTGTCCTGCGGCAGGGCTTCGCTGGAAACCTTGGGCAGGTCCACCTTCACGCCCTGATTGAGCATGGGGGCGGTCACCATGAAGATGACCAGCAGCACCAGCATCACGTCGATGTAGGGCACCACGTTCATCTCGGCGACCGGCTTGCGTTTGTGGCGAACTCGGGCCATGGGTTTCTACCTGATCACTCTTCGCTGGTGTGTACTTTGCGGTGCAGGATCGCCTGGAACTCATCGGCGAAGGTGTAGTAGCGGCCAATCAGCACTTCACTGCGCGCGGCAAAACGGTTGTAGGCGATAACGGCGGGGATCGCGGCGAACAGGCCGATCGCGGTGGCAACCAGCGCCTCGGCGATGCCGGGTGCCACGGTGGCCAAAGTAGCCTGCTGGGCGCTGGCCAGGCCGCGGAACGAGTTCATGATGCCCCATACGGTACCGAACAGGCCGATGTACGGGCTGGTGGAACCGACGGTGGCCAGGAACGGCAGGCTCTGCTCAAGCTTCTCTTCCTCGCGGGAGATGGCTACGCGCATGGCACGACCGACACCTTCCATGACCGCGTCCGGGTCGACACCCGGCTGCTGGCGCAGGCGCGAGAACTCCTTGAAGCCGGCGCGGAACACCTGCTCGACACCCGAGTCCGGATCAGGGTTGCTGCCCGCCTGACGGTAGAGCTTGGACAGGTCGATGCCTGACCAGAAACGCTCTTCGAAAGCGTCCAGAGCACGACGACCGGCGCGCAGCATGGTGCTGCGCTGGAAGATCATGATCCAAGAGGTCACCGAGGCTGCCACGAGGGTCAGCATCACCAGCTGAACCACGATACTGGCATTGGCGACCAGGCTCCACATGGAGGTATGGTCGACGACGTTTGCTTCCACGCTTATTCTCCTGCGTTCGATTGAGTACCCGTGCCGTCCGCCAGGAAGGCGTCGCGCAGTTCTGGCGGAATGGCCCGGGGTTTGAAAGTGTCGGCGCGCACGGCGGCCACCAGGAACTGCCCCTCGCAGAGCAGCACTTCATCCTGTGTTCGCCACACCTGCTGCACGAAGCGCAGGCTGGCACGATTCAATTCAAGCACTTGCGCGGTCACCCGCAGCTCATCGTCCAGGCGGGCCGGCGCGTGATAGCGCGCCTCGCTGGAATGGACCACGAACAACAGGTTGTCCTGCGCCAGCTGGGCCTGGGAGAACCCAAGGTGCCGCAGCCGCTCGGTGCGGGCGCGCTCCATGAACTTGAGGTAGTTGACGTAATACACCACGCCACCGGCGTCGGTATCCTCGTAATAGACGCGACAACGGTGTGCGAACGGTTCCAGCCCATTTTGCGCGCGCATACTCTAGTGGTTACTCCTGAACTTGCCAATCCGCCCCGGCAACTGTTTTTGCATCGATAATGTCGTATTGCCAGCGAGCCTGCGCCGTGCCAGCGGTAGGACCACGAAAAACCCGATTTGATCTGTCATATGTCGTCCTCGGCGGCATATTCACCACCTTCGCAGAAGCGCCCGGGGATGTTCAGGCCGAAATGCAGGTAGGCGTGCCGGGTCACCACGCGGCCTCGCGGAGTACGCATGATGTAGCCCTGCTGGATGAGATAGGGCTCGAGCACGTCCTCGATGGTGTGACGCTCCTCGCCGATCGCCGCGGCAATGTTGTCGAGCCCCACCGGGCCGCCGTCGAACTTCTCGATCATGGTCAGCAGCAGACGGCGGTCGGAATGATCAAAGCCACGTTCGTCGACATCCAGCAGGTTCAGCGCCATGTCCGCGACCGCCTTGGTGATTTCGCCCTTGCCACGCACTTCGGCAAAGTCGCGCACCCGCCGCAGCAGGCGATTGGCGATGCGTGGCGTCCCCCGCGCCCGGCGGGCGATCTCGAAGGCGCCCTTGTCGTCCATCGGCAGCCCGAGAATGCCGGCCGATCGGCTGACGATGGTGGCCAGGTCCTTGTTGCTGTAGAACTCCAGGCGCTGGACGATGCCGAAACGGTCGCGCAGCGGGTTGGTCAGCATGCCGGCACGGGTGGTGGCGCCGACCAGGGTGAACGGCGGCAGGTCGAGCTTGATCGAGCGCGCGGCGGGGCCTTCGCCGATCATGATGTCCAGCTGGAAGTCTTCCATTGCCGGGTAGAGCACTTCCTCGACCACCGGCGACAACCGGTGGATCTCGTCGATGAACAGCACGTCATGGGGTTCGAGGTTGGTCAGCATCGCCGCCAGGTCACCCGGGCGTTCGAGAATCGGCCCCGAGGTGCTCTTGACCGACACGCCCATCTCCTGGGCGATGATGTTGGCCAGGGTGGTCTTGCCCAGGCCTGGCGGGCCGAAGATCAGGGTATGGTCGAGGGATTCGTTGCGCCCGCGCGCGGCCTGGATGAATAGCGCCATCTGCTCGCGCACCACCGGCTGGCCGATGTATTCGTCCAGGCGCAGCGGGCGGATCGCGCGGTCCTGGACTTCTTCACGGTCGCGGCCACTGGCGGCGATCAGGCGGTCGGTCTCGATCACTTGGCAATCATCCCTTTAAGGCTGCGACGGATCAGTTCCTCGCTGCCAAGGCCAGCCTTGTCCTTGATCGCGGCAATCGCCTTGCTCGCTTCCTGTGGCTTGTAGCCCAGGGAGACCAGGGCGCTGACCGCGTCGGCCTCGGCCGAGGACTCGCTGGCCACCGGCAGCGGGCCGTCGGAGACCAAGGTGAACATCGCCGGGGAGGTTTCCCACGCCTTGAAGCGATCCTTGAGCTCGACCAGCAGGCGCTCGGCGGTTTTCTTGCCGACGCCGGGCACGCGCACGAGGACCGAGGCGTCCTGGGCCTGCACACAGCGCACCAGCTCGTCCACTTCCAGGCCGGACATCAGCGCCAGCGCCAGCTTCGGCCCCACGCCGTTGAGACGGATCAGCTCGCGGAACAGCTCGCGCTCGCGCTTTTCGGCAAAACCATAGAGCAGGTGGGCATCTTCGCGCACCACCAGGTGGGTGTGCACGGTCACTGGCTCGCCGACCTTGGGCAGGCGGTACAGGGTAGTCATCGGCACTTCCAGCTCATAGCCTACGCCGTTGACGTCGATAATCAGGTGCGGCGGCTGTTTTTCCGCCAGGGTGCCACGCAAACGTCCAATCACGTTCCTTCCTCTCGGGCGCCGGTCGAAAACCGGTCCACCCTATCAGCAAATGCGCCGGGAGCGCGCGCCACCCGGACAAAATGTGTATCAGCGCATGAAGCGGTTACAGACGCAAGCGCCCGCCACGCCGCCGCGCTGTCGCCAACCCATGGGGAATCAGGCTGGAACGGGTATGGGCGTGGCACAGGGCGATGGCCAGGGCGTCGGAGGCGTCGATCTGCGGTTTCTGGGTCAGCTTGAGCAGGTGCATAACCATCATCATCACCTGCTCTTTATTGGCCCCGCCGGTGCCGGCAACGGCCTGCTTGACCTGGCTTGCGGTGTACTCGGCGATCTCCAGGCCGGCCTCGGCCGCAGCGACGATGGCCGCGCCCCGGGCCTGGCCCAGTTTGAGCGCCGAGTCGGCGTTGCGCGCCATGAACACCCGCTCGATGCCCATGGTCACCGGGCCATGCTCGCGGATGATCTCGCTCACCCCGCGAAAGACGATCTGCAGGCGCTCGTGCAGCTCGCCGCCGCCGGTGCGGATACAACCCGACGCCACGTACTCGCAGCCACGGGCGGTCTGGCGGACCACGCCGAAGCCGGTGATGCGCGAGCCAGGGTCGATACCAAGAATGAGAGTCATAACGCCTACAAAGATGTGCGAATTTGCCGGCCATATCGCAGGACAAGCCCGCCCCCACAAAACCTACACCGCCATCTGGCGCACGTCTTGTGGGAGCGGGCTTGCCCCGCGATCAAGCCGATAGCCGAAACGATCAGCCCAGCGTTTCCATGATCTCATCGGAGATCTGTGCATTGGAGTAGACGTTCTGCACGTCGTCCAGGTCCTCGAGCATGTCGATCAGCTTGAGCACCTTCTCCGCGCCGTCCTTGTCCAGCTCGGCACTGGTGGTCGGCTGCATCACGATCTCAGCGTCCGAGGCCTTGAAGCCAGCCTCTTCGAGCGCATTGCGCACGGCATAGAAACTGTTGAACGAAGTGAACACCTCGAAGGAGCCATCGTCGTTGGCCACCACGTCATCGGCGTCGGCCTCCATCGCGGCTTCCATCAGCGCCTCCTCGTCGACCGCAAGCTCGGCGGCGAAGCTGATCTGCCCCTTGCGCTCGAACAGGTAGGCCACCGAACCGTCGGTGCCCAGGTTGCCACCACACTTGGTGAAGGCATGACGCACGGCGGCGGCGGTACGGTTGCGGTTGTCGGTCATGGCCTCGACCATGATCGCCACGCCGCCCGGGCCGTAGCCCTCGTAGCTCAGCTCTTCGACGTTGTCGCTTTCGTTGGTGCCGGCACCACGGGCCACGGCGCGATCGATGATATCGCGGCTCATGTTGGCACCCAGGGCCTTGTCCAGCGCCAGGCGCAGCCGCGGGTTGGAGGCCGGGTCAGGACCGCCCTGCTTGGCCGCGACGGTCAGTTCGCGGATCCACTTGGTGAAGACCTTGCCTCTCTTGGCATCCTGGCGCTCTTTGCGGTGCTTGATGTTCGCCCACTTGGAATGACCAGCCATAACGACTCCGAATCCTTGAAACAGAAACAGGTTCCGCCCCGAAGGGCGGAACGTGAAGAATCCTGCGCCTCAAGCGCGGGGGCACCCCGTTGCCGGGGCGCCCCGGTCGATCACTCGACCTTGGTCTGCTCGCGCAGACGGATGTGCAGTTCACGCAGGGCCTTGGCGTCGACCATGCCCGGGGCCTGGGTCATGACGCAGGCGGCGCTCTGGGTTTTCGGGAAGGCGATCACTTCACGGATCGACTGGGCGCCGGTCATCAGCATGACCAGGCGGTCCAAGCCGAAGGCCAGGCCACCGTGAGGCGGCGCGCCGAACTTCAGAGCGTCGAGCAGGAAGCCGAACTTCTCTTCCTGTTCTGCCGCTTCGATACCCAGCAGGCGGAAGACCGCTTGCTGCATCTCTTTACGGTGGATACGAATCGAACCGCCACCCAGCTCGGTGCCGTTCAGGACCATGTCGTAGGCACGCGACAGCGCGGTGGCCGGGTTGGCCTCCAGCTCTTCAGGGGTGCACTTCGGCGCGGTGAACGGGTGGTGCAGCGCGGTGAAGCTGCCGTCTTCGTTCTCTTCAAACATCGGGAAGTCGACGACCCACATCGGCGCCCACTCGCAGGTCAACAGCTCGAAGTCGTGGCCCAGACGGATACGCAGCGCGCCCAGGGCCTCGCTGACGATCTTGAACTTGTCGGCACCGAAGAACACGATGTCGCCATCCACGGCACCCACGCGGTCGAGGATGTTGTTGAGGTTGGCCTCGGGGATGTTCTTGACGATCGGCGACTGCAGACCCTCGACACCCTTGGCGCGCTCGTTGACCTTGATGTAGGCCAGGCCCTTGGCACCGTAGATGCCGACGAACTTGGTGTACTCATCGATCTTGCTGCGCGGCATGCTGGCGCCGCCTGGCAGGCGCAGGGCGGTGACGCGGCACTTCGGATCGTTGGCAGGGCCGGCGAAGACCTTGAAGTCGACGTCTTTCAGCTGGTCAGCGACGTCCACCAGCTCCAGCGGAATACGCAGGTCCGGCTTGTCGGAACCGTAGCGGCGCATGGCTTCTTCGAAGGTCATGTGCGGGAATTCACCGAACTCCAGGTCCAGCACTTCCTTGAACAGCTTGCGGATCATGCTTTCGGTCAGGCCCATGATCTCGGACTCGTCGAGGAAGCTGGTCTCGATGTCGATCTGGGTGAATTCCGGCTGGCGGTCGGCGCGCAGGTCTTCGTCGCGGAAGCACTTGGCGATCTGGTAGTAGCGGTCGAAGCCGGCGACCATCAGCAGCTGCTTGAACAGTTGCGGCGACTGCGGCAGAGCGAAGAAGCTGCCAGCGTGGGTGCGGCTCGGCACCAGGTAGTCGCGCGCGCCCTCAGGGGTGGCGCGGGTCAGGATCGGTGTTTCGACATCAAGGAAGCCGTTCTCGTCGAGGAAGCGACGGATGCTGCTGGTGATGCGCGAACGCAGGCGCAGCTTGTCGGCCATTTCCGGACGGCGCAGGTCGATGAAGCGGTAGCGCAGGCGGGTTTCCTCGCCGACGTCGGAGTATTCGTTCAGCGGGAACGGCGGGGTTTCCGCTTCGTTGAGCACGTTCAGCTGGTAGCCGAGGATCTCGATGGCGCCCGAGGCCATGTTGGCGTTCACCGCGCCTTCTGGGCGCTTGCGCACCTTGCCGGTGATCTGCACGACATATTCGCTGCGCACGCGGTCGGCGGCGGCGAAGGTTTCGGCGCGATCCGGGTCGAACACGACCTGGGCCATGCCTTCGCGGTCACGGATATCGAGGAAAATCACCCCGCCGTGGTCGCGGCGACGATGGACCCAGCCGCAAAGGGTGACTTCCTGGCCGTCCAGGGACTCGTTCAGTTGGCCGCAATAATGGCTGCGCATCATGATCGTGGTTTCGCTTCTCGTGATTCGTGTGTTCGGTGGAGGTCTTGGCCGCCCAAGGGGCTAATACTGCAAGACCCGGCGGGTGCAATTCAACTCAGTCGGCCTTGTCGCCGCCTGCCAGATTCTTTTTTGCCCCGGTCTTGAAGTCGGTCTCGTACCAGCCGTTGCCACTCAGGCGAAAGCCGGGGACCGACAGCAGCTTCTTCAATGCCGGCGCCTGACACGCCGGGCAATCGGTCAGCGGCGCGGCACTGATCTTCTGCAACACCTCCATTCGGTGTTCGCAGGATGCACATTGATAGTCATACAGGGGCATGGGTGTCTCTCGTCAACCACATCGCACGCTGCCCAGGGCAGCAAAGAGCGGGATTATATATGGTAAAGAAGAGCAGCGCAGCCCGGCGATCAGTGCGCGTCCCGCGCTTCCTGCAGCCAGGCGACACAGATCACCCTGACCAAGCCGCTGAAATTGCGCACCCCACCATGACGCAGGTGCACCTCACGATCCACATAGGACAGCACGGCGCTCACCGAACAGCGGTTGGCCTGGGCGATGCGCTCCAGGATGCGCCAGTACACCACCTCCAGGCGCAGGCAGGTGGCAAAGCCGTTGAGCCGCACCGAGCGTGACACGGGGCCGGCCTGGGCCATATCGAAATCCCGCCTGAACGGATCAATCCGGGGACTGCCTCCCCCCTGCCTTGCATTGCCATCGATACCACGCATCGGATCGCCCATCGCACCGCCCCATCGTCACGAAACACACCCCGTTCGTCAGCAAACGGGTCCATGACCGTCATGAAGCGCCACCCACCAGGCCGATAGCAGCGGCAAAGCCTTCCCCACAAACACCCGGGCCCGATACCGCCGAACGGTATCGGGCCCGGGTGCATTCGGCAGAACGACAAGCAACCGGCAATCAGTTCCCGTCGAGCAGGACCCGCAACATCCACGCCGTTTTCTCGTGGACCTGCATGCGCTGGGTCAGCAGGTCGGCGGTCGGCTCATCGCTGACCTTGTCCACCACCGGGAAGATGCTGCGCGCGGTGCGCACCACCGCCTCCTGCCCCTGCACCAGTTGGCGGATCATTTCCTCGGCAGGCGGCACCCCCTCCTCTTCCTTGATGGAGGAGTGGCGGGCATAGAAGGCGTAGGAACCCGGTGCCGGGAAGCCCAGGGCACGAATGCGCTCGGCAATCGAATCGACCGCCAGGGCCAGCTCGTTGTATTGCTCCTCGAACATCAGGTGCAGAGTACGGAACGACGGACCGGTGACGTTCCAATGGAAGTTATGGGTTTTCAGATACAGCACATAGGTATCCGACAACAGGCGGGACAACCCATCGACGATGGACTTGCGATCTTCTTCACTGATACCGATATCGATTGCCATGAAGCTCCCCTTTCCATAAGGCTTGATCATCAAGCGGGCAGCAAACACTCTAACAAGAGTTGCCGCCCGGCGCATGCGGCACAGGGCCGCCCGTGCCAACCGGTTTGAGAAGCCTGCGCCTTTGCTGTTAAATAGGCAGTGTGCCACCCGTGCGGATTGTCAGTGCCGGGTGCATAGGCTGGGCCGCCACGTTTTCGCGCCTACCGTTCACGCGCACCGTGCGACCAGCTCATCCTGTGATCGGCCTTATCAATGTGAGCCAAACCAATGTTCAAGATCGTCCATCTGGTGACGGGCCTGGCGGCGTTGCTGCTATCGCTCATACCCAGCCTGAAAGCTGACGCAACACCCTTCCTGCAACAACCCGAAGCCGTCTACCTGGCGCTGCTCGGGCTGCTCAACCTGGTCATCGCCCCGGTACTGCCGCAGTACTACAAAGGCATGCGCCAGCAATTGCAACACGCCGCCAGCCTGCTGCTGGTGCTGGCCGTGGTGCTGCAGACCGTCACCCTGCTGGCCCGCCCGGAGCTGGGCAACCTGCCTGCCCTGGCCTGTGCTGTCCTGGCCTGCGCCCTGCACCTGATTGCCGGCTTCGTTCGCGGCACGCGAAAGGCCCGCTCCACGCAAGGCACTTCGCATGACGCCGGCAATCGCGATACCGGCACCGTGAAGTGGTTCAACACCTCCAAGGGCTTCGGCTTCATCTCCCGCGACTCCGGTGACGATATCTTCGTGCACTTTCGCGCCATCCGCGGCGAAGGCCACCGGGTGCTGGTCGAAGGCCAGCGCGTGGAGTTCTCGGTGATGCACCGCGACAAGGGCCTGCAGGCCGAAGACGTGGTCGCCGTCGCCCGCCGCTGACCCTTTGCGCCGCCGCGCTCAATAATGAGGCGGCGGCGCTTCTTCTTCCCCGCCGCCCTGCTGGCCGGCCATTTCCTCGTAGCGCTTGATCAGCTCCGCCATTTGCAATTGCAAGCGTTCGATCACTCGACTTTGCTCGACAATCACATCATTGAGCGCCTGCAAGCTGTCGTCCTGGAACGCCTGACGGGTCTCCAGTTCGACCATGCGCATTTCCAGCTCCTGCGACATCCTCAAGCCCCCTTGAAGCTTTCGCCCAGCAGCGCACGCACGTGCTGGCGAATGCCGTCGATCTGTTCCTGGGTGTAGCCGATGGCCGGCACCTTGCCCCAAACCGGGGCAGGCCAGGCAGCATCACCCTGGCGGCGCACGATCACATGCATGTGCAACTGGCTGACCACGTTACCCAACGCCGCGACATTCATCTTGTCGGCGGTAAAGGCATCCTTCAGCGCTTCGGCCAGGGCGGTGGTCTCGACCCACAGTTGCTGCTGGTCGGCCTCCTCGAGCTCGAACACTTCGGTGATATCGGCGCGACGCGGCACCAGAATGAACCAAGGGTAGTTGGCATCCTTGCTCAGCAGCAGGCGGCACAGCGGCAGGTCGCCCAGTACTAGGGAATCCTCCTGCAGACGCGAATCGAGAGTGAACACGGCAAACCTCCTTAAAGCGATTCTGCCCTTCCGAGCGGTCGGGCACAGGCGCGCAAGGATACTCCGCTTCGACCGCTGCCACACCCGTCGACGTCGATCCTGGGCATTTGTGGCACGCGAATGACAACATCAACGCCCTGCTTCGGTAACACTGCGCTACTTTTCGCACCAAAATGATGCCGCTCGCCAGACCTTCGCCACACATCCTTCACATAAAACAGCCAGGATAAACAATCGGCGGTAACACCTTGACTTGGAAGGCAGCTTCACAAGCAAACACAAGGAGGGATCGCGACCCACCGACGAACCGGTCGCGCCCCGTGTTTGCGGAGGTTTCCCAGCCCCGCTCAAGGCAAATGTGAAAATTTCATCAAGCGTTCGTGATTTTGAGCACGCTTGTTGCATTCGTTTCACGCCAAGTCGGCACGACCCCTGCATTGCAGGGTGGACGCGACAAATAACAACAGCGGCATCGGATAAACCAGGGAGTTTCACAAGCCGTACTTTGTATTTATACAAAAATGACGGTTTCGAGACAGCGCTGGAGTTGTACGCCCTTATATGACAGGCGTGATTTGCGACATGGAGACAACCAACAGCGACATGGCCATAAAGTTACCGAAAGGTTGTTTCTGCCCATATCGCCAAGAATAGTCCGCGTGATATACATTTTCGCCGACATAACAAGAAAGAGCCGGCCCCATAACTAAAATACCCGGGTGCGGCGGTACTCTTCCTAAAAACCAAAGGAGCAAATCACGATGCGCGTGATGAAGTGGAGCATGATCGCCCTGGCCGTAGCGGCAGGGACTTCGCAGCTGGCTATCGCCTCTTCGCAGGATGAGTCCAAGGGCTTCCTCGAAGACAGCAAACTCAACGTCAAGACCCGGATGCTGTACTTCAGCCGTGACTTCCGCAACAACGACCGGGATGACGAGGGCAACCGTCAAAGCCGCGCCGAAGAGACCGGCCTGGGCTTTGTCGGCACCTACGAGTCCGGCTTCACCCAAGGCACCGTGGGCGTAGGCTTCGACGCCGTCGGCATGCTTGGCCTGAAACTGGACAGCGGCAAAGGCCGCGCTGGCACCGGCCTGTTCCCCACCGCTCTCGATGGCCGCTCCCAGGACGACTACTCGAAGGCTGGCGCAGCAGCCAAATTCCGTATTTCCGACACCGTACTGAAGGTCGGCGATCAGTTCACCGCCTTGCCGGTCTTTGCTACCGATGACAGCCGCCTGCTGCCCGAAATTGCTCAAGGCGGCCTGATCACCAGCAACGAGATCAAAGGCCTTACCCTGCACGCCGGTCGCTTCACCAGCCTGACCGCTCAAGCAGAAACCAACCGTGACAGCTTCCGCCTCAAGGAAGCCGATGTCCTGGGTGGCACCTACGCCATCACCGACAGCCTGAGCACCAGCGTCTACTACTCGCACGTCGAGGATCACTTCCGCAAATGGTACGGCAACGTCAACTGGGCACTGCCGATCAGCGACAAGCAAGGACTGGTGTTCGACTTCAACATCTATGACACCAAGTCCATTGGCCAGAACCTGACTGGCGCCTGGGTCAAGAAGGCCGACGGCTCCAACAAACTTGACAACATCGCCGCCAGCCTCTCGGCCGCGTACAACATCGGCGCCCACACCTTCACCCTGGCTTTCCAGAAAGTCAGCGGCGACGGCGACTACGCCTATGGCGTAGATGGCGGCGGTACCGTGTTCCTGGCCAACTCCATCGCACGTTCGGACTTCAACGCCGAAGACGAGAAGTCCTGGCAGGCACGCTACGACCTGAACTTTGCCGAGTACGGCATCCCAGGCCTGACCTTCATGACCCGTTACGCACGCGGTACCGACGCCAAGACCCGCACCACCGATAACGGCTCGGAGTGGGAACGCGATATCGACGTCAAATACGTCCTGCAGGAAGGCCCGGCCAAAGACTTGAGCTTCCGCGTACGTCAAGCCACCTACCGATCCGCGGATGGTGTCTACTACGGCTCCAGCTCGATCGACGAACTGCGCCTGATCGTCGAGTACCCGCTGAGCATCCTGTAAGCCCGCGCTTGCATTGCTCTGCAAATGAAGAAGCCCGGCAATTGCCGGGCTTTTTCCTGGCTGACAGAAAAGCCTGACTGCTGCATTCTGTACGCTTTCGTTTCGCCCCCGTACAATGCGGGGTCATTTCACATTCAGGCAATCGACACGGCCCACCATGCGCACCAGTCAATATTTGCTCGCCACCCAGAAAGAAACCCCTGCCGATGCAGTGGTCATCAGCCACCAGCTCATGCTGCGTGCCGGCATGATCCGCAAACTGGCCTCTGGCCTGTACACCTGGCTGCCGATGGGCCTGCGGGTGATGCGCAAGGTCGAAGCCGTGGTCCGCGAGGAAATGAACGCCGCCGGTGCCCTCGAAGTGCTGATGCCGAGCATCCAGCCGGCTGAACTGTGGCAGGAATCCGGCCGCTGGGAGCAATACGGCCCCGAGCTGCTGCGCCTGAAGGATCGCCACCAGCGCGAATTCTGCGTCGGCCCGACCCATGAAGAGGTCATCACCGACCTAGCGCGCAACGAGCTGTCCAGCTACAAGCAGCTGCCGCTGAACATGTACCAGATCCAGACCAAGTTCCGTGACGAGATCCGTCCGCGCTTCGGCCTGATGCGCGGCCGCGAGTTCATCATGAAGGACGCCTACTCCTTCCATGCCGACCAGGCTTCCCTGCAGGAAACCTACGACCGCATGCACCTGGCGTACTCCAACATCTTCACCCGCCTGGGCCTGGACTTCCGTCCGGTGCAGGCCGATACCGGTTCCATCGGTGGCAGCTACTCCCACGAGTTCCACGTGCTCGCCTCCTCCGGCGAGGACGACGTGATCTTCAGCGACACCTCCGACTACGCCGCCAACATCGAGAAGGCCGAGGCCATCCCGCGTGAAACCGTGCGTCCGGCGCCGACCGAAGAGCTGCGCCTGGTCGACACCCCGAACGCCAAGACCATCGCCGAACTGGTGGAAAACTTTGGCCTGGCGATCGAGAAGACCGTCAAGACCCTGATCGTGCATGGCGCCGAGGAAGGCAAGCTGGTCGCCCTGATCGTCCGTGGCGACCACGAACTCAACGAGATCAAGGCCGCCAAGCTGGAACAGGTCGCCGATCCGCTGGTGATGGCGTCCGACGCCGAGTTGCGCGCCGCCATCGGTGCCGGCGCAGGCTCCCTCGGCCCGCTGAACCTGCCGCTGGAGTGCATCATCGACCGCTCGGTCGCCCTGATGAGCGACTTCGGCATCGGCGCCAACATCGACGACAAGCACTACTTCGGCGTCAACTGGGAGCGCGACCTGCCGGTTCCACAGGTCGCCGACCTGCGCAACGTGGTCGAGGGCGACCCGAGCCCGGACGGCCAGGGTACCCTGGTGATCAAGCGCGGCATCGAAGTCGGCCACATCTTCCAGCTCGGCACCAAGTACAGCGAGGCGCTCAAGTGCCAGGTACTGGGTGAGAACGGCAAGCCTGTGGTGCTGTCCATGGGCTGCTACGGCATCGGCGTGTCCCGCGTGGTTGCCGCCGCCATCGAGCAGAGCTATGACGAAAAAGGCATCATCTGGAACGACGCCCTGGCCCCGTTCCAGATCGCCCTGGTACCGCTGCGCTACGAAACCGACGTAGTCCGCGAAGCCACCGACAAGCTGTATGCCGAACTGACCGCCGCCGGCTACGAGGTACTGCTGGACGACCGCGACAAGAAGACCAGCCCCGGCATCAAGTTCGCCGACATGGAGCTGATCGGCATTCCGCACCGCATCGTCGTCAGCGACCGGGGCCTTGCCGAAGGCAACCTGGAGTACAAGCACCGCACCGAATCGGAGGCCCAGGCACTGCCGCTCGATGACGTGCTGACCTTCCTGCAGGCCCGCATCAGCCGCTGATAACCCGTTACGCGAGTGATCATGTCCAAGCGAAGTACCTACACCCTGGGGGGCGCCGCACTGTGCGGCGCCCTGCTCCTCGGCGGCTGCGCCAACCAGATGTCCCAGCGCAGCGATCATGAGGAGCGCGTCGAGCGCAAACTGCTCGAGCACAGTCTGCAGATCGATGTCGGCGAGCCGAAGGTGATGGAGCTTCCGCAACGACGTGTACGCATCCATGAGCTCAAGCGCTTCGAGGTCACCGAGTTCGAGGTGACCCGCCGCTACGACCGCTACACCCCCTACCAACCCTGGCGGGAGATCTACGAGATCCCGCTGGGCGCAGTGGCGGTGGTGGCCGGCGTTGGTGCCAACGTGGTCAACGTGTTCGCTCTGGGCAACCTGCCGGACAGCGTCACCCACGACTGGCTCAGCTATGGCCTGGCGGGGGTCAACCCGTTCATGAACGTGCAGTCCAACGGTCGCGCCCAGCAGAACCTGGCCGGCATCGACGAGATCGAGAAGGGCAAGCGCGAGGAGTCCATCAGCCTGCCGTGGAACGAACGTCTGGTCGAGGTCAAAGCCGGCAAGATGACTCACGAGCTGACCACCGACAAGAACGGTGTGCTACGCCTGAACCTGCTCGATAGCCCGTTCTCCGAGCAGAACCTCAACCATATCGGCACCCTGCACCTGCAGGTGGTCGACGAGGACAACCAGGTGCGCGGCGATGCCAGCCTGCTGGTCAGCGGCAACCTGCGCGGCAAGCTGCTCGAGGCCCATGAGCTGATCTTCGACGATCTCGAGGACGATGATGTCGGTCAGTGGGTCCACCGGGTGAAGCGCCTGTCGGAACTGGGTCTGGAAGAAGAAGCCAGTGAACTGGAGCAGAGCCTGATCGAGCTGACCCGCAACGATCCGGAGCTGCAACAGGAGTTCCTGCAGACACTGACCAAGGCCACCGGGCGCCTGGTGGCCGATCCGGGCGCGCAGTAATACGAAAAAGGGCTGCTTTGCAGCCCTTCTTCTATATATCTGCGAACAACTCCAACTGCTCATGCGCCCCGCGCAGATCGCGCAGCCTCACGCCAACGCCCAGCAAACGTACCGGCTTGCCACCCCGGGCAAACGCCTGGCTCAGCAACTGCCGGTAACTTTCCAGATCCCTCCCCGCCCCCGCCTGCTCCAGGGTGGTCTGGCTGAAGTCATGGAACTTGACCTTGACGAAGGGCTTGTCGGGCCGATAGCTGCTGTCCATCCGCGCAATCCGCTCGTTCAGGCTGGCCAGCAACTCCGGCAGTCTATCCAGGCAACTGTTCAAGTCGGGCAGGTCATGGTCATAGGTGTTCTCGACGCTGACTGACTGCCGCCGGCTGTCGTTCTGCACCGCACGCTCGTCGATCCCCCGCGCCAGCCCCCACAAGCGCTCGCCGAAACTGCCGAACTCGCGAACCAACGCCAGCCGCGACCAGTCGCGCAGCGACAGGCAGGTATCGATCCCCAGCCGCGAAAGCTTGTCCGCTGTCACCTTGCCAACCCCATGCAAGCGCGCCACCGGCAGATGGGCAACGAACGCCTCCACCTGGTCCGGGGTAATGACAAACAGGCCGTTGGGCTTGCGCCAGTCACTGGCAATCTTGGCCAGGAACTTGTTCGGCGCCACACCGGCAGAAACCGTGATGTGCAACTGCCGGGCCACCCGACGGCGAATGTCCTCGGCAATCCGTGTGGCGCTGCCGGCGAACCATTGGCTGTCACTGACATCCAGGTAGGCCTCGTCCAGGGACAGCGGCTCGATCAACTCGGTGTAGTCGCGAAAGATCGTATGGATCTCCCGCGACGCCTCGCGGTAGGCCTCGAAGCGCGGCTTGACGATCTCCAGGTCCGGACACAGCTTCAGGGCATGCCCGGACGCCATCGCCGAACGAACCCCGTAGGCGCGCGCCTCATAGTTGCAGGTGGCAATCACCCCGCGCTGCCCAGGCTGCCCGCCCACCGCCATGGGTCGACCGACCAGGCGCGGGTCGTCACGCATCTCGATGGCGGCGTAGAAACAGTCACAATCAATGTGGATGATCTTGCGCAGGGACATGGACGACAGCCACTACTGTAAATTCATACAGATAGTATCCCATGCCCCTGCCACGAAACAGCCTGCGCGGGACGATCGGCCTGCAAGCCCCGTCGCGACTGAGCCGCGTGCCGATTTGAGACGCTAAGGGTTTGAACAAAAAAGGATTTTTTTGAATTAATGCTTGACACCGGAAAGGAAATCCGTAGAATTCGATTCCACAGGCGCGGGATGGAGCAGCCTGGTAGCTCGTCGGGCTCATAACCCGAAGGTCGTCGGTTCAAATCCGGCTCCCGCAACCAGATTCAAAAAAAGGCCACTGTTTCGACAGTGGCCTTTTTTATTGTCTCTTGATTATCGATCAGTAAAAACATTCGAAAAATCAAACAGTAACGCTTGACTCCCAGTACAAAATCCGTAGAATTCGATTCCACAGGCGCGGGATGGAGCAGCCTGGTAGCTCGTCGGGCTCATAACCCGAAGGTCGTCGGTTCAAATCCGGCTCCCGCAACCAGATTCAAAAAAAGGCCACTGTTTCGACAGTGGCCTTTTTATTGTCTGTTGATCAGCCAAGCGACGTTGTACTTAATGTACGCACTTGACAACTCACGGCCAATCCGTATAATGCGCCCCTCTGACGCGGGATGGAGCAGCCTGGTAGCTCGTCGGGCTCATAACCCGAAGGTCGTCGGTTCAAATCCGGCTCCCGCAACCATATTCGTCAGAACGAACCCCGCCTATCGCAAGATAGCGCGGGGTTCGTTGCATTCAGCGCCCTGTAAAAGACAATCCTCCCCGCCCTCCTCGCTCCCATGCCGACCCTGCGGCTGAATGAACTATCTTTAACTATCCTGAAACAGATTAAGACGCCGGCCCGGAGTAATATTCGGATACGTTTTCCAAAGGGACTTTCACTTGGCCGTACCTCGCCTCCACCTCGCGCAGACTGCACGAGGCACCCCATGACCGCCCCCACTCCCGAAACCCAGGCGCCATTGACAGCGGCCCTGCCCACGGCGGCTCAGCGCCTGCCCTGGCTGGAGCGGCTGAGCAAGTACCGCCAGCCCATTGGGCTGGCAGTGACCTTGGTGTTGTTCGCCATGGGCCTGATTGCCTGCCGTCACCTGCTGAGCGAGCTGGATATCTACGCGCTGCATGACGCCATGCTCGAAGTACCGGCACGTTCGCTGATCGGCGCAATACTGGCCACCGTGATCGGTTTCGTGATCCTGCTGGGCTACGAATGGTCCGCCAGCCGTTATGCGGCCGTGCAACTGCCACCCCGCATCCTGGTGCTCGGCGGCTTCAGTGCCTTCGCCATCGGCAACGCCATTGGCCTGTCGATGCTGTCCGGCGGATCGGTCCGATATCGCCTCTATGCGCGCCAAGGCCTGGGCGCCGCGGAAGTCGCGCGCATGACGGTGTTTGCCAGCCTCTCGCTGGGATGCGCCCTCCCCCCCCTGGCTGCCCTGGCCACCCTGAGCGACTTGCCGGCGGCGGCAACCGCGCTACGTCTGCCCGCGCCACTGCTGGGCGGGATTGCAATTGCCGTGCTGGTGGCCGCCGCAGCCGTGGTGATGGGCCTGTATCGCCGGCGCCTACCCGAACAACCATTGGCCGACAGCCTGATGGTGCAGTTCGGCCGTCGTACTCTGCGCCTTCCGGGTGCGCGCCTGACCGCGCTGCAACTGCTGATCACTGCCCTGGATGTCGCCGCCGCCGCCACCGTGCTTTATCTGCTGCTACCGGAAGCGCCGCCGTTCGGCGCCTTCGTGCTGGTCTACCTGCTGGCCCTCGCCGCCGGCGTGCTCAGCCATGTGCCGGGCGGCGTCGGCGTGTTCGAGGCGATCCTGCTGGCGGCCTTTGCCAACCAGCTGGGGGCCGCGCCACTGGCTGCCGCGCTGCTGCTGTACCGGCTGATCTACGTGGTCCTGCCACTGTTGCTGGCCTGTGTGCTGTTGCTGGCCAACGAGGCCCGGCGCCTGATGGTCGCCCAGCAGGCGATCCGCGCCGCCTCCGGCCTGGCCGCGCCGGTGCTGGCAATCCTGGTGTTTCTCTCCGGTGTGGTGCTGCTGTTCTCCGGCGCCACCCCGGAGATCGACAGCCGTCTGGAACACATGGGTTTTCTGATTCCGCACCGCCTGATCGATGCCTCGCACTTCGGTGCCAGCCTGATCGGCGTGCTCTGCCTGCTGCTCGCCCAGGGCCTGCGCCGGCGCCTTTCGGCCGCCTGGCTGCTGACCACGGTGCTGCTGCTGGTGGGCGCGGTGCTGTCGCTGCTCAAGGGCTTCGACTGGGAAGAAGCCAGCCTGATGTGCTTCACCGCCGCCCTGCTCGCCCTGTTCCGCCGCTCGTTCTACCGCCCCAGCCGTCTGCTGGAGCTCCCGTTCTCGCCGGTGTACCTGGTAGCCAGCGCCTGCGTGGTCGGTGCCTCGGTGTGGTTGCTGCTGTTTGCCTATCAGGACGTGCCCTACACCCACAAGCTGTGGTGGCAATTCACCCTCGACGCCGACGCGCCGCGCGGCCTGCGCGCCGCCCTCGGCAGCGCCGTGCTGCTGGTGATCGTCGCCCTGACCTGGCTGCTACGCACCGCCCGCCCGGTCATCCATCTGCCAACCGACGACGAGTTGCAACGCGCCAACCGCATCCTGCTGGCTTCCGACCAGCCCGACGGCGGCCTGGCCCTGACCGGCGACAAGGCGCTGCTGTTCCACCCCAACGACAACGCCTTCCTCATGTATGCCCGCCGTGGCCGCAGCCTGGTGGCCCTGTACGATCCGATCGGCCCGGCCCAGGAGCGCGCCGAGATGATCTGGCAGTTCCGCGACCTGTGCGACCTGCATCATGCACGCCCGGTGTTCTACCAGGTACGCGCGGAGAACCTGCCGTTCTACATGGACATCGGCCTGACCGCGATCAAGCTCGGCGAAGAGGCCCGGGTCGACCTGCGGCGCTTCGACATCGAAGCCAAGGGCAAGGAGATGAAGGACCTGCGCTACACCTGGAACCGAGGCGGGCGGGACGGGCTGAGCCTGGAGATCCACGAGCCTGGTCAAGCGCCGCTGGCCGAGCTCAAGGAAATCTCCGACGCCTGGCTCGACGGCAAGAATGTGCGCGAGAAAGGCTTCTCCCTCGGTCGCTTCAGCCCCGAGTACCTGCAGCATTTCCGCATCGCGCTGATCCGCTTCCAGGGCCGTCCGGTGGCCTTCGCCAACCTGCTGGAAACCCGCAGCAACGAACTGGCCAGCCTCGACCTGATGCGTGCGCACCCTGAGGCACCGAAACTGACCATGGAATTCATGATGGTCGGCCTGATCCTGCACTACAAGAGCCATGACTATGGCCGATTCAGCCTGGGGATGGTCCCTCTCTCCGGCTTGCAGCCACGCCGTGGCGCCCCCTTGACCCAGCGTCTGGGCTCGATGGTGTTCCAGCGCGGCGAGCAGCTCTACAACTTCCAGGGCCTGCGGCGCTTCAAGGACAAGTTCCAGCCGGACTGGGAACCCCGCTACATGGCCGTGCCGGCCGGGCTCGACCCGCTCGTGGCGCTGGCTGATACTGCCGCCCTGATCGCTGGCGGCCTGACTGGATTGGTGAAACGTTGATGATCCGACGCTATTGGCTGTACGTACTGATTCCCCTGCTGCTGGCCGTGCTGGCCGGCGGCGCGGCCTTCTGGCTGTGGACCCGGCCGGCGCCCGAGGCGCGCCTGGAGCACCTCACCCTCGACGACGGCAGTGCCCTGACCCGCGCCACCCCCGGCGTGCACGCCAAGGCCCGGGTGGCCATCGGCGTGCCCCAGGCCCAAGCCCTGACCGACAAGCAACTGCTCGATCTCAGCCAGGCCGGCGAGGCTCAGCTGGTGCAGGTGATCCTGCCGCCCGCCGACTGCGCCAAGCAGCAGGCGGCGATGGACCAGGCCCTCACCCGCCTGGCCGACAAACCGACCCTGGTCGCCGGCATCGGCCCGGGCGCGGCCCAGGCTTGGCGCTGGCTGGCCGCACAAGGCGACGACGAGGCCCGGGCCATCTCGGTGGACTTTACCGTCGAGCAGCCCGGCTGCCAGGTCGCCCTGCCCAAGTCCGCCGCCCACGGCCACTGGAACGTGGCCTGGAACGACAACCCGGATGACGCCAGCGCCGCCTTCGTGCGCGACCAGGCCAACGCCGAGACCAGCATCGCCGACTACGACATCCACCTGCCCCAGGTGCTCAAGGCCCAACTGACCCAGGCCTTGGTCGGCCATGACGGCAACGCCCTGGCGATCCCAGTGGTGGAAGTTCCGGCCGGGCAGACCACCGACACCGTGACCCTGTTCCTTTCCGGCGACGGCGGCTGGCGCGACCTGGACCGCGACGTGGCCGGCGAGATGGCCAAGCTCGGCTACCCGGTGGTCGGCATCGACACCCTGCGCTATTACTGGCAGCACAAGACCCCGGAACAGAGCGCCGCCGACCTGTCCGAACTGATGCAGCACTACCGCCAGAAATGGGGCACCAAGCGCTTCGTGCTGACCGGCTACTCGTTCGGCGCCGATGTGCTGCCGGCCATCTACAACCGCCTCTCCGAGGAAGACCAGAAGCGTATCGACGCGGTGATCCTGCTGGCCTTCGCCCGCAGCGGCAGCTTCGAGATCGAGGTGGAGGGCTGGCTGGGCAAGGAAGGCCAGGAGGCGCCGACCGGACCTGAGATGGCCAGGTTGCCAGCAGCGAAGGTGGTGTGCATCTATGGCGTCGAAGAGACCGACGAGAGCGGCTGCACTGACAAGACAGCCGTGGGCGAGCGCATGAAGCTGCCGGGCGGCCATCACTTCGACGAGAACTACCCGGCGCTGGCCAAGCGCCTGATCGGCGAGATCGAGACCCGCCAGGGAAAGGCCAACGTCGCTGAAAAATGACAGGGAAAAGGGCCGCTTCGCGGCCCTGACCCAGCTTAGATCTCGACCTGTGTCCCCAACTCGATCACCCGATTGAGCGGCAGGTTGAAGAACCGCAAGTTGCCGTTGGCGTTCTTCAGCAGGAACGCGAACAGGTTCCCGCGCCAGCGCGACATGCCTTCAAGGCGCGAAGCGATCACCGTTTCCCGGCTGAGGAAGTAAGTGGTGCGCATGGGGCTGAAGTCCAGCGCGTCCAGGTGGCACAGTTTCAGCGCCGCCGGCACGTCTGGCTCGTCCATGAAGCCGAAGTGCAGCAGCACCCGGAAGAACCCGTCGCCATAGGCTTCCACCTCGAACCGTTCGTGCTCCGGCACCCTGGGCCGGTCTTCGCTGACCACCGTCAGCAGCACCACCTGGCTGTGCAACACCTGGTTGTGCAGCATGTTATGCAGCAGCGCATGGGGCACGGCATCGGGCCGGGCAGTGAGGAACACCGCGGTGCCCTCCACCCGGTGCGGCGGCTGTACGCGAATGCTGCTGATGAACACCGGCAACGGCAGCGCGCCTTCGTCGATGCGATCGACCAGGATCTGCTTGCCGCGCTTCCAGGTACTCATCAGCACGAACAGCACGATCCCGGCCAAGACCGGGAAGGCACCACCCTGGACAATCTTCGGCACGTTGGCGGCGAAGAACAGCCCGTCGACCAGCAGGAAGCCCACCAGCAGCGGCACCGCCAGCACCGGTGGCCACTTCCACAGCAGCAGCATGACCGCCGACACCAGGATCGTGGTCATCAACATGGTGCCGGTCACTGCCACGCCGTAGGCGGCGGCCAGGGCGCCGGAGGACTCGAAACCGATCACCAGCAGCACCACGCCAACCATCAGCGTCCAATTCACCGCGCCGATGTAGATCTGCCCCTGCTCGTCGCTGGAAGTGTGCTGGATCTGCATGCGCGGCACGTAGCCCAGCTGGATGGCCTGTCGGGTCAGGGAGAAGGCACCGGAAATCACGGCTTGCGAAGCGATCACCGTGGCCATGGTGGCCAACCCGACCAGCGGCAGCAACGCCCAACTCGGCGCCAGCAGGTAGAACGGGTTGCGCGCCGCCTCCGGGTTCTGCAGCAGCATCGCACCCTGGCCGAAGTAGTTGAGCACCAGCGCCGGCAGCACCAGGGCGAACCAGGCGCGGGCGATGGGCTTGCGGCCAAAGTGGCCCATGTCGGCGTACAGGGCCTCGGCGCCGGTCAGCGCCAGCACCACAGCACCGAGAATCGCCACCCCCATGCCCGGATGAACGATGAAGAAGTTCAGCGCCCAGCCCGGGTTGAAGGCCTTGAGCACTTCCGGGCTCTGCGAGATGCCGTGCACCCCGAGCGCCGCCAGGGCCAGGAACCAGGCGACCATGATCGGGCCGAAGGCCTTGCCGATCTTCTCCGTACCGTGTTTCTGCACCAGGAACAGCGCCACCAGTACCACCAGCGAAATCGGCACCACCCAGTGATCGATACCCTCGAACGCCAGGCCCATGCCCTCCACCGCCGAGAGCACCGACACCGCCGGGGTGATCATGCTGTCGCCGTAGAACAGCGAGGCGCCGACCAGGCCGCAACCGACCATCAGCATGCGCAACCGCGGGTACTGCGCCGTGGCCCGCCGCGCCAACGCGGTCAGGGCCATGGTGCCGCCCTCGCCCTGGTTGTCGGCGCGCAGGATGAACATCACGTACTTGAACGACACCACCCACAGCAGCGACCAGAGGATCAACGACAGGATGCCCAGCACCCCGTCATGGTTGACCTGTACGCCATAACCACCGGTAAAGACCTCTTTGAGGGTGTAAAGCGGACTGGTGCCGATATCGCCATAGACCACCCCAACAGCTGCCACCAGCAGGCCCAGCGGCCGTGCCGCGCCCTGTCCGCCTTCGGCGTGACTGCTTGCCTGAACCATCGACCACTCCCGCAGACGGCCATCTAGACCGGTTGAATTCCTACCCGCGCCGGGCCATCCCGGATGCCCCGGCGCAACGGCGCGAAGCATAGCGCAGCGTTCGTCGTATTTCTGCTGGTAAAGCGACCTTGCGCTCGCTAGAATTGCGCACTTTTTGATCAGAGGCGCCAAAAGCGTCCGCCAGGATCGCCCCCGTTACCGGTCGGGCGACCTGTATTCAATACCGAGGTTAGCCATGTCCACCACTCCCGCCACCCCAAAGGTCGGCTTCGTTTCCCTGGGTTGCCCCAAGGCCCTGGTCGATTCCGAGCGCATCCTGACCCAGCTGCGCATGGAAGGCTATGAAGTCGTGCCTACCTACGATGGCGCCGACGTGGTGGTGGTCAACACCTGCGGCTTCATCGACAGTGCCAAGGCCGAGTCGCTGGAAGTGATCGGCGAGGCGATCAAGGAGAACGGCAAGGTCATCGTCACCGGCTGCATGGGTGTCGAGGAAGGCAATATCCGCGACGTGCACCCCAGCGTGCTGTCGGTCAGTGGCCCCCAGCAGTACGAGCAGGTGGTCAACGCCGTGCACGAGGTGGTGCCGCCACGCCAGGACCATAACCCGCTGATCGACCTGGTGCCGCCGCAAGGCATCAAGCTGACCCCGCGCCATTATGCCTACCTGAAGATTTCCGAAGGCTGCAACCACAGCTGCAGCTTCTGCATCATTCCGTCGATGCGCGGCAAGCTGGTCAGCCGTCCGGTCGGTGAAGTGCTGAGCGAGGCCGAGCGCCTGGTCAAGGCCGGCGTCAAGGAGATCCTGGTGATTTCCCAGGACACCAGCGCCTACGGCGTCGACGTCAAGTACAAGACCGACTTCTGGAACGGCCGCCCGGTCAAGACCCGCATGCTCGAGCTGTGCGAGGCCTTGAGCAGCCTGGGCGCCTGGGTGCGCCTGCACTATGTCTACCCGTACCCGAACGTCGACGACGTGATCCCGCTGATGGCAGCCGGCAAGATCCTGCCGTACCTGGACATTCCGTTCCAGCACGCCAGCCCCAAGGTGCTCAAGTCGATGAAGCGCCCGGCCTTCGAAGACCGCACCCTGGCGCGCATCAAGAGCTGGCGCGAGCAGTGCCCGGAGCTGGTGATCCGTTCGACCTTCATCGTCGGCTTCCCCGGCGAGACCGAGGAAGACTTCCAGTACCTGCTCGACTGGCTGACCGAAGCCCAGCTCGACCGCGTCGGCTGCTTCCAGTACTCGCCGGTCGAAGGCGCCCCGGCCAATGACCTGGGCCTGGATGAAGTACCGGACGACGTCAAGCAGGAACGTTGGGACCGCTTCATGGCCCACCAGCAGGCGATCAGCGCCGCGCGCCTGCAACAGCGCATCGGCAAGGAGATCGAAGTGCTGATCGACGAGGTCGAGGAGCAGGGCTCGGTCGGTCGCAGCTTCTTCGACGCACCGGAAATCGACGGCAACGTGTTCATCGACGGCGACCACGGCTTCAAGCCGGGCGACAAGGTCCGTTGCCGCATCGTCGATGCCGACGAGTACGACATGTGGGCCGAGCCCGTCTGAGCGATGCTCGCCTGAAGATACCCCGCCCACTGGCGGGGTATTTTTTTGCATCTATGTTTTCCTCAATGGCCCCGAGGATCACAGGATGTCGCCCACCGTCACGCTGCAAACGCCCCACTTGAGCGACTACCCCGAACTGGTGCGGGTGTGGGAGGCGTCGGTGCGCGCCACCCACGACTTCCTGCCCGACGGCTACATCGTGCTGCTGCGCGAGCATGTGCTGCGCAAATACCTCGACGCGGTGATGCTGGTCTGCTGCAAGGACGCCAGGCGACGCATCCTCGGCTTCGCCGGCGTGGCCAATGGCCGTGTCGACATGCTCTTCGTCGCGCCGCAGTACCGTGGCCAGGGTATTGGCCAACGCCTGCTGCGGCATGCTGTAAGAGAGCTCAATGCCGAACGCCTGGACGTCAACGAGCAGAACCCGCAGGCCCTGGGCTTCTATCTGCACGAAGGCTTCGAGGTGTACGGGCGCTCGGAAACCGACGGCCTGGGGCAGCCCTATCCCCTGCTGCACATGAGGCTGATTCGTACAACGTCCTAGGACAAAAGCCAAGGAAACCACCACCCCGCTCCGAAATGGCGCAAATGACATCGATTTGCAGCCGCTACCCTGCGCGGGCAGGTACAATGAGAGCTTTCCCTACCGCGTGATGCCCGTGTCCATGTCCGAACCCATTCGTCTCTCCAAACGCCTCATCGAACAGCTTGGCTGCTCCCGCCGAGAGGCCGAACTGTACATCGAGGGAGGCTGGGTCACGGTCGACGGCGAGGTGGTCGAACAGCCGCAGTTCAAGGTCGCCGGACAACGCATCGAACTGCTCCCGGGCGCCCGTGCCGAAACACTTGAACCGGTGACCCTGCTGCTCAATCAGCAGGCCGGACAGGACGTCGCCAGCGCCCAGGCGGGCATGAGCATGGCCAGTCTCAGCGAAGCGCACCGCGATGGCGTGCGCCCGCTGCACGGGCATTTCGCCCGCCAGGCCTGTGTCGCCCCGCTGCTGCCAGGCGCCAGCGGCCTGCAACTGTTCACCCAGGACTGGCGGGTGACCCGCAAGCTCGACGCCGACCTGCGCCGAATGGAGCAGGAATACATCGTCCAGGTCAGCGGTGAAGCCAAGCCAGGCGCTCTCGAGCGCCTGGCCCGCGGTGTCGAGCGCAAGGGCGTCGAACTGCCGAAGGCCAAGGCCAGCTGGCAGAACGAACAGCACTTGCGCATGGTCCTGAAGAACCCGCAGCCCGGGTTGATCGAACAACTGTGCGAAACCGCCGGCCTCAAGGTCCTGGCGATGCGCCGCATTCGCCTGGGCGGCGTGTCGATGGGCAAGCTGCCAGTGGGCCAGTGGCGCTATGTGGCCGCTACAGAACGCTTCTAGGGTCTGTACGAAATGTGTCTGCGCGAAGGCCAGACAAGGCGAAACGGGGGGAAGCGGAGTGTACTGGAGTACATGAGCATTCCGAGCCCCGTTTCAACGCAGTATGGGCGAGTGCAGATACATTTCGTACAGAGCCCAGCATTACCGCCGCGCAAAGACTGACACGGCAACAGAACAGGATTCGCTGCAATGAACCACAACGATGTACTGCGCAGCCTGCGCTACATGCTCAAGGCCAACGACCAGAAGCTGGCCGAGATTATCAAGCTCTCGGGCCTGGAAGTTTCCGCCGAGGCCATCGCCGGCTACGTCAAGAAAGAAGAGGAACCTGGCTTCGTGCGCTGCCCGGAGAAGGTCATGGCGCACTTCCTCGACGGCCTGGTGATCCACCGTCGCGGTCGTGACGACAGCCGCCCACCGCAGCCGATCGAAGTACCGGTGACCAACAACACCGTACTCAAGAAGCTGCGGGTGGCCTTCGAGCTGAAGGAAGACGACCTGCACGCAGTGCTCAAGTCAGTCAATTTCCCGGTGTCCAAGCCCGAGCTGAGCGCATTGTTCCGCAAGGTCGGCCACGACAACTACCGGCCCTGCGGCGACCAGTTGCTGCGCAATTTCCTCAAGGGCCTGACCCTGCGCGTGCGCGGCTGAGCCGTGATGCAGCATAGCGTCTCGCCGGTCGGCATCGTCCGTTCCTGCTTCAAGGAAAAGTTCGCCATCCCGCGCCAGCCCCAGCTGGCGCCGGCTGCCCGTGGCGTGCTGGAACTGCTGCCGCCCTTTGACCAGGGCGATGCCGTCGAAGGGCTGGAACAGGTCAGCCATGTGTGGCTGCTGTTCCTGTTCCACCAGGCACTGGAAGACAAGCCACGCCTGAAGGTGCGGCCACCGCGCCTGGGCGGCAACAAGAGCATGGGGGTGTTCGCCACCCGGGCCACCCACCGGCCCAATGGCATCGGCCAGTCAGTGGTGCGCCTGGAAGGCGTCGAACCGGGGCGTCTGCTGCTGTCGGGGATCGACCTGCTGGACGGTACGCCGGTGCTGGATATCAAGCCTTACGTGCCGTACGCGGACAGCGTCGCCGAGGCATCGAACCTGATGGCCAGTGATGCGCCGGAGCCGATCAGCGTGCTATGGAGCGAGAGCGCACTGCCCCAGGCACACACCCACGCACTGCGCCTGGGCGAACCCTTGGTCGAGCTGATCGAGCAGTGCCTGGCCCAGGATCCACGCCCGGCCTACCAGGTGCCACCGCCCGAACGAGTGTATGGGGTGAAGTTCTGGGATGTGCAGGTGCGCTGGCATTATCCGCAGCCGGAGGTGATTCGGGTGCTGGAGGTGACGCCGGAGTAATGGGGTGTCGATAAGACGCACATTCCAGGCATAAAAAAACGCAGGCCAAGCCTGCGTTTTTAATGCCTGCCGCTCGCCTTACTTCTCGACGAACGCACGCTCGATCAGGTAGTCACCTGGCTCACGCATGCGCGGGGAGATCTTCAGGCCGAAGCTGTCGAGCACTTCGCTGGTCTCGTCGAGCATGCTCGGGCTGCCGCAGATCATCGCGCGGTCGTCCTGCGGGTTGATCGGTGGCAGACCGATGTCGCTGAACAGCTTGCCACTGCGCATCAGGTCGGTCAGGCGACCCTGGTTTTCGAAAGGCTCGCGAGTCACTGTCGGGTAGTAGATCAGCTTGTCACGCACCGCGTCACCGAAGAACTCGTTCTGCGGCAGGTGCTCGGTAATGAACTCGCGGTAGGCCACTTCGTTGACGTAACGCACGCCGTGAACCAGGATCACTTTCTCAAAGCGCTCGTAGGTCTCCGGGTCCTGGATGACACTCATGAACGGCGCCAGGCCGGTGCCGGTGCTCAGCAGATACAGGTGCTTGCCCGGGTTCAGGTCATCCAGCACCAAGGTACCGGTAGGTTTCTTGCTGATGATGATCTCGTCGCCTTCCTTCAGGTGCTGCAACTGCGAGGTCAGCGGGCCGTCCGGCACCTTGATGCTGAAGAACTCCAGATGCTCTTCCCAGTTCGGCGAGGCGATGGAGTAGGCGCGCATGAGCGGACGGCCGCTGTCCTGCTGCAGGCCGATCATCACGAACTGACCGTTCTCGAAGCGCAGGCCCGGATCACGGGTGCACTTGAAGCTGAACAGGGTGTCGTTCCAGTGGTGCACACTGAGGACACGTTCGTGGTTCATGTTGCTCATCGATGGGGCTCCTGAAGGAAAACGCGGCGCGCGCAAGACGCGCAGTTGCGCGATAGTTTAGGGGCAGCGACAATATCTGTTAACTGAATTATCAAGATATGTGTTATCGGTTATATAGATATGCGATTCACACTCCGTCAGCTCCAGGTATTCGTCGCCGTCGCCCAGCACCAGAGCGTGTCCCGGGCCGCCGGCGTGCTGGCCTTGTCGCAATCGGCCGCCAGCACCTCGATCACCGAACTGGAGCGCCAGTCCAGCTGCCAGCTGTTCGACCGCGCAGGCAAGCGCCTGAGTCTCAATGCTCTGGGCCATCAACTGCTGCCCCAGGCCGTGGCCCTGCTCGACCAGGCCAAGGAGATCGAGGACCTGCTCAACGGCAAGTCGGGGTTCGGCTCGCTGGCCGTCGGCGCCACGCTGACGATCGGCAACTACCTGGCCACCCTGCTGATCGGCAGCTTCATGCAGGTACACCCGGAAAGCCAGGTCAAGCTGCACGTGCAGAACACCGCGCATATCGTGCAACAGGTCGCCCACTATGAAATTGACCTGGGTCTAATCGAAGGTGACTGCAACCATCCCGATCTTGAGGTTCAGCCCTGGGTGGAGGACGAGCTGGTGGTGTTCTGTGCGCCCCAGCACCCCCTGGCCAAGGTCGGCCATGCCGGTATCGAGCAGTTATCCCATGAAGCCTGGATCCTGCGCGAGCAGGGCTCGGGCACGCGCCTGACCTTCGACCAGGCCATGCGCCATCACCGCGCCAACCTGAACATCCGCCTGGAACTGGAACATACCGAGGCGATCAAGCGTGCCGTGGAGTCGGGCCTGGGCATCGGCTGCATCTCACGCCTGGCCCTGCGAGATGCTTTCCGCCGCGGCAGCCTGGTACCGGTGGAGACCCCGACCCTGGACCTGGCGCGGCAGTTCTACTTCATCTGGCACAAACAGAAGTACCAGACCTCGGCCATGCGCGAGTTCCTCGAACTGTGCCGCAGCTTTACTGCAGGCGTGCGGCGCAGCGACGAAATCGTGCTGCCGCCGATCGCTTGAAGGTCAACCAAGCAGGATCACACCCCAGACCACCGCAACCATGCTCATGGCCACCAGCTGCGCGGCGCTGCCCATGTCCTTGGCGTTCTTCGACAGCGGGTGGCGGTCGAGGGAAATGCGGTCGATGGCAGCCTCCACCGCCGAATTGAGCAATTCGACGATCAGCCCCAGCAGGCACACGGCAATGAGGATCGCCCGCTCACCGCGGCTGACCGGCAGCCAGAAGGCCAGCGGCACCAGCACCACGTTGAGCAGCACCAGCTGCCGGAAGGCGGCCTCGCCCTTGAAGGCGGTGCGCAGGCCGTCCAGCGAATAGCTGGCGGCGTTGACGATACGTTTGAGGCCGGTCTGGCCTTTGAATGGCGACATGTGTGTCCGTCACTTCACCGGAGAAAGGCCCGAAGGCTAGTCCAGCCTGAGTCAAAAAAGCGTGAATGCACGGGTACTTAGCTGGCCGAAACCGATTCAAGTTGTTGCAGCAGCAGCGCCGCCTGGGTCCGCGTGCGCACCCCCAGCTTGCGGAAGATCGCCGTCACGTGGGCCTTGATGGTCGCCTCGGAAACGTTCAGTTCATAGGCGATCTGCTTGTTCAGCAGCCCTTCGCAGACCATGGTCAGCACGCGGAACTGCTGCGGGGTGAGGCTGGCCAGGCCTTCGCTGGCGGCCTTGGCCTCGGCCGACACATCGACCTTGTCGAATGCCTGCGGCGGCCACCAGACATCGCCATCGAGCACGTTGCGCACAGCTTCCTGGATCTTGCTGAGCTCGCTGGACTTGGGAATGAAACCGCTGGCGCCGAATTCGCGGGACTTGACCACGACGGCCGCCTCTTCCTGGGCCGAGACCATCACCACCGGGATCTGCGGGTACTGGCCGCGCAGCAGGACCAGGCCGGAGAAGCCATAGGCGCCGGGCATGTTCAGGTCCAGCAGGACCAGGTCCCAGTCGGCTTTCTCGGTGAGGCTGGTTTCCAGTTCGGCGATGCTCGCCACCTCGACCAGGCGCACGTCCGGGCCCAGGCCGAGGGTAACGGCCTGGCGCAGTGCGCTGCGAAACAGCGGGTGGTCATCGGCAATCAGGATTTCGTATGTGGCCATCGATCTATGGATCCTGTTCTGTGCCAGGCGCAGGGGATACGGGAGACGCCTGGCGGGCAACTCATGGCGCGAACGGCAGGGCCGCGGGCCGGGATGGCACGGCGAAGTCCGGGATAACAGCAGCTTCGTCGTGCCCGAAGCGGCGCCAAGGATGCCGAGCACGCCCCGGGTGGTCAAGCCACTTGCCCGGTCGAACCCGCCTACCCTGGCTGCCAGCCCCGACAGTATGAACCAATCCGTCGCGCCTGCCCCTTGGACTATAGGAAGGTATGCAAACGCTGGTGGACCTCGTCCTGCTCGTCCAGCGGCAGGCGCCGCTTGCCACTGAGGTAGTGCAGGCTGAAGACGTCCAGGTAGGCGTCCAGGGCCTGCGAAGCCTGGCCGTCGCCGGCCAGTTCCAGGCACATGGCGGCCACTTCGGCGGTGCAGAAGTGGTCATCACGCTTGGAACGGCGCAGGCGGTAGCGCGACATCTGCTCGGGCTGCAGGCTCAGCACCGGGAAGCGATCGAGGTAAGGGCTCTTGCGGAACATCTTGCGCGCCTCGGTCCAGGTGGCGTCGAGCAAGATGAACAACGGGCGCTTGCCCGGCTCGCGCACGACTTCGCTGACCACCCGATCTTCCTTGACGAACTCGCCCGGAAAGACGATGTAGGGCTGCCAGCGTGGATCGTCCAGCAGCGCCAGCAGCCCCTCGTCCACCGAGGTGCGCAGCCAGCCGAAGGCCGAAGTGTCCTCAATCACGTCGGCGATTAGCCAGCCGGTGTTGGTCGGCTTCAGCGGCTCGGTATCGTGCATCAGCAGGCACATGCCGGACTCGGCCGGCACCCGGGGTTTCCAGGCGCACAGGCAGTGCGTGGCGATCACCCGGCAATCCGGGCAACGCTCGGCGCGCGAGCCTCGGGCGACAAAGGGTTTGATGCTGCGCGCCAGGCGTTCGGCGCGCAGGCGCGCTACCGCGTGGCTCATGGCAACAGGCCTTGGCAGGGAAGTGGGAGGGGCACGGCGACGACTCGATGAAAACAAGGCGCCCAGTCTACCAGAGCCCACGTCATTTGCCGTGCAGCCAGCGGCGCCGCTCCTTTATACTCGCAGGTCCTGGCGGCCTGGAAACCCTGCGGTTTCATGGAACGCCGCCCGTCGGCGCTGGTCAAAGCGCCAGTCATCGAACCAGGAGAGATCCATGCTGCGTCTTATCGTCCCGACCCTGAGCCTGCTGCTCGCCCTGCCCCTGGCCGCCCAGGCTGCGTCCAAGCAGGAATACGAGCTGAACCAGATGCTGCAGAAGGTCGCCAAGGAAAGCAGCGTCGGCACCCCGCGTGCCATCAACGAGGACATCCTCGACCAGGGCTACACCGTCGAAGGCAAGGCACTGGTCAATCACCTGAGTGTACGCCAGGAGCACGCCCAGCGCATGCAGGCCAATCCCGCGCAGGTTCGCAGCCAGCTGGGTGACAGCGTGTGCCGTAACAACGGCTACCGCCAGCTGATGTCCAAGGGTGCCGTAATGGTCTACCGCTTCACTGTCTACAAGACCAACCAGCCGGTCATGGACCAGGCCTTCGACGCCGCCAGCTGCGCGGCCGGCAACAAGAAGAAGTGATTCAAGCCAACTGATCGCTGTTACTGGCGCGCCGCTGCTCATCATCGGCGCGCAACTCGGCCAGCAGGGCCTGCAAGTAGCGCGAATGCGCCTCGGCCCCTTGCAGCCGGCGCAGGCACTCCCCCTCAAGACTCAGGTGATGAGCCTTGGCCTCGTACTCGAGCAACTGCAACAGTTGCCTATCCACCTCGATCACCAGCCGGTGCATACCGTCACCTCGCTGTATCGCCTTACTGCCCCCAGTTAACCAAAGCCCTGTCGTCACTGGCTTTCGCCTGACCGGCGGTAGTGCGCGCCTGTGGCGGCACAAAGCCGCGCCAGCGTCTAGATTGATATCGAGTACCCATAACAACGACAACGCGATGGAATTGCCACTGCAACATGGCCTTGAAGGCCTACTGCAACGCTCGGGGGGCACACTCGAGCCACAGCAGCCAGCGACACACGCAGTGTCGCGGCCGGGACACGCCATCGACCCGGTCAGAGGTTTTGCTGCAGAAGGAGACGTTGAATGCCTTACCAATCGAACGAGCTGCTGTTCAACCATTTCAGGGACAACGGCATCGACCTGAGCAAGATCGACGAACAACTGCAACTGGTCGCGCCGAACAGTCCCAACCTGCCGCTGTACCGCGACATGCTGCTGACCGTGCTGCGCATGGCCCACGACGACCGCAACCGCTGGAACGCCAAGATCACCCTGCAAGCCCTGCGTGAGCTCGACCACTCCTTCCGCACCCTCGAGCACTACAAGGGGCGGCGCAAAGTCACCGTGTTCGGCTCGGCGCGCACACCAATGGAACACCCCATGTACGCCCTGGCCCGGGAGTTGGGCGCAACGCTGGCGCGCTCGGACCTGATGGTCATCACCGGCGCCGGTGGCGGCATCATGGCCGCCGCCCATGAAGGCGCCGGCACCGACCACAGCCTGGGCTTCAACATCACCCTGCCGTTCGAACAGCACGCCAATGCCACGGTCAATGGCACCGACAAGCTGCTGCCGTTCCATTTCTTCTTCATCCGCAAGCTGTTCTTCGTCAAGGAAGCCGACGCGCTGGTGCTCTGCCCCGGCGGCTTCGGCACCCTCGACGAGGCGCTGGAGGTGCTGACGCTGATCCAGACCGGCAAGAGCCCGTTGGTGCCGGTGGTGCTGCTCGACTCGCCCGGCGGCAGTTTCTGGCAGGACGCCCTGGCCTTCATCAGCCGCCAGCTCGAAGAGAACCGCTATATCCTGCCCAGCGACCTCAAGCTGGTGCGCCTGGTGCACAGCGCCGACGAGGCGGTCGAGGAGATCAACCAGTTCTACAGCAACTACCACTCCAGCCGCTGGCTGAAGAGCCAGTTCGTGATCCGCATGCACCACCCCTTGAGCGAGGCGGCCCTGCATGATGTGGAAGAAGGCTTCGCCGACCTGCGCCTGAGCGGCAGGTACCACCAGCAACCGGACAGCGGCGCCGAACACGAGGAAGGCAACTTCAGCCACCTGACGCGCCTGACCTTTGCCTTCAACGGCCGCGACCAGGGCCGCCTGCGCGAACTGGTCGACTTCATCAATCTGCCGGAGAACTGGGCCAAACCCCAGCCGATGCACACCACCCAGCGCGCCCGGGAAGCCTTGCGGGTCAGCTGAACGCAAAATGCCCTGTACGGCTGACACGCATGGGTGTCAGCCGTACAGGGCATCAATAATCGTCGAGATCGCGACCGCTGAGCAGCCGGCCGATCATGTCCATGGGGAAACCACGGTAGGCGAGAAAACGCGTCTGCTGCGCCCGGCTGCGTGGATCTTGCGGGCGTTGCCCGGCGAACTTGCGCTGCCAGACATCACGCAGTTGCGTCGCCCAGTCCACTTCGCTGTCGCGCAGGGCCTGGTCGATATCGCCACGGTTCAAGCCGCGTTGGCCAAGCTCCTCGCGAATTCGCGCGGGGCCGTAGCCGGCACTGGACCGGTAGCGGATGAAGCTTTCCAGATAGCGGGCCTCACTGAGCAGCCCTTCTTCGGCCAGCCGATCGAGCGCAGGCTCGATCAGCTCGTCCGGTGCGCCACGCTGACGCAGCTTGCGCGTCAGCTCGACGCGACCATGCTCGCGGCGAGCGAGCAGGTCCATGGCTGTCCGCCGAACGGCGACGGGGGTGTCGAGTACGACGGACATGGGGCCAATCAATAACCGGCGTCGGCGTCAGCCAGGTCGTCGGCATCGGCTTCGGCTGCACCGGCCTTGGCGGCAGCTGCTGCAGCGGCGGCGGCACCCGCGGTCAGCAGCTTGTCGCGAATCTGCTTCTCGATCTCGCTGCCAATGGCCGGGTTCTCTTGCAGGTACTTGGCGGCATTGGCCTTGCCTTGACCGATTTTGTTGCCCTGGTAGCTGTACCAGGCACCGGATTTTTCCACCAGGCCTTGGGACACACCCAGGTCGATGATCTCGCCGTTGCGGTAGATGCCCTTGCCGTAGAGGATCTGGAACTCGGCCTGACGGAACGGTGGCGAAACCTTGTTCTTGACGATCTTGACGCGGGTTTCGCTACCGACCACTTCGTCGCCTTCCTTGACCGCGCCGGTACGGCGGATGTCCAGGCGCACCGAGGCGTAGAACTTCAGGGCGTTACCACCAGTGGTGGTTTCCGGGCTGCCGAACATCACGCCGATCTTCATACGGATCTGGTTGATGAAGATGACCAGGCAGTTGGCGTTCTTGATGTTACCGGTGATCTTGCGCAGGGCCTGGGACATCAGGCGGGCCTGCAGGCCGACATGCATGTCGCCCATCTCGCCTTCGATCTCGGCCTTCGGCACAAGGGCGGCCACGGAGTCGACGATAATCACGTCGACGGCGTTGGAGCGCACCAGCATGTCGGTGATTTCCAGGGCCTGTTCGCCGGTGTCCGGCTGCGAGACCAGCAGGTCGTCGACGTTGACGCCCAGCTTGCCGGCGTACTCAGGGTCGAGGGCGTGCTCGGCGTCGACGAAGGCGCAGGTGGCGCCGTTCTTCTGGGCTTCGGCGATGACCGACAGGGTCAGCGTGGTTTTACCCGAGGATTCCGGGCCGTAGATCTCGACGATACGGCCTTTCGGCAGGCCGCCGATGCCCAGGGCGATGTCCAGGCCCAGGGAACCGGTGGAAATGGCAGGGATGGCCTGGCGCTCGTGGTCGCCCATGCGCATGACCGCACCCTTGCCGAATTGGCGTTCGATTTGACCCAGGGCCGCAGCCAAGGCGCGCTTCTTGTTGTCGTCCATTGAAATCCTCACGTGTTCGACGTGGCCCTGACGGCCGGAATAACTGTATAAGTAGCCAGTATTATTCCACAGCGATTCGTTTCCGCAAACCCCCGTCGGGCGATTTACTCCGCACCAAGCTGTAACAAGCCGTCTAACGCGGCTATCACCGTCTGTCGGCGCACCGCTTCGCGGTCGCCGTCGAAGTGCCGGCGCTCGCTGCTCACGTGGGTTCCGTCAGCCCAGGCCAGCCACACCGTGCCCACCGGCTTGGCCGGCGAACCGCCGTCTGGCCCGGCCACGCCACTGACCGCCACCGCGAAGCGCGCTCCGCTGGCGGCCTGGGCGCCCCGCACCATGGCCTCGACCACTTCCTGGCTGACCGCCCCCACCTGGGCGAACAACGCCTCGGGGACGCCCAACTGGCGGGTTTTCTGGGCATTGGAATAGGTGACATAGCCGGCCTCGAACCAGGCCGAGCTGCCGGGGATACGGGTGATCGCCTCGGCGATGCCGCCGCCGGTGCAGGATTCGGCGGTGCTCACCTGGGCGTTGAAGCGCCGCAGGTGTTCGCCCAGGCGGGTGGAGAGTACGGTGATCGGGTCCATGGCGGCTCCTCGTTTGCGACCGCCATACCCTACCATTCAAGCCAGGCTCAGTCCTGGCTTGCCTTACGCCGATAGGCCAGGCGCAGCAATGGGTAATGCACCAGCACGACATAGCTGAAGACGAACGCGAATTCGAGCGCAAGCAACATCATGCTGGCAAAAAAGGGATACAAACCAGGGTGATTGCCCACCCAGCGAAACTTCGCACGATGGTGGGCGAAATCTGTGTAGCCGAAGTAGTTCTGGGCAAGTAGCACCCCAACCACCACCACCCAACCGACATGGAAAAATAACTGGCGGCGCAATGACAGCACCGGCAGTAGCTCCAAGGGACGTAGATGATGGCGGCATACCAGCAGCGCCAGGCCGATTGAACACAACGGTGCGGCGATCGCTACATAGTTGGCGACCGCCTTGGACATCAGCGCAAAATTGGACGACCAGACACCCACCTGCCCCAGCAGATGCTGGTCAAGCAGGCGATCCAAGACCAAGGCTTGCTCCTGACTCAGCGTCGGCACCCAACAGGCTAGCAGGAACACCGGCACAAGGCTCGAGACCGTGATCAGATACAACGGCCAGTGACTGGCCGTGTGTTTCGCATTCAACGTCACAACTCCTTGCACAGACAGGTTGCGAGGCACCGAGAGCAACATTGTGCGCGCTCGGTGCAAAGGTATCAGGGTGCTACTACGCCCGTGACCCACTGATTGATCTGGTCGACCTTCTCGGTATCGAAGTATGAGCTGGCAGCCCCGATGAAGACGGCCGCCAAAACGGTTCCCGCCACTGCGCCAGCGGGGACGGAAACCAGAAAGCCCAGGGCGATGCCAGCCATGGCGCCCGCCAGACTGCCCGCCACCTTGCCGACGACAGCACTTTCGAGTTCCAGAAGAAAGGGTTTCCAGTCACCGGTCTTGAAACCGCTCACTGCCGAGTCAACCAGCCCGGCAGCCTGAATGACGCCACCGGTCACACCGAAGGCCTTGCCCAAACGCAGCATGTTATCGCCAAGCGTGGCCTTGTCCAGCGCCTCAAGTGCCTGGGCAACCGCCACCGAGTCCTTGGCGTTCAGCCGCAAGCCAGGGTTTTGCGACAGCTTTTCGAAGGCCTTCAAGGCCTCCTGGTAGCTGCCTATGCGCTTGCCCGCGATGCCCTTCTGCATGTCGTTGGCGGCCTGCGCCACCTGGTTGCCAAAGCGATTGGCGATTTCCTTGCCAATATCACTGGCGTAGGTGGCCGCTTCCTTGTAGGACTCTTTCTCCAGGGCATCGCGGCGCGCCTTCTCCAGGGCATCGAGCTTTTCGCGCAACTGCTCCTGCGCCTTCAAGTCGACATACAAGGCCAGGGCTGCGGTATAAAGCGAAAGCTCGACATCCAGTGCCGCTGGCACATCGTAATCGTCCAGCTTGCGCAGTTCGTCGATCACTTCCTTGATGCTGCGGTCATCGAAACGACCGCCCTGCTCCGTGCCCAGTCGCCCACGGTTGAATGCGATCTGCTGGTCGCGAGTAGCCATCATCGACTTGATGATCCCAATGGAGCGCTCGGCTTTCTTCGAGTCCGGCAGCGCCGCAGTGCTACCCGCGGCGGCTTCGGCCGCAGCCAACTCGGCATTGAGGCTGGCCGGCAGGTTGCGCTCCTTTCTGAGGTAGCTGTCACTCAGTTCATTACGCATCTCGACGATCTGATAGGGCAACATGCCTCACATATCGACGCCCAGGTCATAGTAGGCATCCGGGCTTGGCCAACCCTGCCCCTCCAGCACCGCTTCAAGCACTGTGCCGTTCATCAGCGCGGCAACGTTGAGTGCATGGTGGGAGGGTTCACCATTGACACCCAAAGGGATAGTGATGCCTCCCGTTGAACTTCCACCGCGTCCCCCTCCACCTGAGGAACCCGAAGAGGGAATGCCACGGTCCACGATGATGTTCTTTTCGCCCATTCTCTACTCCTTGAATTGGCTTGCTTGAAAAATGGCCGGCCCCACGAAAGTGAGGCCGGCCATGGAAAAAAGATAAGAAATGCAGATCAGTGCGACAGTGCACGCACATAAGCCTGGCACGCCCGCAGGGCGATCAGTCCACGGTCGCCTTCGTCGGTGATGGCGACAATTCGTCGAGCATGCGCCGGGTCAAGTCGGGCGCGTACGGGGCCATGATCCACGCCGCTGGCGCCGGCGGCGGCAGGCACTGGGGCACAGGCGGTGTCGCGCTCGACCAGGACCGACAGGCGCAGATCGGCAGTAGCAAGGCGGTCACGCAGGCGAGCCTGAGTCTGTTGGGCATCGGTCAGCTCCTGGAAATATTTCGCTTCACTGTCATGCAGGCGTTGTTCGAGGTCCTGGCGCTGATCGCGTTCGGCGAGCAGCAGGCCGTGCAGCGCCTCGGCCTGGTCAAGGCGCTGCTGCACCAGCGCCTGTTCCTGCTCGGCCAGCTGACGTCCGAGGCGCCAGCCCTGCAGCTGCCAGGCCAACGCGGCGGAGAGCGCCATCAAGCCGAGGCACAGCGCCAGTTGCAGGCGGCTCAGCACAGCACCTCCCGCGCCCGCGCCCACAGTTCGAGGCGTTCCGACAAGCCGTTCAGGCCGCCGTTGATGTGCCGGGTGATGCGGTTGAACTCACCCTGGTCGGCCAGGGCGTTGAGCCCGCGCGAGTGCCAGAACCAGGCTGCCGATTCACAGGCCCAGCGCGGCTGCTCGAGCATCTGCGGTTGCGCCAGCAGGCGTTCGTCGCCGAACAGCGCACGGCTGCAGGCCTGGTAGTTGTTGCGTCCGGTCACCTGGATCAGGCCACGGCCGCAATAGCGCTGGCCATCGCCGTCGGCTTCGGGCGTATTGCCCAGGCGCAAGGCCAGGCTGCCGGTGTCGTAGCGGGCCAGATAGCGGTCGCCGCCCAGTTCCTTGACGTAGCGCAGCTGACCGGACTCATGGCCGACCTGGGCCAGGAACGCGGCAATGCGTTTGGGGTGGTCGATCTCCCAGTTGGCCATGGCCGTGTTCAGCGCCGGTAGGAAGGCGGCGACGCGTTGGCCGGCGAGCGGGTAGATCTGCTTGAGTTGCTGTTCAGTGAGCGGCATCGGTGCATTCTCCATTGCGGTCTGATCGAAAGGCGGCCGGTGCCGCCTGTGGCTCGCTCATGGGCGATGGCTCGAAGCGCGTGGCTTTCACAGGATTCAAGGTATGGCGAGCGCCGCACCTGATCTGGAGCTCGGAAACAGGGTGATGCGGCCGGCTGACAGCGACTATAGGGAACGCCACCGCCGGCAGGCATCGGGAAACCCTCACCGCCCTGTCTCAGGCCTTGAGCGAACCCGCCCGCCGAGGCGCGGAACCCTTGGCCTTGGCCTTGCCCTGGCGGCCGCCGTTGCACTGCACGGTGGTGCGCCAGCCGCTGCTGGTGAACACCTGCTCGACCGACTCGATCAGGTAGTGCCCATCGAGCCCAGCCAGGAAGCCCTGGACATCGATGGCGCGCTCGGCGAACAGGTCGGTGCGCCCGGGCATGTCCAGGCGCACGCTGGCGGTGTCGCGGTTGAAGCTGGCCAGCCGGGCGCGGGCTGCCTGCTCCGCCGCCGCGCGGTTGGGGTACAGGTGGCGGTCGGTGTAGACCGGCTGCAGGCCGTCCGGCGCATCGTCATTGACCAGTTCCACCGCCTGCAGGCGCCCGCTGGCGCTGTCCTGGTGGCGGGTCCTGACGGCCTTGTGGGTACTCTTGTCAGCCAGGCGAAACTGCCACTGGCTGACGTCGCTGCGGGCAATACCGATCATCCCCAGGGGCTTGCCGCTGGCGCTCTGCCCACCCTGGCGCGGCAGCACCAGCAACTGGCCGTTGGCGAGCTTGGCGGTGCAGTCGTGCAGGCGCGCCAGGCGGGTGATGAAGTTGAAGTCCGACTCGCTGTACTGGTCGACCCTCGGCACCTGCACGGCCACCGGGCACACCGCCTGCCAGCCATTGCGGGCGCCGATCTCGGCGACGATGCGCTGCAGCGTCGAATTCTCCCAGTTGCCGCTGCGAATGGTCTTGCCGCTGCCGCGCAGGTCGCTCGCCTTGCCGCGGATCACCAGGGTGTCCGGCGGTCCGGACAGCTCGACCTCGTCCACGGTGTAGCGACCCAGGCGGTTCAATGGCTGACCGGCGTAACCCAGGTGCACTTCGAGCATTGCGCCCCTGGCTGGCAAGGCCAGGGCGCCGTCCCGCGCATCGAGGCGCAGTTCGAACTCATCGGACTCCAGGCCCGGCTTGTCGGTGGTGCGCAGCAGCAGCAAACGGTCGTTGATCAGGGTGGTAATATCGTTGCCATCGGCGGTGATACGAAATTGGGGTTGCACGATTGAGGCTCCAGATCAGTCCCATAGTTGCACGGTATCGCTCGTCGTCATCGGCAGTTCGGGCAACAGGATCCTCACCCCGGCGCGAAACGGCTGCGCCTCGTCCGCCAGCCCCTGGTTGGCATCCAGCACGGCCTCGACCGTACCGGCCAAGTGGCCGTAGTAGTGCTGGCAGAGCGTATCGAGCAGGTCGCCCTCAGACGTTGTGCAGGTCTTGGCCATAGCTCACGAACTCCAGTGAAAACCCTTGTTTGCGCGGAATGCCGCCGGCCAGCAGGACGCTCTGCTCCTCCTCGATGCTGGTCAGGCACCAGGTGCCGAGCACCTCGCCGTAACCGGTGGTCAATGACAGCGGCAGCAGCTGGCGGCCGATGCTGCGCAGCGTCTGCAACTGGCCGAGGCCGCCCTTGAACCCGGGGAAGATCGCGCCACGGATGTTGATGCTCTCCTCACCCAGGCTGACCGCCTGTTGGGCGTTCGCGCGGCTCAGGCGCTCCTGCCCGGCCCAGCGAAAGCGCGTCTGCCGGCGCAGCTGGTCGAAGGCGGCGGTGTCCAGGTTGAAGTAGTACGGCGCCGCGCCCGCCTTGAGCGGTTGCAGCACCAGCAAGTGCGGGAACGGCTTGACCGCTTCGGCAGCCGGCGTCGCCTCGGGCGCGAAGCCCAGCGTCGACAGCACGCCATTGACGGTCGAGCGCACCTCCCCCACCACACGGCGAATCGCCGCACCGGCCTTGGCGGCATGGGCGGCGAAGCCGTCGATGCGATCACGCACCTGGCGCACCACCGCCACCGTCTGGTCATACTTGGCTACCACCTTGGCAACCCGGGCCTGGGCGTTGGTGATTGCGCGCATGGTGCGCTGCAGCTTGGCCCCGATGATCGGGCCAACCACCGGCAAGCCTTCCAGCTCACCCACCGCGCCCTGTATATGGACGATCGCGTCGTTCATCGGATCGAGCATGGCGTCGGCACGCCGACGCCCTGCCTCTCCCGCCTTGACCAGGGCGTGCAGCGTGGCTTGCAGCTGCTCCAGATAGGTCATGGATCCTCCTTAAAGTGCGATATGTGGGGTGTCGGCCAACTGCGCGGAACGGGCCTGGCGCATGAGTTCCTCGAGCTGGCGACGGGCGATGGTCTCCAGTTGCGCAAGCGTGCCTGGGTCGTCGAGGCTATTGGTGACACTGACGGGCATGTTCGAGGTGAACGTGAACTGCTGGTTGTAGACGGCTGCCGGCGGTGTGGCAGCAGGTGTCGATGTAACGGCGGGCGGCCCCTGTGCAGGTGTCACCTGACTGCTTATCGAGCGCACCACATCACCGGGTACGGCCTTCTGTTCGAGCGTGTCCTTGGGCGCAGCGGACGTAGCCCCGCCGGCCTTGGCTGCAGCATCCCCTTTGACCGGCTGATCCTTGCCGCCAAACCAGGTCTTGCCCAACCAACCGCCGAGCTGATCGCCCACCATCCCACCCAGTGCGGCACCGAAGGTGGTGCCGAGCACCGGCACGACAGAGCCGATGGCCCCGCCGACCAGCGTCCCGACCAACCCACCGACGGCGCTGCCGTAGCCTTCGGCTTTCTCGCCATCAGGCTTGTCGTTGGTGAAGGTTTCCAACCCTTGCCGAGTCGCTTTCAGCACCGCAGGCTTGGCCAGGACCTTCATCGCCGCGCCAACGCCCCTGGGTTCCGGTGCTGAGGCTGCATCGGGTGTAGGTTGAGCCGTTTGGGAAGCTTGCGCGCCTTCCTTGGCAGGTTCGCTTGCCGCGGCAATCTTGTTGCTTGCAGACTTCGCGCCCCCCGGATCACCCTCGGCAGCAGGCGTTGCGGATGACTCCACGTTTCCGGCGGCCAGTTTGGCAACCTCCTTGTCACCACCGAACCAGGTTTTACCGACCCAGCCACCGACCGCCTCACCCACCATGCCGCCGACCGTGGAGCCGACGACAGTTCCCAGGCCCGGCACGACCGAGCCCAAAGCACCACCAACCAGCGTGCCGACCAAACCACCTACAGCATTGCCGTAGCCTTCGGCCTTCTCGCTATCGGACTTGTCACTGGTGAATGTCCCAAGGCCTTTACCCACGGCTCCAAGTACCGCTGGCTTGCCGAGCGATTTAACGGCACCGCCCATCTTGGCGAGCATTCCCTTGGGAGCGTCGGCTGCTGCTGAGGACGGCGTGACTGGCGTTGAAGCGGGTGCTGCTGGTGGCTTATCCGTCACGGCCTTCAGCAAACCGCTAGCGGGTGCTTGCATGGGTGCAGCTACCAGAGGGACCTGTGCACCAGACCCGGTTGCATCACCCAGAGCCAACAAGCGTTGACCCGCAAGTGTAGCGCCGGCCCCGAGTTCGCCAAAGGCGCTGCCCAAGGCCGGTAGCGTGCCTGCGTCAACCTGTGCCTCGAACAGGCTGACCGAGGGCCCGGCCAACTGGAGCGGCGATGCAGTCGTGGCAGAATTATCCGCAGACGCCTCAGGCTTGCTGCCCTTGTCGTCACTGCTGTCGGTGAAGAAGTCGTACAGCCCCTCGCCAGCGCGACCGCCAAGCTTATCGCCCAGGTAGGCACCAAACAGGCTGCCGTACTCCTCACCACGCTTGCCGCCGCTCGCACCGCCCTTCGCCGCCCCAAGGGCCGCGCCAAGGAGGTTGCCGGCAAGCTCGCCGATGGCAGCACCGACACCCTTGGACTTCGCCCGGCCATCCTCACCGGTCACCATTGCCTCGGTGCCCTTCAGCAGCGCTGTAACAGCGCCCATCTCGGTCTTGCTATTGACCGCCTTGACGGCCCGCTGCCGCTCTTCAGGAGACAGACGGCGACTGGCCTTGTATGCCGCAATCCCCCCTGCGGCAAGCCCACCCAGGCTTGCCATGACGATTCTGGTTTTCTCGCCGGCACTACGGGGCGTGGATGTGGTTTTGGCCGGTGTCGTCGGCTTGACCGGCGTCCCAACCGTTGTCTTGCCGTTCGCCGCCGGCAGCAGCAAGGGTGGGTGCCAGACGCTGCGAGCGGGCAACGGTTTGAGTCGCGGCAACCCCGCGATCACCTGCCCGAGGCGAACGTAAGCCTGCTGCAGATCAGCGACACGATCGCCTTCATCGCGCAAGCGCTCGACCTGCGTGTAATGACTTCCTGCCTGTTCACCGGCCAGCCTCCTGCCGACCTGCCCCGCCTTGTCCAGCTCCAACCCCAGACGGATCACCTCTGCGATGAGGCGTCCCAGGCGGGTGCCATCCGCCTCCATGCGCAAGTGTCCGATGCGCTGACGGAGCTTATCGAACGCGGCGCCCAACGGCCTGTCGGCGCTGACGCCGAGCCCGAGGGTGAACACCTGTGTGTTCGCCATGGGTTCCTCCTTGTCATTCCGCCAACCACCAGACCATGTCGCTGTACGACATGGTCATGATTTCGCTGGCGGAAAAGTTCAGCTCCTTGGCCAGCCGCCTGGCGGCGGCTTTCTGCCGGGCAGGGTCAAACCTCGTCGTCCTGCACCAGGCGAAAATAGCCAGTCTGCAGGCGGCTGTAGTCCTTCAGGGCCAGGCCCTCGAGGTCCTTGACGCCAACCTCGGCGAGCGAGGCGAACAGGTTCAGTTCGCGCTGCTCGTCATCGCCCACGCCACCGGCCTGGGCATTGCGGATGTCACGCACGGTCGGTGCGCGCAGCGACAGGCTGTCAACCTGCACACCGTTGGCCTCGCTGGGGCGCGACAGGCGCACGGTCACGCGCTCGGCGTCGACGGTCAGCCATTGCGGCAATTTTTTCGCTTGAGCCATCGAGCGTTCTCCTTAAAGACCCAGGGCGGCGCGCTGGGCGGCCAGTTGGTCGACGCCGTCGATCACCCGCTTCATGCCCAGGGCGTCGATTTCGTAGACCAGGCGGCCATCGACTTCGAGCTTGTAGTAGGTGACGGCGACGCTGTGCTTGATCTCGGCCTTGTCGCCGGACTTCCAGTCACCCATGTCGATCTCTTTCAGCGAGCCGCGCAGGGTGACGATGACCGGGTTGATCTTGCCCTTCAGGCCCTTGAAGGCGCCGCGGAAGGTGCCGTTGAAGGCGGTGCCGTCGGCCAGGCCGAAGAACTTCAGCGACTCGCGGCGCACGCCGGTGGTGGTGAAGGCGGCTTCCTGCTTCTCCATGCCCTGGTCCATCTCGACCGGCATGTCCATGCCGCCGGGGCGGTGCTCTTCCATCTTCAGGGTAAGCTTGGGCAGGGTCAGGCTGGGCACGTCGCCCTGGAAGCTGACGCCATCGACGAACAGGTTCAGGTTGGCCAGTGTTTCGGGAATCATTGCCATGCGGATGCGCTCCTTAAGCGGCGGAATCGAGGACTTCGGTCAGCCACTGGTTGGTGACTTCGACGCGGAAATTGGGGTTTTCGGCAGGCGGCACATCGGTGAAGCGGATGTTCCAGTACACCTTGCCCTGCTCCAGTTGGCTGGCGGTGTTCAGCTCCGGATCGGCGAAGACCTCGAAGTTGATGATCGCGCCCTGGTTCTTCAGGTCGCGCATGAAGGCCTGCAGGCCTTCGGTGACGTCCTTGACGTAGGTGGCGGTGATGGAGCGGTCGACGGCCCACTTGTGGCCGTAGAGGATCGCGTCCATGACAATGTCCATGGTCCGTACGCGGGTGACGAAAGCCCATTTCGGGTCGCTCGACAGGGTGCGGTTGCCCCACAGGCGGAAGCCGTCGTCGCGGATGATGGTGGCGATGTTGGCGTTGTTCAGCAGGTTGGCGCGGCAGGTGTCGTCGCCATCGAGGAACTCCACGGCGCGGGTGGTGCCGGTGATGCCGACGAACTCCTTGTTCGAAGGCGAAGCCCAGAAGCCGTACTCGCGGTCGGTGAAGGCGAACAGGCCGGCAACCCAGGCCGACCCCGGCGCGTCGACGGTGGCCTCTTCGGCGTTGTCCCAGTAGCGCACGCCCGGATCGACCAGGAAGGCGCGCTTGGCGCCGAAGTTCTTGGCGTAGGCGATGGCCGCTTCATCGGTGGTGTTGGGGCCGTCGATGATGGCGATGGCGCGCAGCTTGTCGGCCAGGGCCACCAGGGCGGTGCCGACGGCCTGGGTGGCGCTGTGCTTGGGGGTGACCAGCAGGCGCGGCTGGGCGTTGAAGCGGCTCTTGCCGTCGAGCAGCGCCTGCAGGCCGGTGCGCTTGCCGTCGGCCAGCACGTTGCCGATGATCGCCGAGGTCTGCTCGGCGGCATCTTCGAGCTTGGCCACGCCGCAGGCGACGATGACCGCCTTGGCGCGGCTGTAGATGGCGCGGCAGGCCTTGGTGATCGCCGCGTCCTGGCCGAACGCCGCGACCGCTTCGCGCTCGCTGGTGATCAGGATAAGGTCATTGGCCTTGGCGGTGACGCCCGGGCCTTCGGTGAAGGTGTCGACCAGGCCGATGATCGAGGACGACGGCAGCGCGATGCTGCGGGCGCCGGTGTCGACGTTGGTCACGGTGACGCCGTGGAAGAATCCACTCATGTAGGTTTACTCCAGGTTCAGATATGAAAAAGCCCCGCGGGTGCGGGGCCTGGAAGGGGGGCAGGATGAACAACGCCCCGAATATGTGGGGCCTCCTGAAAGGCAGAAGTTACTTGGCTTTAGAACTGGTGATTAGTTCGATCTCTCGCACCAAAGACTGATAGCGTTCGAATCGGGCTTCGCCATCGGCAATATCCAGTTCATGCTTGCGCATGCGCAGTACCGCTAGAGCCTCCTGGTCCATCCGTTGTTGCTCAGCCTGCTGAATGATGAGGTCAGCAGCTTCGGTGCAGCTCACGCCTGCGGAGTCCGCGTAACTCTTGATCCAGATTCCGGCATCGCTTTGATAGCCGGCATTCCTGTATTGTCGGGCAGCATTTTCACGAGCAAGATGCTCCTTTTCAAAACGGCTCCAGTTCGCATAAATGATTGCCACCTGATCATCGATCAATCTTTGCAGCTCTGTGAATGCTGGCCACACTTTGTCACGTTCCAGGATCGCAGGTGGAAATACGCTGAAATCCAGGGTTTTGTAATCCGATTGTGCCTGTAAAAGTTGCCCATAGAGCTCATCAGAAATTTTTTTACCAGACTCCGGAATATCCTGATGAACCTCATCGTTGTAAAACGTACGTTCACCTTTCACCACGAAAATTGACATTGACTACTCCTCAAAAGCCGATCGCGCGCCACTGCACCGTGCGCCCGTCTGCAGGATTGGTATCGCAGAAAGCCTGCCCATCAAAGCCCAGAGTACTGGGCTTTCCAATACTTACTGACTGTCGATCCTGTCGGTAATAGGACACACGATCATAATCCTCAATCGTTACGCCAATGCTCGCGACAACGGACAGGCAACCGTTAGGAAATCTCAATGGGAAAACCGTATCAATATTGGCTGTTGAAATGTTTGCCGGAAGATAGATTGTCCCCCACTGCTCAATTAACCCATTGGGATTTTTTGCCCAACCGTTCATAGCAATTAGGGATGAATACCCAGGGGTATTGGACAAGCCACCAGCGATCACCGTGTAGATATTGTCGGATACACACATCAACATAACCGGTAGCTCGTTGGAGCGGATGGTGATTGTGTCGTACTGCCTGGATCCGATGCTGATGTACCCACCAGCAGCTACGGGTTTCTTTATGGTCACCGTCCCGTCACCATCGCCCACCGAAATCGTGAAGACCGAACCGGTTGCAATTCCCGAGGACGGTAACTGGAGACTGCCACTCCAAGCACCGACACCTCCCATGTAGGTCAAGCGCCCAACATGTTCGGCCGTCAGTGTGGAGCCCACCGCAGCGGACACGACTTTTGAAGACAGGGTAAAACCGCTCTCTTTGACGAACTCGGTTGTAGCCAAGCGCGTCGAAATGTCACCCCGTCCAGGTGTCGGTGCTACGGGGTTACCTATGAGTGCCGGGCTATCCGTAGATGCAAGTACCCGCCACGGTGACCATTTCTGCTCATCGGACATCACTCGAACGGCCTGAAACACCGGATCGGATATCGCCCCTGATTGTCCAGAAGTAAGCGTCTGAGTCAGATAGTTTTTATCATTGAAACCGTTGACGACCAGCGAATAGCGACGCGAACCATTTGCCCATCCGGTAGGCAGGTTTATCATACCCGCTATCGGCGTCATGTAATTGCCAGGAACGGTGTACTTGTTTAGGTCCACCTCGCCGTTGACGATGGCCACGCCCAACCCATAGGCACCGGAAGTCACCATCCGACCCGGTGTGTTGTCCGTCTGCGAGGCCATCTTCGGTGTATTGAGGCTGTCCCACAATTGCGCCCAGGCACTCCAAGTACCGTTAAGAAAACGAGATCGCTTAAAAGTCAGCCCGCCTGGTGCCCCCCCCACGCCGTTGGTGACAGACTCCCAGAACTGCAAGGCGGACTTTTCAGAGTCTCGCTCCAAATGAAGCAACATTCCACCAACGATGGTTTCCCCGGTTGGCGCATATACAGGAAACGTACCGCTGGTAATCGTCGAAGAGATATACAGACCTGTTTCGTTAAGCTGATCAATATTACCAGCCCACACATACGCGACATTTGTTGCCAAACCATAACGAGCCAGTACATTTCGTACGAATGCGGTAGTGGCAATTGACGTATCGTTGTCTGTTGTTGGTGGTGTGGGTGCCTTGGGATCACCCGTAAGTACTGGGTTTGCGAGCGGTGCTTTAAGCAGCAGAGCGCTGTCAACCTGGGCTTTGGTATAGACATCAGTCAGGCCATATCCAGCAGCCGTAGTCGGATTGCTTGCGGCTGTCACACGTCCATATTTATCGACCGTGACACTGCGATAAGTACCCGCGCCTACTCCACTTCGACCGAAGGCCATTTCATAGTCCTGTGCACTTACTCCCAGCGTGATCGGACCATCACTGACTAGTTGCCAAGCACTATCGCCATTGACTACGCCTCTCTCTATCAGCACCAGAAGCCCTGGTGTAACCTTGGTATCGGTATCAGCATCAGTGCAGCGCACCCATGCGCCTGCGGCGACCAAGTAGAGACCATTGTCCTTGGCTGCCGCCTGGTTCTTCACCAAAACCCGAGCGCCAACCTGCAATGCAACGCCATCGATCACCTGTAACCCACTCAGCGAGATGGCTGCCGTCGTAGCCACCTGCACCGAATGCTTGAAGTCCTGCCGCGCCAGCTCCTCGGTAACCCACTCACGAGTGGCTAGGACCACCGCTGGATCGATCTTCAGTTGCACGTTGCTGGCGCTGCTGACGATCAGGTTCATGCGCACCACCTGGGTGCGCCCCGAGCCCTGGCTGAGCAACGGTTTGTAGGTCGGCGCGCAGTTGGCCACGGCGACCATGTCGCCATCGGCGTCGTACAGCGCGATCTCGCGGATCCACTTGCCGCCGACATCCGCCGGGATGACCTGCTCGGCGACGATGATCGCGCTGTTCTTGTCGTCCACCTTCAGCTGGTTCAGCGGCGCCCGGCGCCATTCGTTGATCAGGCTGGTCTGGGTGGCGTTGGGGGTGGGGTCGGTGCCGTTGGCGTCGCCCACGCCCATCTGGGTGATTTTCCACGGGATGCCCAAGGCATCCGCGTTGGCCTGTTTCGCCGCGCCCACGTTGGTGAGGATGGCGTAGAACTGGGAATTCTGGTCAACCATGTGCAATGTCCAAGGTATCGATTGTGTGTTCCCGGCCGCCACGCCCCATGGCGCCACTGACGATCAGGTCAGGAGGTGCCGGCGGGTAGACGTCGAGTTCGTCGCCGTCCTGCAGCGCGCAGCCGAAATAGAGACCGCCACGGCTTTCGAGACTGATCGCCAGACCAGTCATGTGGCGGCTGACCGGCCGGGCGTCGTCGATCAGCGACGACAGTTCGTTGTAGGTTTCCTCGCTGATGCCGGTGTCGGTCACCCCGACCTTCAGGGCAAAGGTCCCCGGTACGCCGGCAGGCTGGGTCTGCCACCATTCCTGCACCTCGATGAGGTAGCCGAATGGCTCGACCACCCGCCGGAGAGCGCCGAGGGTGCCCTTGTGGGCGTGGACGAAGAACGCCGAGCGGATCACCGAGCGCTTGATCGCCTCGCTCCAGCTGTCGTCCCAGCGGTCCACCGACCAGGCCCAGGCCAGCTGGTAGAGCAGGTGCGCCGGGCAGGTGTCGGGGTTGTAGAGGGTGCGCAACGTGACCTTGAGGTCCTCGTCGGCCGCCACCTTGATGGCCCGCTCCAGCGGCGTGCGGTTGAGCGGCAGAAGGCTCTGCATATCAACCTCCCCGCCGCAGTACGATGCCGGTGCACCAGGCGGCCTGGGCCTTGCTCGGGCGAATGTCGCTCCAACCGACCAGCTCGACACGGCTTACGCCATCAATGTGCAACTGCGCATCGATCCCGGAGCGGGCGACCTCGACGCCAAGGCGTCGACGCGGATTGACCCAGGCCTGGAGACGGCGCCGGCATTCGCTGAGGATCGCCTCGAACTCCGGGCCGTTGTCGGCCATGTGCAGCACTGCCTCGACGCGGTACGGCAGCACCTCGGCGCTGCGCACATTGACCCGGTCGGCGACCGGGCGAATATCGTCGTCGTTGAGGTAGGCGTTTACCTGCGCCAGCAGCTCGGGGCTGGCCACGCCGTCGTTGTCCAGGCTAAGCACAGTAACGTCCACCACCGCCGGCGACGGGCTTTCGGCGGTCGCGTCGGCGACCCGCCCCGAAGCGTTGCGGGCATGGAGGATGTAGCTGTTACGCGGACCGGCGGTGGTCAGCCCTTCGTAGACCAGTTGCACCCGTTCGCGCAGGGCGTCGTCGGATTCGAGCACGGCCTCGGTCGGTGGAATCGTGCCCGGGTCCGCCGCCTGGATCACCAGGCGTTGCAGGCTGACGTTGGCCGCCAGCTGATCCAGATCGCTGCCCTGGGCATAGGCCAGTAGCAGCGCCTTGGCCGCGTCATTGATCCGTGCCCGGTTGAGCAGTTTGCGGTACGCGCCGACTTCGAGCAGCTTGGTCACCGGGTCGCTTTCCAGGTTGGCGGTCCAGTCGTCGCCCAGCTGGGCGCGGAAGCTGGCCAGGTCTTCCTGGTACAGCGCCTCGAAATCGAGGTCTTCGAGCAGTTGCGGAGCGGGCAGTTTCGACAGGTCGACCTGGCTCATACCGTCACCTCCACCAGGGCGTCATCCCCCAGGTAACGACCGCTCAAGGCCAGGCTGACCTGGCCATCGAGCACCGCGACGACCTTGACCCGCTCCAGCTTCAGCCGCGGCTCCCAGCGCCCCAGGGCCCTGGCCACCTCGGCCTGCACCGCACTCTTCCAGCCTTCGTTGACCGGCAGGTCGACGTAACGGCGCAGCTGGCTGCCGTACTCCGGACGCATTCGCCGGCTGCCCAACGGCGTGGTAAGAATGTCCTCGATGGATTGACGCAGGTGGGCCACGCCCGACAGGGGCTGGCCGGTGCGGCGGTCCATGCCGATCATGGGGCACCTCCTGGAATTGAGGCTCCAGGTAGCCTGTTCGGATAGCGCATGGTTATCACCTGGCAGGCAGGAAAGGGTTGCCCGGACAAGCCGGACAGCCGTTTCAGGAGACGAAGTCGTAGGTCAGGGCGATGGCCGCCGTGGCGTTGTTGGCGACGGTCCACAGGCCGTAGCCCGCCGGGATGAACAGCGGATAAGGCAGGGTGTACTGCGAATCAATGCCGCCGTTGATCCCGCCCATGATGGCGTGGACGCTCATGTCGCCGAGGTAGGCCGGCGCCTTCGGGCCGGTGTACAGGTTGAGGATGCCGCCGCCGGTGCACAGGGTGGCAGTGCGCAGGTACACGCCATCCTTGTTATCCGCGGCGCTGAAGACCTGGCTGACGGCGGTTGGGTGGGCGTTGAAGAAATGCTTGCCGACTTTTACTGCTTCCATGTTGCTTTACCTTTTGAGTCGAAATGATGGGTCGCGGCACATGCCGCACTCATGTCGCTCAATGGCGATCTTGCTGGGCTCAAGGCCTTAGGCTCTGTACGAAATGTATCTGCACTCGCCCATACTGCGTTGAAACGGGGCTCGGAATGCTCATGTACTCCAGTACAGTCGGGCGCGACCCCGGCCGTTCCGCCCCCCGTTTCGCCTTGTCTGGCCTTCGCGCAGACACATTTCGTACAGGCCTTGGTTCAGTGCTTGTGGTTGGCGGTGTTGCCGGCCGTGTCGATGATCCGGCCACCGCCGTTGATGTCGCCGCTGACCGTCAGCGGGCCGTTGATGGCAACCTTGCCGGTCAGGGTGATCGACGCGGCGTCGAGAGTGATGGCGTTGTCGCTGACCACCAGGGTACTGGCGCCGACCTTGACCGTGGCCTGGCCGCTGGGCAGTTGGATGTCATAACGTTTGGCCTGCCAGTCGTAGGCCAGTGAGCCGCCATCGTCGAAGCGCCAGACCTCGACATGGTCGCGGTTGTCCGGCGCCGTCCCGGCATTGCCGTACAACCCCGCGACGAAGGTGCCCAAGGCCGGTTCGCCGCTGGGGCTGATCAACACGCCCTGCTCGTCCAGGCTCGGTGCCCGCCAATGGCGGGCCTTGCCGGCAGCCTGGGCATGCCAGCGCACCCAGGCGCTGGTCCAGCCGCCGCCATCGGACACCCGTACCCGGGCCGCGGCCAGGTCCACCGCCACTACCCGGCAGGGAATCACCAGGCTGGCCAGCATGCGATCGTGCATAGCGCTGGCGTAGCTCATGCCAGGTCCTCCGGTGACAGGTACTTGTCCTGGTTGCCGGGCCCGGTGTCCGGCGCGAAGCCCAGCATCAGGCTGCCCGCCGGCTGGTCGGGCCAGGGCCACTGGACACTGCCCAGCAGGACCGGTTGCTCCCATTGCACCCGCCAGGAAGTGCCCTCGGCTTCGGCGAGGATGTCTCGTGCGCCCTCGACGTAATCAAGCCCCCAGGACTGCTGGCGCAGCACATCGATCAGCTGCGCCGCCAGCACGCCGGCCTGCGTCCGTGCCTGCGCGGGGGTGCCCTGGGCGGTGACGCGGGCCTCGAAGGTCGCCATCAGCAATGAGCGACCGTCACGCAGCGCCTCGTCGCCACGCATGCGCAACACGCCATGGACCAAGGCCGGCAAGGCTGGTTCGAGCGTGACGTCGCCCTCCGTGGCGACCGTGGCGAAGGCCGGCAACGTCGCCCGCAGGGTGGAGGTGACGGCCGCGTACAACTGGGCCAGTTCGCTCATGCTTGTGCTCCTTGAACGCTCGGTTCGACAAAGGCCGGGCCCGTGAAGGCCCGGCGCCCGACTCAGAAATGCCAGGTCCAGATGTCGATCGGCTTCTGGTCAGGGTTGATCTTGCGGATATGGCGATAGGTCGGCTGGAAGCCGAAGCGCGCCCATACCGGTTTCTCGTCGAGGATGGCGATGCTGCCGTTGGCCTGCAGGCGCAGCACAGCGCTGGCATGGCCGCCGGTATGCGAGTGCCACAGCACCGCATTGCCGGCACCGTAGACCACCAGGTTGCCGTCACCCTGGAACACCGCGCGCACGGCGCCCTTGCCTTGAGTGCCGGCGTTCCAGGTGGCCGCGCCGTTCGGGCCATAGGCCACGAGATTACCGTCACCCTGGAACACCAGCTTGCTGGCGCCCGCGCCGTACACCACGCCCTGTACCAGCTCGGAGCCAGGTGCCAGCAGCAGCGAGTCGATCGCGCCAGGCACCAACGGGATGGCCGGCGTGCCGTTCCACAGCGCCAGCGAGTCGACCAGCACGATATTGCCGTCGTCTTGCAGCACCAGGTGGGTACGGTTCCACTGGTCGTTGCTGGTGAAGGTGCTGTTGTCAGTCAGCCACACCCGGCGTCGCGAGTAGTCGTCGAGGAACGCGCCGTACTGAACGTAGAAGGCCAGCGGGGCCTTCTTGTTGCGCAAGGGGATAGTCGAGCTGAAAGGTTGCTGTTCATTGGCGACCCAGACGGTGGCGCCGTTGTCCTGGATCACCAAATTGCCATCGCCCTGCAGCAGCAGCTTGAAGCGCTGATTGGGCGACAGCAGGTACTGGCCCGCCGACAGGGTCTGGTAAGCGGGCAGCACCGAAGTGCCGACGCCGTTGAAAGGAATGCGGGTACGACCTGCCATGGTGTTTCTCCTACTGGATCGATTGAAGGGGAGCTGGACTCTGCGGCCCGTCCTGATCGCTCGTCGGCACGTTGTCGAGGCCCGTGGCCTTCATGTGGTTCAAGGTCGCGCAACGCGAGCACTTGATCTGGACCACCGCCGCCCCGCCGATGCGGGCCAGCAAGCGGTTGCATTTACCGCAGCGAAACTCGTTGAACATTCGCTTTTCTTCCTTGTTGCCACGTTCATTCTTCGTCCTGGCGTACAGCCGCGGGCTGTTCGTCCAACCCCAGCCGCCGAGCGGCCCAGCGCTCGTAAAGGCCGATGGCCACGTCGGCGCCGGCCATGGCGGTAAGGCAGCCAAAAGCGCTGGCACTCCAGATCGACATGCCGCTGGCGTACAGCAGCATGACCGTCGACACCCCGCAGACCATGCAGGCCCCCGAGCGCAGCGCCAGCCGCCTGAGCAGCCCCCAGCCGCGGGCGCCGGCCTTGTCGGCGCGCCACATCTCGCCGGAAAGTCCGCCCAGCAATGCCAGGAGGATCACCAGCCAGAGCGGCATCTCCAGCAACGTCTGTTGCTCGTTCGTCACGTTCCTGTCTCCTGTGTGTTTGCCCGCCGGCGACAGGCCGGCGGATCGTGATTGGCTTGACTCGGCATTCCAAAAAGCCCGCTATGCAGGCTTTTCAGTAATGCGCGGTGTAACCGTCGGCCACGACTGGTGACGCCGTACGGTTGCGCTTCAAATTGGTGACTCCGACCGCGGCCGCCTGCCCGCCGGATAACTGATCGTGGTGCTTTACGCTGCACACCCGGGCCAGTTGCCAACCCTCTGAACAGTCGAGGCCTGTTCATCGCTGCCTGTATCTCAACCGGTTTGCGTCCGGCTTGGGATACATATTATGCATTCATGCATATGCAGTCAATGCACAAACTCAAATTTTTATGCATCAGCTTTTGCTCCTATGCATGGAGGCCTGATCCGACGTGGATGTAGGGGGGTTCTGAGGACGAAAAAAAACCCGCCGAGGCGGGTTTCTATCGAGGCGCGGGGATCAACGGGCGTACATGCCCCACCAGAAAACGTGACCGAGGAGGCTGATCTGTTCTTCCTGCATCTGCTGGAAGCTGTAGTCCTCGTCGGGGTGCTCATCGCGGTTGAAGCTGCGCAGGCGGATGCCGGTGGGCAGGCGGTACACTTGTTTCACCCGCAGCTGGCCATTGTGGTTGATGGCATAAAGGTCACCGTCGATGATGTCGCCGATGGTGCTTTTACCGGTATTGACCCCGACCGTGGCGCCATCGCGCAGCACCGGCAGCATGCTGTTGCCACGTACCGTCACGCACTTGGCGTTGTCGAACTGCACGCCATTGTGGCGCAGGCTGCGTTTGCCGAAGCGCAAGCGAGCGTTCTCGCTTTCCTCGATGACGAATCTTCCTGATCCTGCTGCCAACTCGACCTCACGAAGAAAAGGAACGGAAACCTCGTCGTCCTCGACGGGGGTTTCATCGTCCCACAGGCTGATATCGCTCAGGGCCGCGTGGCCCTGGGCGAGCGGGACCGCGTCACGGGATTCACCCAGTTCGACACGGCCGCGCAACTGGTCGGTGCTCACGCCGAAGTACTCGGCGATCTTCGAGACATGCTTGTCCGAAGGATCGACGATCTTCTCGCTGAGGATCCGCGACAGGGTGGATTGAGGCACACCCGTGCGCCGATGCAGCTCTGTAGGGGACAGGCCGTGGCGGGCGAGCAGTTCTCTGAGTACGGAGGCTACGTTGCGTTTTTGCATAATGCGCATAATGCAACCGCGGAAGCGAAAATGCAATGGGCCCTGCAACAGGCAACCTGCGCAGATTTGCCCCATCCCATCCGACCTGCGTCGACCGGAAAAAGCCTGTACCATTAGCGGTTTCGAAATTTGCCACCAGACCACCCGCTGTAAGGCCCTGAATGTCTGATCTCTCCGCACACACCCCGATGATGCAGCAGTACTGGAAGCTGAAAAACCAGCACCCGGACCAGCTGATGTTCTACCGCATGGGCGATTTCTACGAGATCTTCTACGAAGATGCGAAGAAAGCCGCGAAACTGCTGGATATCACCCTGACCGCCCGCGGTCAGTCCGCGGGCCAGTCGATTCCCATGTGCGGGATTCCGTTCCACTCGCTGGAAGGCTACCTGGCCAAGCTGGTCAAGCTCGGCGAATCGGTGGTGATCTGCGAGCAGATCGGCGACCCGGCCACCAGCAAGGGCCCGGTGGAGCGCCAGGTGGTGCGCATCATCACCCCGGGCACGATCAGCGACGAGGCCTTGCTCGACGAGCGCCGCGACAACCTGATCGCCGCCCTGCTGGGTGACGAGCGCCTGTTCGGCCTGGCGGTGCTGGACATCACCAGCGGCAACTTCACCGTGCAGGAGATCAAGGGCTGGGAGAACCTGCTGGCCGAACTCGAGCGCATCAACCCGGTGGAACTGCTGATCCCCGACGACTGGCCGCAGGGCTTGCCGGCCGAGAAGCGCCCCGGCGCCCGCCGCCGCGCACCGTGGGACTTCGACCGCGACACGGCGCGCAAGAGCCTCTGCCAGCAGTTCGCAACCCAGGACCTCAAGGGCTTTGGCTGCGACAAGCTGACCCTGGCCATCGGCGCCGCCGGCTGCCTGCTGACCTACGCCAAGGAAACCCAGCGCACCGCCCTGCCCCACCTGCGCAGCCTGCGCCACGAGCGCATGGACGACACGGTCATCCTCGATGCCGCCAGCCGCCGCAACCTGGAGCTGGACATCAACCTGGCCGGTGGCCGCGACAACACCCTGCAATCGGTCATCGACCGTTGCCAGACCGCCATGGCCAGCCGGCTGCTGACCCGCTGGCTGAACCGTCCGCTGCGCGATCTGAAGGTGCTAAAGGCCCGTCAGGATTCGATCCGATGCCTGCTCGACGGCTACCGTTTCGAGAAGCTGCAACCGCAGCTCAAGGAAATCGGCGACATCGAGCGGATCCTGGCGCGAATCGGCCTGCGCAATGCCCGTCCCCGTGACCTGGCACGCCTGCGCGATGCCCTCGGCGCCCTGCCGGAGCTGCAGAACGCCATGACCGAGCTGGAAGCGCCGCACCTGGCGCGGCTGGCCGCGATCACCGGCACCTACCCGGAGCTGGCCGGCCTGCTGGAGCGGGCGATCATCGACAACCCGCCGGCGGTGATCCGCGACGGTGGCGTGCTCAAGACCGGCTACGACAGCGAGCTGGACGAGCTGCTGGCGATCAGCGAGAACGCCGGCCAGTTCCTGATCGACCTGGAAGCCCGCGAGAAGGCCCGCACGGGCCTGGCCAACCTCAAGGTCGGCTACAACCGCGTGCACGGCTACTTCATCGAGCTGCCGACCAAGCAGGCCGAGCAGGCGCCAGTCGACTACATCCGCCGGCAGACGCTCAAAGGGGCCGAACGCTTCATCACCCCCGAGCTCAAGGCGTTCGAGGACAAAGCGCTGTCGGCCAAGAGCCGCGCCCTGGCCCGCGAGAAGATGCTCTACGACGCCCTGCTCGAAACCCTGATCGAGCACCTGGCGCCGTTGCAGGACAGCGCCGCCGCGCTGGCCGAACTGGATGTGCTGAGCAACCTGGCCGAGCGCGCCCTGAACCTGGACCTGAACTGCCCAAGCTTCGTCGACGAGCCGTGCCTGCGCATCGAGCAGGGTCGTCACCCGGTGGTCGAGCAGGTGCTGACCACGCCGTTCGTGGCCAACGACCTCGGGCTGGACAACGGCACGCGCATGCTGATCATCACCGGCCCGAACATGGGCGGTAAGTCCACCTACATGCGCCAGACCGCCCTGATCGTGCTGATGGCCCATATCGGCAGCTTCGTCCCGGCCGCCGCCTGCGAACTGTCGCCGGTCGACCGCATTTTCACCCGTATCGGCTCCAGCGACGACCTTGCCGGCGGGCGTTCGACCTTCATGGTCGAGATGAGCGAGACTGCCAACATCCTGCACAATGCCACCGACCGCAGCCTGGTGCTGATGGACGAGGTCGGCCGCGGCACCAGCACCTTCGATGGCCTGTCGCTGGCCTGGGCCGCCGCCGAGCGCCTGGCCCAGCTGCGCGCCTACACGCTGTTTGCCACCCACTACTTCGAACTCACCGTGTTGCCGGACAGCGAACCACTGGTGGCCAACGTGCACCTGAACGCCACCGAACACAACGAACGCATCGTGTTCCTGCACCACGTCCTGCCGGGGCCGGCGAGCCAGAGCTACGGCCTGGCCGTGGCACAACTGGCGGGCGTGCCGGCGGCGGTGATCCAGCGCGCCCGCGAGCATCTGGGCCGGCTGGAGACTGCCAGCCTGCCCCACGAGGCGCCAGTCATGCCGGCCCGCGACAACATGCCTCACGTGCCGCACCAGAGCGACCTGTTCGCCAGCCTGCCACACCCGGCCATCGAGAAGCTGGCCAAGCTGGACCTGGACGACATGACGCCGCGCCAAGCTATCGAAATGCTATATCAACTGAAAAACCTGTTATAACGGCCCACCGCGCAAGCTGGTAGAATCCGGCGCGGTTTGCGAGCACTGCAGGTTATTAGCCTGGCCTGCAGCCAGCACCGTTAACCGCGCTGCCCTGGTAAGGAAGGGCAAGCTGCCGTCGCCTGAGGAGAGAATTAGAAATGACCTTCGTCGTCACCGACAACTGCATCAAATGCAAGTACACCGACTGCGTGGAAGTCTGTCCGGTGGACTGCTTCTACGAAGGCCCGAACTTCCTGGTGATTCACCCGGACGAGTGCATTGACTGTGCGCTGTGCGAGCCGGAGTGCCCGGCTCAGGCGATTTTCTCGGAAGACGAAGTGCCGTCCGGCATGGAGAACTTCATCGAGCTGAACGCCGAGCTGGCGGAGATCTGGCCGAACATCACCGAGAAGAAAGACGCCCTGCCGGACGCCGAAGCGTGGGACGGCAAGACTGGCAAGATTGCCGATCTGGAGCGCTGATCGCGTTCAGTTGCGAAAAAGGCCCGAAAGGGCCTTTTTTCATTTCCGACAGGCAAAAAAAAGGGGCGGTTTGACCCGCCCACATTTTTTTCCGTAGTCCCTGTATGTCCCAATCATCATCCACTGATGAATCGCGTCCCGCGATGTCCCTGGCCGTCATCCTTGAAGGCCTGTGTCTGTCCCTTGACACAGTTCGAATACTAGCGATTCCCCGGTACGGAACAAGCGACGAATATCTCAGGATGATTCAGACGACACATCTTTTGATATTTATAAAACCTATATATTTCATATAGTTAGAAAAAGTACGCCACTGGAAACGACATTGATTTACTGATCCCTACAGCGATCGCTTACATGACGAGTAAGCGAATGCTTACACGCGATGCTACGAGGGTGGAGAAATAAATACTTCGCAGGTGACAGGCTATGGGGTTGTGAGTAAGGCCCCTCAATGATGTCAGGTCAGTCAACCAGATTGGCGCCTGCGCAAAAAACGCAAACGCCCCGAACAAGTCGGGGCGTTTGCCTGGCGCACGTCAGTGACTACTGGAACAGCGACTCGCTGGACAGGCCATTCTTCTCGAGGATCTCGCGCAGGCGCTTGAGGCCTTCAACCTGGATCTGCCGCACACGCTCGCGGGTCAGGCCGATCTCCAGGCCGACATCCTCGAGGGTGCTGCTTTCATGCCCACGCAGGCCGAAACGCCGCACCACCACCTCGCGCTGCTTGTCGGTCAGTTCGCCCAGCCACTGGTCGATGCTCTGCGACAGGTCGTCGTCCTGCAGCAGCTCGCACGGATCGGTGGGGCGATCATCGGTAAGCGTGTCGAGCAGCGTCTTGTCGGAGTCAGGCCCGAGCGAGACATCCACCGAGGACACCCGCTCGTTCAGGCCAAGCATGCGCTTGACCTCGGCCACCGGCTTCTCCAGCAGACTGGCGATTTCTTCCGGCGACGGCTCGTGGTCGAGCTTTTGCGTCAGCTCACGGGCAGCGCGCAGGTAGACGTTGAGCTCCTTGACCACGTGGATGGGCAGGCGAATGGTGCGGGTCTGGTTCATGATCGCCCGCTCGATGGTCTGGCGGATCCACCAGGTCGCGTAGGTCGAGAAACGGAAGCCCCGCTCGGGGTCGAATTTCTCCACCGCACGGATCAGGCCCAGGTTGCCTTCCTCGATCAGGTCGAGCAACGACAGGCCGCGATTGACGTAACGGCGGGCGATCTTGACCACCAGGCGCAGGTTGCTTTCGATCATGCGCTTGCGACCGGCCGGGTCGCCTTTTTGCGACAGACGCGCGAAATGCACTTCTTCCTCTGGCGAAAGCAGGGGCGAGAAGCCGATTTCATTGAGATAGAGCTGAGTGGCATCAAGTGCGCGACTGTAGTCGATGTACTTGTGCTGCTTGAGCGACGCGCCCTGTTTCGACTTGGTCCGAACCGAAGGTACAGCAGGTTCGTCTGACACCACATCCGTTTCCAAAACGATGCCTGTCTCCATCAGAAGGAGGTCATCGTCGATGTCAAACTCCGGCACTTCTTTGCTGAGAGCCATTGTTATAGTCCTTTGCTGAGTTCGAACTCAGACTCGAGCGTCACCCTTCCATGGCAGCGCCTGAGCCTGTCCCCTCTACATCCAAGGAACAGGCTGGGACATTGATCAACGGCGTGGCAGGAACTGGAGAGGATCGACGGGTTTGCCCTGGCGGCGAATCTCGAAATGCAGCTTCACCCGATCAGTGCCCGTGGACCCCATTTCTGCGATCGTCTGCCCTGCCTTGACCTGCTGCCCCTCCCGAACCAAAAGCCTGCGGTTGTGACCGTAGGCACTGACGTAGGTATCGCTGTGTTTGATGATGATGAGCTCGCCATAGCCCCTCAAGCCACTGCCGGCGTAGACCACCGCTCCATCAGACGCAGCAAAAACAGGCTGTCCCAAATCACCGGCGATATCAATGCCTTTATTCAAACTACCGTTTGAAGCAAATTTACCAATCAGCACGCCGTTCGCCGGCCACGTCCAACCGCCCACGGCGCGCTCTGCGGCGGGCACCTGGGCAACCGTTTGCGAGGTGGTGGAAGAGGCAGTAGTGGCACTTTTGCCATTACCGGTCGCCGGTACGGTGGTCGCGACCGGTCGGCGGATGACGGTGGTCTTGCTCGACGAAGAAGGGCTGCTGACAACCGTGGTGCTCCCCCCCACGCCGCTACTGAAACGAATCGGCTGACCCGGGCGAATGGTGTAGGGGGCGGGAATGTTGTTGCGCGCCGCCAGCTCCTTGTAGTCCCAGCCATAGCGGAAGGCGATGGAGAACAGCGTATCCCCAGGCTTGACGATGTACTGCCCCGAGGTGACTGTCGGGCGCTTGGGCGCGGTGTTGTTGCGATCGACCACACGGGCGCCGTTGGAGCTGGTGCTGGAACAGCCAGCCAACAGGGTACCCATGGCCAGCGCAATCACCAGAAGCTTCAATACCGACCGTTCCTTGCGCTGCCGCATGCCTGTGTGACCCACCCGCGCTCCCCTCATGCTGTCAAATAATGACGATACAAAATGCAATATTGTTTCAATTATAACCGAGCCACCCTGCCAGGGGTGACTCGCAATTGGCCTGATCGGTGTACGAATATCGCCACGCCAGATAGACAGGGGCCCGACGCAAGAATTCGTCGCCGACGCAAATATTCCGTTGCGCCACTCAGGCCAGCGGGCCGTTGAGCAGGGGCACGAAGCGCACGGCCCCGAGCACCCGGCGCGAGAAACCATGTTCTTCACGCACGATCAGCATCAGTTGCTGGGTTTCCCCCGCCGGACCGACCGGGATCACCATGCGCCCGCCCGGTGCCAGCTGGTCGAGCAGTGCCTGGGGCACCTCGGGCGCAACCGCGGTGACGATGATGCCGTTGTACGGCGCCAGCGCCGGCCAACCTTCGCAGCCGTCGCCCCAGCGGAACACCACGTTGCGCAGGTTGAGCTCGACCAGACGCTCCTTGGCCCGATCCTGCAGGACCTTGATCCGCTCAACCGAAAACACCCGTTCCACCAGTTGGGCCAGGATCGCCGTCTGGTAGCCCGAGCCGGTGCCAATCTCCAGCACCTTGTCCAGGGGCCCGGCTTCCAGCAACAGCTCGCTCATGTGCGCGACCATGAACGGCTGGGAGATCGTCTGGTTATGGCCGATCGGCAGCGCCGTGTCCTCGTAGGCCCGATGGGCCAGGGCTTCATCGACGAACAGGTGGCGCGGAGTGCGGCGAATGGCCTCGAGCACCTTGGCGTTCGACACGCCTTCTTCGTAGAGGCGCTGGATCAGCCGCTCCCGGGTACGCTGGGAAGTCATGCCGATACCGCGACGCTGCAGATCGTCCTGTTCGCGCATCAGAGCACGCCCTCCAGCCAGCCGTCGAGGCGCTCGAAGGCATCGTTGAAGGTGCGATCCAGCTGCAACGGCGTGATCGACACGTAGCCTTGCATCACTGCATGGAAATCGGTACCCGGCCCGCCGTCCTCGGCATCGCCGGCCACGGCGATCCAGTAGCCTTCCTTGCCCCGCGGGTTGACCACCTTGGTCGGCGCTGCGGCACGCGCCCGATGTCCCAGGCGGGTGAGCTGGATGCCACGGATGTGCTCCAGCGGCAGGTTGGGGATATTGACGTTGAGCACGGTGCGCGGTGGCAGCTCCAGGCGCGACTGCGCCTCGACCAGGCGCCGGGCGATATAGGCGGCAGTCGGCAGGTTGTCGGGCAGGCGCGACAGGAGCGAAAAGGCCAGCGAGGTACCGCCGAGGAAACGCCCTTCCAGGGCGGCGGCGACCGTGCCGGAATACAGCACGTCGTCACCCAGGTTGGCGCCCAGGTTGATGCCGGACACCACCATGTCGGGGGTTTCTGGCAGCAGGCCGTTGAGCCCCAGGTGCACGCAGTCAGTGGGCGTGCCGTTGAGGCTGATGAAACCGTTGGCCAGGGTCTGCGGGTGCAGCGGCCGATCGAGCGTCAGCGAACTGCCGGCGCCGCTCTTGTCTTGATCCGGGGCAATCACCACGCACTCGGCGTAATCCGCCAGCGCTTCATGCAGCGCGGCGATGCCGGGTGCGGTAACACCGTCGTCATTCGAAATCAGAATACGCATGGGCTGTCCGTCTGCCCTGCCGGCACCAGATCGACGAGTTCGCGCACCACCACGGTGGCGAAGCATCCGGCCGGAAGGACGAATTCCAGTTGCAGGATATCAGGCTCGGGATAATGCCACGACAGACGCCCAATAGGGAGCCGCAGGATGCGCCGTTCGTGATCCATGCCCGCTCGCGCCAGCCATTGGCACAACGCAGGATGACGCGCGGCGACTTCGCTCTCGAGCACCTGGGTCGCGCCGGCACAAGGCGATTGCCCTTCGCCCCACAGCGGGCCGGTGGGATGCAAGTCAAGAATGGCCAGGCGCGGATCGCTGCACTCGCCCTCTCCCGCCGGGAAGAAACTGCGACTGTCGGTGAACGCGAGCAGGTCGCCGACCTGGGCACGCTGCCAGCTGCCGTCGGCCACCCGGGCGGCCAGCACCTGGTTGAACAGGTAGCTGCGCCCGGCCGACAACAGCCGCGAGCGCACGTTGCGCTGCTCGGGCAATGCCTGGCGTGCAGCCCAGTCCTGGGCATCATGCACGTTGCCGCCGGCATGACCGAAACGCTGGCTGCCGAAGTAATTAGGCACACCCTGCTGCTTGAGTTGCTCCAGGCGGGCATCGAGGGCCGGGCGGTCGGCCTGCAGCGCGGTCAGGCGCAAGGTGAAACCATTGGCCGAATGGGCCCCACGCTGCAGCTTGCGCTGATGGCGCACCTGCTTGAGCACCCGCAGGGTGTCGTCCTCGGCGCGGGACAGGTCGGGGTCGGCCTTGCCCGGCAGGTGCAGGCTGAACCACTGGCGTGTCAAGGCTTGGCGGTCCTTCAGGCCGGCATAGCTGATGGCGCGCACCGGCACACCGGCGGCGCGGGCCAGGCGGCGGGCCGCTTCCTCGGTGTTGAGATCGCGCTTCTCGACCCACAGCCACAGATGCTCCCCCTGACCGGACAGCGGGATATCGAGGACTTCATCGACCTGGAAGTCTTCGGCCACCGCCTTGAGCACGGCGGTGCCCAAGGCTTCGCCCGAGGCCCGCGGCCCCAGCAGTTCCAGTTCGGTCATGCTGGCAGTAGCAGGGCAACCGCGTGCACGGCGATGCCCTCCTCGCGGCCGGTGAAGCCCAGCTTTTCTTCGGTGGTGGCCTTGACGTTGACCTGGTCGAGTTCGACCTGCAGGTCTGCGGCGATCTGCTGGCGCATGGTCTCGATATGCGGGGCCATCTTCGGCGCCTGGGCGACGATGGTGGCGTCGACGTTGCCGACCTTCCAGCCCTTGTCGCGCACGACGGCGACCACGTGGCGCAGCAGCACGCGACTGTCGGCACCCTTGAACTGCGGGTCGGTGTCAGGGAAATGCTTGCCGATGTCGCCCAACGCCGCAGCGCCGAGCAGGGCATCGCTCAGGGCGTGCAGCAGCACGTCACCGTCGGAGTGGGCCAGCAGGCCGAACTTGTGGGGGATACGCACCCCGCCCAAGGTAATGAAATCACCGTCGCAGAAACGGTGGACATCGTAGCCGTGGCCAATACGCATAGAAAAACGCCCTGATTGAGTCAGGGCGTGATTCTACCTGCTTTTGAGGTAATGGGGCTGCTTCGCAGCCCATCGCCGGCAAGCCAGCTCTCCCAGAAATTGCAGGCGGTGTCAGACCCTGCCCAACGCCACCGCATGATGACGCAGGTGCTCATCGATGAAGCTGGCGATGAAGTAGTAGCTGTGGTCATAGCCCGGCTGCAGGCGCAGGGTCAGCGCATGACCACCCTTGCGCGCCGCCTGCTCCAGCGCTTGCGGCTTGAGCTGCTTCTCGAGGAAGTCATCGCGATCGCCCTGGTCCACCAGCAACGGCGGGCACTCCCCTGCCTCGGCCAGCAACACGCTGGCGTCCCACTCCCGCCAACGCGCACGGTCCTCCCCCAGGTAGCGGGAAAACGCCTTCTCGCCCCACGGGCAATCCATCGGATTGCTGATGGGCGAAAACGCCGACACCGAACGGTAGCGCCCTGGGTTGCGCAGGGCGCAGACCAGCGCGCCATGCCCACCCATGGAATGGCCGCTGATGCTGCGCTGGTCCGACGCCGGGAAGTGCGCCTCGATCAGGGCCGGCAACTCCTCCACCACGTAGTCGTGCATCCGGTAATGCTGGGCCCAGGGCTGCTGGGTGGCATTGAGGTAGAACCCTGCGCCCAGGCCGAAGTCCCAGGCGCCATCCGGGTCGCCCGGCACCTGCTCGCCACGCGGGCTGGTATCCGGGGCAACGATGATCAGCCCGAGTTCCGCAGCCAGGCGCTGGGCACCGGCCTTCTGCATGAAGTTCTCGTCGGTGCAGGTCAGGCCGCTGAGCCAGTACAACACCGGCAGCTTATCGCCCTGCTCGGCCTGGGGCGGCAGGTAGACGGCAAACACCATGTCGCAGCCGAGTACCTTGGAGCTGTGCCGGTAACGCTTGTGCCAGCCGCCGAAGCTTTTCTGGCAGGAGAGGTTGTCCAGGGTCATGGCGAGGCCCTCAGAAGTGGATCACGCTGCGGATGCTCTTGCCTTCGTGCATCAGGTCAAAGGCCTTGTTGATGTCCTCCAGGCCCATGGTGTGGGTAATGAAGGTGTCCAGCGGAATCTCGCCCTTCTCGGACATCTCGACGTAGCTCGGCAGCTCGCTGCGACCCCGCACGCCGCCGAAGGCCGAACCACGCCAGACGCGGCCGGTGACCAGCTGGAACGGACGGGTGGCGATTTCCTGGCCGGCACCGGCGACGCCGATGATCACCGACTCGCCCCAGCCCTTGTGGCAGCACTCCAGCGCCGCGCGCATCAGTTGCACGTTGCCGATGCACTCGAAGGAGAAATCGACGCCGCCGTCGGTGAGGTCGACGATCACTTCCTGGATCGGGCGATCGTAGTCTTTCGGGTTGATGCAGTCGGTGGCGCCCAGTTGGCGGGCGATCTCGAACTTGGCCGGGTTGATGTCGATGGCGATGATGCGCGAAGCCTTGGCCTTGACCGCGCCGATCACCGCCGACAGGCCGATGCCGCCGAGGCCGAAGATGGCCACGGTGTCACCCGGCTTGACCTTGGCGGTGTTGAGTACCGCGCCGATGCCAGTGGTCACGCCGCAACCGAGCAGGCAGACCTTTTCCAGCGGAGCTTCCTTCTGGATCTTGGCCACGGAGATTTCCGGCAGCACGGTGTACTCGGAGAAGGTCGAGGTGCCCATGTAGTGGAACAGCTGCTGACCCTTGTAGCTGAAGCGGGTGGTGCCGTCGGGCATCAGGCCTTTGCCTTGGGTGGCGCGGATGGCCTGGCACAGGTTGGTCTTGCCCGACAGGCAGAACTTGCACTTGCCGCATTCCGGGGTGTAAAGCGGGATCACATGGTCACCGACCACCACCGAGGTGACGCCTTCGCCTACGGCTTCGACAATCGCACCACCCTCATGGCCAAGGATCGACGGGAAGATGCCCTCCGGGTCGGCGCCGGACAGGGTATAGGCGTCGGTGTGGCAGACACCGGAGGCGACAACGCGCAGCAGCACTTCGCCGGCCTTGGGCATGGCCACGTCCACTTCGACGATTTCCAGGGGTTTCTTGGCCTCGAAGGCGACGGCGGCGCGGGACTTGATCATCAAAGGTCTCCAGAACAGGTATGGGTTGCTGGCTTACAGTGTAATTCACCGTCTTTTGATGAATAATCCAGCCACTCACAAAACATTATTGCTACACAGGGATAATCCATGAGCAGCCGCTGGGAAGGCATCGACGAGTTCGTCGCGGTGGCCGAATCAGGTCAGTTCACCGCCGCCGCCGAACGACTTGGGGTGTCGTCCTCGCACATCAGCCGGCAAATCGCCCGCCTGGAGGAACGCCTGCAGACACGTTTGCTGTACCGCAGCACCCGACGGGTGACCCTGAGCGAAGCCGGGCAGACCTTTCTCCAGCACTGCCAGCGCCTGCAGGACGGCCGCGAGGAGGCGCTGAGGGCCATGGGCGACTTGGCCAGCGAGCCCAAGGGCCTGCTGCGCATGACGTGCGCGGTGGCCTATGGCGAACGCTTCATCGTGCCCTTGGTGACACGCTTCATGGCGCAGTACCCGCAGTTGCGGGTCGAAGTGGAGCTGAGCAACCGTACCCTCGACCTGCTGCACGAAGGCATGGACCTGGCGATCCGCCTGGGACGGCTGCAGGATTCGCGGCTGGTGGCCACGCGCCTGGCGCCTCGGCGCATGTACCTGTGCGCGTCGCCGGCCTACCTGGAGCGCTATGGTCGACCGCACAGCTTATCTGAGCTGGCGCGGCACAACTGCCTGGTGGGCAGTTCGGACCTGTGGGCGCTGCAGCAGGAGGGACGCGAGATCAGCCAGCGGGTGCAGGGCAACTGGCGCTGCAACAGCGGCCAGGCGGTGCTGGACGCGGCGCTGCAAGGCATGGGGCTGTGCCAGTTGCCGGACTACTACGTGCTCGAGCATTTGCGCAGCGGCGCGCTGGTGTCGTTGCTGGAGGGCCATCAGCCGCCGAATACGGCGGTGTGGGCGTTGTATCCACAGCAACGGCATCTGTCGCCGAAGGTGCGCAGGTTGGTCGACTACCTGAAGGAAGGGTTGGCACAGTTGCCGGAGTATCGCACCACTCCCCCGCAGGCGCTCAGCGGCGCCCGGCCCAGCGCTGGCGCAGCCACTCCAGGTCTTCCGGACGGGTCACCTTGATGTTGTCGCTGCGCCCTTCGACCAGGCGTGGCGCATTACCGGCCCATTCGATGGCCGACGACTCGTCGGTGACCGCCACATCGGATACCAGGCACTCGGCCAGCGCCCGGTGCAGCATGCCAAGGCGGAACATCTGCGGGGTGTACGCCTGCCAGACGGTGCTGCGATCGACCGTGGCCGCCACCCTGCCCTCGCCGTCGGCACGCTTGAGCGTGTCCCGGGCGGGAACGGCGAGCAATCCGCCGACGGGATCTTCAGCCAGGGCTGACAGCAATTTGTCCAGATCGCTGCGCGCCAGGTTCGGCCGCGCGGCGTCGTGCACCAGCACCCAGTCGTCATCCGATGCACCCTGTGCGTGCAGCAGCAACAGCGCATTGAGCACCGAATCGGCGCGCTCGCGACCGCCCGGGGCGCGCTGGATGCGTGGATCGCTGGCGCAGCGCAGGCCGGGCCAGTAAGGGTCTTGTTCGGCAATGCTGACCACCACGCCCTTGAGCATGGGATGGTCGAGGAAACAGTCGAGGCTGTGCTCGAGAATCGTCTGCCCGCCCAGTTGAAGGTACTGCTTGGGACGGTCGGCAGCCATGCGGGCACCAACGCCCGCGGCGGGAATCACGGCCCAGAAGGCCGGCAGTTCATGTGTCATTTCTGCGGCAGCTGGTAGAGGGTTTCGCCCTCCTTGACCATCCCCAGTTCATGACGAGCCCGTTCTTCCACGGTCTCCATACCTTTCTTCAATTCCAGGACTTCAGCGTCGAGCACGCGATTGCGCTCCAGCAGGCGCTCGTTTTCCGCATGCTGGTCGGCGATCTGCTGCTTGAGTTCGGTCACTTGCGCCAGGCTGCCATTGCCTACCCAAAGGCGATATTGCAGGCCGCCGAGCAGCAGGAGCAGGACGAGGAACAACCAATAGGGACTGCGCATGAAGATATCCAGGGTAAAAAAGGCCGCCGCAGCGAGCTTCCGATAGCACGAAGCCTGGCCGAGGCCAGGCTTCGTCGACAGAAACCCGTGGAAACGACCGAACGATCAGTACGAACGTTCAGCCGGCCCCGGCTGCTGCCTTTTTACCATCTCTTGCTCAGCCGCGAAACTCGGCACGACCGCGATATACAGCCTTGGCGCCCAGTTGCTCTTCGATGCGCAGCAGTTGGTTGTACTTGCTGACGCGGTCGGAACGGCACAGCGAACCGGTCTTGATCTGACCGGCGGCGGTACCCACGGCCAGGTCGGCGATGGTCGAATCCTCGGTTTCACCGGAACGGTGCGAGATCACCGCGGTGTAGCCGGCGGCCTTGGCCATCTGGATGGCTTCCAGGGTCTCGGTCAGCGAGCCGATCTGGTTGAACTTGATCAGGATCGAGTTGCCGATGCCCTTCTCGATGCCTTCCTTGAGGATCTTGGTGTTGGTCACGAACAGGTCGTCGCCAACCAGTTGCACCTTGGCACCGATCTTGTCGGTCAGGATCTTCCAACCGGCCCAGTCGGACTCGTCCAGGCCGTCTTCGATCGAGATGATCGGGAAACGCTCGGTCAGGCCCTTCAGGTACTCGGCGAAGCCTTCGGCGTCGAACGACTTGCCTTCACCGGACAGGTTGTACTTGCCGTCTTCATAGAATTCGGAAGCCGCGCAGTCCAGGGCCAGGGTCACGTCGGTGCCCAGCTTGTAGCCGGCCTTTTCGACGGCTTCGGCAATGGCTGCCAGGGCGTCTTCGTTGGAAGCCAGGTTCGGCGCGAAGCCACCTTCGTCGCCGACGGCGGTGTTCAGGCCACGGGCCTTCAGTACAGCCTTGAGGTGGTGGAAGATCTCGGTGCCCATGCGCAGGCCATCGGAGAAGGTCTTGGCGCCAACCGGCTGCACCATGAACTCCTGGATGTCGACGTTGTTGTCGGCGTGCTCGCCGCCGTTGATGATGTTCATCATCGGCACCGGCATGGAGTACTGGCCCGGGGTGCCATTGAGGTTGGCGATGTGGGCGTACAGCGGCAGGTCCAGGTCTTGAGCGGCGGCCTTGGCGGCGGCCAGGGATACTGCCAGGATGGCGTTGGCGCCCAGCTTGGCCTTGTTCTCGGTACCGTCCAGCTCGATCATGGCACGGTCCAGGGCTTTCTGGTCGGCCGGGTCCTTGCCCAGCAGCAGGTCACGGATCGGGCCGTTGATGTTGCCGACGGCCTTCAGCACGCCCTTGCCCAGGTAACGGCTCTTGTCGCCATCACGCAGCTCCAGCGCTTCGCGCGAGCCAGTGGAAGCACCCGACGGCGCGCAGGCGCTGCCGATGATGCCGTTGTCGAGCAGTACATCGGCTTCCACGGTGGGGTTGCCACGCGAATCGAGAACTTCACGACCTTTGATGTCGACGATCTTTGCCATTGTTGTAAGCACTCCAGAATTGACGAAAACAACGCAGCTTTGGGAATTCTTGCCGTTCACCAGGCGACATGGCACGGGCAGGCCTGGCGAAGGGAGCCCCTGACCGAAAGGTCAGGGGTGGAACGGGCGGTACTTTACCCGAGAAACGAGCTTTACGCGGTTTCTACCGTCGGAAAACTTTTCACCAGGTCGTCCAGTTGCTTGAGCTGGGCCAGGAACGGCTCCAACTTATCCAGGCGCAGGGCACACGGACCGTCGCACTTGGCGTTGTCCGGATCCGGGTGGGCCTCGAGGAACAGGCCCGCCAAGCCCTGGCTCATGCCAGCCTTGGCCAGGTCGGTGACCTGGGCGCGGCGGCCGCCGGCGGAGTCGGCGCGACCACCTGGGGTTTGCAACGAATGGGTCACATCGAAGAACACCGGGTACTCGAACTGCTTCATGATGCCGAAGCCGAGCATGTCCACGACCAGGTTGTTGTAGCCGAAGCTCGAACCGCGCTCACAGAGGATGAGCTGGTCGTTGCCTGCCTCGACGCACTTGGCGAGGATGTGCTTCATCTCGTGGGGCGCGAGGAACTGCGCCTTCTTGATGTTGATCACGGCACCGGTCTTGGCCATCGCCACGACCAGGTCGGTCTGGCGCGACAGGAAGGCCGGCAGCTGGATGATGTCGCACACCTTGGCCACCGGCTCGCACTGGTAGGGCTCGTGCACGTCGGTGATCACCGGCACATTGAAGGTCTGCTTGATCTCCTCGAAGATCTTCAGGCCTTCTTCCATGCCGGGGCCGCGGTACGAGTTGACCGACGAACGGTTGGCCTTGTCGAAGCTGGCCTTGAACACGTACGGGATGCCGAGCTTCTCGGTCACCCGCACGTACTCCTCGCAGACCTTCAGGGCCAGGTCACGGGACTCCAGGACGTTCATGCCGCCGAACAGGACGAACGGCTTGTCGTTGGCGATCTCGATGTTACCGACGCGAATGATCTTCTGAGTCATGGATCAGGCCTTGTTCTTCTGTGCCAGGGCCGCCTTGACGAAGCCGCTGAACAGCGGGTGGCCGTCACGCGGGGTCGAGGTGAACTCCGGGTGGAACTGGCAAGCAACGAACCAAGGGTGGTCCTTGGACTCGACCACTTCGACCAGCGCGCCGTCCTCGGAACGGCCGGAAACCACCAGGCCGGCGTCGACCAGTTGCGGCAGCAGGACGTTGTTGACTTCGTAACGGTGACGGTGGCGCTCGGTGATCACGTCCTTGCCGTAGCAGTCGTGAACCTTGGAGCCGGCCGCCAGCTGGCAGTCCTGGGCGCCCAGGCGCATGGTGCCGCCCAGGTCGGAGGCTTCGGTACGGGTCTCGACCGCGCCGGTGGCATCGGCCCATTCGGTGATCAGGCCGACAACCGGGTGGCCGCTGTTGCGGTCGAACTCGGTGGAGTTGGCGTCTTTCCAACCCATCACGTTGCGGGCGAACTCGATCACGGCCACCTGCATGCCCAGGCAGATGCCCAGGTACGGGACCTTGTTCTCACGGGCATATTGCACCGCGGTGATCTTGCCTTCGACGCCGCGCAGGCCGAAACCGCCCGGGACCAGGATGGCATCGGCGCCTTCGAGCAGGCTGGTGCCCTGGTTCTCGATGTCCTCGGAGTCGATGTAACGCAGGTTGACCTTGGTGCGGTTGGTGATGCCGGCGTGGCTCATCGCTTCGATCAGCGACTTGTACGCGTCCAGCAGCTCCATGTACTTGCCGACCATCGCGATGGTCACTTCCTGCTCAGGGTTGAGCTTGGCATCGACGACCTTGTCCCACTCGGACAGGTCGGCGCTGTTGCACTGCAAGCCGAAGCGCTCGACGACGAAGTCGTCCAGGCCCTGGGCGTGCAGTACGCCTGGGATCTTGTAGATGGTGTCGACGTCTTCCAGCGAGATCACCGCACGTTCTTCGACGTTGGTGAACAGCGCGATCTTGCGACGCGACGAGGCATCGACCGGGTGGTCGGAGCGGCAGATCAGCACATCGGGCTGCAGGCCGATGGAGCGCAACTCCTTGACCGAGTGCTGGGTCGGCTTGGTCTTGGTCTCGCCGGCAGTGGCGATGTACGGGACCAGGGTCAGGTGCATCAGCATGGCGCGCTTGGAGCCCACTTCGACGCGCAGCTGGCGGATCGCCTCGAGGAACGGTTGCGACTCGATGTCGCCCACGGTGCCGCCGATCTCGACCAGCGCGACGTCGGCATCGCCGGCGCCCTTGATGATGCGGCGCTTGATCTCGTCGGTGATGTGCGGAATGACCTGGATGGTCGCGCCCAGGTAATCACCACGGCGTTCCTTGCGCAGCACGTGCTCGTAGATGCGGCCGGTGGTGAAGTTGTTGTTCTGGGTCATCGTGGTGCGGATGAACCGCTCGTAGTGGCCCAGGTCAAGGTCGGTCTCGGCGCCGTCGTGGGTGACGAATACTTCACCGTGCTGGAACGGGCTCATGGTGCCCGGGTCGACGTTGATGTACGGGTCCAGCTTGAGCATGGTGACTTTGAGCCCCCGCGCTTCCAGGATGGCCGCCAGGGAAGCCGAGGCAATGCCTTTCCCCAATGAAGAAACAACACCGCCCGTGACGAATATGTAGCGCGTCATGAAAAACCCTAGAAGTCTGCGTTAAGGCGGCATGGGCCGCCGGAGAAAGCGAAGGAAGGCCGAAGCCCCCGATCACCTGCGTCAATCACAGTGCATCTCGAAAAACTGCCGCGTCTGTACAGACCAGGGGTGTCCCCGGCATGGAGCTCGCTCGTCATTTTAAGAAATCAGCCCAGCAAAAAACTGCTTGGTAATCGGCAACCTCTGTGATTTTGCGCAACCCACAGAAGCTGTATCAAGAAGGGAGGGTAGTCTACCCGAATGTACCCTTCAGCTCAAACCTTGCACGTTCGTCGGCGGCTGCCAGTGCAACTGACAATTCGCCTGCGCCAGCTCGGGCAGGTTGGCCACCGCGAGCAACTGCTCGCCGCGATATAGCAGCGGCAGTCGCGGGCGCACGAAGTGCGGGACCTGCAGCTCGTTGAGCAGGCGCTTGAGATCGCGCCGACCGCGACCAGGCAGTTGCATGATCTCGCCGCCCTGGCGGTAGCGGATGTGCAGGCCTTCACCCAACGGGGCCGACATCAGGCGGACACTGCCATTACCCGGCAGGCGCAACGGTTGCCCGCTGTCCAGCCAGGGGTAATTACCCGACACCGCAGCCAGCCAAACGCCATTTAGCCACCAGATACGTCCATGGCTGCGATGCAGTTCGCCATCGGTCAGGCGCCAGACCGGGCAGGCATCGGCCGCCGCGTCGCGCAGATCGTTCCAACCGGCCCAGTGGCGGCTGTCGGGCAGGCGGGTGCGCTGGCTGAGCCAGAACTGCAGGGCATTGCGCTGGCGCGCTGGGGACATCGCGGCGAGCACCTCGAGGCTGAGCGAATACAGCTCCAGCCAGGGCAGCGGCGCATTGTCGCAGGCGATCGCCAGGTCGCTGGCGGCCAGTTCGTCCAGCAGGCCCATCGCCTCGCCCAGGTGTTCGGCACTGCGTGCCAGATTGGCTTCGGCCTGTGGCCAACGCTGGCGCAGGATTGGGAAGACCTCGCCGCGCAGGAAGTTGCGGGCAAAGGCTGTATCGCTATTGGAAGGGTCGTCGACCCATACCAGCCCGTGCATGTCGGCGTAGGTCTGCAGTTGCTGGCGCGACAGCCCCAGCAATGGGCGCACCAGGCTGCCCTGCCCTAGCGGCCGCTGTTGCGGCATGGCGGACAAGCCACGCAGGCCGGCGCCGCGCAGCAAGCGAAACAGCAGGGTCTCGGCCTGATCGTCACGGTGCTGGCCGGTGAACAGCACTTCGCCTAGGCCCAGCCGTTTTTCGAAGGCGTCGTAGCGGGCGTTGCGGGCCGCCTGTTCGAGGCTGGCACCGGGGGCAACCTGGACAGGAAGCACATCGAGTTCGACACCCAGTGCAGCACACACCGCTCGGCAGTGATCGGGCCAGGCATCGGCGGCGGCTTGCAGGCCGTGATGGACATGGATGGCGCGCAGAGGGGGCGCGGGGTGGTTGCGGGTGTAGTCGGCGAGCTGGTGCAGGAGGACGGTGGAGTCCAGGCCACCGGAGAAGGCGACGTACCAGGCGGGGGCGTTGAGCCAGGGGGTGAGGTTGAGCATCAGGGCCTCACAGGACTTGAGATCGCCGGGGGCGCCTTGCGCCCCTTTCGCGACACAAGGCCGCTCCCACAAGATGGCGTCAGTTTCGAATACTGCGCAATCCTGTGGGAGCGGCCTTGTGTCGCGAAAGGGCCGCGAAGCGGCCCCCCGGAATCCATCAGAGGCCGTAGCTCATCAGGCGATCGTAACGGCGCTTGAGCAGCGCGTCGTTGTCGAGCTTGCCGAGCATGTCCAGCTGTTCGATCAGATCGGCGCGAACATTGGCCGCCATCTTCGCCGGATCGCGGTGGGCGCCGCCCAGCGGCTCGGGGATGACCTTGTCGACGATGTTCAGGCTCTTCAGGCGCTCGGCGGTCACGCCCATGGCCTCGGCGGCATCGGCCGCGCGGTCGGCGGTCTTCCACAGGATCGAGGCGCAACCTTCCGGCGAGATCACCGAGTAGGTGGAGTACTGCAGCATGTTCAGCTGGTCGCACACGCCGATGGCCAGTGCGCCGCCGGAACCACCCTCACCGATCACGGTGGCGATGATCGGCGTCTTCAGGCGCGCCATCACGCGCAGGTTCCAGGCAATGGCCTCGCTCTGGTTGCGCTCTTCGGCGTCGATGCCCGGGTAGGCACCCGGGGTGTCGATGAAGGTCAGGATCGGCATCTTGAAACGCTCAGCCATTTCCATCAGGCGACAGGCCTTGCGGTAGCCTTCAGGGCGCGGCATGCCGAAGTTGCGGCGTACCTTTTCACGCACCTCACGGCCCTTCTGGTGACCGATGACCATGACCGGCTTGTCGTTCAGGCGCGCGGTGCCACCGACGATCGCGGCGTCGTCGGCAAAGTGACGGTCGCCGTGCAGCTCCTCGAACTCGGTGAAGATGTGGTCGATGTAATCGAGGGTGTACGGGCGGCGCGGGTGACGGGCCAGACGGGCGATCTGCCAGCTGGTCAGGTTGCCGAAGATGCTCTCGGTCAGGGTGCTGCTCTTGTCCTGCAGACGGGCAATTTCATCGCTGATGTTCAGCGAGTTGTCGTTGCCCACCAGGCGCAGCTCTTCGATCTTGGCTTGCAGGTCGGCAATCGGCTGTTCGAAATCGAGGAAATTCGGGTTCATAGGCTTCCGTCTTGGGTCTACGGCCAGGCGGCCGGCCGGTTGATCCGTTTGGCGCCCTACCTTAAGGGATCAGGCGCATAAAGGTCGAGATTAAAATGCGTCGTTTCAACGGTATTGCAGGAAGACGTTCTCACGCCCGAACTGGTCACGCAGTGCCTGAATCAGCCCATCGGCCGGGTCGATCGACCACTGGTCGCCAAACTGCAGCATGGCCTTGGCGTCGCTGCCGGTGTACTCCAGGGTGATCGGGCAACCACCACGGTGCCGGGTGATCAGCTCGCCCAGCCATTTCAGACGATCGCCCTTGAGCGCGTCGTGACCAACCTTCAGGCGCAGGCTCTCGGCCAGCTTGGTCCGGGCATCCTCCATGGTCATCACGGTCTTGACCCGCAGGCGCAGGCCGCCGGAGAAGTCGTCGTTGCTCACCTCCCCCTCCACCACCACCATGGCGTCGGTCTGCAGCAGGGCCTGGGCGCCCATGAAGGCATCGGCGAACAGCGAGGCCTCGATGCGCCCGGAACGGTCATCCAAGGTGACGAAGCCCATCTTGTCACCCTTTTTGTTCTTCATCACCCGCAGGGCAATGATCATGCCGGCGATGGTCTGGGTGTCGCGGGCCGGTTTGAGGTCGACGATGCGCTGGCGGGCGAAGCGGCGGATCTCGGTCTCGTATTCGTCGATCGGGTGGCCGGTCAGGTACAGGCCAAGGGTGTCCTTTTCACCCTTGAGGCGTTCCTTGAGCGTCAGCTCGCGCACCTTGCGGTGGTTGGCGTAGACGTCGACATCCGCCTCGTCGAACATGCCGCCGAACAGGTCGACGTGGCCACTGTCCGCAGTATGGGCGGCCTGCTCGGCAGCCTTGACTGCCTCGCCCAGCGCCGACAGCAAGGTTGCACGGTTGATGTCGATGTTGGCCTGATAGGCCTTGATCTCGTCATGGAAATGCGGCCCCAGGCGGTCCAGCGCACCACTGCGGATCAGCGCGTCGAGGGTCCGCTTGTTGACCCGCTTGAGGTCGATACGCTCGCAGAAGTCGAACAGGTCCTTGAACGGGCCGCCCTGGGCGCGGGCCTCGACGATTGCCTCCACCGGCCCCTCGCCGACGCCCTTGATCGCGCCCAGGCCATAGACGATGCGGCCATCGTTGTTGACGGTGAACTTGAAGTCCGAGAAGTTCACGTCCGGCGCGTCCAGGCGCAGCTTCATGCTGCGCACTTCCTCGACCAGCACCACCACCTTGTCGGTGTTGTGCATATCCGCCGACAGCACCGCGGCCATGAACGGCGCCGGGTAGTGGGTTTTCAGCCAGGCGGTCTGGTAGGACACCAGGCCGTAGGCGGCGGAGTGGGATTTGTTGAAGCCGTAGCCGGCGAATTTCTCTACCAGGTCGAAAATGTTACCGGCCAGGTCCGCATCGATGTTGTTGGCCACGCAGCCTTCGATAAAACCACCGCGCTGCTTGGCCATTTCCTCGGGCTTTTTCTTACCCATGGCCCGGCGCAGCATGTCGGCGCCACCGAGGGTGTAGCCGGCCATCACCTGGGCGATCTGCATCACCTGTTCCTGGTACAGGATGATGCCGTAGGTAGGCGCGAGTACCGGTTTCAGACCTTCGTACTGGTAGTCGGAGTGCGGGTAGGCCAGTTCCGCCCGGCCGTGCTTGCGGTTGATGAAGTCGTCCACCATGCCCGATTGCAACGGGCCCGGACGGAACAGCGCCACCAGTGCGATGAGGTCTTCCAGGCAGTCGGGCTTGAGCTTCTTGATCAGCTCCTTCATGCCCCGGGATTCGAGCTGGAACACCGCCGTGGTTTCGGCTTTCTGCAGCAGCTCGTAAGTCTTGCGGTCGTCCAGCGGGATGAAGTCGATGTTGACGTCGGGCAGGTTCTTCTTGGCCTGCTCGCGGTTGATGATCTCCATCGCCCACTTGATGATGGTCAGGGTCCGCAGGCCGAGGAAGTCGAACTTCACCAGGCCCGCAGCCTCGACGTCGTCCTTGTCGAACTGGGTAACCAGGCCGCCGCCCTCTTCGTCACAGGCAATCGGTGAGAAGTCAGTGAGCTTGGTCGGCGCGATCACCACGCCACCGGCGTGCTTGCCGGTACCGCGGGTGACACCTTCGAGCTTGAGCGCCATGTCCCAGATCTCGCGGGCATCCTCGTCGCCCTTGAGGAAGTCGCGCAGGATCTCTTCCTGCTCGTAGGCCTTCTCCAGGGTCATGCCCACTTCGAACGGGATCATCTTCGACAGGCGGTCGGCCAGGCCGTAGGACTTGCCTTGCACCCGCGCCACGTCGCGCACCACCGCCTTGGCGGCCATGGTGCCGAAGGTGATGATCTGGCTCACCGCGTTGCGGCCGTAGGCTTCGGCCACGTAGTCGATCACCCGGTCACGGCCATCCATGCAGAAGTCGACGTCGAAGTCAGGCATGGAAATACGTTCTGGGTTCAGGAAGCGCTCGAACAGCAGGTCATAGGCCAGCGGGTCGAGGTCGGTGATCTTCAATACATAGGCCACCAGGGAGCCGGCACCCGAGCCCCGGCCCGGGCCAACCGGCACGTCGTTGTTCTTCGCCCACTTGATGAAGTCCATAACGATCAGGAAGTAACCGGGGAAGCCCATCTGGATGATGATGTCCAGCTCGAACTTCAGGCGGTCCAGGTAGACCTGGCGCTTCTCTTCGTAATTGGGCGTGGTCTCTTTCGGCCAAAGCACCGCCAGGCGCTCCTCCAGGCCTTCGTGGGAGACGTGACGCAGGTAGTCGTCGATGCCCATGCCGTTGGGCGTCGGGAAATCGGGGAGGAAGTATTTGCCCAGCTGCACGGTGATGTTGCAGCGCTTGGCGATCTCCACGGTGTTGGCGATGGCGTCCGGCAGGTCGCTGAACAGCTCGGCCATCTCTTCGGGTGACTTGAGGTACTGCTGGTCACTGTAGCCGCGCGGGCGGCGCGGGTCGTCGAGGGTCCAGCCCTCGCCAATGCACACGCGGGTCTCGTGGGCGTCGAAATCCGACTGCTTGATGAAGCGCACATCGTTGGTCGCCACCAGCGGGGCGCCGAGCTTGTCGGCCAGGGCCACAGCGGCGTGCACGTACTCTTCGTCACCGGCGCGATTGGTACGCTGCAACTCGACATAGAAGCGGTCCGGGAACATGCCCATCCAGTCGCCGAGCAGGGCTTCGGCTTCGTCCTGGCGACCGGCCATCAGGGCCACGCCAATATCGCCTTCCTTGCCTGCCGACAGGGCGATCAGCCCCTCGCTGGCCGGGGCGATCCAGTCGCGCTGGATGATCACCAGGCCGTTGCGCTGGCCGTCGGTCCAGCCTCGGGAGATCAGCTCGGTGAGGTTGCGATAGCCCTTGGGATTCATGGCCAGGAAGCAGATGCGCGACAGCGGCGCCTCGGAATCGGCCCCGGCCAGCCACAGGTCGGCGCCGCAGATCGGCTTGATGCCAGCGCCCATGGCGGTCTTGTAGAACTTCACCAGCGAGCACATGTTGCTCTGGTCGGTAATTGCCACCGCCGGCATGTTCATCCCGGCCAGGGCCTTGGCCAGCGGCTTGATCCGCACCAGGCCGTCGACCAGGGAGAATTCGGAGTGCACGCGAAGGTGAACGAAGGAGACCGACATGGAGGATCCTGTAGCAGTGCTGAACGACAAGGGCGGGATTGTAGCGTATTGCTCTTCGCTTGCCTCGCCTGGAGGTCAGCGGTTGGTTGCAGAATGCATCGCGGGGCAAGCCCGCTCCCACGCAGCCGATTCCAGTGCAGGCTTGGCGTGGGAGCGGGCTTGCCCCGCGATGAGTGGCGCCGATCAGATCAGCGAAGTGGAAATGCCTTCACGGGCTTCCCATGCGGCCCGAACCGGCGCGAACGAACGCCGATGAATGGGCGTCGGCCCAAGCCGGGCCAGGGCCTCAAGGTGCACTGGAGTCGGATACCCCTTGTGCCCGCCGATCCCATAACCCGGGTAGATCAACTCGAACGCGCTCATCTCGCGGTCGCGGGTGACCTTCGCCAGGATCGATGCAGCGGCGATCGCCGGCACCTGCGAGTCACCCTTGACCACAGGCGCAGCCGGTACCGAAAGCTTCGGGCAACGGTTGCCGTCGATCAGCGCCAGTTTCGGTGTGATGTGCAACCCTTCGACCGCACGCTGCATGGCCAGCATGGTCGCATGGAGGATGTTCAGTCGGTCGATTTCCTCGACCTCGGCGCGAGCGATGCAGAAACTCAGCGCCTTCTCGCAGATCTCGTCGAACAGCGCGTCGCGCTTGGCCTCGGTGAGCTTTTTCGAGTCGTTCAGGCCGAGGATCGGTCGGCGCGGGTCGAGAATGACCGCCGCGGTGACCACCGCGCCGCACAGCGGGCCACGGCCCACTTCATCGACGCCGGCTACCAGCTCTTCAACCAGGTTGAAATCCAGTCCCATCTGCATCTCAGCGGTCCTTCAACAGGGCGAGCACCGCGTCGGCCGCCTGATTGGAGGCGTCGCGGCGCAAGGTGCGGTGGATCTGGTCGAAGCTGTCGGTCTGCTGCGAGCCGTCCTTGACCAGCGGCGCCAGGGTCTGTGCCAGGGCTTCGCTGGTAGCGGCGTCCTGCAACAGCTCCGGTACCAGCAGGCGCTGGGCCAGCAGGTTGGGCAGCGACACGTACGGGCTCTTGACCATGCGCTTGAGGATCCAGTAGGTCAGCGGCGCCAAGCGGTAGGCCACCACCATCGGTCGCTTGTACAGCATCGCTTCCAGGGTGGCGGTGCCGGAGGCGATCAGCACCGCGTCACAGGCGGCCAGCGCCTGGTGCGAGCGGCCATCCAGCAAGGTCAGTGGCAGTTCGCGCCCTTCGAGCATCTGCTCGACCTGAGCGCGCCGGGCGGCATTCGCGCACGGCAGCACGAAGCGCACGCCGGGCACCAGCTCGCGCAAGCGCTGGGCGGCATCGAGGAACAAAGCTCCCAGGCGCCCTACCTCACCGCCCCGGCTGCCAGGCATCAACGCGATCACCGGGCCTTCGGCCAGGCCCAGTTCGGCACGCGCCGCGCCACGGTCGGCCTCCAGGGGAATCGTGTCCGCCAGCGGATGGCCAACGAAACGCACCGGCACGCCCTGCTCTTCATAGAAGCGCGCCTCGAACGGCAGCAGGGTGAGCATCAGGTCGCAGCCCTCACGAATTTTCAGCACGCGCTTCTGCCGCCAGGCCCAGACCGACGGGCTGACGTAATGCACCGTCTTGATTCCGGCCTGACGCAGCTTGAGTTCGATATTGAGGGTGAAATCGGGGGCATCGATACCGATGAACACGTCGGGCTTTTCGCCGATCAGTGTGTGGATCAGTTCCTTGCGCCGCTTGAGCAGCTCGCGCAGGCGCCCGAGCACCTCGACCAGGCCCATGACGGCCAGGCGTTCCATCGGAAAGTAGGAGGTCATGCCCTCGGCTTCCATCAAGGGACCGCCAACACCGATGAACCGCACATCGGGATGACGTGCCTTGATAGCGCGCATCAGGCCGGAACCGAGAATGTCCCCGCTGGCCTCGCCGGCGACCAGCGCCACGCAGAGCTGGGCCATATCAGCGGGTGATGCCGCGTGCGGAATTGGCGATCGATTGACGGAACAGATCGACTTCAGGGAACTGCGTGACCAGCTCATCCAGCTCCTTGAGCGCCTCTTCGACGGTCAGGCCCTGGCGGTAGACGATCTTGTAGGCGCGACGCAGGGCGTGCAGCACTTCGTCGCTGAAACCGCGACGACGCAGGCCTTCGAAGTTCATGCTGCGCGCCTCGGCCGGGCTGCCGAACACGGTGACATAGGCCGGTACGTCCTTGCCGATCGCGGTGCCCATGCCGGAAAACGCATGGGCGCCGATATGGCAGTACTGGTGCACCAGCGTGTAACCGGACAGGATGGCCCAGTCGCCGACATGCACATGGCCCGCCAGCGCGGTGTTGTTGACCAGGATGCAGTGGTTGCCGATGACGCTGTCGTGGCCGATGTGGGCATAGGCCATGATCAGGTTGTGATCGCCCAGGGTGGTTTCCGAACGGTCCTGCACGGTGCCGCGGTGGATGGTGACACCCTCGCGGATCACGTTGTGGTCACCGATCACCAGGCGCGTCGGCTCACCCTTGTACTTCAGGTCAGGGGTGTCTTCGCCGATCGAGGAAAACTGATAGATGCGGTTGTGCTTGCCGATACGGGTCGGCCCCTTTAGCACCACATGCGGACCGATGACGGTACCCTCCCCGATTTCCACATCGGGGCCTACGATCGACCAGGGGCCGACCTCGACGCCCTCGGCCAACTTGGCCGAGGGGTCGATGATCGCCCGTGGGTCAATCGAACTCATAGGGAGCGTTCCGCGCAGGTGATCTCGGCCGAGCAGACCGGCTTGCCGTCCACCAGGGCGCGGCACTCGAACTTCCAGATCATGCTCTTGCGGCTGAGGAACTTGGCTTCCAGCACCAGCTGGTCGCCCGGCAGCACCGGCTGGCGGAAACGCAGCTTATCGGAGCCGACGAAGTAGTAGAGGGTGCCGTCCGCCGGCTTGGCGTCGAGCATCTTGAATCCGAGAATCCCGGCCGCCTGGGCCATCGCCTCGATGATCAGCACGCCCGGCATGATCGGATGCGCCGGGAAGTGGCCATTGAAGAACGGCTCGTTGATGCTGACATTCTTGTAGGCACGAATGCTTTGAGCCTCGAAGTCCAGATCCGTCACACGGTCCACGAGCAGGAACGGGTAACGGTGAGGCAGGTATTCGCGAATCTCGTTGATGTCCATCATTTCGGGGGGAAGCCTGTATAAGAATAGGGAGCGCAGGTGCTGACCACACGCTCCTTTTGCAGATCCAAAGAGGAGCCAGCTAGCGACTGTAACGCTCGCTCAGTAAATGGTATCAGCCTTCTGATGTCGGCTGGCCACCTGAGGTCACGGTGTCGACACGCTTTTCCAGCTGCTGGAGACGCTTGGACATCTCGTCCAGCTGGCGAATGCGAGCGGCGCTCTTGCGCCACTCGGCCAAGGGTTGCATGGCCGTACCGGAAGAATAGCCACCCGGCTCGGTAATCGAACGGGTCACCATGGTCATGCCGGAAACGAAGACATTGTCGCAGACGTCGATGTGGCCGACCATCCCGACACCACCGGCAATCATGCAATGCTTGCCGATGCGGGTACTGCCGGAAATCCCGACGCAGGCCGCCATCGCCGTGTGGTCGCCGACCTGCACGTTGTGGGCGATCTGGATCTGGTTGTCGAGCTTGACGCCATCGCCGATGCGGGTGTCCGACAGCGCACCACGGTCTACCGCGGTGTTCACGCCGATCTCCACATCATCACCCAGGGTGACGCCGCCGATCTGCGCGATCTTGCGCCAGATGCCCTTCTCGTTGGCAAAGCCGAAGCCCTCGCCACCGATCACCGCGCCAGACTGGATGACCACGCGCTTACCAATGGTCACGTCGTGATACAGCGTGACACGCGCAGCCAGCCAGCCACCCTCGCCGATGACACAGCGGGCACCGACGAAGCAGTGCGCGCCGACCGTCACATTGGCGCCGATGCACGCGCCGCTTTCGATCACCGCGAACGGGCCGATGCTGGCGCTGGCATCGACCTGGGCATCCTCGGCCACCACGGCGCTGGGATGGATTCCCGCCACAGCCTTGGGCTTCGGATCGAACAGGTGCGAAATGCGCGCATAGGCCAGGTAAGGGTCGGGAACGATCAAGGCGTTGCCGGCAAAACCTTCGGCGTCCTCGGCCTTGAGCAGTACCGCACTGGCCGAGGAATCGTCCAGGAACTTGCGATACTGCTTGTTGGCCAGGAAGCTCAACTGCCCGCAACCGGCCTCCTGCAAGGTGGCCAGCCCGGTGATCTGCAGCGCCTCGGGGCCTCTGAGTTCGGCCCCGAGGGCTTCGGCCAGCTGGCCGAGCGTCATGGTCACAGTCATATCAACGGGCTTGGTTCATGCGCTCGATGACCTGACGGGTGATGTCGTACTGAGGCTTGACATCGATGACCGCGCCACGCTCCAGAACCAGGTCGAAACCGCCCTTCTTGATCACTTCCTCGACAGCACCGTCGAGCTTCGGCTTGAGCTGCTTGAGCATGTCGCGGTCGGCCACGGCCTTGGCTTCGTTGAGTTCCTTGGACTGGAACTGGAAGTCGCGGGCTTTTTGCTTGAACTCAAGCTCCAGGCGTTCACGCTCAGGCTGAGGCATCTTGTCGCCGCCCTTGATCAGGCGGTCCTGGATACCCTTGGCGCTGCTTTCCAGGCCCTTGAGCTTGGTCAGTTGCGGGCCGAACTTCTTCTCGGCGTCAACGGCGTACTTCTTGGCCGCGTCGGATTCCAGCAGAGCCATCTGATAGTTCAGCACGGCAACTTTCATTTCGGCGAAAGCCGGGGTGGCGACCAGCGCCGCGGCTACGAAGGCCAGTTGGGTCAACTTACGCACGATGCACTCCTGGATAATCCGTTGTCGTTATGCAAGGGCCGACCTCAGAAGGTCTGGCCCAGAGAGAATTGGAACACTTGCGTGTCGGCGTCGTCCGGTTTCTTGATCGGCATCGCCAGGCTGAAGCTCAACGGGCCCAGCGCGGTGATCCAGGTCACGCCCAGACCGACCGAGCTGGCCATGTCCGAGAAGCCGACCTTGGTGCAATCGGGCTTCGAGCCGCAGTTGGTGTCGAACACGTTACCCACATCCCAGAACACGGACGTGCGCAGCGAACGCTGATCCTTGACGAACGGCAGCGGGAACAGCAGCTCCACGCCACCTTGGACGAGGACGTTACCACCGAACGGCAGCGGATCCTGGTCCGGGTCGGCGATGGTGCCCTGGTTGCCGGTTACCGCAGCGCCACGGCTCGGAGTACTGCGTGGGCCCAGGGTGCTGTCCTTGAAGCCGCGCACGGAGTTGAAGCCGCCCGCATAGTAGTTTTCATAGAACGGCAGGCCGGAGGTCGAGCCGAAACCATCACCATAGCCCAGTTCGGTGTGCAGGCGCAGGGTGTAGTCGTTATTGATCGGCTTGAACAGCTGGCCACGGTAGTCGAGCTTGTAGAACGACAGGTCGCTGCCCGGCACGGTGGTTTCCAGCGTCAGGCTCTGGGAGTGACCACGGGTAGCCAGCACGCCTTTGTTCAGGGTCGACTCGGACCAGCCGATCGAGGCCTTGAAGTTCAGGAAGTTGTCGCCTTCGTCCTGAAGGAACTTGAAGATCTCATCGACGGTGTAACGGCCGGTCTTGATCTTGTCCTGCTGCACGGTCAGGCCGTAGGTCAGGCGCGAGGTCTCGCTGATCGGGTAGCCGAGGCTGACACCGGCACCGAGGCTGTCCACCGCATAGCTGGCCACGTCGACGTCGAGGTCGTCGTAGTCGGTGCTGCGGTAGAAGGCGTTGTAGCCCAGGCTCACGCCATCGGCGGTGAAGTAGGGATCGACATAGCCGAAGTTGTAGCGGGTCTGGTACTCGGAGCGGGTCAGGCCAATGGAGACCTTGTTACCAGTACCGAGGAAGTTGTTCTGGCTGATCGAGCCGCCCAGGATCAGGCCGGCGCTCTGGGCGAAACCGACGCTGGCAGTGATCGAGCCGGAGGCCTGCTCTTCGACGCTGTAGTTGACGTCGACCTGGTCGTCGGTACCCGGTACCGGCGGCGTCTCGACGTTGACTTCCTTGAAGAAGCCCAGGCGCTCGAGGCGGGTCTTGGACTGGTCGATCAGGTAGGTCGAAGCCCAGCCACCTTCCATCTGACGCATTTCGCGGCGCAGCACTTCGTCTTCGGTCTTGGTGTTGCCGCGATAGTTGATGCGGTTGACGTAGGCACGCTTGCCCGGATCGACGACGAACATGATGTCGACGGTGTGATCCTGGTCGTTCGGCTGCGGCACGCCGTTGACGTTGGCGAAGGTGTAGCCTTCGTTGCCCAGACGACGGGTGATGAGGTCGGAGGTGGTGGTCATCACCTTGCGCGAGAACACCTGGCCCGGCTGCACCAGCAGCAGCGACTTGACCTGGTCTTCCGGCACTTTCAGGTCACCGGACAGCTTCACGTCGCGTACGGTGTACTTCTCGCCCTCGTTGATGTTGACGGTGATGTAGACGTGCTTCTTGTCCGGGGTGATCGACACCTGGGTGGACGCGATGTCCATGTTGATGTAGCCGCGGTCCAGGTAGTAGGAACGCAGCCGCTCCAGGTCACCGGAGAGCTTTTCCCGGGCGTACTTGTCGTCGTTCTTGAAGAACGACAGCCAGTTGGTTGTCTTGAGCTCGAACAACTGGCCGAGGGTCTCGTCGTCGAAGACCGTGTTACCCACCACGTTGATGTGCTGGATCGCGGCCACGGTGCCTTCGTTGATCTTGATCTTCAGGCCGACGCGGTTGCGCGGTTGCGGAACGACCTCTGCGTCGACCTCGGCGGAGTAGCGGCCCTGGGCAACGTACTGGCGCTGCAGTTCGTTACGCACGCCTTCCAGCGTCGCGCGCTGGAAGATTTCACCTTCGGCCAGACCCGACTGCTTCAGGCCCTTCATCAGGTCTTCGGTGCTGATCGCCTTGTTGCCTTCGATCTCGATGCTCGACACCGAGGGGCGCTCGACCACGTTGATGATCAGGACATTGCCGTCGCGGTTCAGCTGAATGTCCTGGAAGAAGCCGGTCTTGAACAGCGAGCGGGTCGATTCGACCAGACGGCGGTCGTCGACCTGGTCACCGACGTTCAGCGGCAACGCGCCGAACACGCTGCCGGCGGACACCCGCTGCAGGCCGTTGACACGAATATCGGAGATGGTGAAGGACTCGGCGTGAACTTCAGCGATCATCAGTGCGGAGAGCACCGCAGTTAGCAGCAGACGTTTCATGAAGTCCTTTTATTCCAACTGGCAATAAACAACCTGCCGCGACAAGGCGGCAGGTTTTCGCGATTGAGCGAAGCTTTTATAGTCGACCCAGATCGTTGATCAGGGCGAGCAACATCACCCCGACGACCAAACTGATACCGATCTGGACCCCCCAACCTTGCACCCGATCCGAGAGCGGACGACCGCGCGCCCACTCGATCAGGTAGAACAGCAAATGCCCCCCATCCAGTACCGGGATGGGCAGCAGGTTCAGAACCCCCAGGCTTATGCTCAGGTAGGCCAGGAAATTCAGGAAATCCCCAACGCCCGACTGGGCTGAAGCGCCCGCCACTTTAGCAATGGTTATCGGTCCGCTCAAGTTTTTTACCGAGAGCTCCCCGAACAGCATTTTCTTCAGCGATTCGAGGGTAAGGACGCTCATGTTCCAGGTGCGGGAAAGTCCCTCGCCCACCGCCTCCAGCGGCCCATAGCTGACTTCGCGAAGCATCTTCGCCGGCCACTCGGCGGCCTTGACCCCGGCGCCCAGATAGCCGCCAGAAGCCTGGCCCTCGCCTTTGCGCGCCAGGGTGACGGCAACCTCGAGTGGCGCGCCGTCACGCTCGATGCGCAGGCTGACCTTTTTCTCGGGACGGGCACGGACTGCGTCGACCACCTGCTGCCAATCGGCCAGCTCCACGCCGTCGAGCGCCAGCAGCTTGTCACCGGTCTTGAGCCCGGCCGCGGCCGCCGGCCCTTTCGGATCGATCTCTGCCAGTACCGGCACCACAGCCGGACGCCATGGGCGCAGGCCTAGGGACTGGATCGGCTCGGGTTCGTCAACGCCCTTGAGCCATTGATTCAGGGAAACATTCAATTGGCGCTCGGCCGTCGCGCCCTCATCGAGCACCCCGATCCGCAACGTGCCGGTCTCGCCTAAACGGCGTACCAGTTGCAGATTGACCGCCGACCAGCCATTGGTCGGTTCGCCATCGATGGAAACGATTTCCTGGCCAACGCTCAGACCGGCGCTGGCCGCCAGGCTGCCAGCCTCGACGCCGCCGATGACCGGACGTACCTGCTGCGAACCCAGCATGGCCACAACCCAGAAGAACAGGATGGCCAGCAGGAAGTTGGCGATGGGACCGGCGGCCACGATGGCAATACGCTGGCGAACCGACTTGCGATTGAACGACTGCTCGACCAGCGCCGGAGGAACCTCGCCCTCGCGCTCGTCGAGCATCTTGACGTAACCGCCCAGCGGAATAGCGGCGACGACGAACTCGGTACCGTGGCGATCATGCCAGCGCACCAGCGGCGTGCCGAAACCCACCGAGAAACGCAGGACCTTGACCCCGCAACGCCGCGCCACCCAGAAGTGGCCAAACTCGTGGAAGGTAACCAGCACACCCAGTGCAATCAGGGTGCCGACAATCATGTAGAGCGCAGTCATGTCCAATCTCCGGGTGACATTCGGCGGAGTCGGCCGCAGGCTTCAGCGGCCGTGGCGTCGCAGCCACTCCCGGGACAGCTCCCGGGCACGCTGGTCGGCGGCGAACACCGCCTCGAGGGTGGGCAATGCCACCACGGGCTCCTGGTCGAGCACCTGTTCGATCATACCCGCGATCTCCGGGAAGCGGATACGCCGCTGGAGAAACGCCTCGACGGCCACTTCGTTGGCGGCGTTGAGCACCGCCGGCGCACTGTTGCCCGCCTCGGCAGCCTGACGCGCCAGGCGCAGGCATGGGAAGCGCTGTTCGTCGGGCGCCTGGAAATCCAGACGGGCGATGGCGAACAAGTCCAGCGGCGCGACGCCCGAATCGATACGCTCTGGCCAGGCCAGGGCGTTGGAGATTGGCGTGCGCATGTCCGGGTTACCCAGCTGGGCAAGCACCGAGCCATCGACGTAATCCACCAGCGAATGGATGACGCTTTGCGGGTGTACCACCACTTCAATTTGGGACGGCTTGGCATCGAACAGCCAGCAGGCCTCGATCAGCTCCAGGCCTTTGTTCAGCATGCTGGCCGAATCGACCGAGATCTTGCGACCCATGGACCAGTTCGGGTGCGCGCAGGCCTGCTCCGGGGTTACATCCAGCAACACTTCGGCAGGGGTTTCGCGGAACGGCCCGCCTGAGGCGGTCAGCAGGATCCGGCGCACACCGACAGCACCCAGGCCACGGGCGTAGTCGCCGGGCATGCACTGGAAGATCGCGTTGTGCTCACTGTCGATCGGCAGCAACACCGAACCGCTGCGGCGCACCGCATCCATGAACAGGACCCCGGACATCACCAGGGCCTCCTTGTTGGCGAGCAACACCTTCTTGCCCGCCTCGACCGCGGCCAGGGTCGGGCGCAGGCCGGCGGCGCCGACGATGGCCGCCATCACGGTGTCCACCTCTGACGCAGCGGCCACCTGGCACAATCCGGCCTCACCCTCGAGCACCTCGGTGGCGCAGCCCGCCGCGCCCAGCCCCTGACGCAGGCGCGTGGCCGCCTCGGCGCTCGGCACCACGGCAAACGCCGGACGATGACGCTTGCACAGGGTGAGCAGCTCATCGATGCGCGAATAGCCGCTCAGGGCGAACACCTGGTAACGATCAGGGTGCCGGGCAATGACGTCCAGCGTGCTAAGGCCGATGGAGCCAGTGGCTCCCAGCACGGTTATGCGTTGCACAGCACTCACATCACACCCCACTCAGCCGCCCACAACAGCACGGCAAACATCGGAATCGCCGCAGTCAGGCTGTCGATGCGATCGAGCACGCCGCCATGACCCGGCAGCAGATTGCTGCTGTCCTTGATGCCTTCACGGCGCTTGAACATGCTTTCGGTCAAGTCACCGACTACCGAAGACATCACCACCACCCCGGCGCCCAAGAGCCCCAGTAGCACCTGGCCGATACTCCAGTCACGGGCAAAGCCCACGGTCAGGGTGATCAGCAGACTGACCGCAAGACCGCCATAGACGCCCTCCCAGCTCTTGCCCGGGCTGACCTGCGGCGCCAGCTTGCGCTTGCCGAAGGCCCGACCGGAGAAGTAAGCGCCAATATCGGCAGCCCAGACCAGGACCATGACCGACAGGATCAGCCAGTTGCCCAATGGCCAGTGCTTGAGCAGCACCAACCCCTGCCAGGCAGGCAGCAGCACCAGCAGGCCGATCAGCAGACGACAGGCGGCACTGCTCCACAGCTCGCCGCTGCGCGGGTAGGTCAGCACCAGCCAGGTGGCCAGGGCCCACCAGATCACCGATGCACCCAGCACCCAAGGCGCGAGGTCGGGCATCAGGTAGAGCAGCATCAAGCCACCGGCCACCACGGCGGCGTAGGCAATGCGCAGCGACTGCGCCACCAGGCCGGCCAGACGTGCCCACTCCCAGGCGCCGAGCGTTACCACGCAGCCGATGAACAGGGCGAAATCCCCACCGTTGAGCAGGAAGAAACCACCCAACGCGATCGGCAGCAGGATCAGCGCGGTAATGATGCGTTGTTTAAGCATTAAGCACGGGCTCCGGCTTCGACCTGCTCGCTGGTCTTACCGAAGCGGCGCTGGCGTGAAGCGAAATCGGCCAGCGCGTTGCGCATGGCCTCGTGTTTGAAGTCCGGCCAATAAAGGTCGGAGAAGTACAGCTCGGCGTAGGCCAGCTGCCACAACAGGAAGTTGCTGATGCGGTGCTCGCCACCGGTTCGGATGCACAGGTCGGGCAACGGCAGGTCACCGGTAGCCAGGCAGGTCTGCAGCAGATCCGGGGTGATGTCCTCGGGGCGAAGATGACCGGCCTGGACTTCTCGCGCCAGGCGTTGCGCGGCCTGGGCGATGTCCCATTGGCCGCCATAGTTGGCGGCGATCTGCAGGATGAAACGGTTGCTACCCACCGTCGCCGCTTCGGCTTCGCGCATCGCCGCCTGGAGCTCAGGGTGGAACCGCGAGCGATCACCGATGATGCGCAGGCTGATGTTATTGTCGTTCAGGCGCTTGGCCTCCCGACGCAATGCCGAGAAGAACAGTTCCATCAGCGCACCGACCTCCTCGGCCGGACGCTGCCAGTTTTCGCTGGAGAAGGCGAAGAGCGTGAGCACCTCGACCTTGGCCTCGGCGCAGACTTCGATCACCGCGCGAACGGCATCCACGCCGGCCTTGTGGCCGGCGACGCCGGGCAGAAGACGCTTCTTCGCCCAGCGGTTGTTGCCGTCCATGATGATCGCGACGTGACGCGGCACCGAGCCCGGTGCCGCTGACTTGGTCTTTTCCATTAAGAGAGCAACCCTGGCCTCAAACGGCCATCAGGTCCTTTTCCTTGGCCTTGAAGGCAGCATCGACCTCAGCAACGAACTTGTCGGTCAGCTTCTGGATCTCGTCAGCCGCGCGGCGCTCTTCGTCTTCGCTGATTTCCTTGTCCTTGGTCAGCTTCTTCAGATCGGCGAGGGCATCGCGACGCACGTTGCGCACTGCGACCTTGGCGTCCTCGGCAACGCCGCTGGCCTGCTTGGTGTAGCCCTTGCGGGTTTCTTCGGTCAGGGCCGGCATCGGCACACGAATGGTGGTGCCGGCGCTGGACGGGTTCAGGCCCAGGTCAGAGGTCAGGATGGCCTTTTCGATGGCGGCGCTGAGGTTCTTGTCGTGGGCGACGATCTTCAGGGTACGGGCGTCCTCGACGGTGATCGCGGCCACCTGGTTCAGCGGCATGTCGCTGCCCCAGGCCGGCACCTTGACGCTATCCAGGATGCTCGGGTGGGCGCGACCGGTGCGGATCGCCGCCAGGTTGCGGGCCAGGGCCTCGAGGGACTTGCCCATGCGCTCCTGGGCGTCTTTCTTGATGTCGTTGATCATTTTTGAACTTCCTCGATCAGAGTTCCTTCCGCACCACCATGCACAATATTGAGCAGGGCGCCGGGCTTGTTCATGTTGAAGACGCGCAGCGGCATCTTGTGATCGCGGCAAAGGCAGATTGCCGTCAGGTCCATTACGCCCAGCTTGCGATCCAGCACTTCATCGTAGGACAGATGATCGAACTTCTCGGCATGCGGGTCCTTGAATGGATCTGCAGTGTATACACCATCGACCTTGGTTGCCTTCAATACCACATCGGCATCGATTTCGATGGCGCGCAGGCAAGCGGCGGAGTCGGTGGTGAAGAACGGGTTGCCGGTACCGGCAGCGAAGATTACGACTTCCTTGGAATTCAGGTGGCGCATGGCCTTGCGGCGATCGTAGTGATCGGTCACACCCACCATGGAGATAGCCGACATGACGATGGCGGTGATGTTCGCCCGCTCCAGCGCGTCGCGCATGGCCAGGCCGTTCATCACGGTGGCCAGCATGCCCATGTGGTCGCCGGTAACGCGGTCCATGCCGGCCGCACTGAGCGCCGCGCCACGGAACAGGTTGCCGCCACCGATCACCAGGCCGACCTGAACGCCGATGCCGACCAGCTGGCCGACTTCCAGCGCCATGCGATCCAGGACCTTGGGGTCGATCCCGAACTCTTCCGAGCCCATCAGGGCCTCGCCGCTAAGTTTGAGTAGAATGCGTTTATAGCGAGCCTGATGACCACTGCCCTGCTGAGCCATTGCGAATCTCTCCTGCGGCGTTTGTAAAAATCTGGCGGGCTGTTTCAGCCTGCGCGTAACTCTAGCGTGACGCACTTGATGCGTCAGCGAGCAACGGTCTCGTGAACCGCTCCCGCTTTGACAAAGAGGCTGCGCGCGTAAGCGGGCAGCCTCTTCGGGGCGACAGACGAATCCGTCTTACTGCTTGGCGGCAGCTACCTGGGCGGCAACTTCGGCAGCGAAGTCGTCAACCGGCTTCTCGATGCCTTCGCCGACCTTGAAGTAGGTGAAGGAAACGATTTCAGCACCGGCTTTCTTGGCCAGCGCGCCAACTTTGACTTCCGGATCCATGACGAAGGCTTGCTCTTTCAGCGAGGCTTCGGCTTTGAACTTGGAGATACGACCGTTGATCATGTTCTCAACGATGTTTTCCGGCTTGCCGGCGATCTTGTCGGCATTCAGTTGCAGGAAGACGTTCTTCTCGCGCTCGATGGCCTCGGCGGAGATTTCCGACGCGTCCAGGAACTCTGGGTTCGAGGCTGCAACGTGCATGGCGATGTTCTTGGCCAGGTCGACGTCGCCGCCTTTCAGGACAACAACGGCACCGATCTTGTTGCCGTGCAGGTAAGCGCCGACAACGTCGCCCTCAACGCGCACCAGGCGACGGATGTTGACGTTCTCGCCGCACTTGGCAACCAGGGCTTCACGAGCGGCTTCACGCGAGGCGATCAGCGGAGCTGCGTCGGTCAGCTTCTGAGCGAAGGCTTCTTCGAGGCTTTCGGCAACGAAGTTCTTGAAGTCGTCCTGCAGGGCCAGGAAGTCGGTCTGCGAGTTCACTTCCAGCAGAACGGCGGATTTACCGTCGGTCTTGACCGCGATAGCGCCTTCAGCAGCGACGTTGCCAGCCTTTTTGGCGGCCTTGATGGCGCCCGAGGCACGCATGTCGTCAATGGCTTTTTCGATGTCGCCGCCGGCCTTTTCCAGGGCCTTCTTGCAATCCATCATGCCTTCGCCGGTACGCTCGCGCAGTTCTTTAACCAGCGCCGCAGTAATTGCTGCCATTTCAAAATCCTCTTGGAAAGTTTTTCAACCATTCCACCCGCTCGTCACGGGCGTTAAATTCTGCAAATCGCTGCCTTTATATCAGCTCGCCCATGATGCGGGGCCGTTGCTGACAGCAGGATTTCAAGGTGGCAAAAAGGGGGCCAAGCCCCCTTTTTGCGTGCCAAGTCGACGCCAGGCGTCAATTACTCGGCAGCAGGTGCAGCCGCTTCTTCAGCGTAGACTTCAGTGCCGCCGGCAACGTTGTTGCGACCGCGGATGACGGCGTCAGCCATCGAAGTCATGTACAGCTCGATGGCGCGGATGGCGTCATCGTTACCTGGGATGATGTAGTCAACACCTTCCGGGCTGCTGTTGGTATCGACAACGCCGATGACCGGGATGCCCAGCTTGTTGGCTTCGGTGATGGCAATGCGCTCGTGGTCGACGTCGATCACGAACAGGGCATCAGGCAGGCCGCCCATGTCCTTGATACCACCCAGGCTGCGATCCAGCTTTTCCAGATCGCGCGAACGCATCAGGGCTTCTTTCTTGGTCAGCTTGGCAAAGGTGCCGTCTTCGGCCTGGGTTTCCAGGTCGCGCAGACGCTTGATCGAGGCGCGAATGGTCTTGTAGTTGGTCAGCATGCCGCCCAACCAACGGTGATCAACGTATGGCGAACCGCAACGAGCAGCTTGCTCGGCGACGATCTTGCCGGCGGAACGCTTGGTGCCGACGAACATGATCTTGTTCTTGCCCTGGGCCAGGCGCTCTACGAAGGACAGAGCTTCGTTGAACATTGGCAGGGTTTTTTCCAGGTTGATGATATGGATCTTGTTACGCGCGCCGAAAATGTACTTGCCCATTTTCGGGTTCCAGTAACGGGTCTGGTGGCCGAAGTGCACACCGGCCTTCAGCATATCGCGCATGTTGACTTGGGACATGATAGTTCCTTGATAAGTCGGGTTGGGCCTCCACGTATCCCAATGACCAACCCGTATTTCCAGGGAAACCGGGCACCCAGGCCATCGTGTCGACACGTGTGTGGGTTTGAGCTGACGGAGGACATCCCCCGAAAGCGGCGCATTTTATACCACAGGCCGAGCGCGAACGGAACCCGGATCATGCTTCGTCCGTCAGCGGCTTTTGCAGGCCCCGCGCTTTGCGGCCAGAATGCCTTCAATAGACCTCCGGATCCACGGGACTCTCCCGACAGATCGCCGCCGCGCTCTGGTAGAATACGGTCTTTCCCGTTTGTTCGCGCCACACAGGGCGCCGTAGAGAGCCTGTTCATGACCGTCACCATCAAGACCGCAGAAGACATCGAGAAGATGCGCATCGCTGGCCGCCTGGCCGCCGAAGTGCTGGAAATGATCGAGGAACACGTCAAGCCCGGCGTCACCACCGAGGAACTCGACCGCCTGTGCCACGACTATATCGTCAACGTCCAGCAGGCGATCCCCGCGCCTCTCAACTACAAGGGTTTCCCCAAGTCGATCTGCACCTCGATCAACCATGTGGTCTGCCACGGCATTCCCAATGACAAGGCGCTAAAGGACGGCGACACCATCAACATCGACGTGACCGTGATCAAGGACGGCTATCACGGCGACACCAGCCGCATGTTCCATGTCGGCACCGTCGCGCCATGGGCCGAGCGCCTGTCCAAGGTCACTCAGGAGTGCCTGTACAAGGCCATCGAGCTGGTCAAGCCCGGCTGCCGTCTTGGCGACATTGGCGAGGTGATCCAGAAGCACGCCGAGAAGAACGGTTTTTCGGTGGTTCGCGAGTTCTGCGGTCACGGCATCGGCAAGGTGTTCCACGAAGAGCCGCAGATCCTCCATTACGGCCGCGCCGGCACTGGCATGGAGCTCAAGGAAGGCATGACCTTCACCATCGAGCCGATGATCAACCAGGGCAAGGCCGACACCAAGGTGCTTGGCGACGGCTGGACCGCCATCACCAAGGACCGCAAGCTCTCGGCCCAGTGGGAACACACCCTGGTAGTGACCGCCAACGGCTACGAGATCTTCACCCTGCGCAAGGACGACACCATTGCGCGCACCTCGGCCTGACACTGACTAACAGGAACGCGACTCGATGCCCCAGGTGGATCCCGAGCTGTTCGACCGCGGCCAGTTCCAGGCGGAACTGGCCCTCAAGGCAAGCCCTATCGCCGCTTTCAAGAAAGCCATCCGCATGGCCGGCGAGGTGCTCGACAAGCGTTTCCGTGAAGGCCGCGAGATCCGCCGGCTAATCGAGGATCGTGCCTGGTTCGTCGACAATATCCTGCAACAGGCCTGGCACCAGTTCAGCTGGGGCACGCCGGACGGCATCGCCCTGGTGGCGGTGGGCGGCTATGGCCGCGGCGAGTTGCACCCGTTCTCGGACATCGACCTGCTGATCCTGCTCGACGCCGCCGAGCACGAGCAGTACCGCGACGCCATCGAGCGCTTCCTCACGCTGCTGTGGGATATCGGCCTGGAAGTCGGCCAGAGCGTGCGCACCGTCGACGAATGCGCCGAGCAGGCCCGGGCCGACCTCACGGTCATCACCAACCTGATGGAAAGCCGCACCATCGCCGGCCCCGAGTCGCTGCGCCAACGCATGCTCGATGCCACCAGCACCGCGCACATGTGGCCGAGCAAGGAGTTCTTCCTGGCCAAACGCGCCGAGCTCAAGGCCCGCCACCACAAATACAACGACACCGAGTACAACCTCGAGCCCAACGTCAAGGGCGGGCCGGGCGGCCTGCGCGACATTCAAACGGTGCTCTGGGTGGCCCGGCGCCAGTACGGCACCCTGAACCTGCATGCCCTGGCCGGCGAGGATTTCCTGCTGGAGAGCGAGAACGAACTGCTGGCTTCGTCGCAGGCCTTCCTCTGGCGCGTGCGCTATGCCCTGCACATGCTCGCCGGGCGAGCCGAGGACCGCCTGCTGTTCGACCACCAGCGCAGCATCGCCGCGCTGCTGGGCTACACCGACGACAACCCCAAGCGCGCCATCGAACAGTTCATGCAGCAGTACTACCGGGTGGTAATGAGCATCAGCCAGCTGTGCGACCTGATCATCCAGCATTTCGAGGAAGTGATCCTCGCCGATGACGACAGCGGCGCCACCCAGCCGCTGAACGCGCGCTTCCGCCTGCACGACGGCTATATAGAAGCGGTCAACCCGAACGTTTTCCGGCGCACCCCCTTTGCCATGCTGGAGATCTTCGTGCTGATGGCCCAGCACCCCGAGATCAAGGGCGTGCGCGCCGACACCGTGCGCTTGCTGCGCGAGCATCGCCACCTGATCGACGACAAGTTCCGCAACGATATCCGCAACACCAGCCTGTTCATCGAGCTGTTCAAGTGCGAAATCGGCATCCACCGCAACCTGCGGCGGATGAACCGCTACGGCATCCTCGGCCGCTACCTGCCGGAGTTCGGCCTGATCGTCGGGCAGATGCAGCACGACCTGTTCCACATCTACACGGTCGATGCGCACACCCTCAACCTGATCAAGCACTTGCGCAAGCTGCAGTACACCCCGGTTTCCGAGAAATTTCCGCTGGCCAGCAAGCTCATGGGCCGCCTGCCCAAGCCCGAGCTGATCTACCTGGCCGGCCTCTACCACGACATCGGCAAGGGTCGCCAGGGCGATCACTCCGAGCTGGGCGCAGTGGACGCACAGGCCTTCTGCGCGCGCCACCAGCTACCGGCCTGGGACAGCCGGCTGATCGTCTGGCTGGTGCAGAACCACCTGGTGATGTCTACCACTGCGCAACGCAAGGACCTTTCCGACCCTCAGGTGATCAACGACTTCGCCCTGCACGTGGGCGACGAGACGCGCCTGGACTACCTCTACGTGCTGACCGTGGCCGACATCAACGCCACCAACCCCAGCCTGTGGAACTCCTGGCGGGCGAGCCTCTTGCGCCAGCTCTACACCGAGACCAAGCGCGCCTTGCGCCGGGGCCTGGAAAACCCGCTGGACCGCGAGGAGCAGATCCGCCAGACCCAGAGCGCCGCACTCGACATCCTGGTGCGCGAAGGGACCGACCCGGACGACGTCGAACAGCTCTGGTCGCAACTGGGTGACGACTACTTCCTCAAACACACCGCCGCCGACGTGGCCTGGCACAGCGACGCGATCCTCCAGCAGCCGGCCGACGGCGGGCCGCTGGTACTGATCAAGGAAACCACCCAGCGCGAGTTCGAGGGCGGCACGCAGATCTTCATCTATGCCCCCGACCAGCACGATTTCTTCGCCGTGACCGTGGCCGCCATGGCCCAGCTCAACCTGAACATCCACGACGCCCGGATTATCACCTCGAGCAGCCAGTTCACCCTCGACACCTACATTGTGCTCGATAACGACGGCGGCTCGATCGGCGACAATCCGCAGCGGGTCAGGCAGATCCGCGACGGCTTGACCGAAGCGCTTCGCACCCCCGAAGACTACCCGACGATCATCCAGCGCCGGGTGCCGCGCCAGCTCAAGCACTTTGACTTCCCACCGCAGGTGACCATCCTCAACGACGCCCAACGGCCAGTGACCATCCTCGAGATCACCGCCCCGGACCGCCCCGGCCTGCTGGCACGGATCGGGCGGATCTTCCTGGAGTTCGACATCTCGCTGCAGAACGCCAAGATCGCCACCCTAGGCGAGCGCGTGGAGGACGTGTTCTTCATCACCGACGCCGACAACCAGCCGCTGTCCGACCCGCAGCTGTGCAGCCGCCTGCAGGAGGCCATCGTCCGGCAGCTGCAGGCCGGCCAGGCCAGCGATGCCAGCCCCACCCGCATGACCTTTTGACGATAACGAGACCTTGCGCCAATGAACCCAGCACTGACCCAGCTCCAGCCCTACCCGTTCGAGAAACTGCGTGCCCTGCTGGGGAGCGTGAAACCGGCGGCGGACAAACGCCCGATCGCCCTGTCGATCGGCGAGCCGAAGCACGAATCGCCGGCTTTCGTCGCCAAGGCCATGGCCGACAATCTCGGCAAGCTGGCGGTCTACCCCAGCACCCTGGGCCTGCCGGCCCTGCGCCAGGCCATCGGCCAGTGGTGCGAGCGGCGCTTCGGCGTGCCGGCCGGCTGGCTGGACGCCGACCGCCATATCCTGCCGGTCAACGGCACCCGTGAGGCGCTGTTCGCCTTCACCCAGGCCGTGGTCGATCGCTCCGCGGACGGCCTGGTGGTCAGCCCCAACCCGTTCTACCAGATCTACGAAGGCGCGGCCCTGCTGGCCGGCGCCACGCCGCACTACCTGCCCTGCCTGGAAAACAACGGTTTCAACCCGGACTTCGACGCCGTGCCGGTCGACGTCTGGAAACGTTGCCAGATCCTGTTCCTGTGCTCCCCGGGCAACCCCACTGGCGCCCTGGTGCCGATGGACACCCTGAAAAAGCTGATCGCCCTGGCCGACGAGCACGACTTCGTGATCGCCGCCGACGAGTGCTACAGCGAGCTGTACTTCGACGAGGAAGCGCCACCACCGGGCCTGCTCAGCGCCTGCGCGGCACTGGGCCGAAATGACTTCAAGCGCTGCGTGGTGTTCCATAGCCTGTCCAAGCGCTCCAACTTGCCGGGCTTGCGCTCGGGCTTCGTCGCCGGCGACGCCGAAATCATCAAGCCGTTCCTGCTGTACCGCACCTACCACGGCTGCGCCATGCCGGTGCAGACCCAGCTGGCCAGCATCGCCGCCTGGCAGGACGAGGCCCATGTACGCGAAAACCGCGACCAGTACCGCGCCAAGTACGACGCCGTGCTCGACATCCTGCAGCCGGTGCTCGACGTGCAACGCCCGGACGGCAGTTTCTACCTGTGGGCCAAGGTACCGGGCAGCGATGCCGACTTCACCCGCGACCTGTTCGAGGCAGAGCATGTGACCGTGGTGCCGGGTTCGTACCTGTCCCGCGAAGTAGACGGAGTCAATCCGGGCGCCGGGCGCGTGCGCATGGCCCTGGTCGCGCCGCTGGCCGAATGCATCGAGGCGGCCGAGCGGATTCGCGCGTTCCTGGGCCGCTGATGGCAGGCGCCCCTCCTCAAAGGGGGGCGCAATCTCTATCGAGACAAGCATTAAGTACCGCTGGTGCAGAACACTGGCGACCGATAGTTGGCACCTATCAACCCCTGAAGGTGCACAACCATGTCCGATACTCTCGTGGCAAACGCGATCTACCGTCTACGCCAGAAGCTGCATCTGCCCCAGGCGATGAAGCCGCGCAAGAAACGCTCGGTGGCCGATTACTCTGTATTCTGGCGCCCCGGCCAGACACTCAGGATCTCGTTCATCGGCACGCCATGCCCCTGGCTCAAGAAATCGATTTTCGACACCGCGTGCCAATGGCTGAAATATGCCAACCTGAACTTCGAGCTCCTGGACAACGATGTCGACAAAGCCGAGATCCGCATCCAGACCGATGTGCAGGAGGGCGTGAATTTCAGTTTCCTGGGCAACCAGGCCTTGGACGTGGGCGGTGCCACCATGGCATTGGGGGTCAAGCTGTCGGACCCGCTGTTCGAGCCGTTCGTACTGCATGAGTTCGGACACGCATTGGGGATGGAGCATGAGCACCAACACCCAAGGGCCAACATACCCTGGGACCTTGACGCGGTGCGCCAAATGCTGGCCGTGGTCCTGGCCGACGAGGCCAACAACCCGAATGACCTCGACGACCTGATCGAAGAGGACCTTGCCACTCAGTTCCTGCCCTTGCCCGACAACGGCGACCTGCTCATCCTGCCCTATGACAGGCGGTCGATCATGCACTACCCCATCAGGCAGAAACTCACGCGCCACGCGTTCAAGCGCAGCCATAACCTGAAAATCAGCAAAAAGGACAAGCGCTTCATGCGCCTGGTCTATCCGGCTTCATGCCAATAACTAGCGGACCTGCCCGAGGTTGGCCTCGCTCAGGTCCAGCTCGCCTAGCACCTGACGCACCACTTCGTCCCCGACCAGGTGCTGGCGATGCAACTCGTACAACTCCAGCCGCTGCGCACGCAGGGCCCGCAGGCGTAAACGACGTTCGAGCAGATCCATCTGCTCGGCCAACGCCCGGGCCTCGGCACTGTCGTTGTAGCTGTCCAGCTCATCGCGGTATTCGGCCATCAGCCGCGCCTTGAGCTCGGTGGCCAGGGTCGCCTGGGCGGCATCCTGCGGCGCGTTTGCATCGATCACCTCCTCGGCCTCAAGCGCATGGATCGCCGCCTCGGCGGTGCGCCGCCAGGCCTCCTGCACCTCCTGGTGCAAGCGCTCGTCCGGGCTCTTGGTTACCCCGCGCAGCAAGAGAGGCAAGGCAATACAGGCGCTGACCAGCGACAGCAAAATCACTCCGGCGGCGATGAAGATGAGCAGGTCGCGCTCGGGAAACGCCTTGCCCGCGCCGATCAGCAGCGGCACCGACATCACGCCCGCCAGGGTCACAGCACCACGTACGCCGCCCAGGGTCAGCAACCAGCAGGAGCGCGCGGTCGGCATCAGCACCAGCGCAGGCTTGCCGCGCCAGCGTCTGACCACGCCGATAGCCCGCCAGATGCTCTGCACCCAGATGAACCGCAACAGCACCAGCGCAGCGAAGATCGCCACCACATCCAGGCAGCGCCAGGCCAGGGTCGTCCAGGCTGCGGCTTCGTCGGTCACCACTGCCTTGATGATGTCCGGCAATTGCAGCCCCAGCAGCAGGAAGATCAGGCCGTTGAAGGCAAACTCCAGCAGCGACCAGACACTGCGATTGAGCAAGCGCGTGCTGGTCTGCCGGGGCAGCAGGTCCAGCCAGCTCTGCATCATCCCGGCAGCCACCGCCGAGAGAATGCCGGATACGCCGAGCCGTTCAGCCAGTACGTAGGCGGCAAAGGGCAGCAGCAGCATGAATACCACGTGAGTCGCCGGGTCGTCCCAGCCGCGGGTGATCATCCACATACGCAGGCGCCCGACCAGCCAGCTCAGCGCCACCCCCACCGCCAGGCCGCCGAGGGCGACCAGGACGAAGGTCAGGCTGGCCTCGGTCAACGAGAACACTCCGGTGATCGCCGCCACCAGGGCGAACTTGAAGGTCACCAGGCCCGAGGCGTCATTCATCAGCGCCTCGCCCTGAAGCATGTGCATCAGCGGTGTCGGCAGGCGGTCCTGGGTGATGGCCGAGACGGCCACGGCGTCGGTGGGCGACAGCACCGCCGCCAGGGCGAAGGCCACCGCCAGCGGAATGCTCGGCAACAGCCAGTGGATGAAGTAGCCGGCGCCGACCACGGTGAACAGCACCAGCCCCACCGCCAGCGCCACCACAGGCCCGCGGATACGCCACAGTTCGCGCTTGGGCATGCGCCAGCCGTCGGCGAACAACAGCGGCGGCAGGAACAGGAAAAGGAACAGCTCCGGGTCCAGCGCCACGTGCAGGCCCAGGGTCGGCCAGGCCAGCAAGGCGCCGGCGCCAATCTGCACCAGCGGCAGGGGCAGTGGCAGCACCCGCCCGACCAGTTTCGACACGCTCACCAGCATCAGCAGGATTAGAACGGTATAGGCTGACTGCATCGGCAAGCTTCCTGTTTGATCGGAGAAACCACAGCGAGGCGAAACTTCGCCATTGAAACAATATGTTAGCGGGGACTCGCTATCGTGGACCGCTGCACGATAGTCGCAGCCTGGCCGGGAATGTGTAACACAATGCTACGCGAGAAGCGGTGAAACACATCGGCGACGCCTTCCAGCCCGCAGCCGTGGCGCCAGCCCCATCGATACCGCATAATCGGCCCACCCAATCTTCAAGGAGCATCGGGGACGCCTGGCCCGACCAGGCAGCCCCAGGCATTCAATGGCTTACACTCTCTACGGCATCAAAGCCTGCGACACCATGAAAAAGGCCCGCACCTGGCTTGAAGACAAGGCCATCGGCTACGACTTCCACGACTACAAGACCCAGGGCATCGACCGCGACAGCTTGAACCGCTGGTGCGACGAACATGGCTGGGAAGTCGTGCTGAACCGCGCCGGGACCACCTTCCGCAAGCTCGACGACGCCAGCAAGGCCGACCTCGACCAGGCCAAGGCCGTCGAACTGATGCTCGCCCAACCGTCGATGATCAAACGCCCGGTGCTCGACCTCGGCGAGCGTACCCTGGTCGGCTTCAAGCCTGACCTGTACGCCGCGGCGCTGGCCTGATCCCGCATTACGCTCCATCCCCTTTTCGTACGAGGTAATCGCATGTCTCAATCGCTGTTCAGCCTGGCCTTCGGTGTCGGCACCCAGAACCGCCAGGGCACCTGGCTGGAAGTCTTCTACGCACAACCCGTGCTCAAGCCATCCGCCGAGCTGGTCGCAGCCGTCGCACCAGTGCTGGGCTACGAAGGGGGCAACCAGGCCATCGCCTTCACCACCGCCCAGGCCGCCCAACTGGCCGACGCACTCAAGGGCGTCGATGCCGCCCAGGCCGCCCTGCTGACCCGCCTGGCCGAAAGCCACAAGCCGCTGGTCGCCACCCTGCTGGCCGAAGACGGCGCGCTGACCTCCACCCCAGAGGCCTACCTCAAGCTGCACCTGCTGTCGCACCGCCTGGTCAAGCCGCACGGCGTGTCGCTGGCCGGCATCTTCCCGCTGCTGCCGAACGTCGCCTGGACCAACCAGGGCGCGGTCGACCTGGCCGAGCTGGCCGAGTTGCAACTGGAAGCGCGCCTGAAAGGCGAACTGCTGGAAGTGTTCTCGGTGGACAAGTTCCCGAAGATGACCGACTACGTCGTGCCGGCCGGCGTGCGTATCGCCGACACCGCCCGCGTGCGCCTGGGCGCCTACATCGGCGAAGGCACCACCATCATGCACGAAGGTTTCGTCAACTTTAACGCCGGCACCGAAGGCCCGGGCATGATCGAAGGCCGCGTCTCCGCCGGCGTATTCGTCGGCAAGGGTTCGGACCTGGGCGGCGGCTGCTCGACCATGGGCACCCTGTCCGGTGGCGGCAACATCGTCATCAAGGTCGGCGAAGGCTGCCTGATTGGCGCCAACGCCGGCATCGGCATCCCGCTGGGCGACCGCAACACCGTCGAGGCCGGCCTGTACATCACCGCCGGGACCAAGGTGAACCTGCTGGACGAGAACAACCAGCTGGTCAAGGTGGTCAAGGCCCGCGACCTGGCCGGCCAGACCGACCTGCTGTTCCGTCGCAACTCGCTCAATGGCGCGGTGGAGTGCAAGACTCACAAGTCGGCCATCGAGCTGAACGAGGCGCTGCACGCGCACAACTGAGAACCCGCCTGGGTTTGAAGTGATAAGATCGGGTCTGCTCCCAGGTTTTGCCTGTGGGCAGACCCGATTTTTCTTTCCAGGCCCCGCTAACATGTTCCAGCCCTCCCCCTGGCGTGCCGATTTCCCCGCCATCGGCGCCCTGCAACGGCAGCACCAGACCTACCTGGACAGCGCCGCCACCACCCAGAAGCCCCAGGCTCTGCTGGATGCCCTGGGTCATTACTATGGCCATGGCGCCGCCAACGTGCACCGCGCCCAGCACCTGCCCGGCGCCCTGGCCACCCAAGCCTTCGAGGGCACTCGCGACAAGCTCGCTGCCTGGCTCAATGCCGCCGACGCGCGGCAGATCGTCTTCACCCATGGTGCTACCTCGGCCCTGAACTTGCTGGCCTATGGCCTGGAGCACCGCTTCGAGGCCGGTGACGAGATTGTCGTCAGCGCGTTGGAACACCACGCCAATCTCCTGCCCTGGCAACAGTTGGCGCACCGACGTCAGCTGCGCCTGGTAGTACTGCCGGTGAACGATCTGGGGCAGGTAGATCTGGAACAAGCGCTGCAACTGATCGGCCCGCGCACCCGCGTGCTGGCGATCAGCCAACTGTCCAATGTGCTGGGGACCTGGCAGCCTCTGGCGCCGTTGCTGGCCCATGCCCGCGCCCAGGGCGTGCTGAGCGTGGTCGATGGCGCCCAGGGCGTGGTCCACGGGCGCCACGATGTGCAGCAGCTGGACTGCGACTTCTATGTGTTCTCCAGCCACAAGCTGTACGGCCCGGATGGCGTCGGCGTGCTGTACGGTCGCCAGCAGGCGCTGGCACTGCTGCGCCACTGGCAGTACGGCGGCGAGATGGTGCAGTTGGCGGACTACCAGGAGGCCAGCTTCCGCCCGGCACCGCTGGGATTCGAGGCCGGCACGCCGCCGATCGCCGGTGTCATTGGCCTGGGCGCCACCCTGGACTATCTGGCCAGCCTTGATGCCAATGCCGTGGCCGCCCATGAGGCCACCTTGCACCAGCACCTGGTGCGCGGCCTGGCCGATCGCGAGGGGGTTCGCCTGCTTGGCTCACCGCACGCGGCACTCGCCAGCTTCGTCATTGACGGGGTGCACAACGCCGATATTGCCCATCTGCTGACCGAACAGGGCATCGCCGTGCGCGCCGGGCATCATTGCGCCATGCCGCTGCTCAGGCATCTGGGCCTGGACGGCGCGATCCGCGTGTCGCTGGGGCTTTACAGCGACAGCGACGACCTGCAACGGTTCTTCGACGCACTCGATCAGGGCCTGGAGCTGCTGCGATGAGCCTGTCGGCCGAGGCCAGCCAGGCGCTGGAGAGCTTCGAGCAAGCGCGCGGTTGGGAGCAGCGGGCGCGGTTGCTGATGCAATGGGGTGATCGGCTGGAGCCGCTGGACGACAGCGAGAAGATCGAGGCCAACCGAGTGCATGGCTGCGAGAGCCTGGTGTGGCTGGTGGCCCAACAAGAAAAGGGTCAGTGGCATTTCAAAGCCGCTAGTGATGCACGGCTGTTGCGCGGCTTGCTTGCACTGTTGCTAGTGCGGGTGCAGGGCTTGGCGAGCGATCGATTGGCAGCGCTCGACCTGAGCGCCTGGTTTACCCAGTTGGGGCTTGAGCGGCAGTTGTCTCCGTCGCGCAGCAATGGGCTGCATGCGGTGTTGCTAAAGATGGCCGAACTCGCTACCCAAGCCTGAATCGCTGTTGGATTCATCGCGGGGCAAGCCCGCGATAACCTATTCGGCCTTGATCCGCTCAGAAGGCCGCCGCGCCCCGGCCACCAGCTTCTCCACGGCCTTGCTCGCCGCGACCATGCCGAAGGTCGCGGTCACCATCATCACCGCGCCGAATCCACCGGCGCAGTCCAGGCGCACGCCTTCACCGACAAAGCTCTTCTGCAGGCACACGCTGCCGTCGCCCTTGGGGTAGCGCAGCTGTTCGCTGGAAAACACGCACGGCACGCCATAGTTGCGGCTGGTGTTGCGCGAGAAATTGTAGTCCCGGCGCAGGGTCGAGCGCACCCGTGAAGCCAACGGGTCGTTGAAGGTCTTGTTGAGGTCGCCGATCTGGATCTGGGTCGGATCGATCTGCCCGCCGGCGCCACCGGTGGTGACGATGGCAATCTTGCGGCGGCGGCACCAGGCGATCAGCGCCGCCTTGGCCATCACGCTGTCGATGCAGTCGATCACGCAGTCCATCTGCTCGGTGATGTGCTCGGCCATGGTCTCGCGGGTGACGAAATCGGCCACCGCGTGCACCGTGCAGGCCGGGTTGATCGCCCGCAGGCGCTCGGCCATCACCTCGACCTTGGCCCGGCCGACCTGGCCTTCGAGGGCGTGAGCCTGGCGGTTGGTGTTGCTCACGCAGACATCGTCCAGATCGAACAGGCTGATCTCGCCCACGCCGCTGCGGGCAAGCGCTTCGGCCGCCCACGAACCGACGCCGCCAATGCCGACGATGGCCACATGGGCCTGGCGCAAGCGTTGCAAACCGTCGTCGCCGTAGAGCCGGGCGACGCCGGCAAAGCGTGGATCTTCTGTGCTCATGCTGATACCCCGAAAAAACCGGCGCGCATTATAGGCCAAGCCATGGGTTCGCGGGCAAAGCGCGCCACCCGATCATGCCGCCAGGACATGCCAGAGCGGCCACGGGTTGGAAAAAGTCCTACCAAGCCTGCTTTAATGTCCTATCAAGTAACTATATCTGGACGGCAGGCAGGCGGACTGAGAACTACATCCCCTGCCGATAATCCAACGGGTTACCTTCCCCGGAATCCGTGGACCCACGCCCCAGCGGCTACGCCTCGCGCCCTTCTTCGGAACCTCGAACACCTATGCCATCACGCAAATTCGGTCTCAACCTGGTAGTGGTCCTGGCCATCGCCGCGCTGTTCACCGGGTTCTGGGCCTTGATCAACCGCCCGGTATCCGCCCCCGCCTGGCCGGAACAGATTTCCGGTTTTTCCTACTCGCCCTTCCGTCTCGGCCAAAGCCCACAGAAGGGCCAGTACCCCAGCGAGGATGAGATCCGCCAGGACCTTGAGCAACTGAACAAGCTGACCGACAACATCCGTATCTACACCGTCGAAGGTACCCAGGCCGAGGTGCCGCGCCTGGCCGAGGAGCTTGGCCTGCGCATCACCCTGGGAATCTGGATCAGCAACGACCAGGAACGCAACGAGCGGGAGATCGAAAAGGCCATCGGCCTGGCCAACACTTCGCGCAGCGTGGTGCGGGTGGTCGTCGGCAACGAGGCGTTGTTCCGCGAGGAAGTTAGCGCCGAGCAGTTGATCGGCTACCTCGACCGGGTCCGTGCCGCGGTAAAGGTGCCGGTGACCACCAGTGAGCAGTGGCACATCTGGAAGGAGCACCCGGAGCTGGCGAAACACGTCGACCTGATCGCCGCGCACATCCTGCCCTACTGGGAGTTCGTGCCCATGAAGGACTCGGTGCAGTTCGTCCTCGACCGCGCCCGCGAGTTGCGCAAGCAATTCCCACGCAAGCCGCTGCTGCTCTCGGAGGTCGGCTGGCCGAGCAACGGCCGCATGCGTGGCGGCGCCGACGCCACCCAGGCCGACCAGGCCATCTACCTGCGCACCCTGGTCAACACCCTCAACCGCCGCGGCTACAACTACTTCGTCATCGAGGCCTACGACCAGCCTTGGAAGGCCAGCGACGAAGGCTCGGTGGGCGCCTATTGGGGCGTGTACAACGCCGAGCGCCAGCAGAAATTCAACTTTGAAGGCCCGATCGTGGCGATCCCGCAATGGCGCGCCCTGGCCGTGGCCTCGGTGGTGCTGGCGATGATCGCCCTGGCCATCCTGCTGATCGACGGCTCGGCCCTGCGCCAGCGCGGGCGTACCTTCCTCACCTTCATCACCTTCCTGTGCGGGTCGGTGCTGGTGTGGATCGCCTACGACTACAGCCAGCAGTACAGCACCTGGTTCAGCCTGACGGTCGGTGTACTGCTGGCGCTGGGCGCCCTCGGGGTGTTCATCGTGCTGCTGACCGAGGCCCACGAACTGGCCGAGGCAGTGTGGATCCACAAGCGCCGCCGTGAGTTCCTGCCCGTGCAGGGCGACAGCGCCTATCGCCCGAAGGTCTCGGTGCACGTGCCGTGCTACAACGAGCCGCCGGAGATGGTGAAGCAGACCCTGGATGCCCTCGCCGCGCTGGACTACCCGGACTACGAAGTGCTGGTGATCGACAACAACACCAAGGACCCAGCCGTGTGGGAACCGCTCAAGGCCCACTGCGAGAAGCTCGGCGAGCGCTTCAGGTTCTTCCACGTCGCGCCGCTGGCCGGCTTCAAGGGCGGCGCGCTGAACTACCTGATCCCGCACACGGCCAAGGACGCCGAGGTGATCGCGGTGATCGACTCCGACTACTGTGTCGACCGCAATTGGCTCAAGCACATGGTGCCGCACTTCGCCGACCCGAAGATCGCCGTGGTGCAATCGCCCCAGGACTACCGCGACCAACACGAGAGCGCGTTCAAAAAGCTGTGCTACAGCGAATACAAGGGCTTCTTCCATATCGGCATGGTCACCCGCAACGACCGTGACGCGATCATCCAGCACGGCACCATGACCATGACCAGGCGCAGCGTGCTCGATGAACTGGGCTGGGCCGAGTGGTGCATCTGCGAGGATGCCGAGCTTGGCCTGCGCGTGTTCGAGAAGGGTCTGTCGGCGGCCTACGCCCACAACAGCTACGGCAAGGGCCTGATGCCCGACACCTTCATCGACTTCAAGAAGCAGCGCTTCCGCTGGGCCTACGGCGCCATCCAGATCATCAAGCACCACGCCGGCGCCCTGCTGCGTGGCAAGGGCAGCGAGCTGACCCGTGGCCAGCGCTACCACTTCCTGGCCGGCTGGCTGCCTTGGATTGCCGATGGCATGAACATTTTCTTCACCGTCGGCGCGCTGCTGTGGTCGGCGGCGATGATCATCGTGCCGCACCGGGTCGACCCGCCGCTGATGATGTTCGCCATTCCGCCGCTGGCGCTGTTCTTCTTCAAGGTCGGCAAGATCGTCTTCCTCTACCGCCGCGCGGTGGGCGTCAACCTGAAGGATGCCTTCGCCGCCGCGCTGGCGGGGCTGGCGCTGTCGCACACCATCGCCAAGGCGGTGCTGTACGGGTTCTTCACCAGCAGCATGCCGTTCTTCCGCACGCCAAAGAATGCCGACAGCCACGGTGTGCTGGTGGCGATCTCCGAGGCCCGCGAAGAACTGTTCATCATGTTGTTGCTGTGGGGTGCTGCACTGGGGATCTACCTGGTACAGGGGCTGCCGAGTTCGGACATGCGCTTCTGGGTAGCGATGCTGCTGGTGCAGTCGTTGCCATACCTGGCGGCGCTGGTGATGGCGTTGCTGTCGTCGTTGCCCAAGCCCTCCGAAAAGGTTGCAGAGCCACAACAGGCTTGAGATCGCCGGGGGCGCGTTGCGCCCCTTTCGCGACACAAGGCCGCTCCCACAGGATCACCGCAGCCCAGAAGGCCTGTGCAACTCCTATGGGAGCGGCCTTGTGTCGCGAAAGGGCCGCACAGCGGCCCCATCGGCCCGTCAGTTTGATATAAGATAACGCCCCTCAGTTTCCCGCCTTGCCATGCCCCGGAGTCCCTCAATGACGGCCCCAGCCGAGCTCTCGCCTACCCTGCAACTGGCCTGCGACCTGATCCGTCGCCCCTCGGTCACCCCGGTCGATGCCGACTGCCAGACCCAGATGATGAACCGCCTGGGCGCCGTCGGCTTCCAGCTCGAGCCAATGCGTATCGAGGACGTCGACAATTTCTGGGCCACCCATGGCACCCAGGATGGCCCGGTGCTGTGCTTCGCCGGCCACACCGACGTGGTCCCCACCGGCCCGGTGCAGCAGTGGCAGCATGAGCCGTTCGAGGCGCTGATCGATGCCGACGGCATGCTCTGCGGCCGTGGCGCCGCCGACATGAAGGGCAGCCTGGCATCCATGGTGGTGGCCAGCGAGCGCTTCGTGCACGACTACCCGAACCATCGCGGCAAGGTCGCCTTCCTGATCACCAGCGACGAGGAAGGCCCGGCCCACCATGGCACCAAGGCCGTGGTCGAGCGCCTCAAGGCACGCAACGAACGCCTGGACTGGTGCATCGTCGGCGAGCCGTCCAGCACCACCCTGCTCGGTGACGTGGTCAAGAACGGCCGTCGCGGCTCGCTTGGCGCCAAGCTGACCGTGCGCGGCAAGCAAGGCCACGTGGCCTATCCGCATCTGGCGCGCAACCCGATCCACCTGGCCGCGCCGGCCCTGGCGGAACTTGCCGCCGAGCACTGGGACGAAGGCAACGCGTTCTTCCCGCCGACCAGCTTCCAGATCTCCAACCTCAACTCCGGCACCGGCGCCACCAACGTGGTCCCGGGCGAGCTGACCGCGCTGTTCAACTTCCGCTTCTCCACAGAATCGACGGTCGAGGGCCTGCAGCAGCGCGTCGCGGCGATCCTCGACAGGCATCAGCTGGAATGGAGCATCGACTGGGCGCTGTCGGGCCTGCCGTTCCTCACAGAGCCGGGCGATCTGCTCGATGCGGTGTCGTCGAGCATCAAGGCGGTCACCGGTCGCGAGACCCGTCCGTCGACCAGCGGCGGCACGTCCGACGGCCGCTTCATCGCCACCATGGGCACCCAGGTGGTCGAGCTCGGTCCGGTCAACGCCACCATCCACCAGGTGGACGAACGCATCCTGGCCAGCGACCTCGACCTGCTGACCGAAATCTACTACCAGACCCTGGTGCGGTTGCTCGCCTGATGCTCGCCTGCCCACTCTGCCAGGCCCCCTTGGCGCGACTCGACAATGGCGTGGCCTGCCCCGCCGGCCACCGTTTCGACCGCGCCCGCCAGGGCTACCTGAACCTGCTGCCGGTGCAGCACAAGAACAGCCGCGATCCGGGCGATAACCAGGCCATGGTCGAAGCCCGCCGCGATTTCCTCGACGCCGGCCACTATGCGCCGGTGGCCCGGCGCCTGGCGCAACTGGCCGCTGAGCGCCAGCCACAGGCCTGGCTGGACATCGGCTGCGGCGAAGGCTACTACACCGCGCAAATCGCCCAGGCCCTGCCGGCGGCCGACGGCTACGCCCTGGATATCTCCCGCGAGGCGGTCAAGCGCGCCTGCCGCCGCGCCCCCGAGGTGACCTGGATGGTCGCCAGCATGGCCCGCGTGCCCATGGCCGATGCCAGCTGCGGTTTCATCGCCAGCGTGTTCAGCCCGCTCGACTGGCAGGAGGCCAAGCGCCTGCTGGCACCCGGCGGCGGCCTGATGCGGGTCGGCCCAACCAGCGGCCACCTGATGGAACTGCGCGAGGTGCTCTACGATGAAGTGCGCCCTTACGCCGACGACAAGCACCTGGCCCTGGTCCCCGAAGGCATGGCCCACGCCCACGGCGAGATTCTCGAGTTCCGCCTGACCCTGGCCGACGCCAAGGCCCGCGCCGACCTGCTGGCCATGACCCCGCACGGCTGGCGCGCCAGCGCCGAGAAGCGCGCGCGGGTGATCGACCAGCCCGAACCCTTCGAGGTCACCGTTTCCATGCGTTATGACTATTTCGTGCGCCAAGACTGAGCACACTGGAGCCCCCCATGCGTCAACCCGATATCGAGATCTACCTCAAGGACGACGACGTCGACCACAAGCAGATCGCCGACTGGCTCACCCAGGCCCTGGGGCCGTGCAGCGAATGGAAGCAGAAGGGCCAGACCTTCAAGTGCACGGCCGGTAACATTCCGGTCACTTGGTTACCGAAGGCTGTGGGAAAATGGAACAGCCTGTACCTGGAAAGCGACCAGACCCCGTGGGCCGACGACATCGCCTGCGCCCGGGCGGCATTCGCCGCGCTCAACGTCGAAGTGCGTTGCGCGCCAGGCAGCTGGACGGAGGAAGACGGGGAAGAAGATGCAGACCGTTGGATCCGCATCAGCGCCGACGGTGAACAGGAAATCACCTGGCGCACTCACTGAAGGCGTTCGCATCAGGCTGCAAGTTCCACGGTCAACTTGCAGCTTGAGCGTTAAGCCTCGAGGCTCAGAGCCCTACCACGTCCTCGGCCTGCAGGCCTTTCTGGCCTTGCACGAGGGCGTACTCGACCTGCTGCCCTTCGACCAGGGTGCGATGCCCCTCACCGCGGATAGCCCGATAGTGGACGAACACGTCCGCACCACCTTCGCGCTGAATGAAGCCATAACCCTTGGCATCGTTGAACCACTTCACATTCCCAGTCTCACGAGACGACATCTGAACTACTCCGGATTTTTATTTTGAAGATCGCCTTGCTGGCGCGGGTTCACCATCCGCGCCGACGCAGCTTGCACAAATATCCTGCAAGCGGCAGGCCGAGTATATGACAGGGAACAAAAAAAATTCATGACAGGGTCATTTTTGGCCGAATTTTGCTGAACTTACGCAGATACGGCAGACTAACGGGCTGTAAAACACGAAAACTTTCACCCAGGGCCCCACCCCATGACCCGTTCTCCCCTGCGCCGCCTCATCTTCGGCGCCCTGCGTCGCGTTCTCTACCTGTGGGTGCGCTCCGAAACCATCAACCAATCCTCGCTGACGCTCAAGCTCGACCGTAGCCGACCGGTGTTCTACGCCCTCTCCTCGCCGTCGCTCACCGACCTGGCCGTGATCGACCACGAGTGCACCAAGGCGGGGCTGCCACGCCCAGTGCTGCCGGTGGCTGTCGGCCCATTGCAGGAGCCTGCGGCGTTCTTCTACCTGACCCCCGAGCCTGACTGGCTCGGCCGCCAGGACAAACGCGGCGCGCCACCGACGCTGGAGCGCCTGGTTGCGGCGATCAGCCAGCACGCCGAGGAAGACGCGCAAATCATTCCGGTCAGCGTGTTCTGGGGCCAGACCCCCGCCAGCGAGTCGAGTCCGTGGAAGCTGCTGTTCGCCGACAGCTGGGCCGTCACCGGCCGCCTGCGCCGCCTGCTCAGCGTGCTGATCCTGGGGCGCAAGACCCGGGTGCAGTTCTCCGCGCCGATCCACCTGCGCGAACTGGTGCAGCACAACAAGGGCCACGAGCGCACCGTGCGCATGGCCCAGCGCATGATGCGCGTGCATTTCCGCAACCTGAAGACCGCGGTGATCGGCCCCGACATCTCGCACCGACGCAACCTGGTCAAGGGCCTGGTGCACGACCCGCTGGTGCGCCAGGCCATCAGCGACGAGGCCGACCGCGAGAAGATCCCCTACGCCAAGGCCGAGGCCAAGGCGCTGCACTACGGCAACGAGATCGCCTCGGACTACACCTACACCGCCATCCGCTTCCTCGAAGTGGTGCTCAGCTGGTTCTGGAACAAGATCTACGACGGCATCAAGGTCAACCACATTGAGCAGGTGCAGGGCATCGCCCCCGGTCACGAGGTGATCTACGTGCCCTGCCACCGCAGCCACATCGACTACCTGCTGCTGTCCTACCTGCTGTTCCGCAATGGCCTGACGCCGCCGCACATCGCCGCCGGCATCAACCTCAACATGCCGGTGATCGGCGGCCTGCTGCGCCGCGGCGGCGCCTTCTTCATGCGCCGCACGTTCAAGGGCAACCCGCTGTACACCGCGGTGTTCAACGAGTACCTGCACACCCTGTTCACCAAGGGTTTCCCGGTGGAGTACTTCGTCGAGGGCGGCCGTTCGCGCACCGGGCGCATGCTGCAGCCGCGCACCGGCATGCTGGCGATCACCCTGCGCAGCTTCCTGCGCTCCTCGCGCACGCCGATCGTCTTCGTCCCGGTGTACATCGGCTACGAGCGGGTGCTCGAAGGCCGCACCTACCTGGGCGAACTGCGCGGCGCCAGCAAGAAGAAAGAATCGATCTTCGACATCTTCAAGGTCATCGGCGCGCTCAAGCAGCGCTTCGGCCAGGTCTACGTCAACTTCGGCGAGCCGATCCGCCTCAATAGCTTCCTCGACGAACAGCAGCCCGGCTGGCGCGATCAGCCGCTCGGCCCGCAGTTCCGCCCGGCCTGGCTCAACGACACCACCACCCGCCTGGGTGAGACCGTCGCCCGTCACCTGAACGAAGCCGCGGCGATCAACCCGGTCAACCTGGTGGCTCTGGCCCTGTTGTCGACCAGCCGCCTGGCCCTGGACGAGCGCGCCCTGACCCGCGTGCTCGACCTGTACCTGACCCTGCTGCGCCAGGTGCCCTACTCGCCACACACCACCCTGCCCGATGGCGACGGCAAGGCGCTGATCGACCATGTGCTGGGCATGGACCTGCTGGCCGAGCAGAAGGATGCGCTGGGTCGCATCCTCTACCTGGACGAAGCCAACGCGGTGCTGATGACCTACTACCGCAATAACGTGCTGCACATCTTCGCCCTGCCGGGGCTGCTGGCGAGCTTCTTCCTCAGCAGCTCGCGCATGAGCCGCGACCTGCTGGGCCAGTACGTGCGAGCGTTGTATCCGTACCTGCAGGCCGAGCTGTTCCTGCGCTGGACGCCCGAGCAACTGGACGAGGTGATCGACCAATGGCTGACAGCGCTGGTCGAGCAGGGGCTGCTACGCCGGGAGCAGGACATCTACATGCGCCCGGCCCCCAGCTCGCGGCAGTTCGTCCTGCTGACGCTGCTGGCGCGCACCATCACCCAGACCCTGCAGCGCTTCTACATGGCAACCTCGTTGCTGCTCAACAGCGGCCAGCACACGCTGAGTGCCGAGGAGCTGGAGGAGCTGTGTGTGATGATGGCCCAGCGCCTGTCGATCCTGCATGGCCTGAACGCCCCGGAGTTCTTCGACAAGACCCTGTTCCGCCACTTCATCCAGACCCTGGTGCGCGAAGGCGTGCTGCAGCCGGACACCGATGGCAAGCTGGGCTACCACGACAAGCTCGCCGAGCTGGCCGAAGGCGTGGCCAAGCGGGTACTGTCGGCGGAGCTGCGCCTGTCGATCCGCCAGGTAGCCTTGCACCGCGATGAAACACCGGAACCTGTGGCGGTTGAGTGAACTGGCCCGATCCCGGTCTACCCGATACGCTGAACCTGCTCCATTCTGCCCATAAGGAAATCCCCATGATTCGCTCCTCCTTGCGCTTCACCACCCTGTGCGCCGGCCTGCTGCTGTCGGCCAGCGCCCTGGCCCTGTCGCTGGGCGACCTGTCCCAGAGCGACGCCTCCGGCGGCCTGAAGGACGCCCTCACCCAAGGCGCGCAGATCGCCGTCAAGCAATTGAGCACCCCCGGCGGTTTCAGCAACAACCCCGACGTGCGCATCGAGCTGCCGGGCAACCTCGGCAAGGCCGCCAAGGCCATGAAGATGTTCGGCAAGGGTGAACAGGTCGAAGCCCTGGAGACCAGCATGAACAAGGCCGCCGAGGCCGCTGTGCCGCAAGCCCAGGCGATCCTGGTGGACGCGGTGAAGAAGATGACCGTGACCGATGCCAAAGGCATCCTCAGCGGCGGCCAGGACTCGGCCACCCAGTACCTGAACAAGAGCAGCCGCGAGCAGATCCGCGCCAAGTTCCTGCCGATCGTCAAGCAGGCCACCGACAAGGTCGGCCTGGCCCAGCAGTACAACAACTTCGCCGGGCAGGCCGCAGGCCTGGGCGTGGTCGACGCCAAGAGCGCCAACATCGAGAACTACGTGACCGAGAAGGCGCTGGACGGTCTGTTCGAGATGATCGCCAAGCAGGAAGAGAGCATTCGCCAGAACCCGGCCGGTGCCGCGACCAGCCTGGCCAAGAAGGTGTTCGGCGCACTCTGAGGCGTCGGTTCCGATCGCGGCTCAAGCCCGCTCCCACCGTGGGAGCGGGCTTGACCCGCGATGTTGTCAGTCCTTCCTGACCCTGAACCACGCCGCATACAACGCCGGCAGGAACAACAGGGTCAACACCGTGGCGACGATCAACCCACCCATGATCGCCACCGCCATCGGCCCGTAGAACACGCTCCTCGACAGCGGAATCATCGCCAGCACCGCCGCCAGCGCGGTCAGCACGATCGGCCGGAAGCGCCGCACCGTGGCCTCGATGATCGCCTGCCAACGCGCCATCCCGGCGGCGATATCCTGTTCGATCTGGTCTACCAGGATCACCGAGTTACGCATGATCATCCCCGCCAGGGCGATGGTCCCGAGCATGGCGACGAAGCCGAACGGCTGGCGGAACACCAGCAGGAACAGGGTCACGCCGATCAGCCCCAGGGGCGCGGTGAGGAACACCATGAACATCCGCGAGAAACTGCGCAGCTGGATCATCAGCAGGCTCAGCACCACCACGATGAACAAGGGCATGCCGGCGTTCACCGAGCGCTGGCCACGCTCGGAGTCCTCCACTGTGCCGCCCACTTCCAGCAGGTAGCCATCGGGCAACTCGTCCTTGATCTGGGCCAGGGTCGGCTGGATCTGCTTGACCAGGGTCGCCGGCTGCTCCTTGTCGTAGATATCGGCGCGCACGGTGACAGTGGGCAAGCGGTTACGGTGCCAGATGATGCCTTCCTCGAAGCCGTATTCCAAGGTCGCCACCTGCGACAGGGCCACGCTCTGGCCGTTGTCGGTGGGTACCGCCAGGCTGCCCAGGTTACCCAACTCGCGCCGCTCCTCCGGGGTGCCGCGCAGGAGGATCTCGATCAGCTCGTTGTCCTCGCGGTACTGGCTGACGTTGCTGCCAGTCAGCGAGCTCTGCAGGAAGCTCGACAGGTGCGCGGTGCTCACTCCCAGCGCCCGGGCACGGTCCTGGTCGATATCCAGGTACACCGCCTTGCTCGGCTCTTCCCAGTCCAGGTGCACGTTGACCACATGGGGGTTCTCGCGCACCTTGGCCGCCACCTCGCGAGCCAGGGCGCGGACCTTCTCGATGTGCTCGCCGGTGACGCGGAACTGCACCGGATAGCCCACGGGCGGGCCGTTCTCCAGGCGCGTGACCCGCGAGCGCAGGTCCGGGAACTGCTGCTCGAGGGTGCCGATCAGCCAGCTGCGCAGACGCTCACGGTCCTCCAGCGACTTGGCCAACACCACGAACTGGGCAAAGCTCGCCGCCGGCAGTTGCTGGTCCAGCGGCAGGTAGAAGCGCGGCGAGCCAGTGCCGACGTAGGCGACATAGTTGGCGATGCCGTCCTGCTGCTTGAGCAGCGCCTCCAGCTGCTTGACCCGTTCGGCGGTGTTGTTCAGCGAAGCGCCTTCGGCCAGTTTCAGGTCGACCATCAGCTCCGGCCGGCCGGAGGCCGGGAAGAATTGCTGCGGCACAAAACGGAACAGCAGGATGCTGCCGACGAACGCGGCGATGGTCAGCACGATCACCGTCTTGCGCCGCCGCACGCACCACTCCACCACCCGCCTGACGCGCTGGTAGAACGGCGTGGCATAGGGGTCGGGGGCATGCCCGTCGGCGCCATGGCGGGCCGCGTGAAGCTTGGCCAGGTCCGGCAACAGGCGCTCGCCCAGGTAAGGCACGAACACCACCGCGGCGACCCAGGAGGTCAGCAGGGCAATGGTCACCACCTGGAAGATCGAGCGGGTGTACTCCCCCGTGCTCGAAGCCGCCGTGGCGATCGGCAGGAAACCGGCGGCGGTGATCAGGGTGCCGGTGAGCATCGGGAACGCGGTACTGGTCCAGGCGTAGCTCGCCGCCTTGAGCCGGTCGTAGCCCTGCTCCATCTTGATCGCCATCATCTCCACCGCGATGATCGCGTCGTCCACCAGCAGCCCCAGGGCCAGTACCAGCGCCCCCAGCGAGATCTTGTGCAGGCCGATGCCAAAGTAGTGCATGGCGGCGAAAGTCATGGCCAGTACCAGTGGGATCGCCAGCGCCACTACCAGGCCGGTACGCAGGCCCAGGGAGAAGAAGCTCACCAGCAGGACAATCGCCAGTGCCTCGATCAGCACCTGCACGAACTCGCCGACCCCGGCCTTCACCGCCGCCGGCTGGTCGGACACCTTGCGCAGCTCCATGCCCGCCGGCAGGCTCTGCGCCAGGCGGGCGAACTCGGCTTCCAGGGCCTTGCCGAGCACCAGGATGTCACCGCCGTTCTTCATCGACACCGCCAGGCCGATGGCATCCTCGCCCATGAAGCGCATGCGCGGCGCGGGTGGGTCGTTGAAACCGCGCTGCACGTCGGCGACATCGCTGATGCGGAAGGTGCGGTCACCGACGCGGATGGGGAACTGGCGAATCTGCTCGACGCTGTCGAAGCGCCCGCTGACCCGCAGTTGCAGGCGCTCGCTTGCGGTTTCGAAGAAGCCCGCTGTACTTACCGCGTTCTGCTCGCGCAGCGCCTGCTGCACGGCGGCCAACGGCACGCCCAGGGTGGCCAGCTTGACGTTGGACAGTTCGATCCAGACCTTCTCGTCCTGCAGGCCGATCAACTCGACCTTGCCCACGTCCTTGACCCGCTGCAATTGGATCTGGATACGGTCGGCGTAGTCCTTGAGCACGGCATAGTCGAAGCCGGCGCCGGTCAGGGCATAGATGTTGCCGAAGGTGGTGCCGAACTCGTCGTTGAAGAACGGCCCCTGCGCCTCGGGCGGCAGGGTGTGCTTGATGTCCGCGACTTTCTTGCGGATCTGGTACCACAGCTCGGGAATATCCGCGGAATGCATCGAGTCACGGGCCATGAAGGTGACCTGGGACTCACCGGGCCGCGAGAACGAGACGATCCGCTCGTACTCGCCGGTCTCCATCAGCTTCTTCTCGATGCGCTCGGTGACCTGGCGCGACACTTCCTCGGCGGTCGCCCCGGGCCACAGGGTGCGGATGACCATGGCCTTGAAGGTGAAGGGTGGATCTTCGCTCTGCCCCAGCTTGGTGTAAGACATGGCGCCGATCGCCGCCAGCAGGATCATCAGGAACAACACGATCTGGCGATTGCGCAGCGCCCAGGCGGAAAGGTTGAAACCCATCGGGACTTACTCCTTGGCCGCCAGGTTCACTTCACGATTGCTGCGGTCCACAGGCCGCACCTGTTGCCCTTCGCGCAGAACATGACCGCCCGCGGCGACCACCCAGTCGCCGGGCTGCAGTCCTTCGAGCACCGGCACGCTGTCGGCGCCATAGGCGCCCAGGCGCACCTGCGCACGCTCCAGGCGATTATCCTTGCCGACCCGCCAGACATAGGCCTGTCCGGCCTCTGCGGTCACCGCCGAGAGCGGCACCGCCAGTGGCGAGCGTTCGGCATGATCGATGAACACCCGGGCGCTCTGGCCGAGCTCGGCCGGCGTGGCATTGGAGGTGAAGGCGATGCGTGCGGCAAAGGTCCGCGAACGTGGGTCCGCCGCCGGAGAGAGCTCGCGAATCAGTCCCTCGAAACGCCGGTCAGGATGCGACCACAGTTCCACGCTCACCGCCTGGCCGACGGCAAAGCGGGCGAACTGCTGCTCGGGCAAGCCGATGGCCACTTCGCGCTCACCGTCGGCGGCGAGGGTGAACACGGTCTGCCCGGCGGCCACTACCTGGCCCACCTCGACCTGGCGCTTGGCAATCACCCCGGCCTGGGGCGCGCGCAGCACCGCGTACTCGGCCTGGTTGCCGGCCACTTCGAACTCGGCCTTGGCCTGCTTCAGCCGCGCCTGGCCGGCACGGTAGAGGTTCTCGGCGTTGTCGAACTGGGAGCGGCTGACCATCTGCCGGCCCAGTAGCTTCTGGTAGCGGTCGCGCTCGGCGCGCACCAGCGCCAGGTTGGCCTCGGCCGCCGCCAGCTGGGCGCGGTTGGCCTCCAGTTGCAGGCGCACGTCCTGGGGATCGAGTTCGGCCAGCGGCTGCTCGGCCTTGACCCGCTGCCCCTCTTCCACCAAGCGCTTGCTGACCTTGCCGCCAATGCGAAACGCCAGTTCGGGTTCAAAGCGCGCGCGCACCTCGCCTGGATAGCTGTCGGCCGAGGCCTGCGCGGGGTGCGGCTGGACCACCAGCGCCGGGCGCGGCGCGACAGGTGAAGCGGCCTCCTGGCCGCAAGCGGAGAGCAGAAGCACGGCGGCTGCCGGCAGAGCGAGGGACAACGCACGACGCAACATGATGAATGACCTTTGGCAGAGGGCGCATCGAATATTTATACTGGCGAGTATATTAAGTCAGCGAACCTGGCCGGGGAAGCGGGCGCGTTAGAGAAAATCCATAATAGTGTTGCGACGGATGCTGCAGCCGACACCTTCTCGACCCGGTAAGATGTGCCTCTTTCACATTGAATGCGGTCCCTCATGTCCAACGACGCACCCATCGGCCCAGGCCGGCCCAAGGACCTGGCCAAGCGCGAGGCCATTCTCGAAGCCGCCAAGCACCTGTTCCTCAGCCTTGGCTATGCCAACACCAGCATGGATGCGGTCGCGGCGGCGGCAGGTGTTTCCAAACTCACCGTCTACAGCCATTTCACCGACAAGCAGACGCTGTTCGGCGCGGCGGTCATGGCCACCTGCCAGAACCAGTTGCCTGACTTGATGTTCGAGTATCCGGAAGGGGTGGCGGTGGAGGATGTGCTGCTGAACATTGCCCGGGGGTTCCAGGCGCTCATCAGCAGTGACGAGGCGGTCAAGCTGAGTCGCCTGATCTTTGCCCTCGGCAGCCAGGATCCGGGGTTTGGGCAGTATTTCTATGAGGCGGGGCCGAAGCGGGTGATGGCCGGGATGGCGGCGCTGCTGCACTGTGTCGACCAGCAGGGGTTGCTGCGGATCGACAACCCGTTGCGGGCGGCGGAGCATTTCTTCTGCCTGGTGAAGGGGGCGCCGGATTATCGGTTGTTGCTGGGGTGCGCGCAGGCGCTGAGTGGGGATGAGGCTGAGGCGCATGTGCGGGAGGCTGTTGGGGTTTTTGTTCGGGCTTTTCGGGGGTAGTTCGGGTTCGGGTTCGGGTTCGGGTTCGGGTTCGGGGTGATTGTTTTGATTTTTTTATGCGCATTCGTAGAAGATAACGACATTTAGTCACCTTTCCGCCCTTACGGCGGCCTACTTTTGTCTTGGCAAAAGTAGGCAAAACCGTTCCGCTCCGTTCATCCGGCCCCTACGCTTCGCTTCGGGGTTCCCTCGCTCCGTTCTTGCTCCCGGGAGGACCGCGCTGAACGCCCCATCCTGGGGCGCAGCGCTTGACGGCCATCCATGGCCGTCACCTCCCTCCGCAAGAACTCCGCTCGGCCTCCTGAAGTCGCAATTGGCGGCGCCTGGACTATCGCGCGCTTAGAAGCAAGAGCAAGAGCAAGAGCAAGAGCAAGAGCAAGAGCAAGAGCAAGAGCAAGAGCAAGAAATGCGAAGTTAGTTGTTTTACAGTTCATTATGCATTGGCTATTCCAGCCCTTCCGCGGGGCGAGCCCGCTCCTACAGGATTATATATAACGTCGACTGTTGGGTGGGAGCGGGCTTGCCCCGCGATGCGATCGAAAGATTAATTAAGCTGCAACTAGCGACAGCTGCGCCAACCCAGGCGCCGCCCGTAACTTCGCGACTTCAGGAGGCCGAACGGAGGTCTTGCGGAGGGAGGTGACGGCCATGGATGCCCGTCAAGCGCTGGGGGCCCAGGATGGGCCCTGCAGCGCGGCCCTCCCGGGAGCAAGGCCGGAGTGAGGGAACCCGGAGCGAAGCGCAGGGCCGGATGAATGGAGCGCAACGGCTTTGGTTACTTTGGCCAAGACCAATCTATGGTCACCCCATTTTTTGCAATACTGTTCATCAGATGGAATGGATGGCTTGCTTCAATCTATCCGGCGTCTATTGGGCTCGCATCCC